>JACKFO010000001.1 GCA_020632415.1 Candidatus Nomurabacteria bacterium
AAATGTCTTTTTTGTTGTCTTCCGATAAAATAATTTCTTTAATATCAGCACGTTTTGCAGCCAATATTTTTTCTTTAATTCCACCTACTGGTAACACTCTTCCTCTTAAAGTAATTTCGCCAGTCATGGCTAATTTATTTTTTACTTTACGTTGAGTAAATGCCGATGCTAAAGCAGTTAACATGGTAATTCCTGCCGAAGGACCATCTTTTGGAGTTGCTCCTTCTGGCACATGGATATGAATATCCCATTTTTCAAATGCAGAAGAATCTAACCCAATTAAATCGGAATGAGCTTTTAAATAAGCTAATGCAATTACAGCAGATTCTTTCATTACATCACCTAAATTTCCGGTAAGGGTTAGTTTGCCTTTTCCTTTGCTCAAACTGGTTTCGATAAATAAAATATCACCACCTACCGAAGTCCACGCTAAACCAGTAACCACTCCAGCAACATCATTGCCTTGGTATTTATCTCTTGAATGTCCAGGTCCTAAAATAGCATGGAGCATATCAACAGTTGTTTTAGTAATTGTTTCGTCTTCCATAGCAATCTGTTTGGCGGTATTTCTCACCACTTTTGCTAACGTTTTTTCTAATGAACGAACACCTGATTCACGCGTGTATTCGGTAATAATTTTTTCTATTACCGCACTTGAAAGTTGCAAATCTTTTTTAGATAAGCCATGGTTTTTTAGCAGTTTAGGAATCAAGTGTTTTTTTGCAATTTCAATTTTTTCTTCTACTGTGTATCCTGTCATTTCAATAATCTCCATACGGTCGCGTAAAGCAGGTTGGATAGATGATAATGAGTTGGCAGTAGCAATAAACAAGACTTTTGATAAATCGTAATCCAGTTCTAAAAAATTATCGTAAAACGCATTGTTTTGTTCTGGGTCTAATACTTCCAATAAAGCCGAAGAAGGATCACCTTGATGGCTATTTCCTAATTTGTCGATTTCGTCTAAAACAAAAACAGGGTTAGAAGAATCTACTTTTTTAATGTTTTGGATAACTCTACCGGGCATTGCACCAATGTAAGTTTTTCTGTGACCTCTTATCTCTGCTTCATCACGTAAACCACCTAACGACATTCTCACGTATTTTCTTCCTAGCGCTTCAGCAACAGATTTTCCTAATGAAGTTTTACCAACTCCCGGAGGGCCGTATAAACAAAGAATTGGTGATTTCATGTCGCCTTTTAGTTTTAAAACCGCTAAATGTTCAACAATACGTTCTTTTACTTTTTCTAAACCAAAATGGTCGCGGTCTAATATTTTTTGTGCTCGTTTAAGGTCAAAGTTGTCTTTGGTATAATATAGCCAAGGTAATTCAACCAAGGTTTCAATATAGTTTAACTGCACCGAATATTCAGCAGCTTGCGGATTTAATCGAGCTAATTTTTCAATTTCTTTGTCAAAACGTTTTTGAACTTCTTTTGTCCATTTTTTCTTGCTCGCTTTTTTCTTTAAATCTTCAATTTCTTGTTGTTGAGGGTCGCCACCTAGTTCTTCTTGAATTTGCTTTATTTGTTGGTTCAAAAAATACTCACGTTGTTGGCGGTCTAAATCGTGTCGAACTTTTGATTGAATATCGTTTTTTAGTTCCAACAACTGAAGTTCTTTTGTTAGATGACTCAATAATTTATGGGCTCTTTCGGTAAGTTCAGGAACTTCGAGTAATTGCTGCTTTTCGGCAACACTACCTTTCATGTTCGAGGCAATAAAATTGATTAAAAATGTAGGGCTTTCTATATTTTTAATGGCAAAAGTAGCTTCGGTAGGTATATTGGGCGATTGTTCAATAATTTGTGATGCAAGGTCTTTTATAGAGCTAACCAATGCATTAAAGTTTTTACCCTTTGGCTTTTCTTGTTGATTAAAAGGTTCAATATTGGCTTTTAAGTATGGCTCAGTTTGAGTTACTTCTTTAATTTTAAACCGTTTTTTACCCTGAATAATTACGGTAGTGTTTCCGTCGGGCATGCGCAACATTTTTAAGATTAA
>JACKFO010000002.1 GCA_020632415.1 Candidatus Nomurabacteria bacterium
CAGTTCTTACCCTATTGGGCAAGACCTCAGTATTAAGCAACAAAATAATCTTAATATTACTAGAAGTTTAAACTTAGGCATGACCGGAGAAGATGTCAGACAATTACAAACATTACTTGCTCAAGACAAAACAGTGTACCCAGAAGGCAAAATAACCGGATACTTTGGACCATTAACTGAAAGCGCTGTCCAAAGATTCCAGCTTAAATACCAGATAGTTAACTCAGCGCAAGAGCAGGGTTATGGAGTGTTTGGACCAAAGACTAGAGCTAAATTAAACTCCTTATAAGGATAACAAAAAAGATTAAGCTTTAGGCTTAGTCTTTTTTAGTTGTTAATTCTTGCTTTTCTTAATTTGACAGTGTAATCTTAAGTTTGTTTATTACTTATTATTTTATTTATGCGTATTGCAATAATCGGTGGTGGAGCAGCAGGCATGATGTCAGCCGTGGCTGCTAATGAAAATAATCCTCAAGCAGAAGTTTTTTTGATTGAGAGAAATGATTCTTTAGGGAAAAAAGTTATCATTTCTGGTGGCGGACGTTGCAACGTTACAACAGGAATAGAAGAAATAAAGCTTGTTTTAGAAAAGTACCCTCGTGGAGCAAAGTTTTTAAATTCTGCTATCCATAATTTTCCACCACGAGCAGTACAAGATTGGTTTGAAGAACACGGCGTGCCATTAAAATGTGAAGAAGATCTCAGAGTATTTCCAGCTTCTAACAAAGGCACAGATGTGGTTCGGGCTTTTGAAACTTTTTTTGCCAAGCATCAGACTAAAGTACTATTTAAACATATTGTCAAAAGTATTGAGAAAGAAAATAATAGTTTTATTATTAATTTTAAAGATCAAAAAAGTTTAAGCTTTGATAAAGTCATTTTGGCCTTAGGTGGACAAGCTTATCGTCAAACCGGTTCGGCTGGCGATGGTTATAGTTTAGCAGAAATTTTAGGTCATCAAATTACAGAGCTTGCTCCTAGTTTAAGTTCTTTGACCACTAAAGAAACTTGGCCGCACAAATTATCCGGACTTTCTTTTTTAGAAACAAATTTTAAAGCTTTTGGTCAAAAGAAATATCAGTTTAGCGGCCCTTTTGTTTTTACGCATTGGGGGATTAGTGGGCCGGCTATTTTTGCTTTATCATCGTTACTCGCTTTTGAAAATTTTGACCAAAAGAGGCCTTTGAAAATTCAACTTGATCTTTTGCCAGAAAAGACTTTTGAGCAGATTTTAGCAGAGCTTAAAAATTTTATGGATCAGAATCTTAAGAAGTCATTTAAGTATGCTTTAAGCAAATTAGTTCCTTTGTCTTTGGCAACGATTGCTCTTGAACAAAATAAAATTGCTTTGGAAAAAAATAACGGTGAACTTAGTAAACAAGAATTAAGAAAAGTAGCAACTTGGCTCAAGAGCCTATCGCTAACGATTATTGACCGTCGTCCAGGACACGAATTTGTGACGGCTGGCGGCGTTGAGCTAAAAGAAGTTAATTCCAGCACCATGGAGTCTAAAATTTGTCCAGGTTTATATTTTGCTGGTGAAATTTTGAACATTGATGGCTATACTGGAGGTTTTAATTTGCAGGCTTCTTGGGCTACGGGGTATTTAGCGGGGGTGAGCGCCAGCAAGACTTAAGGTCCCTTAGTCTTGAAGTAATCGTTAATTTCCTGTATAGTTGTCAAAATAATCTTATAAAAATATGTCTGAAGAAGTAGTACTTAGATTTAGTGATGTCACTTTTGAATATCTAGAAAGACAGCCGATTTTAGATCAAGTTAGTTTTAGTGTCCGTCGGGGAGCAAAAATAACCCTGATGGGACAAAATGGCGCTGGAAAAAGCACTTTGTTTAATTTGATCAAAGGAGATTTAAAGCCAAAAAGTGGTAATGTTTTTTATCAAAATGACGCAACGATTGCTACTGCTCAGCAAATGATCGCCAGAGCTGATTATGATTTAGAAATCGCTGACTATTTTGCCAAAGCTTTTACAGAAGTTGTTCCTGGTTTAAAAACAAAAATCGCCAAAGTTCTAGAAGCGGTTAATCTAGTTGTCCCTATGGACAGGAAAGTTGGTGATTTGTCTGGCGGACAACAGGCTAGACTTTTATTGGCTTTTGCTTTGATTCAAAATCCAGATATTTTATTGTTAGACGAGCCAACAAATAATTTGGACCAAGCCGGAATCGATCATTTGATTCAATTTTTAGTAATGTACGAAAAAACAGTAATTGTTATTTCTCACGATGCTGATTTTTTGAATTGTTTTACGGAAGGTGTTATTTATTTAGATGTTCACACTAAAAAAATTGAAAATTACGTTGGTGATTATTATTCGGTTGTAGAAGAGATCGCCAAAAGAATAGAAAGAGAAATTAAAAAAAATGCTCAATTAGAAAAAACTATTCAAGATCGCAAAGATAAAGTAAACTTTTTTGCTAACAAAGGTGGCAAGATGAGACAATTGGCTAGAAAATTAAAAGAAGAAACTCAAGAACTTGAGGAGAACAAAGTAGATGTTAGAAAAGAGGATAAAGTGATTAGGGATTTTGAAATTCCTCGACAAGAAATTGTTGGAGAATTATTAAGAATAGACTCAGTAAAGATCATTGAAAATCATGAGCCAGTAATTAAAAAAGTAGAAAAAATTTTGAGACATAAAGATCGAATGTTGGTTTCTGGTCCCAATGGAATTGGTAAAAGTACTTTACTTAGAGCTTTGGTAGAAAATAAAAGCGAAGGAGCAAAAATAAACCCAGGGCTTGTCGTTGGTTATTATAGTCAAAATTTTTCTAATTTAGATTTTGAGCAGACAGTAATGGAGTCTTTAGAGAGCGTACGTTTGGAAGGCTACACAGTGCAAGATATGCGTTCAATGGCCGCTGGATTTTTATTGACCGGCGAATTAATGGGGCGTAAAGTTGGAGATTTGTCAGAAGGTCAAAAGGGCTTACTGGCCTTCGCTAGATTGGTTTTGATGAAGCCTGGCTTATTAATTTTAGACGAGCCGACTAATCACATTAATTTTAGACATATTCCAGTGATTGCCAAAGCCTTGAATCATTATCAAGGAGCAATTATTTTAATCAGTCATATGCCAGATTTTGTCAAAGAAATAGAGGTTAACGAATATTTGGACTTAGGAAAACTATGACTAGCATTCAAAAAGAATTAAAAAAATATGCTAATTCCCAAAAAGCGGTAATTTTTCAAAGATTTTTTAAAACCGCCAAAGGTCAGTATGGCGAAGGAGATCGGTTTATTGGTGTCACGGTTCCTGAAATAAGAAAAGTAGCTAAACAATTTATTGATTTATCTTTAGTAGATGTTTTGCAATTATTGCATTCTTCGATTCACGAAGATCGGCTTTGTGCCCTGTTAATTTTGGTAGAACAGTACAATAAAGGAGATTTGAAAAAACAAAAACAAATTTTTCAAGCCTATTTAAAAAATTATCAATACATTAATAACTGGGATTTAGTTGATTTGTCTGCGCCAAAAATTGTCGGTGCTTATTTGTTTGTCCATCCACAAGAAAAAAATATTTTGGAGAAATTAGCTCAGAGTAATAACTTGTGGAAAAAGAGGGTCGCCATGGTGTCTACTTTTTATTTTATTTATCAAGGTCAATCAGCTGAGACTATCAAATTAGCAAAAATTTTATTAAATGATTCTCATGATTTGATTCATAAAGCGACGGGCTGGATGCTCAGAGAAGTTGGTAAGCGTTGTGAGCAAAAAATTTTATTAGATTTTTTAAATCAACATTATCAGAAAATGCCACGAACTTGTTTGCGCTATGCAATTGAGCGATTACCGGAAAAAACTCGACAAGCCTATCTAAAGTCTTTAATTTAAAAAATCCAAGTTTTTAACTTGGATTTTTTTGTTTATTTTAAGATTCTAATTGGTTGATCTTCGATGATATTTTGTTGTTGTTTTAAGAGTTCTGTTGCTAGAGGGATAACAATTCGTTGTTTATTATTATTTTCCATTTGATCTAAGATTGGAAAAACTAAAGCGGGGACTAAAAGTTCGTTATTTTCTCGATTTGTATATTGCCAAGTACGAACATATTCGATGCTAGGAGTGCCGATGGCCACCTCAATTGTTTTTCCTTCAGAATAAGGATAATAGTTAAGACCGCCTGCTTCAGCAATATTTAAGAGTTTTTGAACATCAGTTTCCATTTGATATTCTGAGCTTTGGTAGTTTTGTGTATTAATATTCCAAACATTGATTACCTTTTTTTGATTAAAATTAACATTGAGATGCAATCCTTGTTTATTGCCCCAGTCATCATAAACTTGTTTTCCCTCAATTAACAAAGGATAAATAATAGTTGCTGCGGGAGGAATGTACATCAAACTTTTGTCAGCTGCTTTTTCATAAAGCATTTGCCAATCATTTTGGACTTCAGCTGGTCCATAGAAAGAAGTGTTTATTTTATAATCAGCGATAAATCTATCAGCAATATTGATTAGCTCTTGATCACTTAAGACTTGTTCGATTTTTGTTTCTTGAAAATCATTTTCTCCATACCATTGATTCCAGTTCTCGTTGATAGAAATAGCCCCTTCTTCTAAATTGACATTGATGTAGTAACCAAATTTTTTATCTTCTACTAGATTAAAATTTTGTAGTTTTGCGTTAGCAAATTTTTCAAGGTTGATTAAGTCTAAGTTTAAATTTTTTACCAAATTAATTCCACTTTGATTATTATTTTTTTCTCTTTTTAAAACGGCCATTTGTTCAGCGGGGATTTCAAATGATTCTCCTTGATAAATATATTTATAATTATATATTTCATAAGGAGGCATGATTCTCATCGAAGAATCAATGGCTGAACTTTCTTTTGTCGCGTTCATTGCCATCCCGCCTCCACCACCTAGTCCGACAGCTTGGTCTACTGTAGGCGCGTTGATGGTGCTATCATTTTCTAGACTACCAAAAGCTTGCTTGCCGATCTTATTGATGCTAAAAGATTGGTAATCTACTTGCGCTAATTTGTTTAGATCGTTTCCTTTTTGATAAAACCAAAGAGGTAAAGATAAAACCAAAAGCATTAAAATTCCTCCTAGGGCGTAATTTATTTTTTTCATATAGTTAAAATTATTATTTTTATTTTTTGGTGAACTAAGCATTTTTTCAATTAGCTTATTTTTTAACTCGGCTCTAAAGTTGTCATTAATTTCCAGGTTTGGCTTTAAAAGAATTAAGCTATTAACTATTTCTGGGAGCTCTTCTCTATATTTTTTTAGCTCTGGATCAAGCTTAATTAATTCTTCGATGATTTGTTCAATCTTGTTGTTCATATCTTAATTTATAAAGTTAATAAAGAGTAAGAGCCAGGCGCTTAAAGATTCTCTTAAAATTTTGATGCTGCGAGAAAAATACATTTTACAGCTAGCCTCGCTCTTGTTTAAGATTTGGCTTATTTCCTGGTAAGATAATTCTTGCCATAAACGCATAATGATAATTTCTTTTTGTTTTGACTTTAATAAGTTTAGTTGTCTAGAAACTTTTTCTAAAAGCTGCTTTTGATCAAGATTTTTTTCAGTTTGTTCTTGAGAAATTTTGTCCATCGCTATTTTTAATTCAAGGTCTTCTTTTTTAGTTCGCCAATGATCAGTGACTGTATTACGAGCGATTCGGTACAGCCAAGCAGAGAAGAGACCATCTTTTGTTTTAAAGCTATTGATTTTTTCCAGAGCTTTGGTAAAAGTGAGACTAGTTAGGTCTTCGCTACTTTCACGATGTCGAACTTGGTAATAAATGAATTGATAAATTTTAGGAAAGTAATAATCATACAATCTAGCAAAAGATTCTACTTCTCCGTCTTGAGTTTGATTTACCAGCTCCAAAGCTTCTTGATTAGTCATGGAAGGTTATGTTTTATTTTCTTGTCTTCATTATATTATAACGATCTCGAAAGCGAAAGGTAACAAAGGTTTAATCTTGACAAAAATCAATATTTATGCTAATATTCGCAAACATTGAATTAATAAATTAATAAATTTATGCGTAAATTTTTAGTATTCTTATTGTTGTTAGGTGTTGTTGTTAGCGGTTGTGGGGCAAAAGACGCTACTCTTAATGACGAAGAAATTATCAAAAAAGAAGTTAAGGTTCAAAATATTACTAAACAAAGCGAAGTAAATACTGAATTAACGCTCAGCGGAACAGTAGTTCCTAAGCAGTACAGTTTAGTTAGAAGCTTAGTGCCTGGTACGATTGAATTTTTAGCGCCAGTTGGTTCACAGGTTTATGTTGGGCAGCCTTTATTTTCAATCAGAGATAATAATATTGAAAATGCTTATTTTACTGCTTCTCAAAATTTGGAACAAACTAAGGCTGTTACTGCGCAAAGAGTACAACAAGCTGGTTTGGCTTTAAATAGCTCCAAAGCCCGTTTAGATTTGGCACGTAGTCAACATAGCAATACAGTCGCGCAAACCGAGCAAGCCTTGAGAGTTGTCGAAGATTCAGCAAGGGTAACTTATGATTCAGTCTACAATGGCATGAATCAAGTTTTGTTATTTTTAAATGACGGTAGTAGTTTAGAAAATAAAAAATATATTTATCGAGAAATTTTAACTGCTCAATCCCAATTAAGAATTGATACTAAGTTTAAATTCGATCAAGCTGTCACTAGATATTTAGCTTTGAATTATCCGATTTCTTCTGAGTCAGAGTTAACTACAGAATTAGAAAATATTCATCAAGTTCTTTTGTTGGTCAAAGCAGCGGTTGATAATACTGTGATTTTATTACAGAATGCTTTGCCAGCAGGACAATATGAGGCCGATCGTTTAGTTTTGATTAATTATCAAACGGCGATTAATCAAAATATCAGCGCAGTGATTACCGGAATTAATAATATTACAAATACTAAAATTTCTAATCGTTTAAGCATCGATAATGCTCAAGCGCAAGTAGATCTAGCAACGATTGAATATAATAATGCTGATCTTAGTTTGGCTAGTGCTCAAGATGGCGCTACTTTGGAGATTAATGCTGCACAGAGTCAGCTAAATTCCGCTGTTTATGCTTATAGTAATTTGACGTTGGCTGCTCCTTTTTCAGGCACAATCATGTCTCACTTTGCTTCTGCTGGCGAACAAGCCTCAGTTGGTCAAGAATTAATTGAGCTCGGTGATTTATCTTTGGTTGAAATGAAAGTCGATGTAGACGTCACTTTTGCTAAAGCAATTAAGCTCAATGATCAAGTTTTGATTAATGATCAATATCAAGGATTTGTAACCGAAGTTGAACCGGTTGGTGATTTGGCTAGTGGAAAAATTAGCGTCACTGTCCAAAGTCAGGAAGCAGCAGAAAATTTAGTGGCCGGTAGCACAGCTGAAATTAAATTTACTTTAATTTTCCCAGTTGATGAGACAGTAGTCGTACCGATCAAATCAGTAAATATTGAAGCTAATGGAAATTATGTTTTTCTTGTCGTTGATAATAAAGTAGAGCGTCGCGATGTAACTTTGGGCCAAATTTTTGGTGACAAGGTGACAGTACTTTCCGGGCTTAACGAGAATGATCATTTGGTTTTATTAAACGGAGTTTTCATTTCAGTTGGAGACGAAGTTAATGTTGTAGAATAAATTTTATGTCAGATTTTAATCAAGAAAATCATCAACAGCAAGATTTAGCACAAAGAGATATTGCCAAAATTAAGCGCAGTTTTTTGGGCTATTTGATTACTCATTTTAGAGTAATAGTTTTATTGATGGTCACCATTTTTAGTTTGGGTTTGGTGGCGGTATTTAATATTCCTCGTGAATCTGATCCGGAAGTAAAAATTCCAATTGCCGTAGTTAGTACTTTTTATGCTGGGGCTAGTCCTCAAGACATGGAGGATTTGATTACTGATAAAATTGAAAATAAAGTAGAGGAATTAGATGGTGTAAAATTAGTCACTTCCAGTTCAATCTCTAGCGTTTCTTCCGTTGTTGTTGAGTTTGAAGCAGAACAAGATCTTGATCAGAGTATTAGAGAATTAAAAGATAAGGTTGCCGAAACAAATGGCCTTCCTGACGAAGCAGAGGACCCAGTGGTTACTCAAGTCAGAGCTAACGATTTTCCTTTGATTACTTTTTCTTTGACTGGTCCTTTGACCGAGAGCCAACTTAAGCAATTAGGTGAAATAGTTCAAGATGAACTAGAGGCAATCTCTGGAGTTTCCAAGGCACCTCTTTCTGGAGTTAGAAGTTTGGAATATTCGGTGACCGTCAATAAATTAGCCTTGAGTCGCTTACGCATTTCTTTGTCTCAAGTCATCGGTGCGATTCAGGCAACTAATTTAGATATGCCTTTGGGGGATATTGCAGTTGATGATATTTCTTATAACCTAAGAGCTGTTTCTAAATTGCAGTCTTTAGAAGAACTAAAAAATGTAGTTGTTAGTGTAAATAACGAGCAACCAGTTTATCTTTCAGATTTGGCAGAGATCAAAGAGCAATTTACAGAAAGCAAAAGTCTTTCTCGTATTTCTATTTCTGGTTCGGAAGCATCTAGTGCAGTTTCGTTATCTGTTTATAAAAAGACCGGTGGAAATATTTTAGAGATTGTTGACGCTGCCAAATTAAAGATTGAGAAGTTACAGGAAGAAAATTTAATTCCCGACAACGTCAGTGTTCAGGTTAGTAGTGACTATTCTTCTTTTGTTAGAGACGATCTTAATACTTTAGGAAGCAGCGGTATTCAAGCCACGATTTTAATTTTCTTGGTGATGTTTATTGCCCTAAGTTGGAAAGAGTCGATTATTTCTTTGTTGGCCATTCCTTTGACTTTTTTGATCACCTTGATCATTTTGTATAATTTTGATTTTACCTTAAATAGCATGACCCTTTACGCTCTGGTTTTGTCTCTGGGTCTTTTGGTGGATACTTTTATTGTTGTTTTGGAAGGTATTTTTCATAACATGCGCAATGGTCATTCTTCAAAAAATGCTGCTTTACTTTCAGTGGCGCATTATAAGTTGCCTTTGCTATCTGGTATCTTGACTACCATTTCTGCTTTCGTGCCGATGCTTTTGGTCAGTGGAATTTTGGGTGAGTATTTGAAAATTTTTCCGATTACCATTGCCATTACTTTGACTTCTTCATTATTTGTTTCTTTAGTTTTGGTTTCTGGTATGTCGACTGTATTTTTAAAAAGAACTAAAGTTGACGAGAAAAATAAAGATAGTATTTTAGAAAAATACCTAACTAATTATTTGAGAAAAAAATATCGTCAAAATATCAGTGATTTTTTAAAAAATCGTAAACAGAAAATCAAGTTCTTGATTGTCTTGCTGGTTTTATTTTTCGCCAGTTTGACTACTTTATTTACTGGTTTAGTAAAAGTAGAATTATTTCCCAAGATAGATGTTGAATATATTTATGTTGACATCAATATGCCTATTGGCACAGAGTTATTAGTAACTGATCAAGTTGCTAGAGAAGTAGAAGAAAGATTGTATGAAAATAAGGAAATAAAAACTTTTGTGACAACAGTTGGACAAGCTTCTTCTTTGGGATTTTTTGATGGCGGAGGATCTGGAAGTTCTCATGTTGCTAATGTCAGCATTACTTTGGTTGATGAAGAAGAAAGGGATTTAAAAAGTTATCAGATTGCCGAGCATTTAAGAGAAGATCTAAAGGACATCAATGAAGGAGAAATTGTTGTCAAAGAATTAACTTCTGGACCACCAACTGGTGCTCCGATCGAAGCTAGAATCTCAGGACATGATTTAAATACTTTAGCTAGTTTAGCTGGCCGCCTGGAAGATTTGTTGAAAAATAAAGAAGGAGTAATTAACGTTGATAATAATCAAAGTATCAGTCCGGCAGATTTTACTTTTACTTTAAAGAAAGATGCTATTGCTAAGTATGATTTAAGTGTGGCGGGAGTTGCTAGTTCTCTGCGAACGGCAATTTTTGGCACAACTGCAACAGAAATTTCTCATGCTGGAGACGATTATGATGTGGTAGTGAAATTTGATAAAAATAAATTTAATACAGTTGAAGACATAAAGAATCTATCAGTTTTGAATAATCGTGGTCAGGAAATCAAGCTAGCTTCACTTGCTGATTTTTCATTGCAGCCAGCTCTTGCAACCATTCGTCATCGCGATTTTGAAAGAACAGTTACTGTTCAAGCTGATCTTCGTCCGGGCTATAATTCAGCAGAGATTTCTGCTGAATTAGAAAAAGATTTTGCCGCTCAAATTCCTACTGGTTATACTGTAAAATTTGGTGGAGAAGTTGAAGATATTGATCAGTCTTTTTCCGAACTATGGAATGCGATGATTGTTGCTGTGCTCTTGATTTGGATTATTTTAGTATTACAGTTTAATTCCTTCCGAGCAGCAGCAACCATCTTGATGACTTTGCCGTTGATGATGATCGGCGTGGTTGTTGGCATGCTACTCTTACGTTTGCCATTTTCCTTTCCGGTATTTTTGGGCTTGATATCTTTGGCTGGGATAGTGGTTAATGATGCTATTGTTTTTATCGACAAAACAGAGCGTAATATCAGAGAAAAAAATATGTTCCCACTAGAAGCCTTAGCTGATGCTGGAGACACTAGATTGCAACCGATTTTATTGACTTCGATTACCACTATTTTTGGCGTTTTTCCGCTTGCCTTAGCTAACGAGTTTTGGGTCGGTCTTTCAGTTTCAATTATTTTCGGACTTGCCTTTGCTACAGTTTTGCAATTGTTTGTTATTCCAATGGTTTATTTGCAATTGAAAGGCAAAAAAATTCTAAGAGAAAGAAAAGGATAAACTACTTAATTAACATTTTTTTTACTAAATAAAAATAGACAGCTCTTGGCAGTTGGCTATTTTTTTTGCTAAACTTATATAGTAATCCTTAAAAATTTTGAGATGATCAAGCATTGCAAAATCAAAGTGTTTGGTCGCGTGCAGGGAGTTGGCTTTCGTTACTATGCAAAAGTAAAAGCGAACAAACTAGACCTAAAAGGTTTTGTGCAAAATCAAGCTGACGGTTCAGTTTACCTTGAGCTAGAGGGCTCAAGTGATGCTTTGGCTGATTTTGTGAAATGGTGCAAAAAAGGATCTCCTTGGTCAAAGGTGAAGAGTCTAGAGGTCAAGCAAGGCGATTTGCGCTATTTTGATAATTTTGTTGTTGAGCACGAGTAACAAGATTGTCATTTTGAGGGGTGTTTTTGTCATCTCTTTTTTATTTGTTTTTTTGTTCTTTCTTTGCTATGCTGATTTTGAGTTTACTTTTTAATTTTAATATAATTATGGTTAATTTTTTATATTTTTTACAGAGCCACCATTGGTTGTCTAATAGCTTTTATGATTACTTATTAGCCTTGATAGTTTTGTTCTCGGCAATTATAATTTTGAAAATTTTTCAAAGTATTATTTTGGCTAGACTGTATAATTTTGCGCAAAAAACACAAACGGATTTTGATGACGTCTTGATTGCTATTTTTAAAAATATCAAGCCACCTCTTTATTTTTTACTATCTTTTTATTTTGCTGCGCAAGTTTTATATTTACCAAGCTGGCTAAGTGTTTTTATCAAAGCAGTTTTGTTGTTGATTGTGATTTATGAAATAATCAAAGCCTTAGAACGCTTGTTTGCTTACGTTGTCAAAAAATATTTGAATAAAAATTCTACAAGTTCAGAAAATGACGAACAAGAAATTGAGCGTTTAGCTTCAATGGCTAAGACGATTCAAACTATTGTCAGAATTATTCTTTGGACTTTAGGTTTGATTTTAGTTTTAGCTAATTTAGGAATTAATGTTAATTCTCTAGTTGCTTCTTTAGGCATTGGTGGATTAGCTGTAGCCTTGGCAATGCAGAATATTTTGAGCGATTTATTTTCTTCTTTTTCAATTTATCTTGATAAGCCTTTCCAAGTTGGAGATTTTATTAAAGTCGGCTCAGATATGGGAGTAGTTGAAAAAATTGGTCTCAAGACCACTCGCTTGAGAACTTTATTAGGTGAACAATTAGTAATTTCTAATAAAGAATTAACTTCTGTGCGTGTGCAGAATTTCAAGCGGATGGAAAAAAGAAGAGAATCTTTTATTTTAGGCGTAGTCTATCAGACCGAAAAAGAAAAATTAAATTTGATTCCAAAAATAATTAAAGAAATAGTTGCTAGTGTTGAAATGACGGAATTTGATCGTTGTCATTTTTCTGAATTCTCGGCCTCTAGTTTAAATTTTGAAATAGTCTATTATATTAACAGCCCAGATTATAATACTTATATGGATTTGAAGCAAAAAATTAATTTGGCAATAGTCGAAAAATTTAATCAGGCGAACATTGAGTTTGCTTATCCTAGTCAAACAATTTATTTAGAAAAATAAAATGAAAAATAATTTAAATATTATTTCTTGGAATGTTAATGGTATCAGAGCGGTAGTCAAAAAAGGCTTCAGAGATTTTTTAAGCAAATATCAGCCAGACATTTTGTGTCTGCAGGAAATAAAAATTTCAGAAGAAGCTCTAAAAAAACATTCAGGAAAATTTTCCGCCGAAGGCGGACCAGCCTCTGGCTGGGATTTTGTTGCTTATCAAGAATTTTGGAATCCAGCGACAAGGCCTGGGTATAGCGGAACAGCTTGTTTAGTCAAAAACAATTTGCCAGTAGAGAGACTTCCAGATTTATCTTGGGATGATGAAGGCCGGATTTTGATTTTAGATTTAGGAAAATATTATTTAGCTAATATTTATTTCCCAAATGCTAACAATGAGCTGAGCAGAATGGATTTTAAAATGGATTTTAATGATAAGTTATTAAAGCATTTGAAAAAGTTAGAAACAAAAAAACCAGTGATTGTCACCGGGGATTTTAATGTTGCTCATCAAGAAATTGATTTAGCGCGCCCTAAAGAAAACATTGGAAGCGCTGGCTTTACTCAAGAAGAGCGTGATTGGATGGAGAAGTTTTTAAAAGCTGGTTTTAAGGATACTTTCCGTGAATTACATCCAGAAACAATTAAATATTCTTGGTGGTCTTATCGAGCAGGCGCGCGAAGTCGCAATGTTGGTTGGCGGATTGATTATTTTTGTGTTTCTAACAAAGCTTTAAAAAATATCAAAAAAGCTTATATTTTAAATGAAATTTTAGGCTCAGATCATTGTCCGGTTGGCATTGAGCTTAGTTAAAAATATAATCTGGATAATAATTTCGAGCATTCCATAAAGCCCAGCCAGCAGTGCTTGTCGCGTTTTCAGCGGCCTCGGTTTGAGCATTTATTTTTGCGGAATCGTAAATCGCCCCGATGTTAAAAGCTTGTAGCCAAGGTCTAATCTTGGCTCTTTTGTTTTCTATTTGAGCGGCACTAATTTTTAAACCATAACTAATTACTGCGCCAGGATGTTGGGCAGAATTTTCAAAACCCAAGTAAGTCAGAGGATAGTGAGATGGATACATCATTGGATAGACATAATCAAAATAATCAGCTGCGTCAACTAAACGTTGTCCAATGTTTAAATCATAGTTATCAGTAGTGTGGTCCATTACTAATCCAAACATGTCAATAGAAATTTTTGTTTTGTTGGATAAATTTTCTGATAGAAATTTAAAAAAGTCACTCATCACTTCAGACATGTTTTTGTTCTCTGGCAAATTATAATTTAGATTAGCCATGTTACCGTCACTAGGATAACGCATATAATCAAAATTAATTTCATCAAAACCCAAAGCACTTGCTTCACGGGCAATTGCTAAATTATAATCCCAAGTTTCTTCTTTGCTTGGATCAAGCCAAGAAAGGCCTTTGTTGTCTTGCCAAATATTTCCTTGCCAAGTTTTAAAAGCCAAGTCAGGACGAGTTTGTGAAAGCAAGGGATCTTGAAAAACTGTTTGTCTAGCGATTAAATAAATCCCAGCTTCATGAAATTCTTTGATAACTTTTTTGACGTCCTTGATTTGATTTGTGCTAGCTTTGATATTTTGTACTTCTGTTAATTGGCTATCATACAGAATATATCCTGAATAATCTTTGATATCAATTACCACGGAATTAATTTTACCTTTTTTTATTTTTTCGATAATATTTTTTCTAAAATCATCTTGACCAGCGGAATAAGCGGTAAGATAAATTGCTCGTACATAATCAGGTTGAATTTTGGTTTTTTCTATTGTTATATTTTCAGAGCTTTGAGCAACTTTTTCTGACTTTTGGTCAAGTATTAAAAAACTAGTGATAAAAATAAAAATCAGAATTAAGGGCGCTAGGCTAATTGTTATTTTTTTGAGCATGCTCTAATTATAGTTTAAAAAAGGGGTTTTTTACAATGGTGGTTGATAAAAATCTTAATTTTCTTTACAATATAGGGTATGAAAAAGAGATATTTATTTTTTACTTTAGCGATTTTCGGCCTAGTATTTTTTGCGGGCCGTTTATTGATTTTTTCTGCTGAAACTAGCGAAAATGTTAATGCTCCAGGTCACGAAGCGCAAGCAGAGGTGACGGATCGGGAAGTACTTATTGAAATTGAGTCGGGCATGACTTTTTCAACGGTTGCAGAAAACGCTGGAATTGGCGGAACCTTAATGATGAATATTTTAGAGGCTACAGAAGATGTTTATGATTTGACTAAGATTCGTGCTGGCAAATCAATTGCTTTTTATTTTGATCGAGAAACAGAGCAATTCAAAAAAATGATTTATGAAGTTAATTCTGAATCAGAACTTTATGTTGAGCAAAGTGACGAAGGATTAACTGCAGAAGTGAAAGAAATTGACTATGAAATAAGAATCAAAACAGTAGAGGGAACCATAGATTCTTCCTTGTACCAGTCAGCCCTTGATCAAAATATTGATATCAGAGCAATTATTGAATTAGCCGATGTTTTTGCTTGGACAATTGATTTTGGCATGGGAATCAGAGAAGGCGATACTTATAAATTTATTTATGAGGAAAGATATAGAGACGGAGAATATGTGATGCCAGGAAAAATTATCGCCGCTTTGTTTAACAATGACGGAGAAATAAAAGAGGGGTATTATTTTAAAGAAGGAATAGATGAATATGGAGATGAGATTGACGGCTATTATGATTTGAGTGGACAGTCTTTACAAAAAATGTTTTTAAAAAATCCCGTAGATTTTAAATATATCAGTTCTGGTTTCACCACCGGGCAAAGATATGTTGAAGCTTTTAATGTTTCTACTGGTCATCGAGCTATTGATTATGCAGCAGCGATTGGTACGCCAATTCGTGCTGTTGGAGATGGTGTGGTGACTGGAGCTGGTTGGAATTCTCATGGCTATGGCAATTTGACTTCAATTAGACATAACGGAGTTTATAGCTCTAACTATGCTCATCAGTCAAAAATTTATGTTAAAGTTGGTCAACATGTCAAACAGGGTGAAATCATTGGTGCAGTAGGTTCCACTGGTTTTTCGACTGGTCCGCATTTACATTTTGAAATAGTCAAAAATGGCACAAAAATTAATCCGCTGACTTTAGATCTGCCAGCCGATAAAAGTATCGCTGAGGATAATCTAGAAAATTTTTTGGCAGGTATAGATAATTGGCGCAAACAATTACATGCAGGAGAATAAGCAAATAAACCAAAATAATTCTCACTCTGGTCGTTCAATGTGGACTCTTTCTTGGAGGATTAAAGGTCTGACCCTTGGCTTGTTACTTGGTTTTGCTTATTGTTATTTTTATCTTTTAGAATGGAATAAGTGGTATATTTTAGCAGGAGCTGTTGCTGGCTGGTTTTTGGGCTGGCTAGTTGGTTTATTTACTTATCATCAAGAATAATTTTCATTTGAGACTTACGCTGATCTTTGCTATAATAACTATAGTTTTGACTTAAATATGGCAAGAATTATTTCAGTAGTGAATCAAAAAGGTGGAGTCGGCAAGACAACAACGGCAGTTAATTTGGCTGCTTATTTGGCGGGAATTGGCCAGAGAGTTTTGGTGATTGATATTGACCCACAAGGTAATGCTTCTTCTGGTTTAGGTTTGGATTTAAAAAAAGTAAATCAAGGCTTATATCAGGTTTTGGTTCAGCCAGAGACAAAAGTTACCGAAGTTTTGAAGGCACATAGTCAGAATTTGCACATTTTACCTTCGACGCCAGATCTTGCTGGCGCTAGCGTTGAACTAGTTAATCAGCAAAATCGAGAATATATTTTACGAGAGAATTTAAAAGAAGTTTTAGATCTTTACGATTTTATTTTGATTGATAACCCGCCTTCTTTGGGATTATTGACGATCAATGGCTTGGTGGCAGCAAATGAAGTTTTAATTCCGGTACAATGCGAGTATTACGCTCTAGAAGGTTTGTCTCAATTATTAAACACGATTAATCTGATCAAAGAACATTTGCAGCCAGAGCTAAAAATTTTGGGAGCAGTAATGACCATGTATGATGCTCGTAACAAATTATCTCAAGCTGTTTTTCAAGAATTATACAAATATTTTCCAAACAAAATTTTCCGTTCAGTGATTCCGCGTAATGTTCGTTTGGCCGAAGCTCCGTCTTATGGAAAATCCATTAAAGATTATGACGAACAATCGAGTGGAGCAAAAGCTTATCGACGTTTAGCTCAGGAAATTTTCAATAGTTAATTTGCAAATAAAAATAAAAGATATGGCTTTAGGCAGGGGTTTGGGTTCCTTAATACCCGACAAAAATCAAAACACAAATAATTCAAATTCTTCGACAGTGATCAAAGACGAGGATCGAATTCAGCATTTGGATCCAGAAAAAATTAAAGTTAATCCCTGGCAACCAAGGTCTAATTTTGATCGTGAGAAGTTAGAGGAATTGACAGAAAGTATCAAGCAGCACGGAATTATTCAGCCTTTGGTAGTAACCAAAGAGTACGATGGTTATCAGCTCATTGCTGGCGAGAGGAGATTGAGAGCCGCAAAAAATCTAGGATTAAAAGAAGTGCCGGTAATTGTCAGAGAGGCTACTGATAAAGATAAACTAGAATTATCGATTATCGAAAATGTTCAGCGACACAACCTTAATCCTTTGGAGGAAGCGGAAAGTTATCAGAGGCTACTAGAGGAATTTGGCTTGTCACGAGAAGATATTGCTAAGCAAGTCAGTAAAAGCCCTTCTGGTATTTCAAATTATTTACGCTTATTAAAATTACCAATAGTGATTAAAGAGGCTATTTTAAATAACCAGATCTCTTTTTCTCATGCCAAGGTTATTTTGAGCGTCACTGACAAGCTAGAGCAGATCAAAATTTTTAAAAAGATTATAAAAAATGACTTAACAGTTAGAGAATTAGAAAACCTTTCTAAAAAAACTACAGAAAAAATCAAAGAGCGTCAGCCGCAAGATCCGATTGTCACCTCTTGGGAAGATAAGTTAAGTAAAAATCTAGGCTCAAAAGTGAAAATAGAAAAAAAAGGAGAAAAAGGTATGATCAAGATCAACTTTTTCTCACACGAAGAACTCAAAAATTTGTTAGATAAATTAGAAGAATAATAAAAAATAACCCTGAGCGTAGTCGAAGGGTTATTTTTATTTTCTTAATTGATTTCTTATTTTTTCTTTTGCCGCTGAAGTAATTACGATATTGAGCCAATCAGCGTTTGGTTTTTTTCTATTTTTATCAGTCAAAATTTCAATCACGTCGCCAGACTTTAATTGATGAGTGAGAGCGGTCATTTGCTCGTTTACTTTTGCACCCACGCAACGATTACCAATGTCAGTATGAATATGATAAGCAAAGTCTAGTGGCGTGGCATTTTCTGGCAATTCGATCACATCTCCTTTGGGAGTAAAAACAAAAATTCGATTTAAAAATAAATCATTTTTAATATGTTTGATAAATTCAGCGTTATCAGTAATCGTTTTTTGAATATCTAATAAATGCTTGACCCAAGTAGGTTGGGTTTTTTTATTTCCTAAATTTTTTATTTCTTTATAGCGACTGTGAGCGGCAATACCGTATTCAGCTTCTTCGTCCATTTCTTGGCTCCGAATTTGAATCTCGGCAATTTTACCAAATTCTGTAAAAACGGAGGTGTGCAATGAGCGATAGCCATTTGGTTTTGGTTGAGCAATATAGTCTTTGACGCGTCCTTTGAGAGGTGTCCAACGTTTATGGATAATGCCTAAGACGCTATAACAATCAGTTACGTCAGGAACGATGATTCTCAAAGCAATCAAGTCATAGATTTTGTTTAAATCTTTGCCTTTGCGCAAGAGTTTTTGGTAAAGACTAAATAGATTTTTAACCCTGCCTTTGATATGTAGATAATTGACGTTGTGTTTGTTTAAGTCTTTTTGAGCAATTTTTTGAATTTTTTCAATATATCTAGTTTCAGTTTTCAAACGATCCTGAACTAAATGTTTGACCCAAGCATATTCTTGAGGATAGACATAGGGGAAGGCTAAATCTTCTAAACGAGTTTTTAGCTCAAACATTCCTAAGCGATTGGCAATTGGGGCAAAAATTTCTAAAGTTTCTTGAGCAATCCGCAAACGTTTTTCTTCTCTGACTCCGTCTAAAGTTTCCATGTTGTGTAAACGGTCGGCAAGTTTGATAATAATAATTCGTAAATCTTTGGCCATCGCCAAAAACATTTTGCGTAAGTTTTCAGCATAGCGTTCTAAGCCTCGGTATTTCAAAGTTCCTAATTTAGTCACTCCAGCAACTAGTTCAGCAATTTCTTTGCCAAAAACATTTTTGACATCTTCTAAAGTAAAGTCCGTATCTTCTGGCACATCATGCAAAAGTCCAGCGGCGATTGAAGGAAGATCCATTTTCATCTTTGCTAGATTATAAGCTGTAGCAATGGCATGATAAATGTAGTCTTCGCCGGTTCTTCTTTTTTGACCACGGTGAGCTTCTGAAGCAAAATGAAAAGCTCTGATCACTAGATTGATATCTTCATCAGCGTAGTTGCTTACCAGTATTTTTTTTAAGTCTTCAAAAGTAGTCATTATTTTGTGCTTATATTTATCTTAATCTTTCGCTTTAAAAATAGCAAGAAGATTTAGCGGGAGAGCTGATGCTTTAAGCTTGACTTTTTCTTTATTTTATGTTAATGTGTATTTTATTCATGTTCGTTCAATTCTTAACAGGAAAGGAAATTTTGTGGCTGAAGATTTGGTGACTCAGGCATTTGAAATGGAGCAAAGACTCTTTCGCATGTGGTTTTTGCTCTTGTCTGTAGAATGTAACCATCAGAAAGGAATTGCCATGAAGCGTGAAGAATGTGTCCACTGCGATTTGGTGCCAATCAAGGTTGCTCCGTGGCAACGATTGGTTGTTGGCTTGCTCTTTGCGAAAAGAGTAACGGTTAGTTTCAATGGGATGCTCGGTCATTTGTTGAGCGATGTTGGTGCGGACGATTGCTGTTTGTTCCAACTTGCTCATAATGGCGAGCGATTGTTGGTGCCCATGGACACCATTCTTTTGCCTCGGCACATATCAGATCTGTTTTTGGATCAGGTCAAAGACCTGATCGCCGCGTAATACGGTTTTTTTCAAAAGAAAGGCAGCAGCATGTCACAGGCAGTAGCAGGGCGAATTCTGACCCCGGTTAGTGAGCTCAGTCGTGAGCAGCGTCAGCAGTTGGGCAAGCGGATTGTCCAGGTCACTGCCGGCCCGCATCAGGGCAAGTCTTTCTCGGTGCTCGAGGTTCCTCGGAATTTCGGTTCCGTGATGCTCGATGTTGGCGGTAAGGGAGAACATTTTCCCAACGATCACCTGGCCGTAGAGCTCCCTTTTCGTTCCTAGTGCACCAAGGTGCGCAAAACCGTGGCCTCATTCGAGACCACGGTTCTTTTTTTACTTTAATTTTAGGTTAAAAATTCAAATGTTTATTCTTGTTCTTTTTCAAAATCACAAGCTTCGCATTTTATTTTATCTTTAGCAGCAAATAATAATAGCTGTTTACATTCTGGACAAAGCTCACCGGTTGGTTTAGTCCAAACAGCGTGTTCACAAGCTGGGTACTGATCGCAGCTAAAAAAAGTTTTTCCACGTTTGCTACGTTTTTCCACCATCTCTCCTTCGTGACACTTTGGACATTTGACACCGACTTCTTTTTTGACTTGCTTTGTAGTTTTACAATCTGGATAATTGGAACAAGCTAGGAATTTTCCAAAGCGTCCATGCTTGAAAATCATTGCCGAGCCACAAGTTTCACATTTTTCATCAGTACTTTCTGGCTCTTCAATTTTACCGTCATTGCCAATTGGCTTGGTGTTTTTACAATCTGGATAATTGGAACAAGCTAGGAATTTTCCAAAGCGTCCCAGCTTGATCACCATTGGACTTGAGCATTTGTCACAAACTTCTTCAGTAGCTGTTTCGGTCAGTTCTTTTTTATCGATTTCTATTTCTTTCATTTCGATATTTTTAATAAATGGTTCGTAGAATTCTTTGATAATTGGTTGCCATTCTTTTTTACCTTCGGCAATTTTATCCAAATCATTTTCCATGCCAGCAGTAAAGTTGTAATCAACGATATCTGGAAAATGTTCGACTAATAACTTGATAACTACTTTAGCGATGTCGGTTGGACTTAGTCGCTTTTCAATTTTTTCGACATATTGCCGATCAACTAAAGTGGCAATTGTCGGTGCATAGGTAGAAGGACGACCAATGCCTAATTTTTCCATTTCTTTGACCAAACCAGCTTCTGAATATCTAGCTGGAGGAGTGGTAAAGTGTTGGATTGGTTCCAGTTTTACTAGATTCAATAAATCACCAATAGCAAGTTGCGGTAATTCATCGTCTTCATTTGTAGTTTGATAAATTACTTGCCAGCCAGCAAAAATCGTTACTGTGCCATTAGCTTTAAGCGTCCAGGGAGTTTTTAAAGCCTCGATGGCTACAGTGGTAGTTTCAGTTTTACTTTCAGTCATTTGAGAAGCTAGGGCTCTTTGCCAAATCAATTGATAAATTTTAAATTGTTTACTATCTAAAAATTCCTTGATTTCTTCGGGAGCTAGATTAATTTCAGTTGGGCGAATAGCTTCGTGAGCTTCTTGAGCTAGCTTTTCTTTTTTCTTGAAAACTCGTCCGCCATTTTCAGCGTATTTTTCGCCCAAATTTGTTTTGATGTATTCAATTGCTTCACTCACAAAATCTTCGGAAAGATTTTTGGAGTCAGTACGCATGTAGGTGATTAAACCGGTGCTACCTTTTTGACCCAAATCAATACCTTCATATAATTGTTGAGCCAACATCATGGTCTGTTTGGCAGAGTAGCCAAAGCGACGGTTAGCGTCTTGTTGTAAGGTAGAAGTTGTAAATGGGGCTGGTGGTAATTTACTATTTTCTTTAGCTTCAACAGACTTTACTTTTAGCTCGCTTTTTTTGATTTCTTCAACAGCTTTTTTTGAGTCATCATTAGAAAGCTCAAACTTTTGAATTGTCTTATCATTTTTTTGCCACAAAGCAATTTTAAAATTTTGTTTTTCTTTTTCAGCCTCACCTTCAACTGTCCAATATTCTTGTTCAACAAAAGCATCGCGTTCAGCTTCTCTTTCGACAATCAGACGCAAGGCTGCTGATTGAACACGACCAGCCGATAATCCTTTGGCTACTTTTTTCCATAAGAGAGGAGAAAGTTTATAACCAACCAAACGATCCAAAACTCGACGTGCTTGTTGAGCATCAACTAGATTATTATCAAGCTGACGGGGATTTTCCAAGGCATTCAAAATTGCTTTTTTGGTAATTTCATGAAAGGCAATTCTTTTTTCTTTGTCTGGAGTTACTTTTAGTAATTGTTGTAGGTGCCAAGAAATTGCTTCTCCTTCGCGGTCCTCATCGGTTGCCAGATAGACCAAATTAGATTTTTTAGCTAAATCTTGGAGTTCTTTAACTCGTTTTTTGGCTTTGGCTGGGATTTCATAAGAAGGTTTAAAATTATCATCAACATCCACGCCAAGCTTACTTTTTGGCAGGTCTCTGACGTGCCCAAAAGAGGATTCTACTTTATAGTCTTTTCCTAAAAAACCTTTGATAGTTTTGGCTTTTGTTGGGGACTCGACGATAATTAAATTAGACATAATTTGTAATTTTTAATCAATAATGGTTTGGACTATACAATAAAGTCTTAATTTTGGCAAGGCTCTATTTATTTAGTGCTTGATAAGTTTTTGATAATTTCTTCTTCACTTAGCCAATTTTTGCGTAAAAGACCTGCTAAAAAGAATGAGCCACAAATCACGATTAAATCATTTTTTTTAGCTTTTTTTAAAGCGCTTGATAAAGCCATTTCTGAATCATGAAAAACTTGGCTTGGGATTTTTTTTATCTTTTGGCATTGAGTAAACAAGGTTTTTAAACTTGCGCTTTTGCGAAAGGGATTATTAAAACGAGTTAAGTATAAATAATCTACTTCTGGTAATAATTTTTTTAAAGCCCCTAAATAATGCTTGTCTTCAGCAGCGGCAAAAATCAGATGTAATTTTTGATATTTTTGTTTTTTGATAAAGTCTATTAAGTTTCCTAGTTTATCAGCGTTGTGCGCGCCATCCAAAATTACCTGTGGTTTATCTTGAATGATTTCTTGACGGCAAATTAACTGGAAATTATTAATAACTTTTTGAATATTATCAACTTTGATTTTTAGAACTTCCAAAATATTTAAAACCAAATTCAAATTGGTATTTTGTTGTTTAGTTGCAAAATATTTTCCCTCAGAATAATTTTGACTTAAGTTTTTTAAAGCAATGAATTTTGCTTTTTTTTCAGCACAACGTTCTTTGAAAATCTGAATTAATTTTTGGTTTTTTTCACTAGTTAAAAAAATTGAGCCCTTTTTGATAATCCCAGCTTTGTCATTAGCGATAGCTTCTTTGGTTTTTCCTAAAATTTCGGTGTGATCCAAACCAATATTGGTAATAGTCGAAACTATCGGCGGCGGGATGACATTAGTTGCGTCGTGTAGTCCACCGAGTCCAGCTTCTAGAATTACTAGGTCACATTTTTCTTTTTTAAAATACAGCAAAGCAATGCTGAGACACAATTCAAAATAAGATGGAGTTTCAGTTTTGTATTTTAAAATATATTGATCCAAGGCTGGCTTGATCTTTTCTTCTAAAATTTGATGAAAAATTTGTGGAGAAATTAACTCGTTGTTTACTCTAAATTTTTCAATAGTTGTTGTAGCAAAAGGAGATGTATAGGAGCCGACTTTTTTTCCACTAGCAAAAATTAAATCGTGTAAGAGATTTACGGTTGATCCTTTGCCGGCTGTACCAGTAACATGAATAAATTTTAATTTTTTTTCTGGATTGCCAAGTAAGTTTAAAAAATTTTGCAGACGTTGGATGAAGATACTGCGGCTACTTGGGCCGAGCATATAATTTTTTCGAGGAATATTATTCAAACCTTCCAACCAAGCGATGTCTTGGTGATAAGTCTCTAAGATTGTTTTCATAGCTTAAGATTTTATTTTTTTAGCCAGCGGACTCCTAGATAAACAAAGGGTGTATCGATGACAGCCAGGATTAATTTTAGAGCATAATAAGGTAAAATCAAGTGCCACATAAAGGCAAAGTCAAATTTTGGTGCAATTTGGTAGAACGCTAAGAAGATAAAAATGCTTGTGTCGATAAACTGACTAACTGCAGTGGATAGATTATTACGCAGCCATAAAAATCGTCCCTTGGTTTTTTCCTTCCAAAAATTAAAAGACCAGACATCATGCATTTGGCTAATCAAAAAAGCAACGATGGAAGCCAAAAAGAAACGTGCAGAGTTTTGAAAGATTGTTACAAAAGCTTCGTTATTTGTATATCGTTCAGCAGGATTAAGCCAAACTGTCCATTGAATGAAAAGAAAGCTTAAAAATAAAATAATTGCCGTAGTCCAGATTAAGCTGTTGACTATTTTTTTGCCTTTTACCTCTTCTAAAATATCAGTGATCAAGAAAGTGATTGGCATTAGCCAGATGGTGACGGAAATAGTCAGTGAACCTAAATTATAAACTTTGGCGCCGACAATATTAGCGAGCATCAAGGAGCTGATAAATAAAGCTTGTAAAAATAAAATTTTATTATCTTGAGTTATTTTAATCATTTGATTTCAAATTCGTTAAATTGATTAAGACTAATTAAGTTCATGATTTCCAGCTGACTCAAAGCTTTATTTAAATCAGAAGTTTTGATGGCTAATTTATTTTGTAATAAATCAAAACTTAAGCTTTCGCTGGCTAGTGTTCCATAAACTTTTTTCTGCTCATTATTTAAATCGAGCATTTTTTTGTCAGTCTTTTTGATCAAATCATATGTTTGTAAAATGTCACTACTATTTAATAAAATATTTGCTCCTTGATAGATTAGTTGATTTGGTCCTTCGCAGAGTTTGAGATTGATATTGCCTGGTAAGGCAAAAACTTCTCTTCCATTTTCCAAGGCGCATTGAGCGGTAATTAAAGTGCCAGATTTTTCTGCGCCAGAGACAACGATGCTCGCTGGGCTTAAGCCGGCTAAAATCCGATTACGCTTAGGAAATTGATAAAGCGCTGGTTTAGTCAAAGGCGGATATTCAGATAAAATTAAGCCGTCATTTTTTAAAATATCTTGAGCCAGTTTTAGATTTTGGCGGGGATACAAGACTTTTTGATCAAAGCCTGAGCCCAGGACGGCAATTGTTTTTAGATTGTTTTTCAAAGCGGCCAGATGCGCTGCTGAGTCGATTCCTAGGGCTAATCCGCTGACAATCACCAGTGGAGTTTGCGCTAAATCAGTAAGTAAAGAATTTAAAGTATTTAAATGGTAAGAAGTCAAAGTTCGCGAACCAACGATGCTTAATAAATATTTACTCTCTAACAATTTTAAATTACCTTGGTAAAATAAAAAGAGCGGTGGATCAAAAATTGTTTTTAACAACTCTGGGTAAGCAGGATCTAAAATGCTTAAGGAGTTTTTGTAAACTAGAAAATCTTGGCGGATTTTTGCAACAAAATTTGTATTTAGTTTACTAGCATTGACTAATTTAGCAATCGCTTTTGGCGGGGAAGCATAAAGTGTCTTGGGCAAAAATCCGTCTTTTAGATATTCCCAAATTAAGCTCTCCTTTAAACCATGGATTGATTTTAAATAAAATAAATAATACTCTTCATTTTTTAAATCGCTTTTCATCATATTATGAGTTAATTTTTTTCTTCGCAGTTATAATAATATATAAGAGTGCTTTTGTAAAATTTAGATACTTGGCAAATTTCTTTTCTTCATATATAATCAATTTACTTAAAAGTGATTAATTTTTTATATTTTATGCCAGTCAAAAAAATAACTCCTAACTCTAGCAAGGCTCAAGCTGTGAAATCTAGAGCTGTAAAAACTAGCTCCAAAGAAGAAGATTTAATGGATTTTGATCAATTTGTTGCTCGCACTCCACAAAAAAAATCTTCCAAGTCCTGGTTGTTTGTTACCTTGATTATTGTGATCTTAGCCTTAATCGGCGCTTTGTTGTTTTTATCTAAAGGCGGTTTTGACAAAGAGATGAAATACAAGGCAGTCTTTTTAGATAACAACCAAGTCTATTTTGCTCATGTTGCCAAAGAAGATAGTTTGAATATTTATCTAGCAGATGTTTATTATATTCAAACCCAACAGCAAGTTGTGCCAGCTGAAGATGAAGATAGTGAAGATCAGGTTGTAGAAGTGCCAGTTTTGATCAAGCGTGGTGGTGAATTGCATCAGCCAAGTGGTTGGATGCAAATTAATCGTAGCAAGATAGTCTCTATTGAAGAAATTGGTGATGATTCAGAAGTTTTAAAAGAAATCCAAAGACAAGAAAGCTTACCAGCTACTACTAAATAGTTAAAAGAAATTGATTCCGCTCGGCGGCTTAGGCCTCGGGCGGTTTTTTATTTGTTTTTATTATAAACTATATACTATCAAGAAATACTTTACACTTTTTACTTTATGGTTTATAATTAACTACGGTTTCTGAAAAAAGAGGATTTTAATGCGCAAAATAAAAACTGGCAAACTCACTCCTAATAAAAAATTAGTCAAAATCGGACAATTAGCAGAAATGTTCGATGTTTTGCCATCGACGATCAATTTTTATACTCGCGAAGGTTTATTACCAGAGGCTGGGCGCTCACGTGGCGGCTATCGTCTTTATGATCCAGAAAAAGCTTTGGCAGCTTTAAATAAAATTGAAAGTTTGCAATTTAAAAAACGTCTGAGTATTTCAGAGATCAAAAAATTGCTTTAATCTCCTTCGAGCCTCATTTCATGCTTTGAGGCTTGAGGGATTTTAAATATATAAGAGATAAAAAATAAAAATAATAATTATGAAAAGAAAATTGGATAAAGTTTTCAGTAAGGCTAAGTGTAAACATCGGGTTTACCAGCCTAGACCATGCAAGAAGTCCAAGAAATCTTGGTGGCAGAGCCTTTATTCTTTATTTTTCTAAAATATTGTCAAACATAGGCTTTTAGGCTAGAATAAATCTTACCTTAAGGGTAAGTAAATACACTATTATATGGCAAATTTCAAAGATCAAGAAAAAGAAATATTGGATTTTTGGGAAAGTGATCAAACTTTTCAGAAATCTTTAGATAAGACAGCGCCTCTTGGTGACTATCTTTTTTATGATGGGCCACCATTTGCTACTGGCACGCCGCATTATGGACACTTGGTAGCTAGTATTATGAAAGATGTTGTGCCTCGTTTTTGGACGATGCGTGGTTATCACGTTGAGCGTAAATGGGGTTGGGATTGTCATGGTTTGCCAGTCGAAAATATTGTTGAAAAAGAATTAGGCTCAAAATCTAAGCAAGCAATTGAAGAAATGGGCGTCGCTAAATTCAACGAACTTTGTCGTTCTAAAGTCTTGAGTTATGTTACTGAATGGGAAAAGACGGTTAATCGGATGGGACGTTGGGTTGATATGAAAAATGCTTACCGCACGATGGACATTGAATTCATGGAATCTGTTTGGTGGGTTTTTAAAGAGCTTTGGGATAAAGATTTGATTTATCAAGATTATCGTTCGATGCATATTTGTCCTCGTTGCGAAACAACTCTTTCTCAACAAGAAGTTTCGGAAGGCTATAAAGACATCAAAGATTTATCGGTTACAGCGGAGTTTGAATTAATCAATGAGCCCGGTACTTTTGTTTTGGCTTGGACGACCACTCCTTGGACTTTGATTGCTAACGTTGCTTTAGCTGTTGGTGAAAATATTGATTATCTAAAAGTAGATACGGGCAAAGATAAATTAATCATTGCCAAAGAGTTAGTTGAAAAATTTTCTAATGATTTAGGTGATTATAAAGTTCTTGAAGAATTTAAAGGTAAAAATTTAATTGGTCAGAAATACAAACCACTTTTTGGTTATTATGCAAGTGACGAAAATTTAGAAAATAGAGAAAATGGCTGGCAGATTGTGTCCGCAGATTTTGTGACAACTGAAGAAGGAACTGGCGTTGTCCATATTGCTCCAGCTTTTGGTGAAGATGATATGAGCTTGGGCAAAGAAAAGAAGCTTCCTTTTGTCCAGCATATCGGAATGGACGGCGTTATTAAAGAAGAAGTTGCAGATTTTAAAGGTTTACATGTCAAGCCAATAGATGATGTGCAAGCTACTGATGTGGCGATTATCAAATATTTAGCAGGCAAAGAATTATTATTTGCTAAAGAAAAATATGAACATAGCTATCCGCATTGCTGGCGTTGTGATACTCCATTATTGAATTATGCTACTTCGTCTTGGTTTGTAGCCGTGACTAAAGTAAAAACCAAAGCACAAGAAACGGCTAAGAAGATAAATTGGACTCCAGATCACATCAAAGAAGGTCGTTTTGGAAAGTGGCTAGAAGGAGCTCGTGATTGGTCTATTTCTCGTCAAAGATTTTGGGCTTCAGTGATGCCAATTTGGCAATGTCAAAAGTGTGAGGAAAAAGTAGTATTTGGTTCAGTGGCTGATTTGGAAAAAGCTAGCGGCCAAAAAGTGACTGATTTGCACAAGCATATTGTTGATGAAATCACTTTTGCTTGTAAGTGCGGAGCTACGATGAAACGTGTGCCCGATGTTTTGGATACTTGGTTTGATTCTGGCTCGATGCCATATGCGCAGATGCATTATCCATTTGAAAATGAAGAAAAATTTAAGAATGTTTTTCCAGCCAAGTTTATTGCCGAAGGAATTGATCAAACTAGAGCTTGGTTTTATTATCTCCACATTTTAGCTACTGCTTTGAAGGGCTCTCAAGCTTTTGATAACGTGATTGTCAATGGCATTGTTTTGGCTGAAGATGGCAAGAAGATGTCCAAGAAATTACAGAATTATCCAGATCCAAATGAAATAATGGAACAATACGGCGCTGATGCTTTGCGTTTGTATTTATTATCTTCACCCGTAATGTTGTCTGAGAATTTATCTTTTGTCGAAAAAGATCTGCAAACAACTTATCGTCGTTTTATTGGCTTGTTGCAAAATGTCTTTAGTTTTTATCAGATGTTTAAAGGTGAGGCCAAAATAGATGGAGATAAATTACCACAATTAGATAATGATTTAGATAAATGGATTGTTGCTAAATTTGTTACTTTACAAAAAGAAGTTACGGAAGCAATGGAGGAATATAATTTAGTCAAAGCCACTCGTCCTTTGTTTGATTTTGTTGATGAGCTATCTACTTGGTATTTGCGACGTAGTCGCGATCGTTTCAAAGGCGACGATCAAAAAGATAAGGAGCAAGCTATTCAGACTTTGGCTTTTGTCTTAAAACAATTTGCCCGCACTATTGCACCGTTTACTCCAATGACCGCTGAGATTATCTGGCAAGAGTTTTCGCCAGAAACTTCTGTGCACTTGGAAAGCTGGGGAGAATATGATGAAAAATTAGTGGATCTTGATATTTCAAAGAAAATGGACGCTGTCCGTCAGATTGCAGAGGCGGTTCATGCGCTTCGTGCTGGAGCTGGCATGAAAGTGCGTCAGCCATTAGCTAGTTTAGTGGCTGATGAGAAATCTGGTTTAACTGGACAAGAAAATTATCTAGAGCTTTTAGCTGATGAATTAAATGTAGAGCAAGTTAAGATTGGCGAAGTAAAAGAAGAGGCTGGTTGGTTAGTTGCTGAAGTAAATGATTTTAAAGTAGCCTTAGATACAAACTTAACTGACGATTTAAAAGAAAGAGGAGTAATGCGTGAATTAATTCGTTTTATTAATGCTTTAAGAAAAGACTCTGGTTTACAACCAAGTGATAGCCCAGTAGAAACCTATCAAACTGATTCTCCAGTTTTATTAGCTGTGATTGAAAAGTACAAAGAAGAAATCATCAAAGCAACTTCCGCTGGTGATTTAGAAAAAGTAGATTCAAGTCCTGAAAAACAAGTTGTTCAAAAAATAAACAGTGAAGAAATTATTTTAGGTATCAAATAAATGATTTTTAAAACAGAAGCTTTTGTTTTGCGCGCCATTCCTTGGCGAGAAGCTGATCGTCTTTATTATTTTTTTACTCCACACGAAGGAGTAATTACCGGAGTAGTCAGGGCAGCTGCTAAATCTAGCAGTAAGTTAGCTGGACAGCTTTTGCCTTTTGCTAAAGTACAAATTATGATTGGCCGAGGAAAACTAGATCATGTTGCGGGCACTAGTACGATTAAGGATTACCAAAATTTAAGAACGGATTTAAAAAATTTGTCATTAGCCGCTTCAATCGTGGAGTTATTTTTGGGAGAATTATCCAGCGGCGCCAAACAACAAGAGTTTGATTTATTAGAGGAAGTTTTTACTTTATTAAATGAAGAAAATTTAAAATCAGAGGATAAATTGATTTTGGTCAGAACTTTTTTGTGGAAATTTTTATCCCTAAGTGGTTGGCAGCCACAGTTAGATGCTTGTTTTGTCTGTCAGAAAAGTATTTCGCAAGGAGCGTATTTGCCAGGACGTGGTTTAGTTTGTCATCAGCACAATTTGGCTGGGGCTTTGTTAATTAGTCCAGATTTGCTACAATTTTTAAGAGAGATCTTAAAAACATCATTAAAAGATAGTTTGGATTTAAAATTAAATCCAGAATTAAATAAAGAATGGTTGCAGGCTTCTCAGGCTTATTATCAAGAAGTCTATGATCGACCATCAAGAGCATTAAAATTATTTGTTTATGGCTAATGTAAGAAAGCGCAGCATTGATTCAGTAAAACGTTCAAGTTTGCGAAAACAATCATATGAAGCGCCGGCAATCAAAAGAAAAACTTCAAGCAAAAGACCAGTGCCTCAAGAATATCGCACTTTCAAAAAAGCGCCCAAAGGCAGAGGCGGCTTGGTTTTTTTCTTGTTTTTGTTATTTATCGCCGCGATTTCTGGATTTTGGTATTGGAATAACAATGGCTCGACTAATATTACAGATAGTTTAAAACTAGAAATTACTGGACCAGAAAAAATTGTTTCTGGAGACGAAGTGACTTATCTGGTTGAATACACAAATTTGGATACTGTTGCTTTGACAGCTATGGAGCTTAGTGTTTATTGGCCAGCGGGATTTTATTTTGATGAGGCTTCTCTTGAGCCAGAAAATGCTAATGCCAAAACTTGGCTCCTTGATGATTTGCCTGCCGGACAAAAAGCTAGCTTGGAAATCAAAGGGCAATTGGTTGGTAAAAAAGGTGAAGAACATGATGCAATTTTTAGCTTAGATTATCAGCCAGCAAATTTTCATTCAGATTTTGTAGCTAAGCAAACAGTAACTACTAAAATTACTGATCAAAAGATTGAGCTTGAAGTTCAAGGACTTGAAAAAACCCTGGTTGATACAGAGCAAGAGATAAAAATAGTTTATCGTAATTTGAGTGAAGAAGTTTTGACTGATTTATATTTAGATGTTTTATATCCAGATGATTGGCAGATCGAAAGTGTTGAGCCAGCTAAAGAAGGTCAGTACTGGGTCAGTAGCTTAGAGCCAGAAGAAGAAAAAGAAATCGTGCTCAAAGGATATTTTTCCATTGATAGTCGCGCAGATCAGTTGTTAGTGGCTGAAGTTGGAAATATGTTTGACAATGATTTTCGTCGCTTGATGCGAACTGAGCATCCGATTGTAGTTGTTAATCCACAATTTGATTTAAATTTGACAATCAATGGTCAAAAGGGTGATCAGCAAGCTAATTGGGGAGATGTTTTGCGTTATCAATTGGAAGTGACCAATGCCAGTGATAGCGATATTGCTGACGTTGAAGTAACTGCTTTGCTTGCTGGAAAACTTTTGAACTGGGATAGTTTGGATAGTGTCGGACAATATTTAGAAGAACGTATTGTTTGGACCAACGAAGAAGATCAAGGCTTAGCTTCTTGGTCAGCTGGTGAAAAGAAAATCTTTACTTGGGAAGTAAAGATAGTTTCTAGTCCTCAGCCAGAAAGAAATTTAGAAAATATTATTAAGATTAATATCGCCGGTCTTAATGACTGGGAGCAATTGGTGACAGTTTCCAAGTTGACAGTGGGCGAAAGTTTGACTTTTAACAATGGAATTTATTGGCATTTGGGCGGCAGACGTGTTGGTAGTGGTTTGTTGCCACCAAGAGTCGGTGAAGAAACTCAATATTTAGTTGTTTGGTCTTTACCACAATCAACTGGTAATTTTGCTGATGTAAAAGTAGAAACTGTTTTGCCACCAAATGTTGATTTTGTGGATCAGGCAGAAATTCAAGAAGGAACCTTGTCTTTTGATGAAAGTTCTAGATCATTGACTTGGTCTTTGAATGATTTTCAAGACGTTTTGTTACCAGTGACTGCTTCTTTTATGATCTCAATCACTCCAGACAATGAAGACAAAGGACAGACTTTGACTTTATTAAATCCAGTGACAGTTAGCGCCAGTGGCACTGAAGATGTGGTAGTAAGAAGTAAAATTTTGAAAACTTCAGACGTTGTAGCAGAGAGTTCTGAGCCAATTGGTATTGTGCAATAATGTTTAAACTAAATAAAACATCAAAAAAATCGCAAGCAAGATTAGGAGTGCTAACCACTGCTCGAGGCAAGGTTAGTACGCCTTTTTTTATGCCAATCGCTACTAAAGCAGCGATCAAAAGTTTGACTGTTCAGGATGTCCAAGATTTGGGAGCGGAAATAATTTTATCAAACACTTATCACAATTATTTAAGGCCCGGTTTGGAAGTGATAAAAAAACACGGTGATCTTCATGATTTTATGGATTGCGATTTACCGATTTTGACTGACAGCGGCGGTTATCAGGTTTTTAGTTTATCAAAACTTAGAAAGATCAAAGGTGATGATATAGAATTTCAATCACATATTGACGGCAAGACTTATATTTTGAATCCAAAAAGAGTGATCGACATCCAAAAAGTTTTGGGTTCTGACATTATGATGGTGTTGGATGAATGCGTTGGTCTACCTACTACTCGCGCAGAGGCAGAGATGGCCCTAGAAAGAACTACCCGTTGGGCCAAGATTGCTTTTGATTATAAACATCGTTTAAATCAAAAATCAGCCAAAATCAAAAAACAATTGATGTTTGGAATTGTTCAAGGCGCTGATTTCAAAGATTTACGTTTGAGGTCTTTAGAAGAATTGTTGGCTTTGGAGAACAAAACTGCTCATTGGGATGGCTTGGCAGTTGGTGGCTTGGCAGTTGGTGAGCCGACAAAAGTGATGTACCAGGTGTTAGATGATCTGGTTTTTAAAATGCCAGAAAATCGTCCGCGTTATTTAATGGGCGTTGGTTATCCAGAAAATATTGTGGAAGCGGTCAAGCGAGGGGTTGATATGTTTGACTGCGTGATCCCAACTCGTGAAGCACGGCACGGCAAATTGTATTTATGGAAAGGAAAACCAGACCCTACCAAAAAAGATTTTTATCAGACTATTAATATTTCCAATGCAAAATTTGCTAGTGATAAAAAATCAATTAACAATAGCAATCTCAAAAATTATTCCTTAAGCTATTTACATCATTTATTTAAAACACAAGAGCCTTTGGCTTTGCGACTAGCAACTTTAAATAACCTTAACTTTTATTTAGAGCTGATGTCCGAGATTAGAAAAGCGATTAAAAGTGGTAAATTATAAAGCCAGCTAAATAGCTGGTTTTTTTATCCGCCTCGCCGGCGGGGCTGTTTTTTACAAATTTATTTTGTACTGATCATTCAAAAAGTTAAAAGCGCTCCGTAGCTCCGGAGCGCTTTTGAGGGAGAAGCGCTTGGTCACTTGCTAGCTTTCTTGGTAGCAGTCTCTGCGCGAAGCTTCTCAAGTGCGGGCATGATGTACAAAATCATTTCTTCATCGGCTGGTGATACTCGTCTGTTGTTGAATGCATCGACGACGATGGTTTCGCCGTTTCTTTCGACAATCTTGCAGCACATAGTAATTTCTCCTGGATGAACATTCGTTATTAGAAATACTAGGGATTAATTTTTATTTTGTCAATTGAAGCTAAAAAATGCTATAATAATTTCAATGACAGGAAATATTTTTCTACAAACAATCAAAACTCTCTTCCTAGATTTTCTAGGGGAGATTTTGTATTTTCCTTTTTGGTGGTACGGTAGTGGTTTGAAAAAAATTGTTTTATATATCTGGCAAAGTACCAGAAGATTAGCTGGAAATTTGTCTTTGCGCATTATGCTCAAAAATCTTTTCCGCCCAATGTACGGTCAGTATGATCGAGCTGGTCGGGCAATTAGTTTTTTTATGCGCATCATTTTATTGTTTAGTCGTTTAGTTGTTTTTATTGTGCTGAGCATAATGTATCTTTGTATTTTATTAGTCTGGATGATTTTGCCGATTTTGATTCTTTGGCAGTTGCTTAGAAATTTGCATATTTTATGAAGGCTATCAGATTCAAACAATGTGATCAGTGCCAAGACAAGAGCAAATCCTGTAATGCTTGTTTTGGAATAAAAAACTTTTATTTTTCTAATAACAATTTTTTTTATTGGGATAAAAAAATAAATCGCAGCTCAATCTTGGTCAGAGAGTTGAGATTTTTTTTGGACTTGATAATCAATGCAGCTTTGATTGCGGCGACAATTTTTAGTGTAGTTTTAATTTATCGGATTTTAAATAGCGTTGAGTTTGATCCGAGGAATTTTTTGGATTTTTTGATTAGCCCTAGTCGTAATAATTTTACCCTACTGATTTTACTTGTTTTGGACATGTATCTTTTTTATCGACTTTCTTTACCGGCTCAAAAAAGAGATTTGCAAGCCAAGCGACTTAAGGATACTAGTAAATTTACTCGTTATAATTTTGCTGAGAGCTTAAATCAAGAAACGGAAATGATTTTGGACCGAGCTTGGCTTTATGCTTTGCACAAAAAAGTTTGGCCAGTGACGGTTTGGCATTTACTTTTTGTTTTATTAAATGACAAAGACATTCGAGTTGTTTTAGCTCGCTTGGGAGTTGGTAGTAAAAATTTGCAAGAAATTATCGATAAGAATTTAGCTAGCTTAGTTGATAAAAATAATAATAATTCTTTAAGCAGAAAAGAAAAATTAGATTTAAGTTTTGAATTAAAAGAAGTTATTTTAAACGCCTATTGGCATTCTAGCGTTGTTCGTAAGGATCAATATATCAAAGAGATTGATTTGCTAGCTGGTTTGGTTGCTTTGAGTCAAGATATCAAAGACTTTTTTTATGATTTTGAAATCGATGATGATAAAATAGACAATGTGATAGCTTGGATTGGTATCAATCTGCGCTTGGCAGAACGCTATCGTCGTTATCGTGGTCGCTCGGCTTTTAAGCCAAAAACTGGCATTAATCGTGGCTACACGGCTATTGCCACGCCTCTTTTGGATAGTTTTTCAGCTGATTTAACTCAGGCCTCGCGCTTTGGTCGTTTGCCACTTTCTGTTGCTAGAGAAGCAGAAATTGCCGAAGTAATGTCAACAATGGAAAGTGATTTGGCTTCAGTAGTTTTGGTTGGGCCCAATGGAGTTGGTAAAACAAATATTATTGAAGGCATCTCTAATCGAATGATGGCCGAAGAAGTGCCAGCTATTTTTCAAGATAAAAGGTTAGTTAGTATTTCTTTGCCAATGTTAGTTTCCGGAGCATCAGAATCTGGCCGTTTGGAAGAGAGATTTTTAGGCATTTTAAACGAAGTGGCAATTTCTGGAAATATTATTTTAGCGATTGATAATATTCATAATTTGGTTGGCATCAGCTCAGCAGGACGAGAGGGCGTGGATTTATCAGAAGTTTTGGCTGCTGAAATTAGAAACAAAAAAGTTTTGTTAATTGCTTCGACCAATAATCAAGATTATGTAAAATATTTAGAAGGAAGTGAACTTGGTCAAGCTTTGCGTAAAATAAATATCGAAGAGCCAAATAAAAATCAGGCAATTCAAATCATGGAAGCAAATGTCTCTTGGCTAGAAAATAAATATAAAATTTATTTTACTTACAATGCTCTTGAAAAAATTTATCAGCTCACGGATCGTTATTTGCCTGATATGTATTTGCCAACCAAGGCTTTAAATATTATGGAAGAGATTGCCGTCAGAGTTTCTAAGTCAGGAAGACAGGATATGCTTGTTCGGGCAGAGGATGTAGCAGAATTGATTTCTCATAAAACACAAATTCCATTGACCCAAGTTTCTGATCAGGAATCTGTTAAGTTATTAAATTTAGCAGAAGAAATGCATCAAAGAATAGTCGGGCAAGATGAGGCTGTCCAGAAGGTAGCAACTGCTTTACAGCGAGCCAGAGCAGAACTCAGGGATCAGAGTCGTCCGATTGCTAACTTTTTGTTTTTGGGACCAACTGGTGTTGGTAAAACAGAACTAGCAAAAACTGTGGCTGAGAAATATTTTGGTGCAGAGGAGAACATGATTCGTTTGGACATGTCTGAATACCAAAACAAAGATAGTTTGGATCGGCTTTTAGGCTCCAATACTCAGAGCACGCCTGGCATTTTGACTGAGGCAGTCAGACACAAGCCTTTTGCGTTATTGTTGTTAGATGAGATTGAAAAAGCACACCCAGATATTTTAAATGTTTTTTTACAAGTCATGGAAGATGGTCGTTTGACTGACGCTTTGGGCAGAACCGTTGATTTCACCAATGTGATTATGGTTGCTACTTCCAATGCCGGCACAGAGTATATTCAGCAACAAATTGAAGCTGGTCAAAAGATTGAAGATTTCCAAGAAGATTTAATCAAAACAAAACTACAGGGAATTTTTAGACCAGAATTTTTGAATCGTTTTGACAGTGTAGTGGTCTTTAGACCGTTAAATGAAAGTGAGATTTTACAAATCGCTGGTTTGATGCTAAATAAAGTTAAAAATAGATTAGAAGCCAAAGGCATTTATTTCGAAATTACAGAGTCTGCACAAAAAGAATTAGCTCAACTTGGCTTTGATCCGGTATTTGGCGCTCGTTCTTTAAGAAGAGTGATTCAAGAAAAAGTAGACAATGCTCTGGCTAAGTTTTTGTTGCAAGGCAAGATTGGTCGACGAGACGTAGTGGTTTATGACCAAGGCGGAGAAATAAGTATCAAAAAAGCAGCTACTTATCAAAAATAATCAAAAAAACTTAAGGAAAACCCTTAGGTTTTTTGTATTTTTAGCAAAATTAAGTTATAATAAATTTACTATTGACAAAATTGTCATCTCGTGGTAATTTCACGAGAACTTGTCAAAAGTCCGTTCTTTGACATCAGAGTTCAAAATCAAATTGAATACAACTGGGAAACCAAGAGAGGGAGAGAAATCTCATGAAGAAGCTCAGTTCGCTCTGCATCGCCTTGCTGGCGATCGTTTTTGCTCTGCGTCCGGCTTCGGCCGAAACCTTCACCGTTCCGGACGATGGGACGATTCAGGATGGTGTGGATGTCACCGGCAGCGGTGATGATATCTACATCAGTCCGGGCGTGTATACCGAAACGGTGTACTTTGATGCGGACACCGTCAGCATCCACGGCTTGGAGGCCGACCTGACCACCATCCGCAACGGCACTTTCGTCTTCAACGGCGGATCCACAATGGAAACCGTGCTTCATGATCTCGGCTTCGATGGTCCCGATGGCGCGGCGATCAGCCTTTTCAATGGCTCTGGCGTGACGGTTCAGAACGTGTTGATACGTGACAAAGAGGGAACGGCCGCGATTTTCGTGGGCAGCAATTCACATCTCGTCCTCAGCACGGTCTGGGCCTGGAACAATTCCAACGGTGCTCTGCAGGGCTATGCCACGGCCAGTAGCAATTTCGGTCAAATCGAGATCTACAACGCTCGTTTCGAAGGTAACGCCTTAAACGGTATTCCGACGATGATTCCGCAGATCGAGAATGGCCTTCTGACCTATCGACCCTACCAAAGCGATGATCGCAACCAGAACTTTGGTGGCGGCATCTACTTGCCTCTGGGCGGCGGTCGAGTCTCGATCTGGCGCAGTCTCTTGGCCAACAATGACGTGAATTTCTTGGGCGGCGCTATCAGTGGCGGCAACGATGCCAACATTGATTCAACGATCGTCGATCTGGATCTCTGCACCATTTTCGGCAACGATGCTGGGCAGAATGGATCGTTTTTCTATGGTCGCAATGGGAAAATTCGACTGAACATTTCCAATAGCCTGTTCGTCGACAACGGCATCAACGCCTTCGTCGGCAATGTCAGCTTCGAGGGGCACAACGTGGCCTGGCCGAACAACTACGACATTCCTGGCCTGATCGTCGAGGATCCTCTTTTCTGCGATCCGGATGGTCGCAATTTTCAGCTCGGCTACAGCTCCTTCTGCCTCCCCGAAAACAACCAGTGGGGGGAGCAGATCGGCGCCTTCGGCGCCGGTGAATGCGATGGAGTCGGTGTCGAGGCGATCCAACAGCCGATCAACTTCGGCCTGACAGCCCATCCCAATCCTTTCAATCCCACGACCACCATCAACTTCAATCTGCAGTCGGCCAACCACGTCTCGCTGATCATCTACGACCTGGAAGGTCGGCTGGTGGCCAATCTGCTCGATGGCATGCTCGGTTCTGGACAGCACAGCGTCAACTTCGACGCCAGCAAGCTGTCCAGCGGCAGTTACTTCGTCTACATGACCACCAACGACCAGCAGCAGGTGATGAAGTTGCTGCTGCTCAAGTAGATCTCAATCACCCGAAGGGCGGGTGTTGACTTTATCTCTATGGAAAGGAGTGAGCATGAGGAAACTCATTGTTCCGCTGCTGGCAGTGTTCTTGCTGCTGGCAGGCTGCGACTGCGTTCAGGCTCGCGGACCGACCACCGTCGATGAGAGTACGGGTCTGGTCTGCGACAACATGGGCAACTCCTGCGACATCATGATCAGCGGCCTCGGCTACGACGAACTCGCCTGGGAGGTCGAGTTCTCCGGCGTGGACATCAGCGACAACTCCTTCGTGGCGTCCGATTCCAGTCGGGACCTGCTGATCCTGGCGGTTGACAGCGGCGTCAACGAAGGCTGTTTCGAGATCAGCTTCTATCCGGTGCTGATGAATTCGACGATCACCGGCGAGGCCTTCTCGAGCGACAAGATGGACACGGCGACGGCATTCCTGGCCAACATCGGCGAGGGCATCAACGGCGAAAACGGAGGCCGGCAAGTCCTCAAGTGTCTGATCGACAGCCAGTTCGTCAACGGCTACATGATCTGCCGCACCGACAACCGCGACGGGACGATCAAGTCCGCCGCCTGACCCAGGCTGTGTGCTAGAGGCGTCTAGTGCACAGCCAGAACTCTGAATTCCGCACCCCCGCATCCGAGCTTGACTTGGATGCGGGGTTCTTTTTTTACACCGATTATTAGCTTTGGAGTCAATATTGCTAAATATACTGATATTAGTTATAATTTTAATGATTTTTATAGATTAAAATATTCTGTTTTATGCAGCAAGAACGCAAATTTGATAAAGTAGTAAGTTTGGCAAAAACCAGAGGCTTTGTTTTTCCTTCTTCTGAAATTTATGGAGGCTTAGGTTCTATTTATGACTACGGTCCTTTGGGAGTTGAGCTAAAAAATAACATCAAAAAAGCTTGGTGGGATTTTATGAATGCTCGTCGTGATGTAGTTGGTTTGGATTCTGGAATTTTGATGCATCCAAAGATTTGGGAAGCTTCTGGACACGTTCAAGGCTTCAATGATCCTTTGGTGGATTGCAAAAAATGCAAAAGCCGTTTTCGAGCTGATCATTTGTTAGAAAATTTAGGAATTAAACCAGATTTTCGTCCGGGCGCCAAAATTGATTTGGCTGATGTAAGGTGTCCAGAATGTGGCGGAGAATTGACGGACATTCGTCAGTTTAATTTGATGTTCAAAACTTTTATTGGTCCATTAGAAGAAGAAGCAAACCAAATTTATTTACGTCCAGAAACTGCTCAAGGAATTTATGTTAACTTTCTAAACGTTAAAGAAAGTATGCGTTTGAAAATGCCTTTTGGTATTGCTCAGATCGGCAAAGCTTTTCGTAATGAGATTACTCCGGGTAATTTTATTTTCCGTATGCGAGAATTTGAGCAAATGGAAATGCAATATTTTGTTGAAGAAAAAGAAGCTAAAAAAGTTTTTAAAAATTGGCAAGAATTACGTCGAGAATGGTACTTATCTTTGGGAATCGATCCAAAGAATTTGAAATTCAGAGAGCATGCCAAGGATGAATTAGCGCATTATGCTCAAGCGGCAATTGACATTGAATATAATTTTGCTTTTTCAGGAGACGATAGCTTCAAAGAATTAGAAGGCGTGCATCATCGTGGTACTTGGGATTTGAGTCAGCATCAGAAATTTTCTGGCCAGAAATTAACAGTCAAAGATGAAGAAAACAAAGACTATCTACCAACCGTGATTGAAACCTCTATTGGCGCTGATCGAGCTTTTTTAGCATTTTTGATGGACGCTTATACAGAAATTGATGGCGGTCGTAGCACAACTACCGAAAGCATCAAAGAAAAAGAAGTGGTTTTAAAACTTCATCCAAAATTAGCGCCGATTAAAATTGCTATTTTGCCACTTTCCAAAAAAGAACCACTAGCTGATAAAGCCAAAGAAGTTTATGAGTTGTTAGTAAAAAATTATCGTATTCAATACGATGAAACTGGTTCAATCGGCAAGCGTTATCGCAGGCAGGATGAAATCGGTACTCCGTATTGTGTGACTGTTGATTTTGATACTTTGGAAAATAACCAAGTGACGGTTAGAGACAGAGATACAATGCAACAGGAGCATCTTGATATTGCTGAGTTGAAAAATTATTTTCAAAAGAAGTTTGATTTTTAAATTTTAATTAAAATAAAAAGTTTTTTAAATATGTATAAACGAATTGTCCGAAAAGATGGCAGTGTAGTGATTTTGATGCCGCAAAAAGAAACCAAAGCAATCACTTTTGAAGTTCTATATAAAGTAGGAAGTCGCAATGAAAATGACAAAAATAATGGCGTTTCACATTTTGTTGAGCATTTGATGTTCAAGGGTACCGAGAAGCGTCCAGATACAGCGACAATTTCTCGTCAGCTCGATGGCATTGGTGCTGAATACAATGCTTTTACCGGTAAAGATCATACTGGTTATTATATCAAAGCTGATAATTCTCATTTGGCTTTGGCTGTTGAAATGCTTTCAGACATGCTGCATAATTCTAAATTTGATAAAGCTGAAATTGATCGAGAGCGGGGAGTAATTGTCGAAGAAATCAATATGTATGAGGATAATCCGATGATGTACATTGAAGAAGTTTTTGAAGGCTTATTGTATCAGGGAACAGTTTTAGGCAGAGAGATTGCTGGTCCGCGAGAAAATATCAGAAATATTTCACGTAGTAGTTTATACAATTATTATCAAAAATATTATTACAGCGGTAATTCAGTTATTGGCGTGGCTGGAAATTTCAAAGAAGCAGAAGTTTTAAAATTATTGGACCTTTATTTTCCAGTAGTTAAAAAACAAAAGCGTGTAGAAAATAAAAAAGTTGTTTTAAAAAAACAAAGTACACCACAAGTCAAGATTTTGAAGCGTCAGTTAGAACAAGTGCAATTAACCATTGGATTTCCAAGTATCGCCAAAAATGATCAAAGATTTATTGTTTCACAGGTCTTGGCAAATATCTTGGGCGGTAATATGAGCTCTCGTTTATTTTTACAAATTCGAGAACGCCGAGGTTTATGTTATTTTATTCGTGCGGGAGTTGATGGTTTTGAAGATATTTCTAGTTTCAGCATTCATGCGGGATTAAACAAAGAAAAAATTTACGAAGCTCTAGAAGCAATTAAAGTAGAGCTTAATAAAGCAAAAAATAAAGAAATTACAGAGGAAGAATTAAAACAGGCCAAAGAAAATATTAAAGGCAGATTAATTTTGAGGCTAGAGGATTCTGGCAGTTATTTGAGTTTATTATCAGGGCAAGAATTATTAGGCAAACCTTTAAAAAATTTAGAACAGATTTTAGTAGACTTGAATAAAATTACACTTAAACAGGTTAATGATTTGGCTAGTGAAATTATTGATTGGTCAAGTAGCAATTTGGCAATCATTGGACCTTTTGAAAATAAAGATAAATTTATTAAAGTTTTAAAAAATTAACAAAAAAGTTATGCCGGACTTAAGAAGAGTGTCTATTTCGACAGGCACGATTATCCAAACCATTATTATTTTACTGGTTTTGGGATTTTTATTTTTAATTAAAGATGTTTTAGCCTTGCTTTTTGTAGCAGTCATTCTTTCAGCGGCTTTTGATCCCTTGGTTGATTGGTTACAAAAAAAGAGAATTCCTCGTGCTTTGAGCATTTTGGGCGTTTACATTATTTTTCTTTCTTTGGTTGCTGGTGCAATTTTCTTACTTTCTGGTCCAGTCGTTCAGCAAATCAAAGATGTTTCTCGTGACGCTAATACCGCAGAGTTTTATCACAAAATAGAAGATGGTTTGAAAAATATCAATCAATTTAGCTTAGGAAGTCAAAGTGCTAATGGTGCTAGTGGATTTTCAGTGATTACTGATAGCTTGTCAAAGGCAACTAATGGCGTCTTTAGTTTCATTGTTTCTTTATTTGGGGGTGTGATTTCTTTCTTTATTATTTTGGTGATCACTTTCTACTTAGTTGTTGAAGAGGATGGCATGAAACGTTTTATCAAGACTTTGACTCCGATCAAACATCAGCCTTATGTCATGCAGCTGATTAATCGTATTCAACAAAGAATGGGTTATTGGTTACGTGGTCAGTTAATCTTATCATTAATTGTTTTTTCTTTAGTTTATTTAGGCTTGAGTATTTTAGGGATTAAATATGCCTTGATTTTGGCTCTTATTGCTGGTTTGTTTGAAATTATTCCTTATTTAGGTCCGTTAATGTCAGCCATTCCTGCGGTTTTCTTTGCCTTTGCCCAAGGTCCAACTAGAGCAATCATGGTTGTTGGTTTATACTTTTTGATTCAGCAAGCGGAAAATCATTTGATCGTGCCAAAGGTCATGGGAAAAAGCGTTGGCTTAAATCCAATTGTCGTGATCTTGAGTATTTTAGTTGGTGCTCGTTTAGGCGGGGCAGTTGGAGCGATCTTGGCTATTCCAGTTGCCACGGCCATCGCAGTTTATGTTGAAGACTTAGTAGAAGATAAATCGAAAGCAGATAATAAATTAGAATAATGTCTACTCTTTATTTAGTTGCCACACCGATTGGAAATTTAGAAGATTTCACCTATCGAGCTGAAAATACTTTAAATCAAGTAGATGCTATTTTAGCTGAAGATAAAAGAGTAAGCAGTAAATTACTTAGCCATTACAAAATTAAAAAGCCTTTGCTAGTTTGGCAACAACACAGCAAAGAAAGTGATTGGCAGAGAATTAAAAGTTTACTAGCGGAAGATAAAAATTTAGCCTTAGTTACTGATGCTGGAACACCTGGTGTTTCTGACCCTGGTGGACAGTTAATCGCCAAGGTTCTAGAAGAGTTTCCAGAAGTCGATATTGTGCCAATTCCTGGTGCTTCTGCTTTGACTGCTTTAATGTCTGTTGCTGGCATTGCTTTGGATAAATTTTTATTCTTAGGTTTCTTACCACATAAAAAAGGCAGACAAACAATGCTTTTGGAAATCAAAGAGTCAAAAATTCCCGTGATTTTTTTTGAATCAGTACATCGAATTTTGAAGACTCTAGACGCCTTGGTAGATTGTGATAAACAAATTATCTTAGGCAGGGAACTAACAAAGCAATTCGAAACAATTTATCGTGGAACAGCTAAAGAAATTAAAGAAGTTTTAGAAAAAAATCCTGGGCAAGTAAAAGGAGAATTTGTCTTAATAGTAAAATAAAATATATGGACTTAAAAACAACAATTTACATTTTAAATGTAGTGTTAGCGCTAGGAACAATTTATGCTTGGTATCAATTTGCTAAAGTAGTGATGAATAAGTGTGATACTTGTTCTGTTGGCTTGCATCAAAATCCTTTCAAATCAAAATGTTTTGTCGGAGCAGTTTTCTTTTCCTTGGCTTTTGTTTTTGCTTTATACGCTTTAATTATTTTATAAATTTTATTTATGTCTTTTGAAAATCCTCAAACAATAGAAGATCAAAAAGAAGAAATTAATATTGAAGAGCTTTTGAAAAAATACAATTTAAAATTAGCCAGCGAACCAAGACCAACTGTTTTGCCAGTTGATGGCCCGACACCAAAATTTTCTCGACAAAGAACTATGGACGGCGCTTTGAATGCTTTGGCTAATGCCTATCAAAAAGTCACTGATCATCCATCGAAAAAACGTTGGCATTGGGGAGAAAAAATTGAAGACGCAAAAGAACAACCAACTATATTTCAAGAGTTACAGCGTTTTCTGGTTGGTAAGAAAATCATTTTTGTTGAAAAACCAGACCCAGAAATATTAAGACAAGCAGAAGAGGAAACTGGTGAGGTGGCTATATTTACTTGGCCTGGTCAAAGCTTATTAGAACTTTCTGAGCAGATTGATCATTTGATTTTAAAGGAAGAACAAAGAGTTACTGTTGAAGAAGGGGCTGCTGAAAAGCATCGAGGAGTTACTTGGGATTTTCAGGGGGAGCCAATTATGTACTCTAGTTTTTGGCAAGAAAAACAAGTGATGAAAGCTAGGGGACTTGATTTGTTATCTGGAACAATTGAGTCAAGATTTGATAATCAAGGTGATGTAGAGAAAATGCCAACTTATGCAGATACTTTATAGTTTTATGGAAAATTTGAAAAAATATTATATTACAACTCCTATTTATTATGTAAACGACCAACCACACATTGGCCATGCTTATACAACTATTGTTGCTGATGTTTTGGCTCGTTTTTATCGTGAAAAAATTGGCACTGAGAATGTTTATTTTTTGACTGGTACCGATGAGCATGGCGCGAAGATTGCTGAAAGCGCAGCAAAAGCAGGAATTGATCCGCAAAAATTTACAGACATGGTCAGTCAAAAGTTTCAAGTCACTTGGCAAAATTTAGACATTGCTTATGATCAGTTTATTCGCACCACAGATATTCAGCATCAAAAAATTGTTCAAGATATTCTATTAAAATTAAAAGAAGCAAAAACTCCTCAAGGACAAGATGTTATTTATCAGGCAGAGTATCAAGGTCTTTACTGTGTAGGTTGCGAAAAATTTATTTTAGAAAGTGAATTGGTCGAAGGACTTTGTCCGGATCATCACAAAAAGCCAGAACAACTAGCTGAACAAAACTGGTTTTTTCGCTTGCAGGATTATTTGGAGATTATCGCTCAAAAGATTAAGAGCGAAGAATTAAAAATTTATCCAGACTCTCGTAAAAATGAAGTTTTAGGTTTGTTAGAAAAACAAAATTTACCAGATTTTTCTATTTCTCGTTCCAAAAAATCTGTGCCTTGGGGGATTGATTTGCCTTGGGATGAGACGCAAAAAGCTTATGTCTGGGTTGATGCCTTATCAAATTATATTACGGCTTTAGATTATCCTGATGGTGAAAAATTTCAAAAATTTTGGCCAGCTGATTGTCAATTAATGGCTTTAGATATCTTGAAATTTCATGCGCTCTATTGGCCGGCAATTTTACTTGCTTTGGATTTGCCCTTACCAAAACAGCTAAATATCCATGGTTTTTTTACAATCAATGGTCAAAAAATGTCCAAAACTTTAGGCAACGTTATTGACCCAAATGAATTAGTAAAAATTTATGGTGCAGAAAGTACTAAGTATTTGATTTTGTCTCAGTTTTCTTTTGGCGCAGAATCGGACATTAAAGTAGAGGATTTTCCTGCCAAGTACAACGCGGACTTAGTTAATGGCTTAGGAAATTTAGTCAATCGAGTGACTAATATGATCGAGCAGTATTTAGGTGGAGAAATAAATTTAAAAGCGGAGTTGGAAACTGAATTTTTACAGGATTTAGAAATAGATCTTCAGAGTTTAAAGTTTAGAGATGCTTTGTTGAAAATTTGGGATTTAATCCAAGAGGCAAATATTTTTGTTGATCAAAATAAACCTTGGCTTTTAAGTAAATCAGAAAAAAAAGAAGACCAAGAAAAATTAAAAATAGTTTTAGAAAAATTATTTTCAAAACTTTATAATATAGCTCAAGCCTTAAAACCTTTTATGCCAGAAAAATCTCAAGAAATTTTAGCTATTCTATCAGCTGATAAGATTCAAAAACCAAGTGAACCTTTGTTTAAAAGATTAGAAAATTAGATTAATCATATGAAAAGAAAAGCCATTTTATTAATTTTAATTTTAAGCATCTTTACTCTTTCTGCCTGTAGTTTGCGACCAGTAGAAGAAACAGGCGCTTTTGATGCGGTTTTATTAAACTAAAATAAAAAACTAAAAATATGAATTGGTTAGACATTATTATCGTGGTCCTTGTTTTATTTTTTGTCTTCAAAGGTTTTCGCGCTGGTTTAGTCGGGGCGATTGGCGGTTTTTTGGGAATTATTTTAGGTATTTGGGCAGGCTCACATTTCATGTCAAACTGGGCCGCTTGGATTATGTCGTCTTTTAATCTTGAAAATCAGCCCTTGGCAAATATTTTGGCTTTTGTAGGAATTTTTGTGGCAATTAATTTGGTGATTAGCATTGGGGTTTGGATTGTCAACAAAATTTTTCATATAATTCCTTTTATTAATCTAGCTAATAAACTATTAGGAGCTTTAATTGGTTTTATCGGAGGAGTATTAGCAGTCTCAGCTTTAGTTTACTTGTTGTCTTTGTTTCCTTTTTCTCAGAGTATCAATGACGTTTTGATTAGTTCTCAGTTTGCTGATTGGGCAGTAAAAATTGCGATTGTTGTGAAGCCTTTGATTCCCGAGGCGATTAAAAGTTTAAAATCTATTGTTTAAAAAATGTTATTTGACTCACATACTCATTTAAATTTTCAAGCTTACGATGAAGATCGAGAAGAAGTGATAAAACGCTGCCTTGATTTTCCAATGAGCTTAGTCAACATTGGCGCAGCTTTCGCCACAAGTCTCAAGGCTGTAGAATTGGCAAAAAATAATCAGAATTTTTACGCGGCCTTAGGTTTGCATCCGATTCATGTTTTTGATGAAGAATTTAAGATAACCGATTATCAAAAATTAATCACTGCCAATTCGGAAAAAGTTGTTGCTATGGGAGAAAGTGGTTTGGATTATTATCATTTTAATGAAGTTGAAGAAAAATATGGCGTTGATTTTGCTAAAATGCAGGCCAAACAACGGGAAATTTTTATTAAGCATATCCAGCTTGCCAAAGATAATAATCTAGCCTTAGTTGTCCATGGCAGAAATGATCAAGAAAGCAAACTCAATGTTTATCAAGATATTTTTAATGTTTTAGTCGAACAAAAAGTAGAGCGAGCAGTTATTCATTGTTTTGGTGGTTCTTTAGAAGAAGCTAAGAAATTTGTTGACAAGGGTTTTTATTTAGGCTTTACTGGAATTATTACCTTTGATAAAACTGGCGTTTTAGAAAGCATTATCAAAATAATGCCGAGGGATAAAATTTTGATTGAAACTGACGCTCCTTATTTGACTCCGGTGCCAAATAGAGGAAAGCGCAATGAGCCGGTCTATGTCGAACATGTTGCTGTCAAAATTGCTGAAATTTTAGAAATGAGCAAAGAAGAAGTGATTGAATTGACGGGAAATAACGCTAAAAATTTGTTTAATTTAAAATAAATATGGATATTGCTTTGTTAATAATTTTTGTTGTCGGTTTTGCAGGTGTGATTTTTTTCTTATGGAAAAATAATCAACCAAAGACAAAAGAAGAAGATAAATCAGTTTTAATGTTGCAACAGCAGATTTCTGATTTGACCACTCAGCTAAATCAAAAATTTGATGACTCTAGTCGTCACTCTTCCAAAATGTTGCAAGATCAGTTTATGGAAACTTCTCGACTTTCCAAAGAAGTGACCGAAAAATTACTGAAATTAGAAGAGACCAATAAGCAAGTTGTCGGCTTTACGGATCAATTACAAAATTTAGAAAAAGTTTTATCCAATTCTAAAAATAGAGGATCTTTGGGCGAGGCTAGTTTGGAAATGATTTTATCAAACATTTTGCCACCACAAAGTTATGAAATGCAATACCATTTTAAAAATGGCGAAGCAGTAGATGCAGCGGTAAAAATCAAAGACAAAATTTTGCCAGTAGATGCTAAGTTCTCTTTGGAAAATTATCGTCGAATTATTTCTGAAACCGATGAGGAAAAGAAAAAGGTTTTGGAAAAAGAATTCAAAAACGATTTGAAAAAAAGAATAGATGAAACAGCGAAGTATATCAGACCGGCAGAAAATACTTTGGATTTTGCTTTTATGTTTATTCCAGCGGAAGGAATTTATTATGATTTGTTGATCAATGAAGTTGGCGCTGTAAAAGTAAACACCAGAAGCTTGATTGACTATGCTTTTAATGAACGAAAAGTAATCATCGTTTCCCCAACTACCTTTGCTGCTTATTTGCAAACTGTTTTACAAGGCTTACGAGCTTTGCAGATCGAGGAGTCAGCTAAGGAAATTCGTTCTAACGTAGAAAAATTACAAAAACACATGTCGGCTTTTGCTCAGTTTCAACAAAAATTAGGCTCTCAATTGGGCACGGTGGTGAATACTTATAACATTAGCAACAAAGAATTTAAAAAAATTGATAAAGATATTTTGAAAGTTAGTGGCCAAGGAGGGGAAATCGAGCTTGAAGATTTAGACCGTCCACGCTTAGAATAAGCTAATCTTAGCTGAAAATAAGCCAAAATAACAAAAAAACATCTTGACTTATAGCTAGTTTTGGTATATACTGTCAGCGTCTTGAATTTTTAAGAATTTATGTCTAAAAAAAGAAAGTCGCCGGTCAGTTTTTTTATCCTTCGTTTATTAAGCATTGTTGCTTTTTTTGTTCTGCTTAGTTTATATGGCTGTCGTTTGAATTTTTTCAGCACTATTTGTCAGGAGCATCTTTGGTTTAAAGTTGTTCTGATTATTTTAGCAATTATTGTTGCTTTATTAAGTTTATTTTTAGTGATCAGAGCAGAGATCAATGGCTTACTTGGTACTTATTCTGATGATTTGGCCAAGATTGGTAAGGCCGATGATTTGAAAGAAGAATAATATGTCATTTTTTTCCAAAGACAATAAACAAGAAGATAAAGAATTAATGCGCTTAGGTTTGACAGCTTTTGCTGAGATGAGTGGTTGGATTGCTTTTCCGATTATCGGTGCTTTATTCTTGGGACGTTTTTTAGATCAAAAATACGAAACAGGATATTTATATTTTTTAAGTTTAACCGCTCTAGCCTTTATTATTTCTATGATTGGCATTGGCTTGGTCGGTATGAAATATTTGAAGCAAATCAACAAGGAAGATAAATTACAAAAAGAAAGTAAAGAAGATAAAATCAATGACAGTAGAAGATAATAGTCATCAGTCAGAACAAAATATCGAAAATCAAGAAGCTGTTCATCAAACAGATGCGCAAGCAGAACATTTAACTGAGACCGAACATGAAGAGTCTCACGAGATAACTTTGTATGCCGAGCCGATTGCCCATATCGGAAATTTTCCGGTAACTAATTCTTTAGTTACTTCTTGGGTAGCGGTTTTTTTAATTATTATTTTATCAATTGTCATTCGTAAAAAAACCAAAAGAATCCCTGCAATTTTTCAAAGTGCTATTGAAATAGTGATTGAAGGTGCTTTAGATATGATGGATTTGGTTACCAATGATCGTCAGAAGAGTAAAAAAGCTTTTCCGATTGTTTTTTCAATTTTTGTTTTTATTTTGATTAACAATTGGCTCGGGCTTGTTCCGGGTATTGGCACGATTAGCTTTAATGGGCATCATATTTTCCGTGGCGGAACAGCTGATCTAAATGCCACTTTAGCCTTGGGTTTGTTTTCTGTAATTGCTGCTAATATTTTTGGTATTTTGTCTGTTGGTTTTTGGGATTATTTTAATAAATTTATCAACATCAAAGCGCTTTTAGAAATTCCTAAGAAAATTAGAAAAGAACCAACGATTATTTTGGTTAATCCAATTACTTTTTTTGTGGGCTTGATTGAGATTATTTCTGAGTTTGCTAAAGTTGCTTCTTTGTCATTTCGTTTGTTTGGCAACGTCTTTGCTGGAGAAGTATTGCTCGCGTCAATTTCGGCTATGGTTGCCTGGGGCGTTCCTTTGCCATTTATGTTTTTGGAGCTAATCGTCGGAGTTATTCAGGCTTTGATTTTTGCCATTTTAACTTTAGTTTATTTCACTATCGCTTCAACTAGTCACGAACACTAATTTTTAATACTTGATAGTTGCTGACTGAAAAATTATTTTTAGTCACTAATTATTAAGATCAGTAATCTAACGACTAAAAACAAATAAAAAAATAAAGTCTAATTAGATTATTGGTTAAAAGGAAATGTTATGGAATTGACATTAATTGCTAAAGCAGCAGCTATTGCTATCGGAGGTATTGCTCCAGCTATTGCTATCGGTAAAATCGGCGCTAAAGCCATGGAATCAATTGGTCGCAACCCAGAATCAGCTGGTAAGATCTTGGTCCCTATGCTTTTGGTTTCCGCCTTTGCCGAAGCTATCGCTATTTATGCTTTGATTATTGCTTTCAGTATTAAATAGTTTGATTGTTTTTTCTGTTCCGCTTTTCAGTGGAACAGTCTAAAGCAATTAAAAAATAATATTTTATGGAAATTTTAGATTTATTTGGAGTTAATTGGAAATTGATGCTAGCACAGCTTGTAAACTTTGCTATTGTTGTTTTTGTTTTATGGCGCTTTGCAATCAAACCTTTGATGAAAGTAATGGAAGAAAGAAACAAAGAAATTTCTCAAGGCTTGGAAGATGCAAATTCTGCTGCTGAAAAATTACAGAACACTGAAAAAGAAGTCAAAGCTCAGTTAAATGAAGCTAAGCAAGAAGCAATGAGTATTTTAGAAAAAGGACACAAACAAGCCGAAGCTGACAGACAAACAAGCATTGATCAAACCAAGGAGGATGTGAAGCAAATCGTTGAAAAAGCCAAAGATCAAATTTCTGCTGAAAAAACAAAGATGGTTCAAGAAGTAAAAAAAGAAGCAGCAGCTTTGATTACCGAAAGTTTGAATAAAATTTTACTTGATGGTTTGAGTAAAGAAGTTGATCAGAAATATATTAAAAAAAGTTTAGCAGAACTGGAAAATGAAAAATAAGAATTCTCAAGCAAACATTTTAGCTCAGAGCATTTATCAGGCAATTGAAGAGGCTAAAGGTAAAAAAACAGAGCAAGTAGTTGATAACTTTCTTGTTTATTTGCGCGAGCATCATTTATTAAATCTTTTGCCTCTTATTTTAGCAGAACTGAAAAATATCAGAAATCAAGAATTAGGTATCGTATCGGTCAAAGTCAAATCAGCACATGATTTGAGTAAAGAGACGATGAAAGATTTAGAGAAATTTATTTTTAAGCGACTTGATAAAAAAGTAGAGCTAGAAATAGAAGAAGAAAAATCTTTACTTGGCGGTGTGGTTTTATCTTTTCAAGATAAGCAAATTGATTTATCTTTGAAAAATCGCTTAAATCACTTATTTAAAAAATTATCCAATTAATAAAATAAATTATGTCTTACGATTATTTGATTAAAAATTTGCAAAAACAACTAAGCGATTTTCAAAGTCAGGCTAAAGAGGAGGAGATCGGCGAGGTTATTGAGCTTGGCGATGGTATTGCTAAAGTTTCCGGTTTATCTTCAGTCATGTCTTCAGAGATGTTAGAGTTTGAAGCGGCAAACGGTGATAAAGTTTACGGCGTAGTTTTAAACTTGGAAGAATTTTCAATTGGTGCAGTTATTTTAGGTGATTACCAAAAATTACAAGAAGGAAACATTGTCCGTCGCACCAAAAGAATTTTGGAAGTGCCGGTAGGCGAAGCTGTTTTAGGTAGAGTGTTAAATCCACTTGGACAAGCTTTGGATGGTCAAGGTGAATTAAAAACCAAAGTTTTTTATCCAGTTGAAAAAATTGCTCCCGGCGTGATTAATCGTCAGTCAGTACATCAACCATTAGAAACTGGAATCAAAGTTATTGACTCCATTATTCCGATTGGTAAAGGACAACGTGAGTTAATCATTGGCGATCGTCAAACTGGAAAAACAGCCTTGGCAATTGATACAATTATCAATCAAAAAGGTAAAGATGTCGTTTGTATTTATGTGGCTATTGGTCAAAAAGAATCAAAAATTGCTCGTATTGTTGCCAAGCTAGAAGAAACTGGCGCTATGGAATATACAACTGTAGTTTTAGCTGGAGCTTCTGATTCAGCGGCCTTGTCTTATATTGCTCCTTACTCAGGAACAGCAATGGGCGAATATTTTATGGATCAAGGTAAAGATGTTTTGGTGATCTACGATGATCTATCAAAACACGCCGTTGCTTATCGTCAGATTTCTTTGCTTTTACGTCGTCCTCCAGGACGTGAAGCTTATCCTGGTGATGTTTTTTATTTACATTCCAGATTACTTGAACGTTCAGCTAAGATGAGCGCTGAGTTGGGTGGTGGTTCTTTGACTGCTTTGCCAATCATCGAAACTCAGGCTGGAGACATCTCAGCTTATATTCCAACCAATGTTATTTCGATTACTGATGGACAGATCTTTTTGGAAACAGATTTATTCTACAAAGGTGTTCGTCCAGCTTTGAATGCTGGTTTGTCAGTTTCTCGTGTTGGTTCAGCTGCTCAAATTAAAGCCATGAAAAAAGTAGCTGGTAAATTAAAATTATCTTTAGCGCAATATCGAGAATTAGAAGCTTTTGCTCAATTTGGTTCAGACTTGGATGAAAATACCAAACAACAGCTTAATCGTGGTGCTCGGATTACTGAAATTTTGAAACAAGGTCAATTTTCACCACTTTCTCAGAGTAAACAAGTAGCAATTATTTATGCTGTTTCCAATGGCTTTTGTGATCAGATTGCTTTGGAAGATATTAATAAATTTGAAAGTCAATTATTTTCTAGGTTAGAAGCAGAAGGTCAAGATTTTATTAAACACATTGAGAAAGAAGGAACCCTAACAGAAGATATTGAAGAAAAATTAAAAGCGATAATTGAAGATTTAGTGTCAACTTTTTCTAAAGTAGAATAATCAAAATTAATTATGCCTCAAGGTTCAAACGATATTAAAAGAAGAATCAAGTCCGTCAAAAATACGAACAAGATTACCAAAGCAATGGAATTGGTTTCTGCTGCTAAAATGCGTAAAGCAGTAGCTCGTGTTTTGAGTACTCGTACTTATGCTGATTTGACCTGGGAGACAATTATGCATTTGGTTAAAAAAGTAGATACTACTAAGCATCCTTTTTTTCGAGAAGAAAAAGATGTTAAAAATGTAGCAATTGTTTTGGTCAGTACCAATCGTGGTTTGTGTGGCAGTTTTAATTCACAGATTGCTCAAAAAGTTATTGACTCGATCAAACTTCATCATCCAGAAGTGGTAAAAACAGATATCATTACTTTTGGCAGCAAAGGCAAAGACGAGGCTCGCCGTCGCAAATTAAATCTAATTGCTGACTTTCCCAAAAATGATATTACTGATAATTCAGCAGATATTCATCCGATTGTCAGTATGTTAGTCAAAGATTTTAGCCAGGCTAAATATGATAAAGTTTTTGTTGCTTATACTGATTTTATGTCTTCTTTAAAACAATTGCCTCATGTCAAACAGCTTTTACCGTTTTCAGCAACTTTAGATGAGCGATTAGGCCATATTATTCATGAAAAAGAAGCTGAAAAAAATAATTTAGAAAATATTTCAGAATTTAAATTTGAACCAAGCGAAGAAAAAGTATTAGACACTTTTTTGCCACGTCTATTGGAAGTTCAGTTGTATCAAGCGGTTTTGGAAAGTGAGGCTTCAGAACATTCGGCTCGAATGTTCTCCATGCGCAATGCCAGCGATGCAGCCACGGAAATGATTGATGAATTAACCTTAATATATAATCAAGTTCGACAAGCTAGCATTACTGCTGAAATTGCAGAAATTTCCGCAGGTTCTGCCGCCTTAGAATAAATATAATCAAAAATTAATTATCGCGTTTTATGAAAGATAACAAAGGAATTATTAAACAAATTATCGGACCAGTGGTCGATGTGCATTTTGCCGGTGATTTGCCAGAAATAAATAGCGCCTTATCAGTTGAGCATGCTGACAAAGTGATTATTTTGGAAGTTCAAAAACACTTAGGAGACAGAATGGTTAGAGCTGTTGCCATGGATTCTACTGATGGTTTGTCTCGTGGTTTAGAAGTTGTTGACACTAAAGCTCCGATCTCTGTCCCAGTTGGTAAAGATACTTTGGGCCGGATGTTTAATGTTTTAGGTAAAGCTATTGACGGCAAAGAAGATTTACAAACAAAAGACAATTGGCCAATTCATCGACCAGCTCCAGATTTTGTTGATCAAAATAATAAAACTGAAATTTTTGAAACTGGTATTAAAGTTATTGATTTAATTTGTCCTTTTACCAAAGGTGGAAAAGTTGGTTTATTTGGTGGAGCCGGCGTTGGAAAAACCGTGGTGATTCAGGAATTAATTAGAAACATTGCTGCTGAACATGGTGGTTTCTCGGTTTTTGCTGGAGTCGGTGAGCGTACTCGTGAGGGAAATGATTTGTATCATGAGATGAAAGAATCTGGTGTTTTGAAAAATACTACTTTAGTTTTTGGTCAGATGAATGAGCCGCCTGGAGCCCGTCAGAGAATCGCTTTGACTGGACTTACTATGGCTGAATATTTCAGAGATCAAGAAGGTAAAGATGTTTTGTTATTCGTTGATAATATTTTCCGTTTTACTCAAGCAGGTTCAGAAGTATCTGCTTTGCTTGGTCGTATGCCTTCAGCCGTAGGATATCAGCCAACGCTTGCTACTGAAATGGGAGAATTGCAAGAACGCATTACTTCAACTAAAAAAGGCTCAATCACTTCTGTACAAGCTGTTTATGTACCAGCTGATGACTTGACTGATCCAGCTCCAGCGACTACTTTTGGTCATCTTGATTCTACTGTTGTTTTATCACGTGGTTTATCAGAGCTTGGTATTTATCCGGCCGTTGATCCTCTCGACTCTAGCTCTGTTATTTTGGACCCAGAAGTAGTTGGTGTTGAGCATTATCAAGTAGCTCGTGATGTGCAAAAAGTATTACAACGTTACAAAGACTTGCAAGACATTATTGCTATCTTGGGTATGGATGAGCTTTCAGAAGAAGATAAGGTGACAGTTTCTCGTGCTCGTAAAGTACAAAAGTTTTTATCTCAACCATTTTTCGTCGCCGAAACTTTTACTGGTACTCCAGGACAATATGTTTCTTTGAAAGAGACAATTCGTGGCTTTAAAGAAATTTTGGAAGGTCTTCATGATGAAAAAAATGAGCAAGCTTTTTACATGAAAGGCACTATTGACGAAGTAAAATAAAAGGATTAAGCTAAACCGGCTTTGTTATTTTTATGAAACATTTTAAGTTAAAAATAGTTAGTCCTGAAAAGGTCTTATTTTCAGAAGAAGTAAGTCAAGTTTCAGTTGCAACAACTACTGGGCAAATCACTATTCTAGCAAATCATCTGCCATTGGTCAGCACTTTAGCGGCTGGTGAAATAGTAATTAAGAAAGATTCAAAAAACGAATCAGTCATGGCTGTTGCCGGTGGCTTGGTTGAAGTTTTGGATCAAGAAGTGGTGATTTTGGCTGATCGAGTAGAATACGCAACTGAGATTGATGAAGAGCGTGCTGAAGAAGCGAAAAAACGCGCAGAGCTTGCTTTGAAAGAAAAGCATCTCGACAGTGAAGAATTTGCGATCTTGTCTGCTAACTTAGAAAAAGAAATGAATCGTTTGCGAGTTGCTCGCAAGTATAAAATGCAAGGCATTAGAACTGGTCAAAATTAAATTAATTTTATGAATTTTATTAGCCCACATCAGATATCAGAGACAGAAGATTGTCCCTTGTTGGTGATCAGTGATTCGGATTGGCGATTTCGTAAAGCTGATCAAGAGTTCGTAGAGCACGATTTGGCTTATACTGAATTTGATTTTTACTCTTGGCCAAATACCATTAAGGGAATTTTACGTCAAAATGGTTTTAAAAAAGAATTAGTAGAGAAAATTGTTTCTGTTGCCAGGGGTTTGCACAATATCAAAAAGATACTTTTGTTAAGTCATCATTTAGAAGAAAGCGAAGATTTTGTAAAAAATTTATTAGCCGCTAGAGATATTTTGGCAAAAGAATTGCCAGATAATTTAGAAATAATCTTGGCTTATTCTAAAAATTCTCCTCAAGGACTTGAATATAAAATAGTTGAATAAATATGCTAGCCGCCTTTTAGGCGGTTTTTGTTTTATTAAAAAATATGTTATAATTATGTTTTAGGTAAGCTAAAATTTATTTATTTGACATATATTTACATTAAGTTATTAGCTTTATGTTTAAAAATCAAGAAAAAAAGAAAAAAAAGCTTAAGGAGCCTGTTTTTTTGTTATTTAAATTAAAAAAAAGTTTGATCTTTGGTTTAATTTTAGGTTTAATTTTTCAGACCTTTAGCCTTAATGCTCCTCAAGTACAAGCTGCCACTTTATTAAGCGATGATTTTACGGGTACAACTATTGATACCGCTAAGTGGGTAGAATATGATGCGGCAGGTAGCGGTGGAGAGGCTGGTAATATTCAGCAAAATGATTCTTTATCAGTTACTAGTAGTAATAATGGAACCACAGCTCTTGTGTCAGTGGATAGTTTTTCTGCGGATGGTTTAGAAATTTCTTCTGTGATTACTACAAGTAATGGTAAGTTCATTTTGGGATACGGAGATCGTGAGTGGTCATTGGCAGGACATAGAGGATATTTACTTTATAATTCTGGTTCTAATATTCTGGGTTTAGCTTGGAATAATAATGTATTAAAGCAAAATGTTGCTTGTGGCACGATGACCAGTGGAGCCAACTATAAAATGAAAATTATTCCTACTGGTTTTGAGGTCTATAAAAATGATGCTTTGCAATGTACCGTTACCCCACTTACTGCTGATTTGGTAGATGGTTATTCAATATTTTTAGAATCAAATGATGCGATTTCTTATTTTGATGATCTTTTAGTCGTTGGTACTGTCAGTGAGGAAGCAACTGTGCCGGCCGCTCCTACTATTGGTACGGCTATAGCTGGTGATACAGAAGCAAGTATAAGTTTTACTCCGGGATCAAATGGTGGTTCAGCAATTACGGGTTATACTGTGACTTCAAATCCAGGAGCCATTACAGCAACAGGTTCTGCTTCGCCGATTACAGTCACTGGTCTCACTAATGATACAGAATATACTTTTACAGTGACTGCTACTAACGCCATTGGCACTTCTGATCCTTCGGCTGCTTCTAATGCTGTGACGCCACACGTAACAGATATTTTTGACGAAGCAGCTTTGTGGCTCAAAGCAGATGCAATTACTGGCTTAAATGATGGCGATGCAGTTACTACTTGGGGAGATAGCTCTGTCTATGCTTTGGACGCAACACAATCAACAGTAGATTATAAACCAACTTATAAAACAAATATCATAAATTCTCAGCCGATAGTTAGATTTGACGGTATCAATGATTTATTGCTTACTCCTTCTACAGCCGCCGCTGCTGGTATCACGGTTTTTACGGTTGTGAAAAGTACAGATACGAGTTCTGGCTATTTTGCTGCTTTTGGTGGTAATAATAATGCAATTATTACGGGTTTTAGTAATGCTTTATGGGAATATTATAGCAGCCCGAGAACTACTTTGGGCAATATATCTACTTCTGAATTTCAAATTATCACCTCAAGAGTGGGCTCGAGTTTGACGAATCCAATTAGTTTGGGTGCAGATGCTGGTAGAGTCGCTCCTTGGGCAGGAGATGTGGCAGAATTTCTTGTATTCAAATCAGTTTTGTCAGATACTGACTATAATACCGTGTATGATTATTTAAATAATAAATATTTTTCAGCCGTCGATCCAGTTGAGCCAGATGCGCCAAGCGAATTAGTAGCTACGCCAGCTAGTGAACAAATGTTGCTTTCTTGGACAGCACCGGCAAGTGATGGCGGAGCAACAATTACAGATTATGTTGTAGAATACAAATTAAGTTCTGAGCCTACTACTTGGACTACTTTTGATGATGGTGTTTCTACTGAAACTACTGCTACGGTCACGGGGCTAACTAATAATTTGAGTTATGATTTTAGAGTGTCGGCAACTAATTCAGTAGGCACAGGTGCTGTTTCAGATACAGCAACGGAAACGCCAGCGCTCAGCGTACCCTCAGCACCTATTAGTTTGTCAGCTAGTGGTGGTAATAGTGATGCTACTCTTTCTTGGACAGCTCCCGCAAGCGATGGTGGAGCAGCGATTACAGATTATGTTGTAGAATATAAACTAAGTTCTGAGCCTACTACTTGGACTACTTTTGACGATGGTGTTTCTACTGAAACTACTGCGACGGTTACGGGGCTAACTAATAATTTGAGTTATGATTTTAGAGTGTCGGCAACTAATTCAGTAGGCACAGGTGCTGTTTCAGATACAGCTACTGCCACAGTAGAGTATGTTTTGTTAATAGATGATTTTACTGGCACAACTATTGATTCTAGCAAATGGCTGGAGATCGATACTGCTGGCGACGGTGGTGATACTGGCAATGTCCAACAAAATGATTCTTTGTCGGTTGCTAACAGTGAATCTGGTAGCGACGAAGGGCTTAATGCTTTAGTTTCAGTAGATAGTTTTGATGATAACGATTTAGAGATTTCTGCCAAACTGACCGCCGGAGGCCTGACCTTATTTGGCTATGGTGATCGTCAGTGGAATTTGGCTGGCAATAAAGCATATATAATTTATTTAAGTGGCGGCACCTTAATGGGCTTGACTTGGCATGACGCTTCTTACGCCAATTCTAATACAAGCTGCGGTACTTATTCCGCTGGGGCAACTTATAAAATGACGATTATTTCCACTGGCTTTGAAGTTTATAAAAATGATGTGTTGCAGTGCACGGTTAGTCCGGGAGACGGTAATTTGGTAAATAATAAGCCAATATTTTTAGAGTCCAATGGCGCTACTGCTAGTACTTTTGATGATGTTTATGTAACTGGTACTTATACTGAGCCGACCGCACCAGAGGCTCCGACTATTGGTACTGCTACAGCGGACAATGCGCAAGCAACTATAACGTTTACCCCTGGTTCATCAGGAGGTTCTCCGATCACCAGCTACACTGTCAGCTCAGATCCAGGTGGCATTACTGCTACTGGTAGCTCTTCGCCTATTACAGTGACTGGGCTAACTAATGACACTGAATATACTTTTACAGTAACTGCTACTAATGCTATTGGTACCTCTGATCCGTCAGCGGCCTCAAATGCGGTTACTCCTACTGTGCCAACCGTTCCTGATCAAGTAACTGACTTGATAGCTTATGGGTATAATCAGCAGGCCTTACTTAGTTGGACTGCTCCAGACAATGGTGGCGCACCTATTTCAGACTATATAGTAGAGTACAAACCTTCATCAGGAAGCGAGTGGGGAATTTTTGATGATGGTACATCTGCAACTCTTAAAGCGATCGTTACTGGTTTGGAAAACGATATTCAATATGATTTGAGAGTTTCAGCAGTCAATAGTGGTGGCGCTGGTCTGGCTTCTGATCTTGCCACTGCCACTCCTAGGGCTTTAACAGAATTGGTAGTTGTCATTAACGGTGAAAGTAATTCTGGTGGACAAGCTCATAATAGCGAGGCAACAGAAGAAGAGCTGTCTCCTACAGAAGAAGTGCAAATATTAAATAATACATCTTTTGTTTTTGAAGATTTAGACATTGGAACTAATAATAATATTGATCATTGTTGTTGGTTGAATTCAGCGACACAACATGGTTTAGAATTAGAATTAGCTAGTTCCACAAAGGCTAATAATTTTCCAGATAATCCTCAAATTCATTTGATCAAAACTGGCCAAGGTGGTTCACGTCTTGCTCAGTGGAATGTTGGCGGTACATATTGGACTAAATTTTTAGAAAGAGTAAATGCCGCTAAAACACAATTATCCGCCAATCCCCAATGGATAACGTGGATTAGTATAGGTATTAATGACTATTTGGCCGGGACAACGGTTTCGACTTTTAAGACAGAGTTGATTGCTCATATTAATAAAATAAAAGATGAATTACCCGGAACCATAGTCATCTTAACTCAATTTCAAGCAATGAGCGCTAACTCTGGGTACCCAACATATAATGTGGTCATGGACGAAATAGCGGCTTCTGAAAATAATGTTTTTGTTGTCGATTCTACAGGAGCTGCTTTAGACGATGGTAATCATTGGAGTTATTCTGGGCTAAAAGTCGTTGCCGATAGAATGGTTACGATCACAAACACCCAACTAGGCCTGATCTACCCGGGAGTACCTACTGACCTTAGTGTGAATCCTGGCGCTACTTCTGCCGATCTAACATGGACTGCTCCAATAGCAAATGGTGGAGAAACTATCACAGATTATCTTATTGAATACAAAACTTCAGCAGAAAGTTCTTGGACTACTTTTTCTGATGGCACTTCTACTGACACCACTGCCACTGTCACTGGTTTAGAAGATAGTACAGATTATAATTTTAGGGTTTCAACAGTAAATAGTAATGGAGCAGGAAATCCTTCTTTAACAGATGCTACTACTACCGATGGCACAGCCCCAGTAAACTCTAGTGTCACTGCTACTCCGACAGATAATTCAGCTACTATCACTTGGACTACAGATGAAGCAGGATCAAGTATTGTAGATCATGGATTAAATTCTAGTTATGGATCTTCTACTTCAGAGACTGATACTTCTCCTAGAGTCACAGATCATAGTGTCACTCTTTCCAATCTTCTCTCTTGTACCACTTACCATTACAGAGTCAGATCAAAAGATCTTGCTCAAAACCAAGGTACTTCTTCAGACTCTACTTTCATGACCACAGGATGTACTGGAGATGCAGAAGTAGAACAGACTACCAATGACTCTGTTGCCACTTCTACTGGTGCTACAATTAATTTAAATTCAGGCACAGCCAATCTTACTTTAGATATTCCAGCAGGTTTTGATGAAGATGCTGCAAGTGATGTCGAATTCCAAGTCAATCAATTAACGACTAATACTTTGCTTTTAACTACAGGTAGCCCTAGTAGCAGAAGCGTTATTGGTTCGCATACTTATGACCTTTCAGCTTTTAGTGACGCTAACACAGCCTTAACTAATTTTGATCAAGCATTAACTCTCACCTTTACTTATCTAGATAGTGAAGTAGAGGGAATGGATGAATCAAGTCTAGTCATTTACTACTGGGATGGTGATTCTTGGGAAACACTAGATAACTGTTCAGTTAACACTACAGCCAACACTGTCTCTTGCACCACTACTCACTTTACAACCTTTGCTTTATTTGGGTCAGCTGCCGCAGAAGAATCAGCTGAAGAAGATGTATCTGCTGGAGGCGGAGGAATGGCTATAATCCCTTCTCAAGGAGAAGGACAAGCAGACATTCATATTGGCATGCACCAAACAAAGGCAGGAGTAATCTTAGATAGTCAAAGCATTAATCTTTTAATGTACATTAATTCAGAGTTAGACTTTCAATTAAAAAATACAAACTTTAACAAAAAATTAATCATCAAAGATCTAAACATGTTAAGCTCTGAAGCAGAAATAGAGCTTGCTAACCAAATACTAAAATTAAAGCCAGGACAGTCAGCGCTACTAGATCTTAACCACAACCAAATAGATGATCTTAAATTAACTTTTAACACTTTACTTAACAATCGTTTAGATTTAACCTTAACATTCTTAACCTCTAGTGATCTCATTAATTTTGCCAATTATAATCTTTTAGTTAAAAGATCAGACGATCCAGCAGTTTATTTGATTGAAAGTGGTCAAAAAAGACTTATTCCAAGCGAAAGTGTTTTCTTAAGTTATGGCTTTCAATGGTCGGATATTGAAATAGATGATGATCTAGAGCAGTATCCTACAGGAGAGGTACTTACTTATCCAGAACATAACTTTCCAGACGGAACTTTAGTTAAAGAAAAAAACAAACCACAAGTCTATTTATTGGAAGATCATCAAAAAAGATATATTACTAGCGAACAAATCTTCTTAAGCCATAACTTCAAATGGTCAGATATTATTGAAGTAGATACTCTAAGTTCTTATCCTATTGGGCAAGACCTCAGTATTAAGCAACAAAATAATCTCAATATTACTAGAAGTTTAAACTTAGGTATGACCGGAGAAGATGTCAGACAATTACAAACATTACTTGCTCAAGACAAAACAGTGTACCCAGAAGGCAAAATAACCGGATACTTTGGACCTCTTACCGAACAAGCTATTCAAAGATTCCAGCTTAAATACCAGATAGTTAACTCAGCGCAAGAGCAGGGCTATGGAGTGTTTGGACCAAAGACTAGAGCTAAAATTAATTCCTTATAAGAATAATAAAAAATAGTCTCTTGAAGAGATTATTTTTTATTTGCATAAAAGAAACAATTTTCTTAATTTATGTTAAGCGAACTAGACAAATTTTTGTTTTTAGCTTAGGCTTAAATTAAGAAAAAGAACCTTGTTTAATTTGGAGTCAGAGCAATGCAACGGAAACCGAAGAAGCCTACGTCCCTGATTCAACAGGAGATTATTGAAAGACGTTGGATTCAGGTAGTGCCAGGATTTCCTGACAAGTACGGTAGAAGGAGTAGAAAGAGGAGTCAGTCTAAGAAGCGGGAGGGCTAATCATGTTTTGGAAAATCATGTTAGTATTGGCAGCGTTGTTATTTGTCCTTTTTTGCCTTAAAGCCTTGAAAGGATTCATTTCACGTATGTGCCATACCGAAGGCTGTCCTCGTTGTAATGGTCTTTGCTATGCTGAGCGTCGAGATGATCTTTATGTAGAATGCGACAATTGTCATGCCATCTATCATCCTGTTACCGGGACATTACACCCAAGCGAGGCTAACAACAATTCGGTTTCTCAGGCAACCATTTAGAAGGAGTGACGATCATGTCAAAACTTTTGTTGGGACTCGCGGTCTTTGTGCTTGTTTGCATTGTTTGCGGACATTTTCAGCGTAAGACACCCGGAGGACGCGAAGCGATTGATTGGGAAAGGAGCTTTGGCGATCTGAAACCAAGATTCAAGTGGAGGATTTCTCCCAAACCACCAGAGGCTTAGAGCCGGGTGGTTTTTATTTTTTCTCGAGGCTAGCCAAAAAATGCTTTTTTCTGCTAAAATAGACTATATGTCATTAGACTTAAAACAACTAAATAAAGCGCAAAAACAGGCGGTTTTGCATGATCAGGGACCAGCGATGTTGATTGCTGGCGCTGGGACTGGAAAAACTACGGTAATCACCCAACGCATTGCTTGTTTGATTGAAAAAGCTAAGGCTAAGCCGGAGGATATTTTGGCCGTGACTTTTACAGAAAAAGCTGCGGGAGAAATGGAAGAGCGCGTTGATCAACTTTTACCTTTGGGTTATTCAGAATTATGGATTCATACTTTTCATGGTTTTGCTGAAAAAATTTTGAAAGATTATGCTTTGGACATTGGTTTAGCAAATGATTTTAAGTTACTTGATTCCACCGCTGCTTGGATGCTGGTGCGAAACAATTTAGAAAAATTTGATTTAGATTATTATCGTCCGCTTGGCAATCCAACTAAATTTATTCATGCTTTGCTTTCTCATTTTTCTCGTTGCAAAGATGAGGTTATTTATCCCGAGGATTATTTAGCTTATGTAGAAAACTTACAACTTGACCAAGATTCGGCGGCTGACCGGGAAGATGTCGAAAGTGAAATCAAGAGACAAAAAGAAATCGCTAACGCTTATCATACTTATCAGCAACTTTTGCTTGATCATAGTGCTTTGGATTTTGGCGATTTGATTAATTATACGCTTAAACTTTTTCAAACTCGCCCAAAGATTTTGAAAAAATTTCGTGAACAATTTAAGTATATTTTAGTTGATGAATTTCAAGATACTAATTGGGCGCAATACGAGCTGATCAAATTACTAGCTGCTCCAAATAATAATTTGATGGTTGTCGGAGATGATGATCAAGCGATTTATAAGTTTAGAGGAGCGGCAATTTCTAATATTTTAAGTTTTCAAAAAGATTATCCAGCTGCCGCTCAAATTTTTTTAACCGACAATTATCGCTCTGGTCAGAAAATTTTGGATACAGCTTACAATTTTATCAAAGCCAATGATCCTGATCGCTTAGAGGCGCAGCTAAAGGTTGGCAAGAAAAAATTAGATAAAAAATTAACCAGCCACAGTGAAAATGAAGGTGAAGTAAAGGTTTTATCTTTTGCTGATAAAAATTCTGAAGTAGATGGTATTTTAAATAAAATATTTTCTTTAAAGAAAAAAAACAAAGATTTAAACTGGTCTGATTTTGCTATTTTAGTTAGAGCAAATGATCAAGCGGCGCCTTTTGTTAGCATGCTTAGAAAAGTTGGCTGGCCACATCAGTTTTTGGCCTCCCGTGGTTTGTATGCTCAAGATATTGTTTTGGATATTTTGGCTTATTTAAAGATGCTGGATAATTATCATGAGTCAGCTGCTTTATTTCGAATTTTAAGTTTGCCCTGTGTTAATTTAGACATTAAGACCTTGATTAATTTAAATCATTTGGCTTATAAAAAATCTTGGAGTTTGTATTATACTTTGCAGAGTTATCCAGGTCATTTGAATTTGAATTTAGCTGAACAAAGAACGATTAATGAGCTTTTGGAACTAATCAAAAAACATACGGAAATTGTCAAAACAAAATCAGTTTCTCAGATTATTTATATTTGGCTGGAAGAAAGCGGATATTTAAAATTATTGACTTTAGAGGACAGTGTTTACAGCCGTGAGCAGTTGCATTTTTTAAATCAGTTTTTTAAAAAAGTTCGTTCTTGGGAAGAGGAGTCGCTGGAGCCGACAATCAAGCAATTTTTGCAATCAATGGAAATGGAGCTTGAGTCCGGTGAACAAGGCGCCTTAAAACAAGATCAAGAAGCCGGGCCTGATGCGATCAAAATTATGACAGTTCATGGCTCAAAGGGTTTGGAGTTCAAGTATGTTTTTATTACAAATTTAGTTCATTTACGTTTTCCAAGTACCGAGCGTCGTGATCCAATTGAAATTCCAGAAAATTTTATCAAAGAAATTTTGCCGAGTGGTGACGCACATTTGCAGGAAGAAAGACGCTTATTTTATGTAGCTTTGACTCGCGCTAAAGAAGCTGTTTATTTAACTTATGCCAAAGATTACGGCGGAACGCGTGAGCGTAAGCCTTCTCGTTTTATTGAAGAAATAAAAATTGCCGCTCAAGATATCGCAGCTAAAGAAATCAAAGAGCCACCGACAGTTGATCAGAACATTGAGAAAGTAAAAAATGTTATTCCAAAAAGTTTTTCTTTTTCTCAGCTCAAGGCTTATGAAACTTGTCCGCGGCAATATTATTATTCTCATGTCGTCAAATTACAAAGCAAAGGAAAGGCAAGCTTTAGTTTTGGTAAAACTATGCATAGCACTTTGCAAAAGTTTTTTTCCGATATTATTTTGAGTCGTGAAAAACAGCAGGCTGATTTGTTTGGCGAAAAAGCAAAGACTCTTGAGCCAAGCTTAAAAGATTTGTTGCAATTTTATCAAGATTCTTGGATTGATGATTGGTTTGATGGAGCAGAAGAAAAAGAAAAATATCATCAAGAAGGCGAAAAAATCTTGAAAGAATTTTATCAAAAATTTGAGGGCCACTGGCCAGTGCCTTTATTTTTGGAAAAAGGATTTAATCTTAAATTTGGTGAACATTCTTTTAAAGGTGTTTTTGATCGAGTTGATGTTGATTCTCAAGGTGATTGGGAAATAGTTGATTATAAAACTGGTAAACCAAAAAGTGAAAAAATTACTTTTGAAGATAAAAAACAATTGTTGATTTATCAGATTGCGGCAACTGAAGTTTTTAATGTTCCAGTGAAAGCTTTGACTTTTTATTATCTAAATAATAATACGCCAATATCTTTTCTTGGCACCGAAAAAGAAATCGACAAAACCAAAACTTGGATTTTAGAAACCATTGCGTCAATTTTATCTGGAGATTTTACAGCTACTCCAGGGTTTGCTTGTCAAACTTGTGATTTTAAGCAGATTTGTCCTTTTGCCAAAAAGAATTAATAATATCATCAATATGCCTTGGGATAGTTTTAAAGCAGTCGCTTCGGGAAGAGTCGGGAAAAATCAGCTTTGGCAACAAGCCACGGAAGCTTTGGTTTTGGAAAAAGCCAATGCCTTGTTGCTAGAATTTTTTGGCCAAAATCTTGATCATTTAGCGCGAGCTGTTTATTTGAAAAAGAAAATTTTGACGATTGCTATTTTATCAGATCAGGTCTTAGCTGATTTGGAAATCAAGCAAAGTGAATTTATCGAAGCAATTAACCTTAGTTTTCAAACCGAAGTAGTAAGGTCGCTTTATTTTTTGAGCTAAAATATCATAAAATCAGCCTTTTTTCTTTGAATGCCTGGGTTGATTTTTTAGGTTATTTTTAGTATATTTAATCCATATGCAATTAAAAACTTACAATTATTCTATGCTCGGTGCGACCGTGGTTGCCTGGCTGGGCTTTTTCTTGGTTATCAGCAATTTTGATCCCGATCAAGCCAATGTAGTGGTTTTCGTTTTTCTATACTTTTCTTTATTTTTAAGCATTTTAGGCACGCTTTCTTTGTTGGGATTTTTGTTACGTAAATTGTTGCAAAGAAAAAAAGAGCAGTCTTACAAAGTTGCCACTGAATCATTTCGTCAAGCTTTTATTTTTGCGACAGTAGTAGTAGTTGCTTTGATTCTACAGGCAACTCGCTTATTAAATTGGTGGAATATTTTGTTATTAATTATTTTTGCTACTTTATTGGAATTTATTATTTTAAGTTTTCGCAAAGATTTGGAGATTAAATAGAATTTTATGGAAAGTAAATTAAAAAATTTAAAAGATTCAGTTTTGAAAGATTTGGCAGAAATCAAAGATAGCCAGATTTTAGCTGATCTTAAAAATAAATATTTAGGTCGCAAAGGCGAATTAAACGAACTTTTAAAGTCTTTGAAAGATTTGTCAGTTGAAGAAAAACCAAAGATCGGAAAATTAGCCAATGAAGTAAAAGAAGAACTTGTTGTTTTGTTTTCTAAAGCCGAGAAAATTATCAGTGGAGACAAAAAAGAATCCGAAGATTTAGATTTTGATCCAACTTTACCAGGAATAAAAAAAGAGATCGGACATCTTAACCCATCTACTATTGTCCAATATGAAATTGAAGATGCTTTTTTGGCTATGGGTTTTTCGATTTACGATGGTCCACAATTAGAATCAGATTATTATAATTTTACAGCTTTAAATATCCCAGATGATCATCCGGCTCGTGATACTCAAGATACTTTTTGGTTAGAGGGTGATAATTTATTAAGAACTCATACCTCTAATTTGCAAGTTAGAATGTTAGAAAAATACGGTGCTCCGTTTAGAGGTATTTTTCCTGGACGAGTTTTTCGTTATGAAGCGACAGATGCCTCTCATGATCATACTTTTTATCAGCTAGAAGGTTTAATGGTTGATGAGGATATTAATATCGGCAATTTAATTGCGACGATGAAAACTTTATTGTCAGCAGTTTTTAGAAGAGAAGTAGATGTGCGTTTACGTCCAGGATTTTTTCCTTTTGTTGAGCCTGGTTTCGAAATGGATATTAAATGTTTGGTTTGTTCTGGTGATGGTTGTTCGGTCTGTAAACAGTCTGGTTGGCTAGAATTGATGCCTTGCGGCATGGTTCATCCAAAAGTTTTGGAAGCTGGTGGTGTCGATTCAAAAAAATATTCTGGTTTTGCTTTTGGGCTTGGTTTGACTAGAATGACGATGATGAAATATCGAATCAATGATATTCGTTTGTTAGAGTCTGGCGATTTAAGATTTTTAAAACAGTTTTAATTATATGTATTTATCAGTTAATTGGCTTAAAAGTTGGCTAAAATTACCAAGTGATTTAAGTGCTCAAGATTTAGCGCATCAGTTAACCATGTCCACGGTAGAAGTAGAAGAGGTACTTGATCAGTCAGCAAGTCTAGCAGGTGTGGTAGTCGGAAAAATCAAAGAGCTGGCCGAACATCCTGATGCTGATCGTTTGCAAGTTTGTCAGGTTGACTTAGGTTCAAGTGTTGAGCAAATTGTTTGCGGTGGTACAAATTTAAGCAAAGGAATGTTAGTTGCTGTAGCGACAGTTGGTTCTCAAGTCAAATGGCACGGAGAAGGGGAATTAGTTACTTTAGAAAAAGTAAAAATTCGCGGTATTGAAAGCAACGGCATGATTGCTGCTTCTTCGGAAATTGGTCTGAACAATTTATTTCCAGCAAAATCTGAAAAAGAAATTTTAGACTTAAGCAGTTTTAATTTGAAAGTTGGTCAAAATTTATCTCAAGCTTTGCAGCTTAATGATTTTGTCATTGATATCGATAACAAGTCTATTAATCATCGTCCAGATCTTTGGGGGCAATATGGCTTAGCTCGGGAAGTAGCGGCGATTTATCGTTTGAAATTAAAAGAATATCAAGTTTCAGAACTAAAAATCAAAGAAGAGGAAAAATTAAAAGTCACTGTCAAAGATAAAGATAAATGTTTTCGTTATTTAGGTTTAGTGATTAAAAATGTTAAGATCGCTCCTTCTCCTTGGTGGCTCAAGGTGCGCTTAGAGGCGGTTGGTTTAAGGCCGATTAATAATATTGTTGATGTCACTAATTATGTAATGTACGAACTTGGTCAGCCAATGCATGCTTTTGATGCGAAAATGATTGAGGGTCAAGAGATCCAAGTGCTTAGCGCTAAAAAAGGAGAAAAATTTGTGACTTTAGATGGCGTCAAAAGGCGCTTGAATGAAAATAGTTTGATGATTTCTGATGGTAAAAAGTACGTGGCCTTAGCTGGAATTATGGGCGGTCAAAATAGTGAAATTAGCCTTGAAACAGAAAATATTATTTTAGAGTCAGCAAATTTTCAAGCTTCAAATATCAGACGTACTTCTACAGCCCTTGGTTTGAGATCAGAAAGTTCGTCTCGTTTTGAAAAATCTTTGGACCCAGAAATAGCAGAATTAGCGATCAAAAAAGCAGCAGAATTAATTTTAGCTTTAAATGAAGAAGCTTATGTTGCGAGTCGGCTAGTTGATGTTAACAATAGTCCTTTTTCAGAAATAACTTTGAGTGTGCCAGAGGATTTGATCAATAAGCGTTTTGGTGTAGTGATTCCGACTAAAGAAATCAAAGATATCTTAGGAAGATTACAGTTTAAAGTAACTTATAAAAATAAAATTTTTGAAATCAAAGTTCCATCTTTTAGAGCAACCAAAGATATTTCTATCCCTGAAGACATTGTTGAAGAAGTAGCAAGAATTTATGGCTACGACAATATTCAAGCTTCTTTGCCAGAGGCTAAAATTCAAACGCCACAAATTGATTTGGCGCACACCACGACCAAGGATTTGCGTTATTGGCTTAGTCTGGCGCAAGAATATACAGAGGTTTATAATTATCCATTTACCAATGTTTCTTGGGCAGAAAAGTTAGGCTTAAATTTAACTGAACATATCAAAGTTAAAAATACAATCAGTGCTGATCAGGCTTATTTAAACTTATCTTTGTTGCCAAATTTACTTGCTAAAGCTGAAGAGAATTTTCGTTTTTTTGATGAAATAAGAATTTTTGAATTAGAAAGGGTTTTTGATAAAAATAAAAAAGGAGTTTATCATGTTGACCCTGCCAAGAAAAAATATTTACCAGCGCAAGACAAACAGATCAGCGGAGTCAAGGTGACGGTCAAAGATGAACAAGTGGCATTTTTGGAGGTCAAAGGTTTATTAGAGTCTTTGGGTGAGTATTTGGGCTTAAATTTTATTTTAGAAAAAACAACCAATAATTTTAGCAAGCTAGTTTACAACATCAAAGAGCAAGATGTTATTTTGGGGCAGTTTGGGTTATTAAAAGAATCTTTGTTTGATAGTGGTCCGACAAAAGTTCAAGTAGCCTGGTGGCAATTAAATTTTTCTAGTTTGGTAAAATATATTAATCAAAATACAAGCTATCAATCCTTAGCTAAGTTTCCTAGTGTTAATCGTGATTTGGCAATTTTAGTTGGAAAAAATGTTTTGTGGGAAGATTTAGTTAAAGAAATAGTCAAAGTCTCTCCTTTGTTAATTAATGTTGAGCCTTTTGATGTTTTTATGGGTAAAGGTGTGCCAGAAAACAAAAAATCAATTGCTTTTCATTTAGAGTTTCGTAGCCCTGAAAAGACTTTAGAATCAGAAGACGTTGAACAATTAATCAAGAAAATCTTGGATATTTTAAATAAAAAATTTCAGGCTCAAATACGTTAGTTTTTGGCTGAAATTAGGTAAAAAAACAGGTCAATTTTGGCTTGTTTTTTTGCTCTTTTTGTGTTAAAATTAGACTATCTTGAAAAGTAGTAAAAATATGCTAAAAAAAGAAATTAAAGAAAAAAATAAGGGCCAAAAGTATGGTGCCGAGCAGATTACAGTGCTAGAAGGATTGGATCCGGTGCGTAAACGTCCGGGTATGTATATCGGAAATACCGCTTCCGCTGGTTTGCATCATTTAATTTGGGAAGTTGTAGACAATGGTATTGACGAAGCCATGGCTGGTCATGCAGATACGATCGAAGTAAGATTGCTACCAGAGGGCAAAGTCTCTGTTTCTGATAATGGTCGTGGTATTCCAGTTGATACGCACAAGGTGACCAAAAAGTCAGCTTTAGAAACCGTAATGACCACCTTGCATGCTGGAGGTAAATTTGGCGATGGTGGTTACAAAGTTTCGGGTGGTTTGCACGGTGTTGGTGTTTCGGTGGTCAATGCTTTGTCTACTTGGATGCGTTCAGAGATTAGTCGTGATGGTAAAGTTTGGATGCAGGAATACAAAATCGGTAAGCCAGTCTCCAAAGTCAAAGCTATCGGCACATCCAAAAAAACCGGTACAACTCAAATCTTTTTACCAGACCCAACTATTTTTACAGTCACTGAGTTTGATTGGAATATTGTCGTTGAGCATTTGCGTCAGCAAGCTTATTTGACCAAAGGAATCAAGATTAATATTTATGATGATCGTAGTGGCCATACTGCCAAGTCTTATCGATATTATTTTGAAGGAGGAATTGCTTCTTATATCAAACATTTGAATCACAACAACGAAGCAAAACAGCAAAATGTTTTTTATGTCAGTAAAGAAAAAGATGATATCAGCGTTGAAATTTCTTTTCAGTACACTACTGATTATCGGGAAGTAATGTACGCTTTTGCTAACAACATTCACAATCCAGAAGGCGGAAGTCATTTGGTTGGTTTTAAAGCTGCTTTGACTCGCGTTTTAAACAAATACGCTAGAAAAAATGGTTTCTTAAAAGAGAAAGACCAAAATCTTACCTCTGATGATGTGCGAGAAGGTTTGACAGCAATCGTTAGCGTGAAATTACCTGAGCCACAATTTGAAGGACAAACCAAGGCTAAACTTGGAAACGTGGAAGTTCGTCCGGTTGTTGAAAGTATTTTTTCAGAATCTTTAGAAATATTTTTAGAAGAAAATCCTCGTGACGCCAAAGATATTTTAGGAAAATGTTTGCTCGCTGCTCAAGCTCGTGCGGCAGCGCGTTCAGCTCGTGAAACAGTTTTGAGAAAAGGTGTTTTAGATGGTTTGACTTTGCCTGGAAAACTCGCTGACTGTTCTAGTCGTGATCCGAAAGAATCTGAACTTTATATTGTTGAGGGAGATTCCGCTGGTGGTTCAGCCAAACAAGGACGTGATCGTCGTTTTCAGGCTATTTTACCGCTTCGTGGTAAAATTTTAAATGTTGAAAGAGCTCGTTTGGATAAAATGCTTGCCAACAATGAAATCAAATCTTTAATCATTGCTTTGGGCACAAACATTGGAGAACAATTCAATATCGAATCATTGCGTTATGATCGAATTATTATCATGACCGATGCGGATGTTGATGGAGCTCATATTCGAACTCTGTTGTTAACTTTATTTTATCGTCATTTTCCAGAATTGATGCGTTCAGGACATATCTATATTGCTCAGCCTCCATTGTATCGAGTACAACAAGGAAAAGACGTTCAATATGTTTATAATGAAGCAGCTTTGGAACTGATTAAGAAAAAATATAATATTCAAGACGTCGATTTAGCTGTTGAGGCAAGCGAGACAGATCCTTCGTCAGAATCTGATTCTAACGAAGAAACTGAGGAAGTTGCTGTGAAAAAAACCGCTAAAGTTAATTTGCAACGCTACAAGGGTTTGGGAGAAATGAACCCTTCTCAATTATGGGAAACAACCATGGATCCAAAAACCAGATTGATGAAGATGGTGACTATTGAAGAGGCCGCTAAAGCTGACGAGGTATTTGAAGTTTTAATGGGCTCAGAAGTAGCACCGCGTAAGAAGTTTATTCAGACGCGTGCTAAGTCAGTACAAAATTTAGATATTTAAAGAAAAGCCCCTGAATTGGGGCTTTTTTGGACTTTTTGTTATTTTTCTGGGCTTTTTTGAGATTTTAGCTTTTAGGCTTGACTAAAGATATTTTTTTTGCTATAGTTTTGGCAAGATAACAGCTCCCTCAACAGCTGTTTTAAAATACAAAGATCAGCAAATATGAGTAAACTTATAAATTATCTCAAAGAATCAAGAACGGAGTTGGCTAAGGTTTCCTGGCCATCCAAACAAACCACCTTACAGCATACAGGAATCGTTATTGTTATTTCTTTGTTAGTTGCTATTTTTTTGGGTGGAATTGACTTTTTGTTGAATAAAATTTTAGAGTTATTTATCTAAATTTAAAATTATAAATATCAAATATGCCTAAGCAAACATCACAACAAGGCAGACGGTGGTATGTATTACATACTTATTCTGGGTACGAAGAAAATGTATCGAGAAATTTGCGTCAAAGAATTGAATCCATGGATATGGAGGATAAGATTTTTGATGTTTTAATTCCAACAGAAACAAAAATCAAAATTAAAAATGGCAAGCGTAAAATGGTTAAAGAAAAAATCTTTCCAGGTTATGTTTTGGTCAATATGATTGTCACTGATGCTTCTTGGTACGTCGTACGTAACACACCAAATGTCACTGGTTTTATTGGTTCAGGAACCACTCCTTCTCCAGTTTCCGAAGAAGAAATTTCTTCTTTGCTGGATCGAATGGGTGAAGAAGAGCCAGAATACAAAGTAGACATTGAAGTTGGTGAGTCAGTGAAGATCACCGATGGTCCATTTAAAGAATACGAAGGTAAGATTTCAGAAGTTGACGAAGCTCGTGGTAAGGCCAAAGTTTTGGTTTCCATGTTTGGTCGTGAAACCCCGGTTGAGTTAGACTTTTTACAAATTAAAAAAATATAATTGATAATAAATTTTTATGGCAAAAGAAGTAAAACAGATTGTCAAATTGCAGATCCAGGCCGGCAAAGCAACTCCTGCTCCGCCAGTCGGTACTGCTTTAGGGCCACATGGTTTGAATATTCAGGATTTTTGTAGTCAATTTAATGAGGCTTCAAAAGATAGAATGGGGGAAGTTGTTCCAGTAGAATTATCCATCTATGAAGATCGTACTTTTAGTTTTATTTTAAAAACTGCCCCTGCTGCTGAAATGATCAAAGATAAACTTGGTTTAAAAAAAGGATCTGGTTCACCTTTGCAAATGAAAGTCGGTAAATTGACCCAAAGTCAACTAGCTGAGATTGCAGAAAAGAAAATGCCAGATTTAAACACCAATGATCTTGAGCAAGCAAAAAAAATCATCGCTGGCACTGCTCGTCAAATGGGCATTAGCATTCAAGAGTAATTAATTTTTGAGGGAGTTTATCAAAAGTCCAATAAACGTTATTACCTCGCAAATAATATAACTATGAAAATAAGCAAAAGATTAAAAGAAGCAAAAGCAAAAATTGAAGCAGATAAAGTTTATGATCTTCCTGAGGCTATTGCCTTGGTTAAAGAAACTTCTAAGGTCAAATTTGATGCTTCCGTAGAGGTTCATGCTAAATTAGGCATTGATCCAAAAAAGAGCGATCAAATTATCAGAGATTCAGTAATTTTGCCACACGGCACTGGTAAAACTGTCAGAGTAGCTGCTTTTGTTCCTACTGAACAAATCAAAGAGGCTCAAGCTGCTGGCGCTGATGTTGTTGGTGACAATGAGCTTGTAGAAGAAATCAAAAAAACTGGAAAATGTGATTTTGATGTTGCAATTACTACTCCAGCTTTTATGAAAACCTTAGCTGTTGTTGCTCGTGTTTTGGGACAAAAAGGTTTGATGCCTAATCCAAAAACAGGGACAATTGGCGAAGATGTTTCTAAAATGATCAGTGAATTAAAAAAAGGTAAAGTCTCCTATAAAAACGACGACACCTCAAATGTTCATTTGACTATCGGCAAGGTTTCTTTTGAAAGTTCTGCTTTAGAAGAAAACTTTAAGTTATTTTTAGAAACTCTGAAGAAAAATAAACCAAGCTCTGTTAAAGGAACCTATATCAAATCTCTTACCATCAGCTCTTCTATGGGGCCCGGAGTCAGAGTAAATGTCAAATAATTAAATTATTATCGTTTTTGATACAAAAACCTCTCGTTGAATTCGTGAGGTTTTTTGTTTATTTGCCAGATTTAGTGGCTTATGATAGTTTAAATTAGATAATTAATAGTAAATATATGGAATTAAAATTTTGTAAATCAAATACAATAGAACAGGGAACGGATTTGTTGTTTTATCCGGTCTTAAATGACCAGATAAAAATAAATCTTTTGCTAAAAAATTTGACCACAGATCAGAGTGTTTTAAGTCGTTTGGACAAAGAAAAATTTACTGGCAAAAAAGCTCAGATTTTTAGTTTTCAAATTTCTGAAACAACAGTTATTTTTTATGGTACAGGAAATGAGCAAAAAATGAATCAAGAAGATTGGCGTCAAGCTAGTGGATTTTTAGGTAATTATATTTTAAATAACAAAATTAAAAGTTTAGCCTTAGAGCCAAGCGCTTGGTTTAAATCTGCGACTGAAATAGAAAAATTAGCTCAAAGCATCTCAGAGGGTTTAAACTTGGCTTTGTATAATTTTGATAAGTATCAGAACAAAAAAGAAAAAGAAAATAATCTAGAAGTAATTTTTGTTTGTCTTGATGCCAAGAAAAGAAATCTGTTTAAGAAGTTTTGGGAGAGAGGATTATTTTTTGCTCAAGGAACAATGCTTGCTCGTGATTTAATCAATGAACCAGCGGGTGTAATGACGCCAACTTTTTTGGCTAAGCAAGCCGAGGAGATTGCTAATAAAAATCATAAAGAAATTAAATTGAAAATTTTAGAAAAAGAAGCAGTAGAAAAATTAGGTATGCAGGCTTTTTTGGGGGTTGATCGTGGCTCAGAAGAACCTTTGAAGTTTATTCATTTAAAGTATTTACCCAAACAAAAAGCCAAGGATAAGGTTGCTATTGTTGGCAAGGGAATCACTTTTGATAGCGGAGGTTTAAATATCAAAGTTGGTGAAGGTATGACCGATATGAAGATGGATATGGGCGGTGCAGCAACTGTTTTAGGTTTATTTTCAGTTTTAGCAGAACTGAAGCCAAAAATAGAAGTTCACGGCATTATTGCTGCTTGTGAAAATATGCCTTCAGGATCTGCTTTAAAACCCGGTGATGTAGTTACTAATTTGCAGGGCAAGACAATTGAAATTGGCAATACTGACGCAGAAGGTCGAGTGACCTTAGCTGATTCTTTGGCTTATGCTCAAAAGCAAAAAGTCAGCACGGTAGTTGATTTGGCAACTTTGACTGGCGCTTGTATCGTTGCCTTGGGAAGCGAGTATGCCGCTTTGTATGCTAATCAAGATCTTTTAGCCAAAGATTTATTAAAAGCAGCAGAGACCAGTGGAGAAAAAATGTGGCTGATGCCTTTGCCGGAAGAGTATAGAGAATTAAATAAAAGCAGCATTGCTGATATTCGCAATATTCCTAATTCTCGTGGCGGAGGTTCAATTACCGCAGCTTTATTTTTGAGCGAATTTATTGAGGCAGGCACAGCTTGGGCGCACTTAGATATTGCTGGTCCTGCTTATGCTGAGAAAGCTTTGAATACTTATACGCCAATTGGTGGTGTTGGCTACGGAGTACGAACTCTTTTGGAATGGCTAGATAACTAAATTGACATTTAGTTTTAATAATGTTAGCTTAAAGTCGAATTTAAGCACATTCCCACCTTGAGTTACTCATTCTGGTTCCACCCACCCAAAGGCACGCCCTTATCCACTATTTACCACGATTTGTCCTGTGTCCAGAATGCGTTGACTCAAAAATCCTCCCCAAAGGTCCCCGGGGAGGATTTTATATTTGACAGGAAATTAAAACTATGTTATTTTAGCAAAGTCAGATTCTAATGAATCATTCGCCCCTTCCTTAGGCCGCATTGCCGGCCGTTCCGTGTACCTGGGGACCCTTGCTTCGCGCGGGGGTCCCTATTTTAATTATATTTATTTGCAGCCAACTCTTTGCCTTCTTTCAAGATATTTTCTAGAGCCAAATGACTAGTGTCGATAATTTCAGTTAGTTGTTTTTTTTGAGCAACTGAAAATTTTTGTAAAACAAACTTTTCCGCTGGTCCTTTTTGAGGGGCAATTCCTAAACGGAGACGAATAAATTCTTTGCTTTTTAAGTATTGAATAATCGAGCTTACACCATTGTGTCCGCCGGCAGAACGGTTATAAGAAATTTTTATTTTCCCAAAATCAAGATCCAAGTCATCGTAAATAATTACGATATTTTCAGTTTTAATTTTATAGAACCTTTTCAAATTAGCAACCGCAAATCCAGAATCATTCATAAAAGTCAGTGGTCTTGCGAGAATGATCTTTTCTTTTCCTAAAATAAATTCACAAGTTTCAGCTTTTTCTTTTTTGCGTTCTTGCCATTTTAGCTGATGTTTTTTGGCCAATTCTTCTAAGGCTAAAAAGCCAAAATTATGACGAGTAAGTTGGTATTCTGTTCCAGGATTTCCTAAGCCAATGATTAATTTCATATGCTTTTTGCTTAAAGATTTTATTTGTCTTGAGCGTTCTGAGATTTTTGTTGATGAATTCTGATCGGTACACCAACAAAACCAAATTTATATCTTAAGTTATTTTCAATAAAATTAAGATAAGAAAGATGCATCGTGGCTTTGAAGTCTACTTTGACGGCGAAAGTTGGCGGATTAGTTTTTAGTTGTTTTAGAGAATAAATGTAAGGATGTTTAGTGCCTTTTCCTCTGGCTGGTTTGTGTTTTTTGACTAGTTTTTTTAACAACTTATCTAAAGCATTTTCATCTATTTTTTTAAATTTTTCTTTATAAACTTCGACAATAGTTGGAAAAATTTTGTGGAGATTATTTTTTGTTTCAGCAGAAGTAAAGAAGATAGGAGCCCAAGGAAGATAAGGCAATTGTGCTCGGTAATAGTCGGTAAATTTTTGTGCAGTATCAGTGTCTTTGTCTGGTACTAAGTCCCATTTATTAACTAAGATAATAATGCCCACACCAGCTTCTTCTAATTCTTTGGCTAGTCTTTTATCTTGAAAGCCTATCTTTTCCTGAGCGTCTAGTACAAAAATAGCGATATCTGCTTTTTTGATGCTTTCTAAGCTTTGCTCAACACTTTGTTTTTCAAAAGGGTCGATTGCCTTGCGACTTCGGCGACGCATGCCCGCAGTGTCAATAAAAGTGATGCTTTGTTTAAAATAGCTTACTTTAATATCTTGTGAGTCACGGGTAGTGTGTGGCGTTGGTGAAACAATTACTCTTTCTTGTCCCAAGAGAGCATTGATCAAAGAAGATTTTCCGACATTTGGCTGACCAACTAAAGCTACTTTGATAATGTCCACATCTTCAGTTTTGGTTATTTTGGTACTTGGTTTTTTGATTTTTTTTAATTTTTTGACAACTTGGTCCAATAAGTCGCCGGTACCAACTCCACTAGCTGCTGAAATTAAATGTGGGTCGCCGATGTTTAGTTGGTAAAATTCAGCGCTTTGATTACGTAGTTTATTATTATCTGCTTTATTGGCAACTAATAAAACTTCTTTTTTTAATGGTCGGAGTATTTTTAAAATATTTCGATCATCAGGCATGATGCCGGTTTTGACATCGACTACAAATAAGATCAAATCAGCCTCTTTGGCGGCAATCAGTATTTGTTTGGTGATCTCTTCGTCGATCTCATTTTCTGCTTTAGCTAGACCACCGGTATCGATAATTTCAAAATCAAGATCACGCCAAGAACAAATGGCATAATTACGATCACGAGTTGTACCGGCAACTTTTGAGGTAATGGCTTTTTTTTCAGAAATCAAAACATTAAACAAACTTGATTTGCCGACGTTGACCCTACCAATGATAGCTACTTTATAAAGTTTAGACATTTTTTTATTCTTGATCTTGATTAGTTGCTTCTATTGAAGAGCTTGTAGTGCTAGTATTAAATAAACTTGGATCAATTGTGGTAACAATTTCTAAATTCTCATCAATTACCTGATCTTGACCTAAAATAATTAAAAAATCTAAATCAGCAAATTCATTATTTTCATCTCTGATGTCCCAAGCCTCTGTTATTTTTTGATTAGAATATTCATCCGGAATATTAGTCAGAGCTTTGGTGGCAAAGATTTTTTCTAGAGTTTTACGAGTGTTTTCTTTATTTCCAGAGTAATCATACAGGATTGTCTGCTTTTTGTCTTGCTCCAAAGCATTGCCATATCTTAAGACTGAGTAGCCCATATAGTTTAAATGATTGACGCCTTGCAGGGCTAATCCTGGAACTTCGGTGCCGTTTTGGATGACAATGTTGGCTTTTTCTTCACTGACTTCTTGTAAGTCAAAGATATTGGCGGCTAATTTTTGGATTTGCTCAAAGTTACCAGTGACTGGTTGTAAAATATAAGCCCCGTCTAGAGCAATGCCAGCTTTTAAAAATCCACCTGGACGAGCATCAATTGATTGACTGACAATTTGTTGACTGTCTAGTCCTTTGACCATGTGAACTAATTTTACAGCCTCCCAAGGCTCTAAATCAGTTTGAGTGTATTGATTAACCAAAGAAAAAAGATCGGTAATTTTTTTGGGGTTAATCAAAGTGTTGAAAGAAGTAATTTTATCTTTTAAGGCGCTTAATATTTTTTGTTGTCTGATACTACGAGAAAAGTCAGATCCTTCGCCATTGTTGCCGTGACGGGACCTGGCAAAACGTAAGGCAGTTAAACCATCCATTTCTTGTTCGCCTTGTTCAAAAGAAATTACTTGATATTTATAATCTTCAGTTGGAAATTGATAATCAGTAAAATCTCGATCAACAGTGACATCGACGCCACCAAGAGAATCGATGATCTCCACAAAGCCTTGAAAATCAACAGAAACAAAATAGTGAATTGGCAAGCCTAATGTTTCGCTGACAATTTCTTTGGTGAAAGCACCGCCGTCTCCAGTTTGGTTTTTGCCAATAGTATAAACACTATTAATTTTTTTATAGTTATTTTTAGAAACTGGCACAATCATGTCACGAGGGATAGAAATTAGAGCAGCTTTTTTACTTGATGGTTGAAAACTAGCCAAAATGATTGTGTCGGTTAAATATGGACCACTATGTCCTTCTCCGCCCATTCCCAAGATCAAAAAGTTAATTCGATCTTCTTGTTCACCTTGTAAATATTTTTCAGCAGGGGAGACAATATTGAAAATTTGTCTAAGTAAATAACTATGTTTAATTCCAGACAAAAAGCTGTTATTTCCATCGGCTAAAATATTACTCAATAAACCCAAAAAAATTATTGAAAAGATAAAAAAATAGGAAATTTTTTTCCTGCGTTTGGAGTTTTTTGAAGTAGTACGATTTGCTTGAGGGGTTTTTGTTGAGCTTGTTTGGTGAATGATTTCTGGTCTTTTTTGAAGCTCTATTTGATGTTCTTCTTCAATGAAGTTTATCTTCTTTTTTGTAAAATCAGAGGCAGCCATTGGCAATATAAAATGCTTATTATTTTAAATAAAAGTACTTGCATTATACAAGAAATAAGGGCCTAAAGTCAATGCCTTGAGATTAGAGTAAAAAGTCTAAGTTTGCCTTAAATTTGGGCATTGTGTATAATGATTTTGTTTAATTTATATATTTATGGAAAATGAAAAATATTCAGTTGAAGCAGAAAATAATTCAGCTGATCCCTTAGAAAATATTAAAGAGGTAGAAAGCCAAGATTTAAATTTGGATAATTTTTCCTCTGATAATGAAAATATTGTTTTGGTTTGGGCTAAGAAATTTGGTCTTTTGGTCTTTGAGGTTTTAAAAGTAGTTTTGATTTCCTTGGCTATTATTTTGCCAGTTAGAATGTTTTTGATTCAACCTTTCTACGTTGAAGGTGCTTCGATGGAGCCAAATTTTTATGACAAAGAATATTTAATCATCGATGAAATATCTTATCGTTTTGATCAACCAGAGCGGGGAGAGGTAATTGTTTTTCGCAATCCAAAAAATACTAAACAATATTATATCAAAAGAGTAATTGGCTTGCCTGGTGAAACAATAGAAATTCATTCTGGCGATGTTTTTATCAATGGTCAGCAGATTTCCGAACCTTATGTTAAAGATTTGTCTAGCCAAAGTTTTCCAGAATTAACTTTAGCAGACGATGAATATTTTGTTTTAGGTGATAATCGACAGGTCAGTCAAGACTCTCGGTATTTTAAAGCGCTAAATGAAAAATATATTATTGGTAAAGTTTGGTTTCGTGGTTGGCCAATAGATCGAATAGCCACTTTTAATCCGCCAAGCTACTAAAAATTTTTAAGTCAAAATTTTATGGCCAGCAAAAAAAAATCTAAAAAAACTCAAGTACAATTAATCAAGGGGATGAAAGATATTCTTCCTTCTGAGCAATTGATTTGGGATTTTATCAAGAAACAAGTATTTTCTCTTGCTCGAGATTATGGCTTTTCTTTGATCGAAACACCAATTGTTGAATCAACTCAGCTTTTTAAACGAGCGGTTGGTGAAGAAACTGATGCTGTTTCAAAAGAAATGTATTCTTTTGTTGATCAAGGTGGTGAGAAATTATCTTTACGTCCAGAAAATACTGCCGGAGTAGTCAGGGCTTACATTGAACACGGCATGCTTAATTTACCTCAACCAGTAAAATTGTTTTATTTTGCTCCACAATTTAGGCACGACAAACCGCAAGCTGGACGTTATCGTCAGTTTTGGCAATTTGGTTTTGAAGTAATTGGTGAAAAAGATCCGATTATTGATGCGCAATTAATAAGTATGTCCTATGTTATTTTGCAAGAATTAGGAATTACAGCCCAAATTCAGATTAATAGCATTGGTGATGAGAATTGCCGTCCGAGATATATCAAAGCTTTAACTCAATATTTTAAAGAACACAAAAAAGATTTGTGTGCTGATTGTCAAAAACGTTTATTAAAAAATCCACTTCGTTTGTTAGATTGTAAAGTAAAAAAATGTCAGGATATTGGACAAGCGGCTCCGCAAATGATTGATTATCTTTGTGAAGATTGTAATAAAGATTTTACTGCCGTTTTAGAATATTTAGATGAATTAGATATTAATTACACTTTGAATCCAAAAATAGTCAGAGGTTTAGATTATTACACCAAAACTGCTTGGGAGATCGTTGAGGGCGATGAAGAAGGAAAGTTGCAGGCTTTAGGTGGCGGAGGACGTTATGATGACTTGGTGGCAAATTTGGGCGGAAGAGAAACACCGGCCATTGGCTTTGCTATGGGAGTTGAGAGAGTGATTAATAAAATGAAAGAAAAGAAAGTAGAATTACCAGCTGCGCATCGTCCAGATGTTTATCTTGCTCAATTAGGTGAAGAAGCAAGGAAAAAAAGTTTGCGTCTAATGAAAGAATTAAGAGAGGCTGGAATTTCAATTTCAGAAGATGTTTATAAAAATGGTTTAAAAAATCAGTTAGAGCTCGCTGATCATCGTCATGCAAAATATGCTTTGATCATGGGGCAGAAAGAGATTTCTGACGAAACAATTTTGATTAGAGATATGGAGAGTGGCGTTCAGGAAACCGTTGATTATAAAAAAGTAGTCAAAGAAGTCCAAAAGCGTTTAAATGCTCGGGTTGTGGAAAAAGTTTTAAAAATCAAAGCAGTCAAAAAATAACATTTTTTCAGTTAAATTTTAGTCCCAGCAAGCAAATGCTTGTTGGGATTGACTTTTTGCAAAAAATTTGTCATTATAATAGAAGAATAAAGTCTGAGATTTTATTCTAAGAATAATTTAGATAATACAGAAAGAGAGGTGCTAATATGCTAGAAGTTAAGAAAAAAGACAATGAGTCTTTTGAGAGTTTGATCCGAAGATTTACCAAGAAAACCATTCAAAGTGGTAAGATTTTGCAAGCGAAAAAAGTACGTTTTCATACTGGCAAAAGTTCAAGACGTGAACAAAAAGAAACTGCTTTACGTCGCATTGACATGACCGATAAGATTGACTACTTAAAACGCGTTGGCAAATTAGATGATTTCTTTAATCGTCGTTATAATAAATAGTCTTTAGTTTCTGCTTAGATGAATCTTTATCTAAGCAGCATATTGATGATTATCTATGGAATTATTAGAAAAAATTGAGCAAGATTTTAAAGAAGCGCTTAGAACTAAACAAGAGTTAAAATTGTCGGTTTTGAGAATGTTAAAAACTTCTTTGAAAAATCAAGCCATTGCTGATAAAAAACCAGAGACAGAAATGTCAGAACAGGATATTTTTTTAGTTTTAAAAAGAGAGCTTAAAAAACGTAATGATGCTGTAGCCTCTTTTGAACAAGGAAATCGTCCAGAACTTGCCGCTCAAGAAAGGCAAGAGGCTGAAATTTTATCAGCTTATTTGCCAGCCGCAATGTCTGAAGAGGAGCTACAAAAAATAGTTGACGAAGTAATTGCTGGCGGTGTAGAAAATTTTGGCCAAGCAATGAAAGAAATAATGCAAAGAACTCAAGGCCAGGCTGACGGACAAGTTGTTCAAGCTTTGGTGAAAGCTAAACTAGCTAATTAGTTTTTTATTTTTTAACTTACAATCCCATGCTAACAAAAAGAAAGATAACTGTTTTTCTAATTATTTTAACAGCAGTTATTTTTTTGTTGCCAGATTTAGTCTCGGCTCAAACCGTCAGTAATTTTGGTGTTAATGATTTAGTTGATACTGGCTTAGGTACTAGAGACATTAGAGAAACAATTGCTTTGATTATCAATGTTATCCTTGGTTTCTTAGGAATTTTGGCAACTCTAATTATAATTTACGCTGGTTGGACCTGGATGACTTCTCAGGGTGAGGCTGATAAGATTGAAAAAGCTAAAAAAACCATAGTCAGCGCAGTGATTGGTCTGGTAATTATTTTAGCTTCTTATGGAATTGCTCGTTTTATTTTAAAACAAATTTCTGACGCTACTGGCTATGATGGCCCAGGAAGTGGCGGCGGCTATGTTGGTGGAGTTGGTATTGGTGGTGGAATAATCGAGAGTCATTATCCAGCTAGAAACGCCACCGATGTTCCTCGCAATACTAATATCTATATTACTTTTAAAGAGCCAATGAATCTTGATGATTTAACGACTGCTGTTGATTGTGATTTTGATTTGTGTGCCAAAGTAGATAATTTAATCCTTACTGATCGGACAAATAGCACTGTTTTTGATAATACAAAGTTAAAAGTAATAGTCAGCGCTGATCATAAGGTTTTTGCCTTTAATCCTTATGACACAGATGCAGGCTTACATCTAGGAAACGCTAATGGTGAGACAGAATATAATTTTGCTTTAAGTAATAATATCCACAAAGAAAACGGGGACTTAGCCTTTGGTTTAAACGGTTATGATTGGGATTTCACAATTAGCAATGAAATAGACTTGACTCCACCAACAGTGACTTCAGTTATTCCGGTAGCAAGCTCTGTTAATCCTCGTAATACTGTAGTTCAAGTTAATTTTTCAGAAGCAGTTAATCCAATGCTCGCTTCTGGTGTTTATCCGGATTTTACTAATTTGACAACTAAAAATAGCACAGCAACAATCATTAGCGGTCAATATTTGATTTCTAATCAATATCAGACTGTAGAATTTTTGACCAATGATTTATGTGGAACAAATTCTTGTGGCGGTGATGTTTATTGTTTGCCAGCTAATGAAAGTTTGACTTCAGAAGTGACTGACTTAATCAAAGATATGGCTGATAATCAGCTTGATGGAAATGGCGATGGAATAGCTGGTGGAAATTATATTTGGTCTTTTTCGACTAATGATACGATTGATTTGTCACCTCCAGAAATTAGCTCAATGCAAAGTGTTTCTGATGTTGATCTATCTGCTCCAGTTCAAGTAAGTTTTAATAAGAATCTTTTGACTTCCTCGGTTAATTCTGAGCATGTTAAATTAGTCAAAACTCCAGCTACGGCGATAAATTATTGGTTAAACGTCGTTTCTGGAAAAGCGATTAGAATTTCTCATGATAAATTTGATTCTTTGACTCAATATAAACCAACTTTGTTATCTGGCATTCAAGATGTCTATCAGAATTGTTGGTACCCTTGCGCTTGTGATGACCCAACCGGGCATTCTTGTGCTTGTGATACTGACTTTAGTTTGGAGTGCGCTTCTGGCTTGCATTGTGAAGAAAATTAATTTTGATAAATAAAAAATAAAAAGATAATCTAAAAAAATGTTGAAAAAATTACTAGCCACATTTTTACCGCTTAGCATCATCTTCTTTTGGCGAGCAGAACAAGTTTTTGCTCAAGCCACTGATGGTTTTGGGGTTAATGATTTAGTTAATTCCAATTTAGGGACCAGAGACGTTGTTGGCATCGTCAATAGCTTAATTAACATCTTCTTGGGTTTCTTGGGGATTATTGCAGTAATTTTGATTATTTACGGTGGCTGGCTCTGGATGACTTCTCAAGGAAGCGCAGAGCAAATTCAAAAAGCAAAGTTGTTGATCACTAGCGCAGTCATTGGTTTGATCATTATCATGTCTTCTTATTTGATTGCTCGTTTTGTAATTTCTAAGATTGTTGACGCAACAGGAGCCGGCGGGGGTGAAGGTGGCTCAGTGGTGATTATTCCACCACCAGTAACTATTCCGACCTGCCCTGAACCGATGGACGGAGATGAGGTTAAAATTTGTAAAGTCAGGCCAGATGCTGATAGCGCGCCAGTTGGACAGTACATTACGATTGAAGGTTGGCATTTTGATGCTTATGGAGCTAATAGCGCAGTAAAATTTGATAGTTTTTCAGCGGATTTAGTTTCTTGTGGCGGTATTGTTCGTTGGCAAGAAATTGATCCGGTCCATTATCCGGGATATTTTAGAGTTAAGGCAATTGTTCCGAATATTGCTTTGGGTGATTATAAAATAAATGTTTTTAGCAACGATGGTTGGAATGGTTCTTACCCAGAAGGCCCAGTAGATTTTTTTGAAGTTGTTGCTGGAACGCCTGGTCCAGGAATCGCTTGTCTGGTGCCAAACGTTCAAGAACGTGGTTTAGCTATAGATATTCAAGGAATTGGTTTTTCTTCTGCTGGTACGATTACAATGACTGGTTGGGACGGTAACAATCAAGTTGATCTTGATTTTGATGATTTTGATTCCTGGTCAGACACTTTGATTAATAATGCGATTATTCCAATTTCTGCTTTATCAAGTGACCTGACAGTGACAGTGAGTGGTTTGACTTCAGGCCCAGAGTGGCTTCAAGTTTATTGTGGAGATGCGAGTTTTTGTGCCTCTGGCTGTTGCGCTGCTAATTCTTGTGTTGATGCTAGCGCTTGCTTCACTGCCGCGATTCTTGAAGAAGGTGGTCCAATTATTGATCGTATTTCACCAGAGCAAGGTGCTGAAGGAAATATTATTACTGTTTATGGTCGTAACTTTGGCGATAATCCTGGCTCAGTAGTTTTTGAAAACAATGTCGGCGGAGAAGTTTCCGGCCTTAATCCAGCAGATGTTAACGCAGAATGTACGCAATATTGGAGCGATGAAATGATCGTTGTCGTTGTACCGGATAACCTTAGAGATTCAGAGGCAAAAGTTTGGGTTAGAGATCAAGATGGAAATGATAGTAATTTTAAATTTTTTGATGACAGTTTTGGATCTTTGCCAAGTCTTTGTCGTTTAGAGCCTTTGTCTGGTTCTTTTGAGGATTTAATCACTTTATACGGCATAAAATTCAATGTTGGAGACAAAGCTTCTTTTGGTGGCGTCTTAGATCACGATACAGTAATCTTAAGCGACGAAAAAGCCGAGACTAAAGTACCAAATTTAGAAGCTGGAGAGCTTGCGCTTGTTTTGCAAACAGCAAGCGGTGATAAGGGCAATGCCTTGCCATTTACAGCAGAAGATCAAGCAGGGGGCGATCCGGTGATTAATCAAATTAGTCCAGACAATGGTCCAAAAGGACAATATTTAACTATCTTTGGCGCTAATTTCGGTAATGCCATCGGAACAGTTACTTTCAAAAGAGGTGGCGTAGATACTCTGGGAGACTTTAGTTTTCCAGCACAATGTTCTGACTCTTATTGGAGTAACTCTAGCATTGTTGTTAAAGTGCCAAGTAGTTTGTCGGCAGCAAATGACTATCAGATAGTTGTCAAAAGAAGTAGTGATGGAAAAATTAGTAACCAAAAGCAATTTGCTGTTGTTTTAGGAACTGCCGGTCCTGGCTTATGTTCATTGCAGCCAGACAATGGTCCGGCTAACGATTCTTTTGCGATTAATTTAGCAGGAGATAATTTTGGCAACTCCAGTGATGTTGTTAGATTTTTTGATAATCAAACAGCAAATATTAATACTTGGGAAAATCAATATATTAATGCTCGCGTTCCGCTTAATGCTCAGACTGGTCCGGTAGTAGTTGAGAATGATGGAGTAGTAAGTAATGCTTTAAATTTTGAAGTTGGCTCTTGTAGTGTTGATAGTGACTGCGGAGCAGGCTATGAATGTTGTTTTCAGGGTACGGGAAATTATTGTGCTTTAGCTGGCTCTTGTCCAGGAGCGCAAAGTTGTGAGTATTCATGGACTTTGACGACTGTTGCTGATCCTTTTGGTCTTAAAAAAACTTATCAATGTGAAAATAATTTGCAATCGCCATCTCCTTGGCCTGACGCTTTGGACGGAGAAGAGTCTCGGTCAGCTTATTTGGATGCAAATGTCGCAGCTTTGTTTACTAGAGATGTTTTGGATAGTGATATCAACTCGACAAATGTCAGAGTGCAGGCCTGTAATTTTGGTGGTGAATTTGACCCATCTGCCTGTTCTGGTCTGCTTGTTGGTGATTTGTCAATCATTAATCATGATAGCGATCAAGAAGGTTTTGTTTTTAATCCAGCTGCCAATCTGGATCCTAATCGTTGGTATGTTGTAAAGTTAGGAGTTTTTCATAGTCAGCTTGGCTTTGACATTTGGGATGGTAATAGTTTTGATTGGCATTTTAGAACACAGGATACAACTTGTCAGGTAACAAGCATTCAAGTCACACCAACGCTTAGTCCGCAAGCTGATCTTTACCTTGGTGATAGTAAATTTTTCTATGCTACACCACAGGGATCAAATTGTAATGTTTGTGGATCAAATTATAATTGGGAAGATTGGGAGTTGCCAGTGCCAATTGATAATTCTCGAGCAAATATTATTTTTCAAGAAACCGCGAATGTAAATATTTCTCGAGCGCTTTTAGAAGGTCTGCAGGTTACTGAAAATTCTCCAGTGCCGACAGTAGAGCTACAAGCAACTTTAAGTGCTTTACAAGGGTCTGCTTATCCAAAAGTGAAAGATGCAATTTTAAAGATTTTGGATTATGGTCCAAATTGTAATCAGTCTTGTGTTAATGCAAGTATCTGGGCAATCTTTAATACTGAGTTAAACCCCGGCACTTTAAATACTTCTAATATTTCGATTAGAGAGTGCGCAGATGCTACTTGCGGAGCTTTAGTTGGTGCGAATTTAATAGATGAAATTTTAATTTCGGCTAGTGGAAAAAGAATTGACATTTTACATCAAGATTTTGATCCAGAAACTAGCTATTTAGTCCAAATTAGTTCTGGTGTCAAAAATATTTCAGGTTACAATTTAGCGCCAGCCTTTAAATGGAGCTTTACAACTAGTAATGCAAATAATTGTCGTGCTGACAGTGTCAGAGTTGAGCCTGATGACTATTTTTCCAATGTTTTGGGAGAGGATATTGCTTATTATTCTCTGCCTTATTCTAGTCCAAATGTTTGTTCGGCAATTGGTCAACCTTTGGATCCTGGTGATTATGAGTGGAATTGGACAGCGATCCCCGCTTCTTTGGCTATCGTGCATCAAGCAGGAACTTATCAGTCAACTGTGACAACGGCGGCGAACGGCGAAGGTCAAATTAGCGCAGAGATTACAACTGCGCCAAGTCCAGTAGAAGTTGGTAAGTCAGGTTTTGGAAATTTAGAAATTAACGAAGGTTCTGGTTCTCTTGATTTAGCGCCACAGGTTTTAAGCGCTTTGCCGCATACTCCGGCCTGTATCAATTCGGCTCTAATGATCCAGTTTAACCAAAAGATGAATCACCCTAGTTTAGAGTCAAGCGTTAAATTATTTGAGCGATCAAATACTGATACTGGTTCATGTTTGTTTGTTCCTGGTGATTTTGGCTTTGTCTCTCCTTGGGATAGATTCAAACAATTAGTTTTTAATACAGCGAATGCTCAAGCTAGTCCGACTTTTTATTGGTGTCCAGTGACTGGAGAAATGAGTATTAACAATCTATCAGGAGGAACGAGAGTTATTCTTTATCCAGACGATGATTTGCTACCAAGTCATCAGTATTTAGGTGTTGTTTACCCAAGTGCCATGGGAATTAATGGTCAGCTATTAGATCCGAGTCAAATTAACTATGATTATAATCATGACAGTACAAATGATTTTTATGCTTGGCAATTTACGACCACTAATCAAGTTTGCCAAGTCAGCTTTGTGACCGTTGAGCCAGATCCGGATTTATTTACTTGTGCTCGTAATGATTGTTTTGATGATTTAGAAAATGCTATTCCTGGCAATCAACATAAATATCAAACAGCAGCTTATGATGCTAGCGGAAACATTTTAACGATGGATACTTACCAGTGGTCGGAAAATAAGGGCCTGCTTACTTTGTTGTCTGATAGTGGAAATTCTATTTTAGCAACTGCCGTAAATGATAATGGCACAACAAATTTGACAGTTGAAGCAAGCGATGATGCCTCTGGGACGGCTATCGGTAGCGCGCAAGTAGATTTGTTTATTTGTGAAAATCCATGGCCACGTCCAAGCGCTGGTTTTCCTTACAAATTTAATGGCTCAGCTTATAATTTTAGTACTTACTATTGTCAGGATTCGGGCCGGCCAAACGAAGCTTTGTTGCCATATTTAGCTCTAGACCCAAGTCACTTGATTATCAAAGGCGTTAGTCCAGATGGCATGACTTTGGAAGAATTTATTTTTATTGTTGATCCACAAGTCGTTGCTTTAAATAATAATTTTGATAAGCAAAATAGAACTTGGTGGTCAAATTTATTAAGCAGATTCAAAAATAAAGTTTTAGCAGCTATACCAATACCAGCGAGCCCTTCAAATTTAGAATTAACCAGCAACGACGGTCAAGGAGTTAGAATTTCCTGGCTGGACAATTCCACCAATGAAGACGGTTTTAAAGTTTATCGTAAATCCAGTTCAGTTGATTGGCGTGAAATAGCAGCAACTGAAGCTAATCAAAATAGTTTTATTGATACTTCGATTATCGCTGAAGAAGTTTATAACTATAAAGTTTTAGCTTATAACGATGGCGGACAATCTGAGTTTAGCGATAGTATTACAGTCACCGCGGCAGTTTCTAGTTTGGATGTGATTGGTGTCAGAGTGATGAAAAATGAAGAGCATTTATCAGTGCAAGACTGGTATCAACGTTATGCGCCAAACTCGGGAGTTAGTGGACAAGAATTGCTAATTGACGGCTATCAGGCTTTAAGGGTCGGCAATACAGTTTATATCGCTGCCGCCAATGCTTCTGGCGCTATTTATACTAATATTTATGTAATCTCTTATAATATTGGCGCCAGAGAATCAACCAGAAATATTTTTGAGGCAATGGTTCAAAACATGAAGTTAAGTACCAATGTTGCTAGTCAGAATATTTGTCTTGCTGATCCGACGCGTTCTTGTGAGAGTCGTTTCGATTGTCTAGATTTGCCAAATATTACTTGTGATGCTGACGGTTTAGATTTACGTCGTGATACAGAAAGACTTGGTGAATTGGTGAGTATTCAGAAAAAGCTAGATCTTTATGGACAAATTTATAAAGCCTGTAGCAATAACAGTGCGATTAGTTGTTCGGAGGACGATCAATGTCCAAGTGGTGGTTCTTGCGTCCTTTATTATCCGCTACTTAACTCTGGAACTTATGCTAACGGCATGTCGGTTTCCAAATGGCCTTCTTGGCAAGAAGAGTTTGCTCAAACTTTAGGTTTGAGTAGCTTGCCAACAGATCCAATTAATGATTTCCCGGCCTGCCCAGAAGGTTTTGACTCAGAAACTTGTTGGAATGCTACGGATCAAATATTTACTTGTCCAATTGGTTCATCAATTTATTTTTATAAAAATGAAGGTGGAAGTAGTTATTCTCTAGAAGCTAATTTTGAATTTTCTGCCCTTGGTTTAGATTTTGTTCACAATTTAGCTAATGGAGCTGATTCACATTTATCTTTTGATGCTCCACATTGTTCAGCTTCTTTTATTGGTCTGCCGATCAGTTCTCCAGATTGTGGTAATGGTATTCCTGACCCAGACGAGGATTGTGATGGTGGTTTTAGAAATTTATGTGATGCTAATTTAGGAGAGCATCCTTGGTGGAACGAACATTTAGGTGGCTGTTATCCAAAAGGAACAGTGGACGCTTTTGGTAATTTAGTAGAATGCACCTGGTATGAACCAAGTCCATCTTTAAATGCCGCACAATGTGGTAATTATTGTGGTGACGGAAGTATTAATTCTAGTTATGAATTTTGTGAGGGCTCTGATTTTGGTGGTTTAGAATATGCTTGTGCTGATGGCGGTTCAGTAACTTGTAATACTTGTATTCCAAGTTGCTCTGATGGCAGCCTAGCTTCTATTATTTCTTGTGGCGATGGAATAGTGCAGGGCTCAGAAGATTGCGAAATTGCTACTTACCTTAGTCCAGCTCCTGCTGATTCGAGTGTAAATAATCAATATCAATGTAGCTTGTCTTGTCAAAATAACATTGGTGGTTATTGCGGCGATGGCCTTGAGCAGGAGATTTTTGGTGAAACTTGTGATAATAGCGGTACGCCTTGTACAACCGATGACGGATACGCTGGAACACAAGGTTGTGTTGATTGCCAACAGTCAGATTTGTGTGTCGCTACAGAATCTTGTGGCGATGGAATCAGAAATGGTTCGGAAGCATGCGACGGAGCTGATTTAGGCGGTTTGAGTTGCTTAGATTATGGTTGGGACACCGGTAATTTGGCTTGCGATGGTTCTTGTCAGATTAATCAAAGCGATTGTTCTAATCTTGCTGGACCACCTGTGCCAGCAGCAACAATTTTTTTAAGTTCTCTAGGTTATCAGGCTGATTATCCAACAGCGGTAGAGAATTATTTAGCTGGACCAAGTGGTTTATCTGGTATAGCGGCTGCTGATTATATTTGTCAGTGGCACGCTGATAATGCTCCTGCTGATTCAAATCTTAGAGACGGTGTATGGAAAGCTTGGGTATCTGATCAAACTCACGCAGCAACAGATAGGTTAGTCCACAACACAAGTCCGTATATTTTGCCAGGCGGCACAGTTGTTGCCTCTAATTGGTCAAATTTTATAGGCGTTGGGCCTCATGCAAATAATGTTAATATGACAGAGAATGCTGTAAATGTTGATAATAATATATTCAAAGTGGATGATCTAGCCCAAAGAATTAGTTCTAGCTTTTGTTTGTCCGAAGGTTGTTATTTTAAGAGTAATACGTATTACGACGGAAGCATCTTAAGCCCTAGTACTTTAGCTTGTAATAATTATACTTCTACTTCAGGAAGCATGTCTCCTGGTGAAGGGCATACTGGTTTGTATAGTGATAGTTGCGGTCCGGTTGGAAATTGTTGGGAGGATTGGAGTGGTGGTGCGAGTAGTACTGCGCGTTGCGATTATTACATGCCTTTACTTTGTCTCTGGCAACAGTCAGATGAAGCGGAATTTACAGAATAAATTAATTTGATAAAAATATTTGCTTATGTTTGATGATGTTAAAAAAAATGATCAAAGCAATGATCAACAAAATCAGTCTGCTGGTTTTGATTTAGCCGAAAATAATAACAATAATCAGTCAATAGATGAAACAAAAAATAATCAAGAAGCAGGAGAGAAAATAGACGACATGTTTCAAGATATTGATCCAGTGGCAAATAAGCAGCCCGTAGAAAATTTTGTTGAAAAACCAAGTGCTGTGGCCAGCGGAAAAATGCAGCCAGCAACACCTAATTCAACATTTTTAAATAATACTTCTGATTTAGCTATTCAAAAAAATAATTTGAATAAAATGTTAATGGAAGAGGATAGTAAAAGCTCTTTGTTAAAAAAAATCATCATTGCTTGTCTCGGCTTAGTTTTAGTTGGCTTAGTTGCTTGGGGTGCATATCGTGTTTTTTTTAATTCAAACGCAAACAATCCTCAGGATAATCAAAATACAAACACGACACAGGAAGTTGAGCAAAATAATACAAACGATAACAATTCTTTGCCTCAAAACAATGAGAATCAAGTTAATAATTTGGAGAATGATGATGACTCAGACGGGCTTTCTAATTCCCAAGAAGATGCTTTAGGGACCAACCCTTTAAGTCCAGATTCAGATGATGATGGTCTGTTTGATAAAGATGAGGTTAGAGTTTATCTGACTGATCCATTGAGCCCTGATTCAGACAACGATGGTTTATTTGATCGCGAAGAAATATTTACTTGGCAAACTGATCCAAATAATTCTGATTCTGATGGGGACACCTATCTAGACGGCATTGAAGTTTCTGGTGGCTACAATCCTTTGGGAGAAGGCAAAATAGAAACTACTGAAAATTCAGAGCAAAATCAAATAACGCAATAAATAAAATTATGTTTGAAAATAAAAAAGAAAAAGATTTGAGGCAAGACAAAAACATTGATCCAGAAAAAATGTCCAATGAGATTAACGCTATTGTTAATCAGGAGGTTGGCAAAGGTAGAGAGATTCAAGTTGATGATGATGCTGTTTATGTCATGCCGGCTAAATTTTTACCGCAGTCTCCAAAAAGTCAATTTAGCACCAAACAGAAGATTATTTTCGCTGGCATTGCTTTTGTTTTGTTTTTAATTATTGTTGTGGCAGCGATGCTTTGGTGGGCTAATAGTAGCGTAAATCTTCCACAAAATAATGATAATCAAAATACCCTTGTGCCAACTAATAACACAAATCAAAATCAAGAACCAATTGTTCCGGAGCAAACAGTTAGTCATGATCAAAAGATTCTTGATGATTTGCAGGATTTGAAAACAGTTTTAGATCTTTATTTTAGAGATTTTCAAGCCTACCCAGCCTATTTATCAGATTTGAGGCCTGATTATTTAGCAGAAATACCAACTCAAGAAAGTGGTTTATTTTATCAATATCAAAGCATTTCCAATGCTAATAATTTTAGATTTGTAGTTGAGCTTGATGGTAGTGAAAATCCAAGTCAGATCGGATTTTATCAGTTTACCAAAACAGGTTTAAGTATTTATGATCCAAATAATTCAAATAGTGATAATCCAAACGATAACCAAAATAATGAAAATGAACAGGGCACAGTTTTGCCACCACCACCTCCACCACCAACGAGTAATAATGTAGATACAGATCAAGATTTGTTGACTAGAGAAGAAGAATCTTTGTTTGGTACAAATCCAAATGATAGTGATACAGATAATGACGGTTATAATGACGGCACTGAGATTATGAATTTGTACAATCCTTTAGTTTCTAGTCAAGGGCTCGCAGACTCTGGCTTAGTAACAATTTTTACTAATCAGGAATTAAATTATCGTTTACTTTATCCAAGTTCTTGGATTGCTAGTCTATTGGATGATCAGTACAATAACTTATCGATTTTAGCTAATTCTGAATTGGGAGATAACTTTAGTATCTTGGTTTTAGAAAATCCAGAAAATTTAGATTTGCAAGCTTGGGCAAACTCAGCTCCAAATAATGAGAATTTTAGCAATCTAAATTCAACTACTTTGGGAAAAAATAAAATTCCCGCTTTAAAAACAGAAGTTTTTGGTGACTTGTTTATTTTAGCGGTTAGTGACAATTATCGTTTATTGATTAGTTATGATGTTAATGCTGAGGCTGACCGCTATTTTGATACTACTTTTCAAATGATTTTAAATAGTTTTGAATTTATCAATGAATAAGCAAGAGAAAATTATTTTTCTAAACAAAAGATCTTATTCAGCAGATTTTTCTTGGTTGCCAGCTTTGGAGAAAATTATTGTCAAAAGGTTTAAATTAAAGAAAAATATTTCCATTGCTTTGGTGAGCGAAAAAGAGATTCGAGAATTAAATCGAGTTTATCGTCGCAAAGATAAAGTAACTGATGTATTATCTTTTAATCTTGACTCCGAAGAAAATTTAGGAGAAGTAATAATTTGTTTAGAGCAAAGCAAAAGGCAAGCTACGACAAATAAAAAAACCATCAAGTCAGAATTAAAACTTTTGACCGTTCATGGCATTTTGCATCTTTTGGGTTATGATCATGAGTTAAATGAAAAAGAGTATTTAAGACAAGAAAAAGAACAGACAATAATTTTAGAATTATTAGAAAAACATGCTACGTAAATTTTTAAGTAGTTTAAAACATGCTCGAAGAGGTTTGAAGACGATATTTTTCAGTGAAAGAAATTTTCGTAATCACTTGAGTATTGCGATAGTTGTTTTATTATTTGCTTGGTGGAGAAAGATAGATCTTGATCACTGGTTGATTTTATTATTGGTAATTGCTCTGGTTTTAATTTTAGAAATTATCAATTCCAGCTTAGAAAGACTAGTGGATATCTTGGCCCCACAAACTCATCAGGTTGCCAAAGAGATAAAAGACTCAATGGCTGCAATGGTTTTGGTGGCGGCAATGATGGCTGTTTTGGTAGGAATAATTATTTTCTTTTTTTGATAATTTTATTTTTTTAAGATCAAGGAAGAGCATTTGGCAAATAAGCAAAATTTAGTTATAATTATGTTATCTTTTCGATTAAAATAAAAGTCACCTAGCTTTTTTATGGTAAAAAGTAAAGAAATAATCACTGGTTTAGATATTGGTACTTCAGCCATTAGAATTGTCATGGGGCAAGTTGATCAAAGCGGCAACTTGCAGATTATTGGTGCTGCTGAAAATCCAGCCGAAGGTGTGTCTCGTGGAAGTATTACTTCGATCGAAGATGCTGTTTCAGTAATTTCCGCCACTGTTGAAAAATGTGAAAGAATGACTGGCTTTAACATCGATAAAATGGTCGTTGGCATTTCTGGTACTCACATTAAAACTTTGAATAGCAAAGGAGTTATTGCTGTTGCTAAAGCTAATGAACAGGTAGAGGAGTCCGATATTGAACGCGCTCTAGAAGCAGCTCAGGCTATTGCTACTCCGCCAAATTATGAAATTTTACATGTTTTACCAACAAACTATAATTTGGATGATCAAAAAGACTTGAAAGATCCAGTTGGCATGTCAGGTGTTAGATTAGAAGTTGAGACCCAGATTATCATGGGTTTATCAGCGCAGATCAAAAATTTAACCAAATGTATTTACCGTACTGGTATTGATATTGAAGATTTAGTTTTTTCAATTTTAGCTACCGCAGAAGCAATTTTGACCCAAAAGCAAAAAGATTTGGGAGTAGCGGTAGTTAACATTGGACAGTCAACAACCTCGTTAGCTGTTTTTGAAGAGGGAGATATTTTGCATACAGCAGTTTTGCCGATTGGTTCAGGACATGTGACTAATGATTTAGCAATCGGCTTAAGAACTTCTGTTGAGACTGCTGAAATTGTTAAATTAGATCAAGCGCAAGCAATTGCCGATTCGGTTTCCAAAAGAGACGAAGTAGACTTACATAAATATTCTGATGAAGAAAAAAAAGGCACTTATGTTTACAAAAAAGATATTGCTGATATCTGTGAAGCTAGAATGGAAGAGATTTTTAAGATGGTCAATGATGAATTGAAGAAAATAGACAAGAATGGTAAACTACCGGCAGGTTTAGTTTTGACTGGTGGTGGGGCAAAATTGCCTTTAGTAGTTGATTTAGCAAAGCAAGTCTTTCAATTGCCGGTATTTTTAGGTGCTCCAGTCAACAATTCTTTTCCAATAGACAAGCTAAAAGATCCGGAGTTTACTACAGCCCTAGGTTTAGTAATCTGGGCAAATAGAAATCTTGAAACCAGTCAGAATTTCCTTTCTCATTTTTCTTCAGTCAGAGAAACAACTGATAAGATGAGAGGTTGGTTTAAATCTTTGTGGCCTTAATATTTTAATTTTTGATAAAAATAATGAGCAAGAAAAACATTGAAGAAGTTAATCCTTCTATAGAGACCTTTGCTAATATCAAAGTGGTCGGAGTTGGTGGTTCTGGCGGTTCAGCGGTTAATCGTATGGTTAGCTCGAAAATTCGTGGTGTAGAATTTATTGCTGTTAATACTGACGCCCAAGCTTTACATCATTCAATTGCTCCGCATAAGATTCACATTGGACGTGACACTACTCGTGGCTTAGGTGCTGGCATGGATCCAGATTTAGGCTCCAAAAGTGCAGAAGAAAATGAGAGTGATATCATGAGCGCTTTAGAGGGCGCGGATATGGTTTTTATTACTTGTGGTTTAGGCGGTGGTACCGGAACTGGTGCAGCGCCGATTATTGCTGATATTGCTCGTGAAGCCGGTGCTTTGACCGTGGCAGTTGTCACTCGTCCTTTTACTTTTGAAGGTGTCCAAAGAAGAGATATTTCTGAACGGGGCTTAGATCGTTTGATTGATAAAGTAGATACGATTATTACCATCCCTAACGATCGTTTATTGCAGATTATCGATAAAAAGACCTCGCTTTTAGAAGCTTTTTCGATTGTTGACGAAGTCTTAAAACAAGGCGTTCAAGGTATTTCAGAGTTGATTACTGTCCCTGGTTTGGTCAACGTTGATTTTGCTGATGTGAAGGCAATTATGAGACAGGCAGGATCTGCTTTGATGGGCATTGGTCGGGCCGCTGGTGAGAATAGAGCAACTGAAGCAGCTCGTGCAGCAATTGACAGTCCTTTGCTTGAATTATCGATTAACGGAGCTACGGGAGTCTTATTTACTATTGCTGGCTCTTCTGATTTATCAATGTTTGAAGTCAATGAGGCAGCGGAAGTAATCACTTCTGCTTGTGATCCAGAGGCCAAGGTTATTTTTGGCGCAGTTATTGATGAATCTTTGGGAGAAGAAGTAAAAGTTACAGTAATTGCTACTGGTTTTAGAGAACACAATGAAAAATCTCAGCATATTTCTCAAGAGAGAATTTCTATGCCAGCTCAACCAAATATTTCTTATCAAGAGACTTATGCCAAAAAAGCTGAAGAACGAACTATTAAAAAAGCTTTTAACAAACCAGAAGAAGATGAAATTATAGAAGAAACACCAAAAAGCGACGAAGAGGAGGAGCTAGAAATACCAGCATTTTTGCGTAAAAAAATGAAAGATAGATAAAAATGTATTGCCCAGTTTGCAATCATAAAGAGACCAAAGTTATTGACTCTCGCTTAAGCGGCGAGGGTTTTAATATTCGCAGACGTCGGGAATGTTTAAAATGCCAAGCTCGCTTTTCTACTTTAGAGGCAATTGAAATTTTAGATTTAGTTGTTATTAAGCGCGATGGTCGTAGAGAGTCTTATAATCGTGATAAGATTACCAAAGGTTTAAGAACCTCTTTAGAAAAAAGAGCTTACTTGGAAGAAAATTTTCAAAAATTATTAACTGATATCGAAAGAGAAATTACCAAAAAAGCCAAAGGTGAAATTACCTCTCAGGTTTTGGGGGATATTGTGATGAAGAAGCTAAAAACTTTTGATCAAGTGGCTTACATTCGTTATGCTTCAGTCTATCGGTCGTTCAAAGATGTTAAGACTTTTCAAGCGGAATTAAACAGATTATTGAAAAAAAATAAGCACTAAAGCATTACTTGTCAAAGCCAAAATTTCATGCTAAAGTTTTCATACTAAAATAGTTATTTAAAATTTAATCAGGGAAGCGAGGTGAAAGTCCTCCACAGTCCTAGCTACTGTAAGCCCATTTTTTTGGGATAAGTCAGATACCTGAGGTTTGTTTATTCTTTTTTCTAAGGAGAGAAAGGGTGAGCTTGTTATCAAAAAGTCGATAATAGACTTACTCGTTTTCTCCTAAAAGCTTAGGAGATTTTTTTTGTTCTTTAGCAAGACAACACAAAGCAATAAAAAGAGGGCCATGTCATGCAACGTCGTCAGTTTTTCAAAGTTGCCTTGACTACCGTGGCGCTGGGATTTTTTTCACCGAAAATTCTCTTTGCTCGGCAGAGGCGAGTGTCAGATTTTCTCAGGGGCTTTGCTCCAGTCTACAATCAGAATCACGATTGGGATTTCGGTCAAGGATCTTTATTGATCGGCATCAATGGTCAAAGTGGTCATTTTCACGTCTATGTTGATGATCAGCGAATTGTTAGAGCTGTTGATCAAACGGCTTTCGATCACGATCGTCAACGTTTGCAAATTCGTCGAACAAGCGGAGAAGTGGTCTTCAGTTATGATCCGCGTCTACGAGCTGCGCCCATTCCTTTGCGTTGATCTCTGGCGGCGAGCTTAGCTCGCCGCCATCCCTAAAATTTTAAATTATTTTTAATAAATTTATGTTCAAAAAAATTATTTTTAGCTTTTTTTCACTAAGTTTAATCTTTACGCCATTTTTTTCTTGGGCAGATAATAATCTGACAATTGAGTATTTGCAAAATTTACCACAAAATTCTTGGATTACTCAAAGTTTAGCAGCAGCTAACTTAGATAATTTAGATTTGAGTTATTTAGATGCTAGCACTCAAGATTTACTAACCGCTAGTAAATATTTACTGACCTTGGCAGCCGTTGAAAGTGATGATTGGGAGCAAATAAATTATTTAGTGAATATAGTGAATAATAATTTTAATAACGGTCAATTAGGAAGCCCGGATTTATTAAATGATGATTTTTGGGGAATTCTGGCTTTGAGCGCTGTTGGCTCTGATCAAAATATTGAGGCAATTAAAAATTTTATTCTTAGTCATCAAAATGCTGACGGTGGTTGGTCTTGGGGCATTGGCCAAACTTCCGATACCAATGATACAGCAGCCGCAATAATGTCACTAGCCGAAGCTGGCCTAGATCAGAATAGTTCAGCTATTAATAATGCTATAAATTATTTGCACAGCGCTCAACAGAGTGACGGTGGCTTTGCTTATGACTTGTCTAGTCAGTCAGACGGAGCCTCTACTGCTTGGGTAATTGCTGCTTTAAATAAATTGAATATTAATTCTGACACTTGGTTAGTCGCAGAAAATACTCCTTTGAGTTTTTTAGCTAGCCTTGAGCAAGCAGACGGTTCTTTTCTTTGGTTGCCAGAGGACACTCAGAGCTCTAATTTGGTCACTGCTTACGCTTTGTTAGCACAACTGGGCTCAAGTTATCCGGTTCATAAAATTGCCCCAGCAGAGGAGATTAATGACGGTGGAGTTAGCTTGCGGATCGAAGGGCCAGAACAAAGCATTTGTTTGGCCGAAAATTTAAACGGAGCAACTGTTTTGGAGGTGTTAATTCAAGGAGCAGAACTTTGTGATTTTAGTTATCAGGTGACAGAGACTGAATACGGTCCTTATGTTTCTAGTATTGCCGGAATTGAAGCTCAAGGCTTAAGTGGCTGGCAATATTGGCAAAACTGGCAAGCCGGTAGTCAGAGTGCAAATGTGCAAAGTGTGGTAGCTGGCGATCAGCTGTTGTGGGCATACGGCCCTTTTGATATTTTGCCAAGTAAACTGACGGCTAGCTTAGATGAAAATAATAATGTAAGTGTTCACGCTCAGTATTATCAAGAAGATGCTTGGCATGATTTGTCAAACCAAGCAATTAAGATTGGCGCCCAAACTTTTGAGACAGATGCTAGTGGAAATTTTAGTACTATTTTAAACGATAATGGCATTTATCCTGTTTATGTTCTGCAAAGCGATGATTATATTCGTAGTCCAAAAGTTTATTTGACAGTTGGTGATGGAATTAGTCAGGAACTTGATTTGAACGTTGAGATTATTAATGATGACGGTGGAAATGGCGGTGATCAGGTTTCTTTTTTAGTTAGTCAATCAAATATTAATTTTGGCCAATTAGCACCTGGACAAATTGGAGAAACAATTTTACAAATTCAAAATACCGGAAACGTAGCTATTCATTTAGAGGCTAATGTTTTAGGGAGTGATGTTTTTTCTCAATATACTAGTTTGGATAATTTAAATTGGCTTGATTGGCAAAATGATTTAGCTTCGCAGGTCATTGATCCGGTAAATGTTAAATTAAGTTTGCCAAATAGCTTGCTTAGTTCTGGCAATCAAAGTGGTCAATTAATTTTTTGGGCTCAAGCACAATAAAGTTATGAAAAGATTTCTAATTTTAATTTTAACATTATTTATTTTTGCTCAGGCATCAGAGGCCTTGGCAATTGGTCTTTCTGTTCAGCCAGCAAAATTAGAAATTATTTATACTGATCAAACTAAGGCTCAGCTAAAGATCAAAAATATTTCCGCTGAGCCAATTTTTTCACAAGTTTCTAGTGATGATTTGCGAGAGTTTGTAAGTATTCAGCCTGATGAATTTACTTTATTGCCCGATGAAATAATTTTGGTTGATTTAGCTCTGGATTTTCCAAATTTAAAATCAGGAGTAAAAAACACTAATCTTTCAATTGTTAGTCGAGCAGTGAACAAAAATAGTTTTAACGCTGCTTCTGGAATCAAAATACCTTTAGAGGTAGTTTTTAGCCCGGTCAACTGGAAATTTACCGGTGTTTTGGTTTTTTTCTGGACATTCATTATTTTATTAGGTTTTGTTTTATTAGCAAAATTAGTTTTTGGTTTAAAAAAACATAAAAAAATTAGCAACATTGATTTAAATTTTTTGTTTCATCATAAATGGTATTTATTTAAGAAAGGTAAATGGGGGAAATTGTGGCGTAAAACCTTTTGATTTCTTGTCTTGTAATTTTTTGCTATAATAAGTGTATTAATATTAATAGGCTTTGTTTATGACACAACAAGAATTAGAGCAGCTTTTACAAGCTAATCAAGAGTCTTTGAGCAGAATAGAGTTAGATTTGAAAAAAGTAAAAAAACAAATGCTTTGGGCTAAAATTGGCGGTGTTTTGAAGATTGTTTTGATTTTAGGCCCAATTATTTATGGTGTGATTTATTTATCACCAATGTTAAAAAAATATGCCGGAGGCTTGCAAACAGCTTTTAGTATTTTAGGGAGTGGCGTGCCAGCAAATATTTTTGACAATCAGCAAAATGTTAACTCTGAGGGAAATTCAATTATTGACAGTCAGAGCTTAGAGGTGCTTTGTGATCCGCAGTTAAGACAATCTGTCATTGAACAAGTTTGTAAATAATTAATTAAACAAATATGAGAAAAAGTTTAGCAATTATTATTGTTAGTACGATTTTTGGTGGACTTTTTGGTTCTTATTTAACAGTCCATTATTTAGACAGGCTACCTTGGTCAGAAGGAAAAGATTTGGGGCAAATTATCAAAAGCGAAGTATTTCAGTTAACCGAAGAATCTTCGGTGATTGATGTAGTTAAGAAGGCTAGTCCTTCGGTTGTTTCAGTTGTAATCAAAAAAGACATTTCAAAAACTTATGATCCATTTCAGAACTTTTTTAATTTTGGCTGGCCTTTTTCAGGACAAGAGCAGTCAAATAACGCTGAGCCAAATATTCAGAAAGTTGGCGGCGGAAGTGGCTTCATCATTTCTGATGATGGTTTAATTTTGACCAATAAGCATGTCGTTGCAGATGCTAATGCTCAATATTCCGTTATTTTAAATGACAATACTGAATATGAAGCCAAGGTTATTGGTACCGATGCTTTTAATGATATCGGAATTTTAAAAATAGAAGCCAAAGATTTACCAGTCATTGAGCTGGGAGATTCTGACCATCTGGTAATTGGTCAAAATGTCGTGGCCATTGGCAATGCTTTGGCTGAGTTTTCCAACACTGTGACTTCTGGCGTGGTTTCTGGGATTGGTCGTAGCATTGTCGCTGGAGATGGTACTGGTAGTTCAGAGCAGCTTGAAGATGTGATTCAAACTGACGCAGCAATTAATCCGGGTAATTCTGGTGGTCCTTTATTAAATTTGGCGGGACAGGTAGTTGGTATTAATACGGCAGTTTCTCAGCAAGGACAATTAATTGGCTTTGCAATTCCGATTAATTCTGCAAAAAAAATTATCGAAGGAGTGATTGAGTCTGGTGAAATTGTTCGTCCATATTTAGGCGTTAGATATTTGATGCTTAATGAAAACATCGCCAAGAGCAATAATTTATCTATTAATCACGGTGCCTTGATTGTTCGTGGAGATGCTAGGACTGATTTAGCAATTATCCCTGGTTCGCCAGCAGACAAAGCCAATTTACGGGAAAATGATATAATTTTAGAAGTAAACGATGAGCTTTTGGACGAAAAAAATAATTTAGCCAAAGTAATCGCCAAATATCAACCAGGAGATAAATTAAAATTAAAAATTTGGTCACAGGGAGAAGAAAAAACAACAGAAGTAATTTTAGAAAAATATTCAACTTAATTTTGTGGAAGAATTAAAAGATAAAATCAAGGAGTTAATAGAAAAGATAAAATCAGCACTTGTTGTTTTAGATTTAGAGATTAAAGAAAATAAGTTGCAAGAATTGAAAGAGTCGATGTCAGATCCTGATTTTTGGCAAAATCAAGAACAGGCTCGTCGAATTTCTACTGAATATAGTGTTTTAGAGGCGATGATCAATAATTGGCGAGATTTAGAATCAAAGATTTTTTATTTAGAATCTTTGATTTTTGATCCACAAGCAGAGGATTTGTTGAGTGAGATTGCTGAGCAACTAAAAGAGGTAGAAAAAAAATATCAGCTTTTATCAACAGAGTTATATTTACAAGGTAAATATGATCAAAATTCGGCAATTTTGACGATTAATGCTGGTGCTGGTGGTGATGATGCGCAAGATTGGGCGCAAATGCTAGAGAGAATGTATTTACGTTTCACAGAATCACAAAATTGGCAGGCAAGTATTTTGTCTCGTTCACTTGGCTCAGAAGCGGGAATCAAAAGCGTTACGATACGTGTCGTAGGAAGTTTTGTTTATGGTTATTTAAAAAACGAAGCTGGCGTTCATCGTTTAGTGCGTTTATCGCCGTTTGACTCTGATCATGCACGCCATACTTCTTTTGCAATGCTTGAAGTTTTGCCGGAGCTAAAAGAAATTGCCTTACAAATCAAAGAAGATGATCTGAAGATTGATACTTATCGCTCTTCTGGAAACGGTGGCCAATCGGTCAATACTACTGACTCGGCGGTTAGAATTACTCATCTGCCTACTGGCATAGTTGCTAGCTGTCAAAACGAAAGATCGCAGCTGCAAAATAAAAATCAAGCAATGTTATATTTGCAAAGTAAATTACAGGCTTATTTTGAAGCGGAAAAAGAAGAAGAGAAAAAAGCTTTGAAAGGAGAGTATACTTCTGCTGCTTGGGGCAATCAAATTCGTTCTTATGTTTTACATCCTTACAAATTAGTTAAAGATCATCGGACGAATTTTGAAAGTTCTGATCCAGAACGAGTACTAGATGGAGATTTAATGCCTTTTATCAAGGCTCGGCTTGAGCAATTGGCCAAATAATTTTTCTCTTAAATAAATTTGTGGTATAATATAGACATGTTTGAGCACTTGGTATCACAACATCACCAGAATTTTGAAGATAATAAAAAATGGCGTTTTAAATTTTACGCTAGTTTTTTCTTGTTGGGAGTTTTTATTTTTACTTCGTTGTGGATCAATATTAATAGCGGTCCAAAATCTTCTGCTCAAACTAATCTGACAATTAGTTCTCAAAAAGCAAAAGTTTTTGCGCTTAATAAATCTTCAGAAAGTAAATTTGTTTTAAACAGCCCAAAAGTTTCGGTTTTTGATTTTGCTATTGAGGTAGAAGAAACTAGTAATTTGCAAAAGTTAGTTTTTGATTTAGAGGGTTTTTCTGATTTGTCGATGCTTGATGATTTGATTCTTTATAAAGACAAAACTCAAATATCTTCTGACGTGCAACTTCAAGATCAGCGATTAGTTTTTAATTTTTCAGATTATTCTTTAGCTAAAGGCACGAATTATTTTCATTTAAGTTTAGCAAATATTGATCAAGCTTTGTTAGGTCAAAAAGCTAAATTTATTTTGACTGATCAAGATAATTTACAACTTAGTTTAGACAATCAAAGTGTTGAAGTTATCGGTAATTTTCCGATTTCTAGCGCTGGTTTACTGGTAATTGATCAAGCTCAGCTTTTTTCTTATAATAATTTAAACGCCAAAACATTTTCAATTGCTTCAGGAGTTTATAGTCAATTAGCAGATTTTAGTTTATCCACTCAAGGTGAGGCAGTGGCCTTGCAAAAAATAAGTTTTGATTTTACCGGTCATCAAGAGCTTACTGATTTTTATTTAGCTAGTCATGGCAAAATTATTGCCAGCACTAAAGCAAGTGATTTGATTGAGTTTATTTTAAAAGAAGATGCGCTAGTCAAAATTAACGAAGATTTGAATTTAGAGCTCTGGGCTAGTTTATCAGCTGGTCAATATCAGCTTAATTTAAAAAATATCCAAGCAAAAGGCTTTGTCTCTGGTAAACAAATTTCTTTAGCTCAGAATTTAGTTTTATCAGAAGTTAAGGTTTTGGATAATTTAATTGTTTTAGAAAATCAAACGAATAATCAAAGTTTAAGTGAAGGCTGGAATACTTTGTTTGATTTAAATTTAAAATCTCAAGCTTCTGCCGAAAAAACAAAGATCCATAAATTAGCTTGGGAGATAAAAAATTTAGGTGCAAATTTAGAGAAAGTAGAACTTTGGTCAGGCAGTGATTTTTTGGCCAGCGCTAAAATCGTCAATGATCAAGCAGTTTTTGTTTTTTGGAATCAGGATCTAATACTTGATCAAAATTTGGATTTACAGTTGATTGCTAAAGTAAAGTTTTTGGCCGACGATGCTCAGGTTCAAGTCAGATTTTTAAATGACCAAAAAGCTATTTCTGAAGATAATAGTGCTAATAATTTTTTATGGTCGCTTGATGGCATTTTATACAATTCATATCTAATGCCAGGGCTTCCTTTGGCGCCAGTAATCTTAAATTAATTGAATTGACATTTAGATTAAATTATCATAAGCTTTTCTCAATGAAAAGCTTATTTTGATTCTAATTTGAGGAGAAGAAGATGTGGACACTCTGGAGAAGCGTCAAGGCTTTGCCGCCAGAAGATCAGCCAGCCAAACGTCAAAAAGCAGTCGATGTTTATGCTTATAGCTTTTTCAAGTACCTTCGCGCAGTTGGTTTCAATTCCCAAGACATTTTGCGGCTCTTGGATCGCTTGATGGGCAAGGTGGTGGAACAAATGCAGAAAGACAGGCTTCGTTCATCGCAAGGCAAACCTGGCCCTTGAGCTCACCTGAGTTTTGAGGGCCTTTTTTATTTGACTTATTTTGAAAATTTAGCTTAAATAAAAACAAATCATTAAAGCGATTTTCCCTCTATCCACATTTGATTGTCTGGTGGCGGGATGCGCCTAGGGGCGTATGATGGGCAAAAGTAAAATTTTTTTAAGCATTAGTCTTCTTTTTTTATTGTTGGTTTTTATTTTAGATTTATGGAAACCAAGTCTTTTTAGTGATCTGGATTTTAATCAAGATAATTTTAGTTTTGATCAATTTTATCAATTTCAAGCAAAAGTAGTTAATCTGGATAAAAAATTAGATGCTTGGCAATTAGTGGTTCAGCCCAAAGATTTAGCTTTTTTTCAAGGTCAGATAATAGTTTATGCGCCATTGTATCCAGAATATCAATATGGAGATATTTTAGAGTTGTCTTGCAAAATTTATCAGCCAGAGAAGATTGTCAATGAAAATGGGCAGAAATTTTTTTATGATCAGTATTTAGCCAAAGATGATATTTATGGTCAATGTTTTCGTCCCAAGATTAAATTAATCGGTCAGCAAAAAGATTGGCGGACAATCTTTTTTATTAGTAAAAAATATTTTTGGCAAAATCTAAATGACTATTTACCAGAACCAGCTTCTAGTTTAGCTAAAGCAATGCTACTAGCTGCTCGCCGAGAGCTTCCCGATGAACTGAGAAACACTTTTTCAGCTGCTGGCTTAAGTCATGTTGTGGCAATTTCTGGCTTACATATTGCGATCATTGTTTGGATCTTGCAAGCATTTTTGTATTTACTTGGCTGCTCACGACAGCAAGTTTTTTACCTAACGATTTTGATTTTAGCAGCCTATTTATTTTTATTAGGCTTTCCTTCGTCCGCTTTAAGGGCTAGTTTGATGGTCTTTTTTGTTTTATTAGGTCCTTTTATTGGTCGGCAAAGCCAGTCGATAAATAGTTTGCTTTTAGCAGCTTTGATTTTGTTAATTTTTAATCCCTTATTGTTAGTTTATGATATTGGTTTTCAACTTTCTTTTTTGGCGGTTTTAGGTTTATTGTTTTATGTTTCTTGGTGGCAAAAAGTTTTGTTTTTTATTCCTAATTTTTTTAAAGTTAGAGAAATGATTTCAGTCACATTGGCGGCGCAAATGTTTACTTGGCCTTTGATTATTTATTATTTTCATATTTTTTCTTTAGTCGCTCCTGTGGTTAATATTTTAGTTTTACCTTTATTGCCCGCCGTCTTAGCTATGAGTATTTTATTAGCTCTGAGCGGTTTTTGGACCATTTTGGCTAATGTTTTTGCTTGGCCTTTGTTTATTTTGTTAAAAATTATTGTCAGTTTAGCTCAATTTTCCGTGCAAGTGCCTTTTGCTTATTTAAATTTTGATCATTTTGATTTGTTAGCTTTAATTTTTAGTTTTTTGATGATTTTTATTTTAACTTTAATTTTGAAACCGCAAAATGAAAAAAATAATTAGTTTTTTAGTTTTACTTATTTTATTTAGTAGCCTTGCATATGGTCGTTTTAATTTTTATTCAAAAGATTTAGAGGCTTATTTTTTAGACATTGGACAAGGTGATGCAATTTTGATTCGTACGCCAGAAGGAAAAAACATTTTGGTCGACGGTGGTCCAGATAATCTTTTGCTTTATCGTCTGGCAGAAGTTTTGCCTTGGTGGGAAAGGACGATTGATTATCTAGTAATTTCTCATTATCACGCTGATCACATGCTTGGCTTTATTGAATTATTAAATAAATACAAAGTTAAAAACGTTTTAGTTGGTCCGCAACAAGCAGAAGATGATTTGTTATTTAATTTATGGCAAGAAAAATTAGCTGAGAAGAAAATAGTTCCTCAAATTGTCAAAGTAGGCGATCAGTTTGTTTTAAATGATTTGTCTTGGAAGATTTTTTCAGCTGATGGAGATCACGAAGATTACAATGATAATTCTGTGGTGTTTAAGTTAAGTTATCGAGATTTTGATTTGTTATTAACTGGTGATTTGACTAGTTTGAAAGAAGAGGATTTGTTAAATAGTGATTTTGATTTATCGGCAGAAGTTTTGAAAGTCGCTCACCATGGTAGCAAGTATTCTTCTGGGCTTAATTTTTTAGAAAAAGTTGCTCCAGAAATTTGTCTGATTCAGTCAGAAACAGGAAATAGCTTTGGTCACCCACATCAAGAGCTCTTAGAGCGTTTAGAGATGATAAATTGTCAGGTTTTACGCAATGATGCCTTGGGAACCATCAAAATAAGGACCGATGGTTATTCTTGGCAGATTAATTAATTTTGCTTGCTTTTTGCTTTTCTTTGCCTTATAATGAAGGCACTAATTGAAGAATGAATTTATAAAAATATGCCAGAATCAAAAGCAAAAATTTTACTTGTCGAAGACGAGGAAATGCTAGCAAACATGTATGAAGTTAAGTTTCAAAATGAAGGTTTTGATATTACCAAGGCTTTGGACGGGGCAACCGGCTTAGAACTTGCCAAAAGCATTAAGCCGGATTTGATGTTGTTGGATGTAATTATGCCAAAAATGGATGGCTTTTCTGTTTTGAAAGCGATTAGAGAAGATCCAGAGATCAAAGATTTGCCAGTCATTTTGTTGACCAATTTAGGACAAGACGAAGATGTTCAAAAAGGTAAAGAGCTTGGTGTAGTTGGTTATTTGGTTAAAGCTAATGTCACTCCAGCAGAAGTAGTAGAAGCAGCAAATCGTGAGTTAGAAAAAATTGGTAAATAATTTTGACAATTTTATTATTTTAAGCTAGCTTAACTAAGCTAGTTTAATTATCTTTAATTTTTATTTTTTATGGAGAACAAATTTGAAAGAAGTTTAGTTTTGTTAAAGCCAGATGCAGTGGATCGAGGCTTGATTGGAGAAATCATTACTCGTTTTGAACGTACTGGTTTAAAATTAGCTGGTTTAAAATTAGTCTGGTCTGACAAAGATACAGCGATGCAACATTATACCGAAGATTTAGCTCAGCGTCGTGGACAACATGTTAGAGACATGATGATTGAAATGATCACTTCTGGTCCGATTGTTGCAATGGCCATTGAGGGCGTAGAGGCAGTAGCAGTAGTTCGTAAAATGGTTGGTGAAACCGAGCCAAAGTCAGCGGCTCCAGGAACAATTCGTGGAGACTATGCTCATTTGTCATTTAAGTATGCTGATGAAAATAAAGTTGGCGTTTTTAATTTAATCCACGCTTCCTCAAGTCCAGAAGAGGCAGAGGTAGAAATTGCTGTTTGGTTCAATGATTTTGAATTACAGAATTACAAGCCAGCTTATACCAAGCATACTTTGGTAGAGAAAAACTAAATAATTATCAATAGACTTTAAAAGACTATCGAGTCAATCTCGGTAGTTTTTTTGATTATCTAAATGATTTATGCTATATTTAAATTGAGCTCTTTTTGGCAATAAATAACTCTACAATCTGACCTTTTGGGACCTCAAGATCGTTTAAAACCGTGGTTTTAAATTGCGAGGACCCACCTGATTTTTCAGGGGTTGGCATTGTCATGTTGGAGCTCAAAATTTTGTGCCGTCTGCTAAATCGTTTTGTCGATTATAAGCCTGGACAGCTGTGATTTTCTAATCAAAAGGCTGTTTTTGCTTAAATCAACAAAACGATTACAGTAGGATGGCTTTTTAGTTTCTTCTTTTTTATTAAAATTAATTTTTAATCAGATGTACAAAGAACTTTTACAGGAATTATTAAAAGATAAAAAAATTGTCGCCGTGGTTTGTAATCAGTGGGGTGATACTGGTAAAGGAAAGTTAGTTGACCTTTTAAGTGATTGGGCAGATCTTATTGTTCGGGGAACTGGTGGAGCTAATGCTGGTCATACAATTTCTGTTGGTGGTCAAGATTTTATTTTTCATTTAATTCCTTCCGGAATTTTGCATGATCAGAATGGTAAGATAAATATTTTAGGTCGAGGAGTGGCTTTTGATCCACGAGTAGTTATTGAAGAATTAGAAGTTTTAAAAATAGCAGGGATTGAAGTAAAGAATTTAAAAATTAGCCATCAAGCACCTTTGATTTTACCTTACCATCTTTTGATTGATAGAATTGCCGACAAGAATCAAAAAATTGGTACGACTGGCAGAGGAATTGGTCCTTTGTATGCAGATTTTGTTAGTCGTCATAGCTTGTTTGTTAATGATCTTTTTAATCCACAAGTGTTTAAAGAAAAACTAACAAAATTTTTAAATCAAAAAAAATCTATTTTAGATAATCTAGATAGAGAGCAAGCAAAAGAAATTTTACTTCATCCGCATTTAGGTGCTGGAAAGTTTTTTGATCCAGAAAATATTTTTGATATTGATGAAATTGTTAAAAAATATACCACGGAATACGCTGATCAGCTTCGTGATTTTATTATTAATTTAGAAGAATATTTAAATCAAGCTAAAAAAGAAAATAAAAAGATTTTATTAGAAGGTGCTCAAGGAGCTTTGTTGAGCATTGATTATGGCACAACAAAATTTCAGACTTCTTCTGATTGTACAATTGCTGGCTTAGCCAAAGGTTGTGGTTTGAGAGAAAGAGAAGTTGACTATATTTTTGGTATTGCCAAAGCTTTTTACATGACTAGAGTAGGGAATGGTCCTTTTCCAACTGAGCTTGGCGCTAAAGAAAGTGAAGAGTACTGCGCTGCTGGTCACAGTAAAGAAGAAGAAAAAGAAAAATACGCTAGCCAAGTTGATGATTTATTGTCAAAAGATGAGCTATCTCAAGGAATTGCTTTTCGTCTTTTAGGGCGTGAATATGGCGCAACAACTGGTCGCCCGCGCAGGACCGGTTGGCTTGATCTGCTTGCTTTGAAATATTCGATGCAGTTTAATGGTCGTCATTTGACTTTAACAAAAGTAGATGTTTTGACGGGAATAGAAAAAATAAAACTTTGTACTGGGTACAAATACACTGGCCCAGAAATTTTTTATGCGGGAAGAAAATTAAAAACAGGGGATGAAATTGATTATTTTATTCCTGATTCAGATATTTTGTATCACTGCCAGCCTTTGTATCAGGAATTCGCTGCTTGGTCGGAAGATTTGACCGGAATCAAAAGTTATCCAGAGTTACCAAATGCGGTTAAAAATTTGGTAGAATTTATCGAAAACTATACCCAGGGTATAATAAATGTAATTTCTGTCGGTCCAGATAGAGAACAGACCATTATTAAAATTTAATTATTAAATTTTTAGCAAAATGAAATTAATCCTTCGTTTATTATTAAATGCCGTAATTTTAATCAGCGTTGCTTATTGGTTAAGCGGTGTGCAAGTTGACAGTTTTTACGTAGCTTTAATCACAGCAATTATTTTAGGTTTAGTTAATGCTGTGATTAGACCCGTTTTAATTATTTTGACTTTACCAATTACTATTTTGACCTTAGGCTTATTTACTTTGGTCGTTAATGGCTTGTTAATTTTATTTGTTGCTAGTTTCGTCCAAGGCTTTAGCGTTGATGGTTTGTTGACAGCAATCATTTTGTCATTGATTATGTGGCTAGCTTCTTGGATTAGCAACTCTTTATTTATTGAACAATAATAAAATCCCCCTGTCTTATTCCCGCTAGGCGGGAGGGGGATTAAATTTTGAAATAAAAAAAATTTAAGTAAGGTTTTTTAAGCTTTACTTTTTTCTTTGTTGATACTTTTAATACAAGAAGTGCAGATGGTCATTCTTTCGTTGCCAATTTTTTTGCTTTGCAAATTGATACTCATTGTTCTTTTGCTGGCAATATTAGAATGGCTACGGCTGTTACCTACCACTGCTTTTCGTTGACAAATTTCACAAATTCTCGCCATATTTTTTGATTAATTATTGCTTTTTTGATTAATTAAGTTATAATTGAATATACTGCAATCTAACATAAATTTTAATTTTTGTAAATACTTATGCTTTTATCGACTTTATTTGATAGCCCAATGATGTTTTTGGTGGTAATTTTAGGCATCATTTATGCTTTGACGATTCATGAATTTGCTCATGCGGCTGTTGCTACTTATCTAGGTGATAATACGGCAAAATTTTCTGGCCGCGTTTCTTTGAATCCTTTGGCGCACTTAGATGTGTTTGGTACTTTGATGTTGCTTCTCGCTGGTTTTGGCTGGGGTAAGCCAGTGCCAGTTAATCCTTATAATCTTAAATATCGTAAATGGGGCGAGTCATTTGTGGCTTTGGCTGGGCCAATTTCAAATTTTATTAGCGTTGTTTTATTCATTGTTTTATTTAAAATAGCTGCTTTGTGGTTAGCTTATGATAATATGATGCTGACCTTTTTGGCCTATTTAGCAATGATTAATTTGATTTTAGGAGTTTTTAACCTCATTCCTTTACCACCGCTTGATGGCTCAAAAGTTTTATTTACTATTTTACCTAGTCGTTTTAATAATTTTAAACATCAGTTAGCAGTTAATGGTCCTTGGTTGTTATTATTGCTATTAATTGCTGATAATTTTTTAGGTTTTAATATTTTTGGACATATTTTTAACTTTTTTATTTACATTATTGGATTTTTCTTATAAACTATAAGTAGATAGAGTACAAGATTGTAGTTTTCTGAAAAATGACCATCGAGTCAGTAGCGGCGAGCGAACATGCTTTGGTGGCGCAGAAAACTTCTCCAAGGCGCTTACCTCTGTTGGGATTAGATACCCCGACTCAAGGAGTTGAGCGTCGCCCCTGACTCAGAAGTCCGAAGTGCAGAGCAGGGGCACTTTTTTTATTTAACTCTTGACAAATATTAAAAATAGCGTATATTAATAAAGAATTTTGTTCCCAACAGCATCACAATCGGCACGTCGCTCTGCTTCTGTAGAGAAACTCATCGCCATTGTTGGTGCTTTCAGCGCTCCGCTAAATTTGGCCCCGTCCTCGTGGGCGGTAACGCAGCTTCGCTGCAGTCACAACGCGTCCTCGGTCTTTCCACCCTAGGAAAGACAAGACACGATTTAGCGTGTAGTCGCTGGCCCCGGAGAGAAACCACTGCGTACGGAGAGTACGAGTGAGTTTGATCCGGGGCTTTTTTATTGACGTATTTTTAAATTCATTCTATAGTAAAATAAATTGCCCGTTGTTTTTAAACCCTTGAAAGGAGCTACCATGGGCAACGATCAACAAAGACAACAGGAGCAGCAGCGTCAGCGAGAAGATCAGGCGCGCCGATCCAGGGAAGCTGAACAACGTCGGCAACAGGAGCATCAGCGCTATCAACACTACAAACAGTAGCGCACATACCTCTGTGTACCCAGTCTCGTTTTTCGGGGCTGGGTTCTTATTATTTTCGGCTTCTTTAGAAGGCAAAACACCTAACTGGGTTGACTTTAATATTTTTTTGTGCTATTTTATGGAGGACTTTTTAGCAGATAATTTCGTCTAAATAAACTCATTGAGGCGAAATAAAAGGTTTAAGATTAAATTAATTTTTTTTAAAAAACAGTTTTCGTATGCCTACAGTCAATCAATTATTAAGAAAACCTCGTAAAACAGCCAAGGCTAAGTCCAAGACTCCAGCTTTGCGTACTACTTTAAACACTTTGCGTCGTACTAAAAAAGAAAGACCAGAAGGAGCTCCTTTTAAACGTGGCGTTTGTGTTAAAGTGACTACAACTACCCCTAAAAAACCTAACTCCGCTTTACGTAAAATTGCCAGGGTTAGACTATCCAACGGAATGGAAGTGACTGCTTATATTCCTGGTGAAGGTCATAATTTGCAAGAGCACAGTATTGTTTTGATTAGAGGCGGTAGGGTAAAAGATTTACCTGGTGTTCGTTATCATATTGTCCGTGGAGTTTTTGATACCCAAGGCGTAGAAAAAAGACGACAAAGTCGTTCTTTGTACGGATCTAAGAAACCAAAGAATTAAAGATTTAAACTATGAGAGGAAAACAAGCACCAAAAAGAAGTATTAAGGCTGATCCAAAATTCAACCGTCTTGATTTAGCTAAGTTGATTAACAAGATTATGTCTAATGGTAAGAAGACAGTTGCTCAAAAAATTGTTTACGGAGCTTTTGATTATATTTCTGATAAAGCAAAAAAGGATCCAATTGAAATTTACGACACGGCAATGCGTAATGTTTCTCCAAACTTGGAAGTTAAAGGTAAACGTATTGGTGGCGCAAACTACCAAGTGCCAATTGTTGTGACTGGTGAAAGAAGATTGACTTTAGCTCATCGTTGGTTAATTGCCGCTGCCAAACATCGTAAGGGAGCTGCTATGTCAAAAAGATTAGGTGAAGAATTGATTGCGGCCGCTAATGGTGAAGGTGAAGCAATGAAAAAACGTGAAGATGTGCAACGTATGGCTGAAGCTAACAAGGCCTTTGCTCATTTTGCTTAAACTTTTAAATAAATTAGCTAATGACTAAGAATCATTGGCTTTTATGATTATCAAAATAAATTTTAAATTATTAAACTTCTATGCCAAGAAAATATCCCCTAGATAAAGTAAGAAATATCGGTATTATTGCCCATATTGACGCTGGAAAAACAACTGTAACTGAGCGTATTCTTTTTTATACTGGTAAAAAACATAAAATTGGTGAAGTTCATGAAGGCGCTGCTGAAATGGACTGGATGGAACAAGAGCGTGAGCGCGGAATTACTATTACTTCAGCTGCTACTACTTGTTTTTGGCCAATTGCCGAATGGGCTGGCGGCGGAGAAGCAAATATTAACATCATTGATACTCCGGGCCACGTTGATTTTACGGTAGAAGTAGAAAGATCCTTGCGTGTTTTGGATGGTGGCGTGATTGTTTTTGATGGCGTCGCTGGCGTTGAGCCACAGTCAGAAACTGTCTGGCGTCAAGCTGATAAATATCATGTGCCTCGTTTAGCTTTTGTTAATAAGATGGATAGAATGGGTGCTGATTTTTATTTTGACTTAAAAACAATTCACGAAAGATTGACTAAGATTGCCCATCCAATGCAATTGCCAATTGGTGCTGCCGAAACTTTTCAAGGTATTGTCAAATTATTAGAACGCGAAGCTTGGTTTTATTTGGACGAAGATGGAAAGCAATTTGAAAAGAGAGACATTCCGGAAGAGATGAAGGAAAAAGTAGAGCAGTATCGTGCTGAATTGATCGAAGCAATTGTTGAGCAAGATGAAGCTTTGATGGATAAATATTTAGGAGGCGTTGAACCAAGTATTGAGGAATTAAAAAAAGTTTTACGTCAAGCAGTGATTAATAATAAAATTGTGCCAGTTCTTTGTGGTTCAGCTTTGAAAAACAAAGGCGTGCAGTTCTTACTTGATGCTGTGACTGCCTATTTACCATCTCCACTTGATGTGCCGCCAATGGAGGGTCATGATCCAGAAGATGAAGAAAAGAAAATTCCGATTAAATCCAGCGATAGCGAACCATTTACAGCTTTGGCTTTTAAAGTCGCCACCGATCCTTTTGTTGGAAAGTTAACTTTCATTCGTTTGTATTCTGGTGTTTTAAGTTCCGGTTCTTATGTTCATAATGTTAACAATGGTAAAAAAGAACGTATTGGACGTATTGTCAGAATGCACGCTAATTCTAGAGAAGAAGTAAATGAAGTTTATGCCGGCGACATCGTAGCAGTGGTCGGTTTGAAAGATACTACCACTGGCCAAACTTTAGCTGCCGAAGGAAAAGAAATTGTTTTAGAAAGCATGGATTTTCCAGAGCCAGTTATCTTTGTGGCTGTGGAACCAAAAACTAAAGTTGACCAAGAAAAGATGGGTATGGCTTTGGCAAAATTGACCGAAGAAGACCCAACTTTCACAGTGCGCACTGATGAAGAAACAAACCAAACTATTATTGGTGGTATGGGAGAATTACACTTGGAGATCATTATTGATCGTATGAAACGAGAGTTTTCTGTAGAAGCTAATGTTGGCGCTCCGCAAGTTGCCTACAAAGAAACTATTAATCAAGCTGCCGAAGGTGAAGGTAAATTTGTTAAACAATCTGGTGGTCGCGGTCAATATGGTCATTGTTGGTTAAAACTTGAGCCAAAAGAGCGTGGGGCAGGATTTGAATTTATCGAGTCAATCAAGGGTGGCGCTATTCCAAAAGAATATATTCCAGCTATTGAAAAAGGTGTCAAAGAAACTTTGGCTAACGGTATTTTAGCTGGTTATGAAATTCAAGATGTACAAGTGACAGTTTATGATGGTTCTTATCATGACGTTGACTCTTCTGAAGCAGCCTTTAAGATGGCCGGTTCAATGGCTTTCAAAGCAGCTTTTGCTAAAGCTAAACCAGTAATTTTGGAACCAGTAATGGCCGTAGAAGTGGTTACTCCAGAACAATACATGGGAGATGTGATTGGTGATTTAAATTCCAAGCGTGGTCAAGTTAATGAAATGACTGATCGTGTTGGTGCCAAAGTTATTCATGCTGATGTGCCATTATCAGAAATGTTTGGTTATGCTACAGCTTTGCGTAGTATGACTCAAGGTAGAGCAAGTTACAGTATGCAATTTAATCGTTATCAAGAAGTACCAAGTAATATTGCCGAAGAAATCAAAAAGAAAAACGCTTAAACAATATTTTAGAAAAATGAAAATCCCGCGGTCGTTGACTGCGGGATTTTGTTATGGGCCATAGATGATGATTTGAATATCGTCGGCTAAGCCGGTTTTCTTTAGCCAGGAGAAAGTTTTGTACATATTTTTCCAAAGATCATTGAGAGCAACTTGTTTTTCAAATTGAAAAACACTGATTAAGCCCAAGTTTTCCGTCTTGATTTCTTGACGAATGAATTCATAGTCAGACAGAGAAGAGTAGCTGACGATGAATTCGAGCATTGCCAAGGCACGCTCAAAGTGATCGTAGTCTAGCTCTCTTTGTCGGAGAGTAATTTGTCTTGATCCTTTTAGCTTACCAACAGTGGAAAAGCTCTGACTGAAACTCAGATGGTTTCCTTTGGCTGTGAAAAAAACCACCACGGAGTCTAGCTTAGAAATCTCTTGAAAATGTTTGCATTGCCTGAGGCTTAATTCTTGTTGTTTAGCAAAGCTGCTAAGTAGGCAAGAAAAAAGCAGTAAAATAATAATTAAGCTCCTCATCTTTCCTCCCTGTTTGTGAAGATCGTTTGTCTTATTTCAGCATAGCGATGAAGTTTTGTCAAAAATTAAAAACCGGCCACGCTGCGCGCGGCCGGTCATTGGGCGCAAAATCGTCGCTAGATATGCACAAATTCTGAAAAATCCGGAGTAACTTTGATTTCGATTCCCTTGCTTGAAGATCCTAGGCTCATTGATCCTATCATTCTCAATATGTTCAACTTAAAATCAAAAAGGGTATAATTGCCATCGAGTCTATTTTTGGCAGTTTCTGTAATGGTTTTAAGTCGGCCGTCAATTTCTTGTTTGAAAAGATTTAGTGTATATTTCTGAAAATCGGTAAATCCTTCTGATAGCATGTGGGTTAGTTCGGTGCACCATAAGTCTTCTGTGATGGTAACTTGTATGGTTACAGGTAGATTTACATGAAGTTCCCAGCTGAGGGGTAAATCAAAATGATATTCCAAAGTTATAGTTTCGTTTTTGAGTGGCCAGTTACATATACTAACATAACTGCATTCTGGATCACGATGGAAAATGTCACCGATTGCCAGAACTTCAGAACTAGTTCGGTCGAGCTCGAATATTTTAGTAGTTCCCGCGGAACCATACTCGAGTTTTACAATATGTTTTTTGGTATAGGACCAAAACCAGTAACCAAAGATTGTCCAAAGAATCAGAGGAATAACGATAAAGTCTAGCGGGAAAAACAAACCCGTTACTTCTTCTTTTTTGAGTGCCATGTTGAAAAGGATCAAAAGACACGCAGGCAAAGCGATTATCGCAATGGCCCTGATGAATGGTTCTCTTCCGATCCAGAGCCAAAAATGCTTCTTGAGGCTCAAAGTGTCATGGTGCGACGTTGACATGGTGTTCTCCAAGTCTTGTTGTTAGATTGTGGAAGAGCTGATAATTTTTTATACTTTAAATCATTAAAATTGTCAATCATTTTATTTTGCCAAAATTTGACAAAAGTCCCGAATTTATATAAGATTTGACTACTTAAGACGCTTGTTATGTATCAAAAATTAGACAAAGTTTTAGCCTTAGTTGCTAAAACTGGCGACAAAATCATTGTAGTCTCAGAAACTCACGACCCTTGTGTGGTCATGAGCCTAAGTGATTACGATCATTTATTAACTAGTTCAGCTTCTTTGGATGATTTAACCGAAGAACAATTGATGAACAAAATTAATCGTGATATTGCGATTTGGAAAGCTGCTCAAACAGAGGAGATTCAGAGCAATGGCGCTTATGATTTGGATCAGTTTAAACTAGATAATTTCAGTAAAAATCAGGAAAATTTAGCAGAAACTGACTCCTTAGAAATTAGCAAAGCGGATGTGGATAACTCTAGTGTAGCCGAGGAAGAAAAGTATTATATTGAGCCAATCGACTAAAAATCCATTATTTTGGCTAATATTAGCGCGAATAATCTGTTTTTAGGCCTTAGATCTTATGGTCTTGCCAAAATCAAAAAAGCGTGCTATAATCTTTGTGTTTTAAATAATTAATAAATTAGATAGCTGGATTACAAAAGTCCTGATATTTTAAGGATCGCTATCTCAAAGGAGATAAGTAAAAAATGGCAGAAGCTTTTAAAAGAGAAAAACCTCACGTCAACATTGGTACTATTGGCCACGTTGATCATGGTAAAACCACTTTAACCGCTGCTATCTTGAAAGTATTAGCAGCCAACGGTGGTATCGCCCAAAACAAAGACGTTGATCAAATTGACAACGCTCCAGAAGAAAAAGAACGTGGTATTACTATTGCCACTGCTCATGTTGAGTATGAAAGTGAAAAACGTCACTATGCTCACGTTGACTGTCCAGGTCATGCTGACTATGTCAAAAACATGATTACCGGTGCTGCTCAGATGGATGGCGCTATCTTAGTTGTGTCAGCTGCTGATGGTCCAATGCCTCAGACTCGCGAACACATTTTGTTAGCTCGTCAAGTCGGTGTGCCTTATATCGTTGTTTTCTTAAACAAAGTTGATCAAGTTGATGATCCAGAATTAATTGACTTAGTTGAAGAAGAAATCAGAGATTTATTAAAGAAATACGAATTCCCAGGAGACGAAACTCCAATCGTTCGTGGTTCAGCTTTGAAAGCATTGGAAGATCCAAGTGGTGAAGCTGGTAAGCCAATTTTAGAATTAATCGCCAAAGTTGACGAATATATTCCAAATCCAGAACGTGATACTGACAAACCTTTCTTAATGCCAATTGAAGATATTTTCTCAATCGAAGGCCGTGGTACAGTAGTAACCGGTCGTATTGAAAGAGGTATTATCAAATTGAATGACGAAGTAGAAATGGTTGGTTTGAAAGATACTACCAAAACAGTTGTTACTGGTATCGAAATGTTTAACAAACAGTTAGACGAAGGTCGTGCTGGTGATAATGCTGGTTTATTATTGCGTGGTACCAAAAAAGAAGATGTTGAGCGTGGTCAAGTTTTAGCAAAACCAGGTTCAATCACTCCACACACTGAATTCGAAGCCAAAGTTTATATTTTGAGCAAAGATGAAGGTGGTCGTCATACTCCATTCTTCAAGGGTTACAAACCACAATTTTATATCCGTACCACTGATGTTACTGGTGAAGTTATTTTACCAGAAGGTACAGAAATGGTTATGCCTGGTGATACCATCAATTTAAATATCAAATTGATTGCCCCAGTTGCTTTAGAAGAACAATCACGTTTCGCTATCCGCGAAGGTGGTCGTACTGTTGGTGCTGGTGCTGTTACCAAAATTATTAAATAAATTTTCTTCCCCCGTTAAGTTTTTAACTTGGCGGGGGCTTAGAATAATATTAGTAAATTAAAAAAATAACGTTCATTTTTCATGCAAGCTAAAGAAGAAACTCAGTTCAGAATTAGAATCAAGATCAGAGCTTATGATCATAAGATCATTGATCAATCCACAAAGACAATCATTGAGACTGTCGAGCGTAGTGGTGCTAAAGTTTTAGGTCCGATTCCGCTTCCTACTGAAAAGAAAAAATTTACAGTTTTGCGCTCTACTTTTGTGCATAAGAATTCTCGTGATCAATATGAAATGAGAGTTCATAAAAGATTGTTGGATATCATTAATCCAACTCCACAAACCATGGATACTTTGCAAAGTTTAAATTTACCAGCTGGCGTGGATATTGAAATAAAAATGTAATTTTTGTCTTAATCGGCAAAAGTAAATCTAGATTTTATTTAAATTATAAAACCCCTGACATTCTTGCAAACGTGAGAGTTTGGGAAGTAGATAGTAAGAATAAAATCTAATTTGAGGAAAAAATCACAAAATAATCTTTATTAACAATTAGTATTTGAACAAGCTTCGTTTTTACAAATGAAGTGTTCAAAAGTATTATTTCTTAGAGATCGTGATTTTGTCCTTAAAAATATTTTTTAAGAATGAAGTCACGATTTTTAAATCGTAAAATTTAATCAAATTTATATGGCCAAGTTTATTTTAGGAAAAAAGATGGGGATGACCCAGAAATTTTTGGAGGATGGTACCGTGGTGGCAACAACCGTGATTAAAGCTGGTCCTTGTACAATCGCTCAAGTTAAGAGTGATAAAGATGGCTACAAAGCTGTACAAGTAGGCTTTGACACAAAACGTGTCATCAATAAACCTCTGGCAGGTCACTTAAAGGGCCTGGCAAATTTTCGTTATTTAAGAGAATTTAGAGTTTTAGATACTGCTAATTTTGAAAAAGGAAAAGTTTTTGATCTTTCCAGTTTTGAAGTTGGTGATCAGATCAAAGTGACTGCTATTTCTAAGGGTAAAGGTTTTCAGGGTGTAGTTAAACGTCATGGATTCCATGGCTCTCCTGCTTCTCATGGTCACAAAGATCAATTGCGTATGCCTGGTTCTATTGGCGCTACTGATGCAGCTCGTGTTTTTAAAGGTACTCGGATGGCTGGCCACATGGGCGTTGATACAGTGACTGTTCCAAATTTAAAAATAGTTGAGATTGATCAAGAAAATAATTTATTGTATGTCAAAGGAGCAATTCCTGGACATCGTAATACTTTAGTTAAAATTGTTGCTGATGGAGATTTAACTTTTGTTGATTTAGAAGCCAAAAAAGAAGTCAAGTCAGAAGCCACAGAAGAAACAGCAGTAGAAGCTGAAGTTAAAGAAGAAGTGACTTCAGAGGCAGTAGAAAATTCTGAAGTAGCAACAGAAGAAAAAGAAGAAACAAAGGTTGAAGAGAAAGTTGAGGCTCCAGTTGATTCAACAGAAGAACAAAAATCATAATTTGGTAAATTTAAGCTAATTTTATGGCAGATCTTAAAGTAAAATTATACGACTTCGCAGGTAAAGAGTTAGGAGAAGAGAAATTAGACCCTAAATTATTTGGCGTGACTGTAAAACCAGGTGTAGTTCAAGAAGTTTATGTCGCGCAAACTGCAAATTCTCGTCAGGTTTTAGCTCACACCAAAGGTAGAGCAGAAGTTCGTGGTGGTGGTAAAAAACCTTGGAAACAAAAAGGAACTGGTCGTGCTCGTCATGGTTCTTCACGTTCTCCAATTTGGATTGGTGGTGGAATCACTTTTGGTCCAACTAAAGAACGTAATTTTTCCAAACAAATTAATAAGAAAACCAAAAAAGCCGCTCTTGCCATGGTTTTATCAGACAAGCTTGCAACTGATCGTTTAGTTTTGCTTGATGCTTATGCTTTGAGTGAAGCTAAGACCAAGTTATTAAAAAATAGTTTAGATAAATTACCAAACAAGAATAAATCAACTTTGATTGTTACCAAAAAAACTGATCAAAATGTAAAATTAGCAGCAGCTAATTTACCAAGAACAGAAACTATTTATTATGGTAGTTTAAATATTGTTGATTTATTAAAATACGATTATTTACTTTTAAGTAAAGAATTGTTAGCTAAGCTTGAAAAACATTATTCATAAAGATATGGGTATTTTTAATAAAAAATCAAAAGAAGAAGTAAAGGATGCAGAACAAAAAGATCTTGCAGTCAAAGAGGATTCTGCTAAAAAGGTAGTAAAAAAAGCTACTAAAAAAGTTGATCGTGTTAAAAACACCGATGATCTTAAAGTTGATGTTATTGCTAGTCGTATTTTATTACGTCCAGTTATTTCTGAAAAAGCAACGATGGCTAATTCTGAAAATAAATATATTTTTGAAGTAGCAATCAAGGCTAATAAAGTAGAAGTCAAAAAAGCAATTCAAGAAGTTTATGGAATTGTGCCGCAAGCTGTGAATATTATCAATCAGTCTGGCAAAAAAGTGCATTTTGGTCGTAGAGCAGGTCGTACCAAAGATGTTAAGAAAGCTATTGTTACTTTGAAAAAAGGTGATAGTATTACAATTTACGAAGGTATTTAAGTTTCAAATTTAAGCTAATTTTATGGCAATTAAAGTTTACAAACCGACAACTCCAGCCAGAAGACAGACTAGTGTCTTGGTCAACAAATCTTTGAGCAAAGCTCGTCCAAAGAAATCTTTGATCGTGATTAAAAAGAAAAACGCTGGCCGTAATAGTCAAGGAAGAATTACTGTTCGTCATCAAGGCGGTGGCGTTAAAAGATATATTCGTTTAGTAGATTTCAAACGTCAAAAATTTGATGTTCCGGCTCGTGTTGAAACTTTAGAATACGATCCAAATCGTAATGCTAGCATTGCTTTGCTTGTTTATGCTGATGGTGAACGTCGTTATATTTTAGCTCCAGAAAAATTAAAAGTTGGAGACAAAATTATTTCCTCTCAAGGAAAAGTAGCGATTAGCAATGGCAATCGTTTGTTGTTAAAAAATATTCCTACCGGTACAGTTGTTTATAATGTAGAAATGATGCCAGGCAAAGGTGGGCAATTAGCTCGTTCAGCTGGTAATTCTGTTACTTTAATGGCCTTAGACAACGGTAAAGCGCAATTAAAATTACCAAGTGGTGAAATCAGAATTGTTTCAGAAGAATGTTCAGCTACTATTGGCTCATTGAGTAATCCAGAACATCGAAATATCCGTTGGGGTAAAGCTGGTCGTATGAGACGTTTAGGTATTCGTCCAAGTGTCCGTGGTAAAGTAATGAATCCAGTAGATCATCCTCATGGTGGTGGTGAAGGTTCTAACCCGATTGGTTTGAAATCACCTAAGACTTATAAAGGTAAAAAAGCTTACGGTATTAAAACTCGCAAAGCTAAAAAATCTTCTAGCAAGCTTATTATCAAACGTCGTAAGAGTAGACAAACAAGTAAATAATAAAACATTATGTCAAGAAGTTTAAAAAAAGGTCCTTATACTGATCCAAAGTTGCTAAAAAAGGTTAGTGATTTAAAACCAGAAGATGGCAAAGTTATCAAAACTTGGTCACGTCCTTCTGTAATTACTCCTGAAATGGTTGGCTTTACTTTTGGTGTCCACAATGGTCGTGAACATTTAAATGTTTATGTTGTTGAAAACATGGTTGGTCATAAGCTAGGAGAATTTGCTCCAACCAAAAAATTTGTCGGTCATGGTGGTAAAATGGCTAAAGAGAAAAAGAAATAATTTTAAAAAATTATGATTGAAGTCAAAGCAAAATTAAGTAACTTAAGAATTTCTGCCAAAAAAGCTCGTTTGGTAGTCGGTGCTATTCGTGGACTCAGTGTTAGCGAAGCTTTATTCCGTTTGCCGGTTATTTTTAAGAAAACAGCTCCAGTAGTTGAAAAACTTTTAAAATCAGCTGTTGCCAATGCCGTTGATCAATATGATTTAAAAGTAGAGGATTTAGTTATCAAAAGCATTATTGTCAACAAAGGCATTGATTTAAAACGTTGGATTCCAGCTGCTTTTGGTCGCGCTCATCCTTTCCGTAAACACTCTTGTCATATTGAAGTTGTTCTTACTGTCAAAGATGGTGTAAAAGTAGAAAAGAAAATCAAAGATACCAAAGTAGAAACAGTAAAATTAGCTGATTTAGATAAAGAAAAAAAAGCAGAACCAAAAAAAGAAAAAACTGAAAAAAAATCAGTAAAAAAGATTGAAAAAGAAGAAGCAAAAGAAGAGTCTAAAGAAAAAGATACTAATAAGAAATAATCTATGGGACGCAAAATTAATCCAAAATTATTCCGCCTTGGTTTGAGTGAAAATTGGCGCTCTCGCTGGTACGCTGGTCGTGACTATGTTGAGTTTTTACGACAAGATACAGTGATGCGTAAATTTTTAAATGTCAAACTTAGAGACGCCGGCATTGATAAAATAGAGATTGAAAGAAACCGTGGCGAAGTAACAGTCAATATTTTAGCTGCTAAACCAGGTTTGATTATCGGCCGTGGTGGTTCAGGAATTGAAGATTTGAAAAAAATAATTTTAGCTAAATTTGTTGATCGAAATACAAAATTACAGATCAATATTACTGAAATTTCCAATCCAAATTTATCAGCTGCCGTGATTGTTCGTAGTATGGCTGATGATTTAGAACGCCGTCTTCCTTTCCGCAGAGTTTTGAAACAGAATATTGAAAAAGTAATGAAGGCCGGCGCTAAGGGTGTCAAAGTTATGGTTGCTGGTCGTTTAAACGGTGTAGATATCGCTCGAACTGAAAAACTAGTCGAAGGTACTATTCCGGTTAGTACTTTAAGAGCTGATGTTGATTATAGCCGTGGCATAGCAAGTACTACTTACGGTGTAATCGGAATTAAAGTTTGGATTTACAAAGGTGAATATTTTGCTAAAAAAGACAAAAAAGCTGACGAAGTTAAAGAGCCAGCAAAATCAGTTAAACTTTTCGGTAAAAATAAAGCTAGTATCCCAGAGATTAAAAAAAATAATAATAAAACTACCGAAAAGAAAGTAGTTAAAGTAGTCAAAAAAGAGACTAAATAGTTAAAAGTCAAATAATTTAAATAATATTTTATTATGTTAGCACCAAAGAAAGTAAAACATAGAAAGTGGCAAAGAGGAGACCAAATCAAAGGTAAAGCCACCCGAATGACTAAAGTTAGTTTTGGTGAGTATGGCCTAAAAAGTTTACAAGCTGGTTGGGTCACCTCTCGTCAAATCGAATCTGCTCGTCGTGCGATTACTGGTCATGTCCAACGTGGCGCTGATGTTTTTATTCGTATTTTTCCTGACAAGCCAATTACCGCCAAAGGTAACGAAATGCCAATGGGTAAAGGTAAGGGAGCTGTTGATCATTATGTAGCGGTTGTCAAACCAGGTACTGTGATGTTTGAAATGAAAGGTGTTGATGAGGAAACTTCTAAAAGAGCTTTGACTTTAGCTGCTCATAAATTGTCAGTAAAAACTAAATTTGTAACCAAGGAATTAAGATAAAATTATGAAAGTCAATGAATTAAGACAATTGAGCATGGCTGATTTAAATAAGAAATTGCAAGAGTTAAGAAATAAAACCAGAGAGTTAAGATTTAGTATTGCTAATAATCAATTAAGTCATGTTAAGGATTTAGATAAAACTAAAAAAGAAATTGCCAGAATTTTGACGATCATTAATCAAAAAAGAAGTGTTAGTGAAGGTCAATCTGTAGAGGCTAAATAAAAATGACTAATTAAGATCAAAAAAATGTCAAACGAAGTTATTAAAAGAAAATTGCAGGGAGAAGTTGTCAGTAATAAAATGGACAAAAGTGTTATTGTCAAAGTTATTACTATTAAAACTCATCCTAAGTATAAAAAGCAATATAAAGTTAGCCGCAAATATTCAGCTCATGATGAGAAAAATGAATATCAGATTGGCGACGTGGTGATTATTGAGGCTTGCCGACCATTGTCCAAGACAAAGCGTTGGAGAGTTTTAAAGAAAGCTACTAAAGCTTAAGGTTTAAAAGATTTAATTTTAATTCACAGATATGATTCAACATAGATCAATGCTAAAAGTTGCTGATAACTCTGGTGCCAAGTTAGTACAGTGCATCCGTGTTTTAGGTGGCTACAAAAAGCGTTATGCTCAAATCGGCGATATTATCACCGTGGTTATTAAATCTGCTCAACCTTATGCTCAAGTCAAAAAGAGCCAAGTGGTCAGTGCAGTGATTGTTCGTCAAAGAAAAGAAATTCGCCGTAAAAATGGTATTTACATCCGTTTTGATGAAAATGCAGTTGTGATTATTGATAAAAAGAATAAAGAGCCAAAAGCTACTCGTATTTTTGGACCAGTAGCCAGAGAATTAAGAGCTAAAGGTTTTAATAAGATCGTTTCTTTAGCACCGGAGGTATTATAATATGAACAAAAAATTTAAAATCAGAATCAATGACAAAGTTCAGGTTATTGCCGGAAAAGATAAAGGAAAAACTGGCAAAGTTACCCAAATTTTACCTGAATTAGACAAAGTCGTAATTGAAGGCATTAATGTGATGTATAAACACATTAAGAGTCGCAAACAGGGTGAAAAGGGTCAAAGGGTAGAATTTAATGGCCCAATTCATGTTAGTAATGTCATGTTAGTTTGTCCAAAAAGTGGCAAGCCAACTAGAATTGGTATTAAAGCAGGTGAAAATAAACAAAAATCAAGAATCAGTAAAAAAGCAAAAGAAGTTATTGATTAATTCTTGATTAAATTCAAAATATTATGAAAGGTTTGAAAGAATTGTATAATAAAGAAATCAAAGCCAAGCTAAAAGAAGAATTAGCTTTAGGTAATCTAATGTCCGTGCCAAAGATGCAGAAGGTCTCTATTAATATTGGCCTAAGTCGTGCCGCTCAAAACAAAGAATGGATTGAGATCGGCAAAAGCATTTTGGAGCGTATTAGTGGCCAAAAACCAGTTTTGACCAAAGCTAAAAAATCTATCTCTAATTTTAAAATCAGAGAAGGCATGGTTGTTGGCGCCAAAGTTACTTTGCGCGGCCAAAGAATGTATGATTTTATCGACAGATTTGTGAATAGCACTTTGCCTCGAATGAGAGATTTTCATGGTCTAGATTTCAAAAAAGGCTTTGATGGAAATGGGAATTATACAATTGGTTTTAAAGAGCATATTATTTTTCCAGAAATCGGTATGGAAGATGTTGACAGGACGCATGGCTTGGAAGTGACCTTTAATACTAGTGCCAAGAAAAATGACCACACTTTAGCTTTACTTAGAGCTTTTGGTTTTCCTTTTAAGAAAAATAAGAAATAATTAAGAATATGGCAACAAAAGCACAAATTGTAAAATCAAAAAGATCACTAGAAAATCCAAAATATTCTACCAGAATAGTACGTCGTTGTTGGCGTTGTGGTCGAAAGCATGCTTATATGCGTGAGTTTGGATTATGCCGTATCTGTTTTCGAGAATTAGCTTCCAAGGGCGAAGTGCCAGGCGTAACTAAATCTAGTTGGTAAATTTTATACATTAAATTAATTTTATATTAAAATTATGACGGATCCTATTGCAGACATGTTAACAAGAATACGCAATGCTGTGGCTGTTAAAAAGCCAGAGGTGGTTTTGCCTTTCTCCAAGGTCAAGTTTAACATTGCTAAATTATTGGAATCAGAAAACTATGTCGAAAAAGCTGAGCTGATTAAGGAAGCTAATTTTGATAAGGTAAAAATTACATTGAAATATAACGATGATCAACCGGCAATTAGCCATTTGAAGAGAATTTCTAAGCCTGGTCAAAAAATTTATATCAATAGTCAAGAAATTCCAAGAATTTTAAATGGTTATGGTTTAGCGATTATTTCTACTTCCCAAGGAATTATGAGCGGCAAGCAAGCCAAGGTCGCTAAAGTCGGCGGAGAATTAATGTGTGAAATTTGGTAATTTTAGTTTTTATTTATTAGATATTTAGATATTATGTCAAGAATTGGAAAAAAACCGATCACCATCCCTCAAGGTGTTGAAGTAAAAATTGAAGGTCAAAAAGTTAGCGTCAAAGGACCAAAAGGGTCTTTAGAGGTTGAAATTTTACCAATGGTCAAAGCAGAATTAACAGATGGCCAAGTAATTTTTACAGTAGAAAATTCAGAAGACAGAGAGCAAAAAGCTTTTTGGGGTTTATTTCGTAACTTGGTTAATAACGCCATTATCGGAGTAAGTGAAGGTTTTTCAAAAAGTTTAGAAATTAACGGAGTCGGTTTCAAGGCAGCAATGCAAGGAAAAGATTTATTGTTAAACGTTGGTTTTTCTCACCCAGTTGTTTATAAGGCAGTAGAAGGAATTACGATTGAAGTAGAAAAAAATGTGATCAAAATCAGCGGCATTGATAAACAGTTAGTCGGACAAACTTCTTCCGAAATTAGAGCGATCAAAAAACCAGAGCCTTACAAAGGCAAGGGCATTAAATACAGCGATGAAGTTATCAGACGTAAAGCTGGTAAGGTAGTCAAATCTTAATCTTTAAAATATTATGAAAGATTTAAATAAATTAAAACAAGCCAAATTCTTTCGTCGTCAAAGACGTACTAGAGCCAAAATCAACGGCACAAGCCAAAAGCCACGTTTGTCTGTTTTTCGTAGTCTAAAACACATCAGCATTCAAGCTATTGATGATTTTAATCGTGTGACTTTGGCTGCTGCCTCTGACAGAGAGTTGAAAGAAAAAGGAAATAAAACAGAGTTGGCTTCAAAACTTGGTGCATTATTAGCTACTAAATTACAAGAAAAAAATATCGCCGAAGCAGTTTTTGATAAAGGCGCTTATAAATATCATGGTCGCGTCAAAGCAGTAGCTGAGGCTTTAAGAAGTAGTGGAATAAAATTTTAATTATGGCAGAAGAAAAAACAACAAAGGAAAATATCGCTCCTGCAGCAACCAAACAAAGTTTTGAAAAAAAACCAAACTTTAGAGGTCGTCGTAGACAAGATTCTCGTCAAGAAAGAGAAAAAGATGAATTCCAACAAAAAATGGTTGATTTAGCTCGAGTTACTCGTGTGATGGCTGGTGGTAAAAGAATGAAGTTCAGAGCTTGTATGGTTGTTGGTGACGGCAAGGGCAAAGTTGGCATGGCTGTCGCTAAAGGTGCTGATGTTTCTTCGGCAATTAATAAGGCAGTGACCAAAGCCAAAAAGGCTTTGATTACTGTACAGATTGTTGATGGTACAATTCCTCACGAAATTAATATTAAATTTAAAGCTGCTAGACTAATGCTTAAACCTGCTAAAAAAGGTAATGGTATTAAAGCTGGCGGTGTGGTGCGTGTTGTTTTAGAGCTTGCTGGTGTCAAAGATGCGGTGGCTAAAATTTTAGGTACTAATAACAAAGTCAACAACGTAAAAGCAACAGTTCAAGCTTTAAATTCTTTTAAGACTAGAACCAAGATGAAAACTGTGCTTAAAAAAAGCGAAACAGAAGTAAAAGAAGCCAAAGTTTAAGATCATAAAAAAGATTTAAGAAATAATTATGTTAGCTGTACACACATTAAAAGCGAACAAAAGCAATAAAAAGCCAAACAAGAGAGTTGGTCGTGGTAATTCTTCTGGTAAGGGTACTTATTCTGCTCGTGGCTTGAAAGGTCAGAAATCTCGTTCTGGCGGTAAGTCTGGACTACAAACTCGTAGCATCAAGGCTTATTTGTTGCGTATTCCAAAAAATAGAGGCTTTAAGTCTTTGCAAAATAAACCAGAAGTTGTTAATTTGTCAGATTTAGAAAACAAATTTGAAGCCGGTAATAAAGTCAATGCTCGTGCTTTATTAAAAGCCGGATTGATTAGCACTATCGCTAATGGCGTAAAGGTTTTGTCTAACGGAACATTAACCAAGAAATTGCTAGTAGAAGCCAATGCTTTTTCAGAAACCGCTAAAGAAAAAATTGAAAAAGCCGGTGGTCAAGCAACTGTTGTTGGACAAAAAGCTAAAGATATTTTAAAAGAAGAAGCAAATAAACAAAAAGATGCTTAAAAAAATACAACAACTTTGGAAAGCTAAAGACATTAGAAATAGTATTTTCTATGTTTTGGCTTTACTAGTGGTTTTTAGGATTGCCGCTCATATTCCGATCCCTGGAGTTGATGCTGGTAGTCTAAAAGAAATTTTTTCTGGTAATGATATTTTAGGCTTATTAAACTTATTCTCTGGTGGTGGCTTAGAAAATTTTTCCGTAGTTATGTTGGGCGTTGGTCCTTACATTACCGCTTCGATTATTTTTCAGCTTTTGGTCATGATTGTTCCACGCTTGGAAGCTTTACAAAAAGAAGGGGAATATGGACAACAGAAAATTAACCAATACACTCGTCGTTTAACCGTGCCTTTGGCTATTGTTCAAGGTTATGGTTTTATTCATTTGTTAGATCAAAGAACCAATGGTGCTTTGATGGCTAACATGAGTGGTTTTCAATTTTTTACTGCTATTGTGATGGTTACTGCCGGTACTGTTTTCTTGATGTGGCTTGGAGAATTAATTACTGAAAAGAAAATTGGCAATGGTATTTCTTTATTGATTTTTGCTGGTATTATCGCTAGCCTACCACAATCATTTGCTAATACTTTACTTGCTTTTGATAGCTCCCAAGTTTTGAATTTTGTTATTTTTATTATCATTGCTTTAGTCACCATTATTGCAATTGTGGTGATTACCGAAGGTCAAAGAAACATCCCTGTTTCTTATGCTCGTCATATGGTTGGTCAACGCAGCATGGGCGGAGTAAACACTCATTTGCCTTTACGAGTTAATCAAGCTGGCGTGATTCCAATCATCTTTGCTATCTCCATGATCTTGATTCCTCCTACTTTAGCTCAGTTTTTCTTAAGATCAGATGTTAGTTGGCTAGCTAGTTTTTCCCAATGGACCATTGATCTCTTCCAAAATCAAACTTTTTACGGTATTTTTTACTTTATTGTAGTTATTGCTTTTACTTATTTTTACACTTCAATTATTTTTCATCCAAATCAGATTGCCGAAAATTTACAAAAGCAAGGTGGGTTTATTCCTGGCATTCGTCCTGGTCGTCATACTGAAGAGTATTTAAATAAGGTAATGACTCGTATTATTCTAGCTGGCGCTTTATTTTTGGGCGTTGTAGCCGTGTTACCGATTGTCGTTGCTCCACTTACTGGTGTCAGAACCATGTCTTTGGGCGGTACTAGTATTTTGATTGTTGTAGCGGTAGTGATCGAGACTGTGAAGCAAATTGATGCGCAATTAGTAATGCGTGATTACGAAGGATTTTAAACAAAATAAGAATTTACATCTTTTTGCCCCCAGCCTTGGGGGCTTTTGTATTTACAAGCATATTTTGCTATAATTTGTATGTTTCTAATTATTAAATCGGGGAAAAGAAATTTTTTATTTTATGCCCAATAGTATAAAAAGAATTATTTTGATGGGGCCACAAGGCTCCGGAAAAACAACTCAAGGAGAGCGAATTGCCGAATTTTTAGAAGTAAAAATTATACCTGCTGGCAATGTTTTGAGGCAGGAGATAAAAGAAGAAAGTGATTTTGGAAAAAAAGTAAAAGAAATTGTTAATTCTGGATCTTTGATTCCCGATCAATTAATGATTGATCTAATGTTCTCTAAACTAGAACAAGTTGAATACCAAGATGGTTTTATTTTGGATGGTTTTCCGCGTAGTGTTTTTCAAGCTAAAGCTTTAGATCAAAAATTTAAGATAGACAAAGTATTTAATATTGAAATTTCTGATCAAGAAGCAATTAAGCGTTTAAGTCAGAGAAGGGTTTGTCCAAATGGTCATGTGTTTCATTTAGTTTTCAATTTACCTCGTGTTGAAGGTATTTGCGACCTTTGTGGAGAAAAATTAAGTCAAAGAAAAGACGACTCAGAAGAAATTGTAAAAAAAAGATTAAAAATTTACCGTCAAGAAACAAGTAAACTTTTAAATTACTACCAAGTGCAGAAAAAAATAGTAGTTTTTGATGGTGAAAAAAATATTCCTTTGGTGACTGATGAAATTTTAAATTATTTAAAGAATGAAATTAGATAAAAAAACTTCAGAAGAAATTAAAATTTTGCAAGAAGGTGGTCACATTTTAGCTTTGATCAGAGATCAATTAGCTCAAATGGCTACTCTTGGCGTGACCGGCTTAGAGCTTGATGCTCAAGCGCAAAAGATGATTAAAGAAGCTGGTGGCAAACCAAGTTTTTTGGGTTATCACGGCTTTCCAAATGCTTTGTGTGTTTCGATAAACGAAACTGTAGTGCACGGTATTCCTAATAAACAAGCTTTTCAGGAAGGAGATCTAGTCGGTTTGGACATTGGTATGGAATACAAAGGTTTGTATACTGACACCGCAACTACCGTGGCCATTGGCAAGGTTTCCGAAAAAATTCAAAAGTTATTAGAAGTGACCAAAAATTCTCTAGCCTTAGGAATTGATCAGGCTCAAGTCGGAAATGACATTGCTCAAATCGGCCAAGCCATTGAAAAATACGTTCGTCCTTTTGGCTTTGGGATTGTCAAAGATTTGGCCGGACATGGCGTCGGCCGGGCCGTTCATGAAGAGCCTTTTGTGCCAAATTATAATCCTGGTCAGAAGATTGCTAAAATACCTTCGGGCCTAGTGATTGCCATTGAACCAATGTTGATTTTAGGTGGTAGTGACGAAGTATTGACCGGTTCAGATAATTGGGCAGTAAATGCTGCTGATGGCACCCAAACAGCTCATTTTGAGCATACTATCGCGATTACAGAAGATGGTCCTTTGATTTTGACTATTTAAATATGCTCAAGGAAAAAGCAAAAATTTTAGGCTTAGATTACGGTGATCAAAGAGTTGGCGTAGCTTTAGCAAGTAAAGATAGTATGGCCGCTCCTTATTTGGTTTTAAAAAATAAGTCTTTTGATTTTTTGCTAGCAGAATTAAAAAAAATTATCGAGAGCGAAGAAATTGAGGCAATTGTGGTTGGTTTACCGCATAGTTTGTCTGGTCAAGTCAATCAACGATTATTAACCACGGAAAAATTTGTCGAACGCTTAAGGGAAAAAATAAACCTAGAAATTTTTACTGTTGATGAACAATATACTTCTAAATTATACACTCAACAAGGAGTGACCAAAGATCTTGATAAATATGCTGCAACCGCTATTTTAGAAACTTGGCTTGAGCAAAATAAAAATGCTTGATGTAAAATTAAAATTTGTTCTAGTTTTTTTAAGCAGTTTAATTTTAAGCGCTTTATTTACTCGCTTGATGATTTTTCTCGCTAAAAAATGGGATATTTTAGATCGACCAGGTCAGCTTAGGAAAATTCATCAAAAAGCAATTCCTCTTTTAGGTGGTTGGGCAATTTATGCAGCAATACTTGTGGTTGTGCTTTATTTGTGGTGGCAAGGACAATTGATCGACGCAAAAATTTCCGCTAGTTTAGTTTTTTATTTTCTAGTTGCTGGTTTGATCTTGATGATTAGTGGATTTTTTGATGATAAATTTTCCCTTTCTTCAAAAATTAGTATTTTAGGGCCACTGATCGCTAGTTCTTTGATGCTTTTTGCTGGTTTAAAAATTGCTTATCTGACCTCTTGGCAAGGGGGAATTTTTTATTTAGAGCATTTGTTTGATAACTTTGCTCTAGCTAATTTTTTGATGTTTGCTTTGACTTTTTTCTGGCTTTTAGGAACGACTTATACTACTAAAATTTTGGATGGTCTTGATGGCTTGGCCTCTAGCATTGGCTTAGTTGCAAGTTTAGTGATTTTTATCGTTAGTTTGTCTTGGGATGTTTCCGGTTCAACCACTTCTTTGTTAAGCTTAAGTTTAGCAGGAGCAATTTTAGGATTTTTAATTTTTAATTGGCATCCAGCAAAAATATTTTTAGGAGAAGCAGGTAGTACTTTTATTGGTTTTAGTTTAGGAGTTTTAGCGATTATTTCTGGATCAAAAATTGCCACCGCCTTACTCGTGATGGGTTTGCCGGCTTTAGATATTTTGTGGGTTATTGTCCATCGTTTAAAAAATCATCAGGCTTTTTGGCAAGGGGACAATCAGCACTTGCATTTTCGCTTGTTAAGAGTCGGCTTTTCTCAACAGCAGGTAGTTTTATTTATTAGTTTTTTAAGTTTACTTTTTGGTTTAGTTTCTATCTTTTTTACAACTAGAGCTAAATTAGGAGCTTTATTAATTTTATTAGCCTTGATGTTTGTTCTTAGTGCTTGGTTAAATTATCGTTTAAGTCAAAAAGATGAAGAAATTTCTTAGCTTTTTAGCTTTATTTTTGTTTTTCAGTGCTTGTGGAATAGAAAGTAGTCCTTTGCCGCGAACAAAAATTCATTTAGCTGGCTCTACTTTTCAGGTAGAATTAGCTAGAGATCGTACTGAGCAGACCAAAGGGCTTTCTGGTAGGGCAAGCTTGGCAGTTGACGAAGGAATGTTATTTGTCTATGCTGATAAACAGCCTCTTAGGTTTTGGATGAAAGAAATGCTTTTTCCGATTGACCTGCTCTGGATCGATGGAAAAACCATTGTTGGTTTTGAAGAAAACCTGCCAAATCCAGTCCCAAATACCAAGGATGAGGATTTGACTAGCTTTAATTCTCCACAGGCCGTAGATAAGGTTCTGGAGCTTCCTGCGGGCACTGTTCAGCGCCTGAAGATTCAAATTGGTGATCAAATTAATTAAAATATGCAAGCTTTATTACCATTTATTAGCCCAATTTTATTAGCCTTTGGTTTTTGGCGTTTTTTAGTTAAGCCAGATGATATTTGGTTGATTTCTGTTTTATCAATTGCTTTGATTATCTTGACAGTAAAGATTTTAGCTAAAAGACATTTTTTTGGTTTTTTTCGTTTGTGGATTAATTTGAGCATTGTTTATTTGGCACAGATTTTGTTTTTGATTATCCTCAATGTTAATTCTCTACGTTATTTATTGACAGTCCTTTGGATTGGTATTTGGTATTTGGTATTTTTGTTGATTGCTAAATATTTTAAAAATTTGAAGAACATCAATGACTTTGATTATTTAGCTTTTACTAGATTTTTGTATTATTTATCTTTTTGGTTATTAGCCTCTAGTTTATATTATTTAATAATTTTTATTAACTTTTCTTTATGGTGGACTTTGGCTATTTTGTTATTGACGGCTGGTTTTTTTGCTAAAGAAATTTTATTGTTATCAGAAAAAATATCAAGTAAGCTTTTGTGGCTCTTGCTTTTTAGTTTAGGCCAATTATTATTGGCCCTGTATTTGATGCCGATTAGTTTTTATTTGGCGGGGACAATTGCTTGTTTATGGTTATTTTTCTTTTTAGAATGGAATTTGTTTGGCCAAAAAGGATTTTTGAAGTTTTTTTGGCTTTTTGTTGGAGCGATCGCTTTGTTATTGTTAAGTTCTTTACCTTTTTAAATTAAAGTTTTAAGATAAATTTATGGAAATAGATAAAAATTCTCACCATCCACATTTTGAACGTCCGACCAATATCAAGCCGCCTTCGATGTTTAGTTTGATTATTTTAGCAGCGATCATTGGTTTATTGGCTGGCGGTGCTGGTTATTGGTTGACTCAGTCTTTGGTTACCAGCGATTCGATCTATGCTGGATTTACAAACTTTAATAATCGAGTTAACGTCAACATCGATCAGCCTTTGACTGATTTAGCTCAAAAATACAGCTCTAGCGTTGCTGGAGTCTACCAAAAGACAGCAAAATTAGTTAGTTTGGATAATCCGGTTTTTGATCAAAAAGATTATTTAGGGGCAGCAACCGTGATCACTTCTGACGGTTGGTTAATGACTACTGACCAAGTTACCAAGAGTAAAGAGGTGATGCTTGTTTTAGGCGATAATGTTTATAGCCCAACAGAAATTAAATTTGATAGTTTTTCAGGATTAGCCTTTTTAAAAATAGAAGCTAGTTTTCTTTCGCCTATTGACTTTCAGTTAGCTGAAAATTATCAAGCTGGTGAAAGATTATTTACAAATCTTGATTTAGCCCAGAGCAGTAGCGATTATTTCCACACAGCTTTTTTGAGTGATCGTCATTATGTTGCTGATAAATTTTTGACAACTGATCAAGTAGATTTTTATTTAAAAACTGATGAAGCAAATCTCAGTTTAAATTTGTTAGGAGCGCCATATTTCAATCTCAAGGGTGATGTTTTGGGTGTGGCTTATAGTTTTAATCAGGATTTGGTTTTGATTCCAGCTAAATATTTAAAACAAGCAGTGAAACATTTGTTAGACGGTACGGAGCGAGTGACCATGGGTCTTCGTTATTTAGATTTTGAAAATAATGCTGGCTTCTTAGAAAAAGGTCATTTGATTTATCATCCGACTTTAGCTGCTGTCGAAAGAAATTCCGCTGCTTTTAAAGCTGGAATTAAAGCTGGCGATCAAATTGTTGCCGTTAATAATAGTTTGATTTCTGAAGAGCAAAGTTTGACGGCTATTTTGCAAAATTATCGTCTGGGCGATAAAGTGATTTTAAGAATTTTACGTGATCGAGTAGAACAGGATATTGAGGTTCAATTGTAAATTATAGTTAGAATAAAAAACTCTCAAGTCTAATTTGAGAGTTTTTTATTTATTCAGTAATTGTTTTTTCAGAAGGGGAGTATTTTTTATTCTTGATTTTCCACTGATCAACATATTGCCCTAAACCTTGCGCCTTGAGTTGGTTAGAACGTCTAGTGGATTGTTGAGACCATTCAACTAGAGAGCTAAAGTTAATTTTATAACGGCCCTTGACAACGATGTATTTTAACTCTTCGTTTTTGATTGCCTGGCGAATAGTTTTGCTAGAAACGCCAAATAATTGGCCAGCTTGAGAAACTGAAACTCGAATAATATTTTCCATAGTTTTTTTAATTATCTATTTAAGTATACACTATTCTATACTTTATTACAAAAATAAGAACTTATTTACTTCTTGATCAGCTCGAACAAACGTCTGTTGAAATACGTTGTTTGCGTAGACTTACTGTTTTTTCTTTGGGCAAATAAGCTGAATCGAAGAGCTGGGGACAGAATCATTATTTGCTTAAAATAATAGCTTATTTGTTTTCTTTTCTTGTTTTTTTATGCTATAATTTTCGTTATTAAAGAATAATAATCAAGCCTGGTTTTAGGCTTTTGGTATTTACAAATATAGAAAATAGTGTTATAATTTAGGCTAAGATTAGATTAATTATTTCTATTTTTTATATTTTTAGCTAATATTAGCCTAAATAATCAAGTAAATTTACTGTAATATTTGTAGTAGTTTTGCGTCTTACCTTATGAAAAGCTTAAAAAGCAATTTGAAAGAAAAAATAGCCTTTCTGAAGCTTAAAAGCGGAGATAGCGAAGCTTTCGGTTTTTTTTATGATCAATACCTTGGTCAGATCTATCGTTTTATTATGATGAAAGTTTCTGATCAGCAAGTTGCCGAAGATTTAACTCAAGATGTTTTCTTGAAAACCTGGCAACATTTAGTTGATCAAAAAAGCTTGAGTCATTTCCGGGCTTTCATTTTCCGAGTTGCTCGTAATGTCGTGATTGATCATTATCGTCAAAGTGGCAAACAAAACATTCCTTTAGAACACATTAGTGAAACTGTTGATGAAGCAGTTAACATTGATAAAAAGTTAGAGATTAAAGTAGAGGTCGAGCAATTGTTGCAGATTCTACAAAAACTCAAACCGGAGTATCAGGAAATTCTTGTTCTACGCTTTGTAGAAGAAATGTCATTTGATGAGATTGCTGAAATTCTCCAAAAAGATAAAAATAATGTTCGCGTCACTTTGCATCGAGCTTTAACTAAATTAAAACAATTAAGCGAAGAAAAGATTTAATAAATTAATCTTATGAGTTTAGAAAAACAATTTGCCAAATTAAAGAATTTGGAAAAATTCCAAGCAAATCAAGATTGGCAAATGACAAGCAAATATGATTTGATGTCAGAGATTCATTCTCAAGCTAGATTGATGAAAGCTCAACAATTAAGTTCTGCTGAAAAGTTTGATCTTTTTGTGATGCGCTTTACTCGTCGTTTGATGCCTTCAGTAAGCAAAATGGTTGCTGGTTTATTGATTGTGGTGATGGGCTCTGGCGTTAGTTTTGCCGCACAGGCGTCTGTTCCAGGACAAGCTTTGTGGCCAGTTAAACGTTCGATCGAAAAGGCTGAGTTAACCTTGGCTTTTAGCTCGGTTACTGAGACAGAAGTTCACATTAAGCATCTAAACAAAAGATTAGAAGAAATCAATAAAATTGTTGAAAAGTCTAAAGTTACTGATGAGCCGACTAGACTTGCTAAAAATGAAAAAGCAATTAAACAAGTAGTCCAACACTTAGAAAAAGAAGCTGTAGCTGTTGATCAAAATTTAAAAATAGTCAAAGAAGATACTAAGCCAATTGAAGTTGTTAATTTAGCTAAAAAAGTAACTGAAGTTGCCAAAGAAGCTAAAAAACAAGTCGGAGTTTTAGAAGGGCAAGTTGCTCAAACTGATCGCAGTGTCGTTTTAAAAGAAGCTTTAGACAATGTCAAAGTGATTAACGAAGAGGTTAATCGAACTGCTGTAGATGTTGCAATTCAAGTTCATGAAGAGATAGTTGCTGCTAAAGTAGAAAAAGTTGCTAAAGAAATTTTAGAAAATCATTTTGATCAAGCTCAAACCGTGATTGATGATCAAGAAATAGAAGATGTTACTAAGGCTGTTGTTGAGTTAATCTTTGAGGATATCAATGAATTGAATGATGAAATTCAGGCTACTAAAGAAAAAACAGAGATTATTTCTGCAGAAAATATTGGTGAAGCAGTAACTAAGGCAAATAGTGTTGTTGCTGATCAAGAATTACCTGTAGATGGTGGTCCAGCAAAAGTAGAGGTAAAAGATATCAAAGAAATTAAAGAACAATCAGGTGAAGCACAGGCCACTTTAGAGCAGGCCAAAACTTTATTGGAAGAAGGATCTTTGAAGGATGCGGTGGCTAAAGTTGTAGAAACTAAAAAAATTCAGGAAAAAACTGCTACAGTCATTAAAAATATTGAACAAGCCGTTCAAGAAAAAGCAGTGTCAGACAAAGCCGAGGCTAGCGCCACATCAACTGTTCAGCAGATCAAACCGATAAATATCCAAATTAGTTCCACCACGATTGAAAAAGCAATGATTAATGATGAAGATGCTTTGGTAGGAGAAGAAGAAAAGATTAAAGAAGAAGCGATTACTGATATTTTAAAACAATAATTTAAAAATAAATCCCAAAGCGCGTATTTAGTTTAGGTTGTGGATACATAGCTTTCGTTACCATGCACGGAAGGAAAGCTATAATCCCTAACTTATCGCTATATCGCGCGCGATTAGGGGTTATTGTTTTGTTCCTAGACAAAAATAATATTTACTTTCGGGGTCCGTACCCGAGCTTAATTGTTGCCTATAAGTTTAGTAGCCAGAAAGGTCGATGTGGCTAAAAACTGCAGGAGCTAAGCATTATAGTTTTCCGCCAAAGGTGGATTAGTCTAAATGCATTTAGATGCTGACGATTTAGTTAAGAGTAAATTTTGTTTCCTAGAGAACATCTTATTAATTTAAAAAAAGAATACATGAATTTAGTAAAGAAATTTTCAATCTTTGCTTTAATGATTGCTACAGTGTTCTCAATGTCCGGCGGCGTTTTATCCGTAAAAGCTGCTGGTAATTATGCTGCTGGTTCTTTACTTGCCCAATCTGGTGTAAGTGGAGCAGCTGTTTATTACATTGGCTCTGATGGCATGAAATACGTTTTCCCAGATGTTAAAACTTATAACAGCTGGTACGAAAACTTTGACAATGTGGTTAGAGTATCTGTCGCCGAGTTAGATATGTACGCCGATGGTGGTGCTGTCTCAGTTCGTCCAGGTACCAAATTAATCACTCACGAAAACACAGCAAAAATTTACGCTATTGAACCAGGTGGTGTAGCACGTTGGATTCCAACTGCTGAAGTTGCCGAAGCTTTATACGGCGCTAACTGGGGATCAAGAGTTATGGATGTAATTCCAGGCTTCTTCTCCTCAAGTTATACTGCTGGTTCTGATTTATCAAACACCTTACCAACTGGTACTATTGCCATGGAACAAGGTGGAAGTACTTATTATTACATTTCTAACGGCACCAAGAGACCATTTAGCTCTATGGATGCTTTTGAAGCTAATAACTTCAATTTAGACAATGTTTTAGTAACATCTTTATCTTCATATAGTGCTGGTACATCCATCACTGGTGAAGAAATTGCTTTATCCGGCTATATGGCCGCTGAAGGTGGTAATGAAGTTGTTAGTGGAAATTTAACAGTGAGTTTAGCTGCTAATACTCCAGCTTCTACCACATTGGTAAAAGGACAGGCATTAGCTGATTTAGCTCACTTTAATTTTTCAGCATCAAATGCTGGTTCAGTTACAGTAAGAACATTAAAAGTTAAGAGAGTTGGCGTTTCTGAAGACGCAGACTTAACTTCTATTTATCTTTATGATGGATCAAATAGATTGACTGATAATGTTAGTGTTTCAAACAACTATGCAACATTTAATGATGCTAGTGGTTTATTCACTATTCCAGCTGGTACTACAAAAACTATTTCTGTTAAAGCAAACATTTATAGTTCAGCTAATGCTGGCTCAACAGTTGCTTTAGAAGTAGAAGCTGCTGGAGATGTAACTTCTAACTCAAGTTCAGTTGGTGGTTCATTCCCAGTTATGGGCAATACCCATACTATTGCTACTGCTACTTTAGCTGGCGTAGCTTTGGCTGGTACAACCTATCCAACAGCAAGTACTGTTGATGCTGGTGAAACAGAATACACAGTTTGGAAAAATAGTGTTAGTGTAACACAAAGATCTGCTAGTCTTGAATATTTGAGACTAAGAAATGTTGGTTCAATTGCTAACAACGATCTACAAAATTTAAAATTATTTGTAGACGGCGTACAAGCAGGTACATCACAGGCCACTTTGGATAGTGATGGCTATGTTACATTTGATTTAACTGGTTCCCCGGTAACTTTAACTACTGGCACTCGCGTAATCGAGGTCAGAGCTGATATTGTTGGCGGTTCTTCCAAGACATTCCAAATGTCTTTACGCTATGCTGTTGATGTAGTTGTAAAAGATACTCAATACAACGCTTACGTAACTGCTTCTGGTACTTTACCAGCCTCAGCTACAAGCGCTACTGTAAATTCTGGTAGTTTAACCGTTACCAAAATGACAGATTCTCCATCGGGCAATGTTCAAAAAGATGCTTCAGGTGTAACCTTGGCTTCTTATGAATTAAAGGCTTATGGTGAAAGTATTAAGATTGAACACTTACGTGTTACAGCCACTTCTACAAATGACCAATCAATTAGTCAATTGAGAAATGGTGCTTTATTTGCTGACGGTGTACAAATTGGTTCTACGGCAGATATTCATATTGATGAAGCTGGCACTGATACAGTAACTGCAACTTATACTGATTACAACCTAGGTTCTTCCTTAATTGTAAATCCTGGTACCCCAGTTACTTTGGAAGTAAAGGCTGATATTTATGATAACGATGGTACAAATAATATCACCGCAGGTGATTATTTGAAGGTAACATTGTCAACTTATACATCTGGTGCACAAAGAATGAGTTCATTAGGTTATATTGACGTACCTACAAACTCAGTTGATGGCGGTACAGTTTCAGTAGTTACCGGTTCATTGAGTGTTGCTAAGAATACTTCTTATGGCAACCAGAACACAATTGATGATTTGTCAGCTTATAAGTTGGGATCATTTATTGTTTCTGCTACCGAAGGTGAAGATGTAAATATTAGTCAATTTACAGTTGGTGTTACTTATACAGATACCGTTTCTGATAGTGATACAGCTGCAACTACCTTGTCTGATATGTATTTGGTTTATGGTGATAATACTACAAATCCAAGAGGAACTGTTTCTGCTAGTAGCAATAATTTCTCTGTAAATTATGTCATGCCAAATAACACTCAGATGCAGGTTGATGTTTATGCCAATGTAAACAATACTCCTGATGCTACAGATATAGTTTCGACAACCTTGGCAGTTTCTGGTACAACAGCTGGTTCTGGTACCAATGCTGATGTTACAGCAGTATCTGGACAGACAATTACATTCCAAGATGGTTCAATCACAGCCGCTGTTGATCCAACTACCGCGGTAACTGATATTGCTATTGCCGGTGGTTCTACAACTGCTGCTAAATTTAAATTAACAACTCAATATGCTCCTATTGTCTTGAAAGACTTTACCGTTAAAATGGTAACAGCTTCCAGTTCAAGAAGTGTTATGGGTGCTAAATTAGATTTAGATAACGATGGCATCGCTGATACTCCAAGAGTAAGCTTTGTTTATAATGCTGCGACTAATGCAAATTATGCTGCCTTCACAGGTTTGAATAACAACGTAGCGGCTAATACAAACAAAACTATCGGTGTTATTTTGGACTTGAATGACGTTATTGACAACGGCACATCTGGCGATGATGTAAAAGTAAACTTCTACAGTTACAAATACTCAATCGGTGGTGTAGATACAACAGCAACTCCTTCAAGTTTGAACGGTAATTCAATTTATGTACGTAACACTAAACCAACTGTTACCCAAGTAAGTACTGGTGGTACATTGACCAACGGTGCCGAAATGGATGTTTACAAGTTTACAGTAACAGCTGATCAAAATGCTAATGTTTCATTAAAACAAATGAAATATGCTGCTACTTTGACAGATGTTTCTACAACAGCTAACACATTGACATTGGGTAGTTGGAGATTCTTCCGTGGCTCTACAGATATCACTGATAGTGTATCTATAGAAAATGCTACAGGAACAGCTCCTGTAAGTTTGAAGTCTGGTGGAACAGCTTTTGCAGAAGGTGATACTACTGCAATCGTTAGATTCAGCACAGAAGAAGTTATCGAGGCTGGTGCTTCAGTAACTTATACTATCAAAGCTACTCCAAGTGGCTTTACCACTGCTTCTGACGATGATTATTTCACTATTCAAATGAGTGGTGATGCATCAGCTGCTACTGCTGGTAATGTTTACTTGCAAGACTCAGATGCAACGTCAAGTGAATATATCGCTGGCTTAGGTGCTGGTGATACCGATGATAGTGTACAAGCGGCCAACTTTATCTGGTCAGACAATTCCAAGGTTTTGCATAATGCAACTTTGGCAGACACTACATCAGGCACTTCTGCTGCCTCAACTTCATCTGGAGATTGGACAAATGGTTATTTGATCAAGGATAACTTGCCAAGTAATTCAGTTCAATGGGTATACTAATTTAATTAATTAGTTATACAAAGAAACAAAAAACCGCCATTTGGCGGTTTTTTGTTTCTCTTTTTTAATATAATTTAAAACAACCTCAAGTATATCTCCTCGATTTTTTCTAAAGTTTGTGTTAAGCTGAAATTTTTTTCAATGTTTTCTTTATTTTTTTTAGCTAACTTAGTAGCCAAATTATCATCGGCGGCTAATGTTTTTATTGCTTTTAATAAAGACGGGGGATTAGCAGGGGTTGTTAATAAACCAGTTTCTTGATTAGTGATGATTTCCGGAATACCACCAACATTACTGGCAATAGTCGGCACGCCGGCTAAACCCGCTTCTAAAATAGTATAAGGCAAGCCTTCTTTGACTGACGGCAAAATAAAATAGTCAAAAGCTTTGAGATATTTCCAGTCATTATCTTCTGACTTGATGATTTTGATATACTCTTCAAGCTTACTTTCTTGAATTTTGTTTTTGATATTTTCTTCTTCTGGACCATCGCCAATAAAAATAAATTGGTGATTTTTTAATAACCCAGATTTTTCCGCCAGAGGCGGATCAGCCTTTGGCTGATCTTCTTTTAACAATTTAATCGCTTCAATCAAATAAGTATGCCCTTTGGTCTTATAAAAACTAGCAATTGTCCCAAAATATTTTTTATCATACTCCAAGGCTAATTTTTCTCTGGCCTGTTCTCGGTTTAAAAAATCATATTCTGAAAAATTTAAGCCATTATGAATGGTGATCATTTTATTTGGGTTGCAGATTTTATTTTCAATAGCACTTTGACGATCAAAGTCAGAAACAGTAATAATTGCATTTTCAAGGCTAGTGGAAAATTTTTCAGAGATTTTATAAACAGTTTTTTCAATTTTGGCCAGCGGCTCATTAAAAACAAAACCATGAGCAGTATAGACTGTTCTTAGGCGCATGTTTAGAGGATTGAGGTTATGTAGCTTAGCAGCGATTGCGCCCAATAGACCGGCTTTTGAGCTGTTTAGGTGGACTAGATTATAGTTTTCTTTGGCTAGTAATTTTTTGATCTCAAAAATAGCATTAACTTCTTTTGTTGGCTCAATTTTACGGACAAGGTTTTTTAAAGGAATGGTTTTAACACCGATTTTCTTAGCTTGGGTTAAAAATCTTTGATTTTGTTCAGTTATTTCACCAAAAGCTAGATGAACTTCGTTATTTTTAGCAAAATATTGAGCTAACTCTAGCACATATTTTTGTGCGCCACCCCATTTTGTCTGGGTAACTAGGTAGAGGATTTTTTTATTTTTGAGGTTTTTCATAGGTTTTTGTCTAATATTAGCTAAAATTAAAGTTGCTATTTTGTCCTGATTTTGTTATAATTTTATAGTATTTATAGGATAAAAACAAGCTTTTCATGCCTAAAATTCTTATTTTTTCCATTGCCTATCATCCTTTTATTGGCGGAGCAGAAATAGCGGTCAAAGAGGTTACTGATCGTTTACCTGATTTTGAGTATTATTTGATTACTAATAAATTTGATGCTAATTGGCTAGATGAAGAAAAAATTGGTAATATTAATGTTAGAAGAGTTGGAAATGGCAAAAAGATAGATAAATATTTTTATCCGTTTAGAGCTTTTCGTTATGCTTGGCGTTTGAATAAGCTAGTAAAATTTGATTTTGTTTGGAGCATCATGGCCTTTTATGCTGGGGCAACAGCTTTGTTTTTTAGGTATTTTAGCAAAATTCCGTATTTACTTACTTTGCAAAGTGGCGATAGTGATCAGTTTTTAAAGAAAAGAACTTGGTGGTGGAGTTTTTGGTACAAAAGAATTTATCGTCGTGCCAAATTAACACAGGTGATCAGCAAATACTTAGGAGAGCGATCTCGCAAAATGGGAAATAAAGGAGAAATTATTTTGATTCCTAATGGTGTTGATTTAAATTTGTTTCAAGCTAATTTGAGCATTGAAGAAAAAATAGCCTTAAAAAGATCATTGGGTATTAGTGCTGATGATTTTGTTTTAATTTCCGCTTCACGTTTGGTTTTTAAAAATGCTATTGACGATCTAATTAAAGCTGTTAATTTTTTACTTTACAAGAGTGGCTTAAAAGTAAAATTAATTTTAATCGGTTCTGGTCCAGATGAACAGCCTTTAAAAAATCTAGCTCAACAACAAGGTGTAGCAGAAAATGTTATTTTTTTAGGACATAAACATTATTCTGAATTGCCAAGATATTTACAGTTGGCTGACGTATTTATTCGTCCTTCTTTGTCAGAGGGATTAGGCAGTGCTTTTTTGGAAAGCATGGCTGTCGGTACGCCGATCATTGGGACTGAGGTTGGTGGTATTCCAGATTTTTTAAAAAACGAAGAAACCGGTTTGTTTTGTGAGGTGAATAATCCAAGTTCTATTGCTTCTGCTGTTGAAAAATATGCCAAAAATCCAGAATTATATCAAAAGGTAAAAAATAATGGTCTAAAATTAGTTCCAGAAAAATATGATTGGGATTCCGTGGCTTTAAAAATGGCTAAATTATTTGAAAAAATGATTAATTAAGAATATGCAATTTTTATTTATTTATGGTGCTTTAATTATCTTGTCTTTAATTTTTCAGCAAAATTTTTAATTTTATGAAAATATTAATTGCTACCGGAATATTTATCCCAGAAGTTGGTGGGCCAGCAACTTATATTTTTAATTTAGCCAAAGAATTAATCGGCTCAGGTCATCAAATAATAATAGTCACATATTCAGATCAAAATATTTATGACTTAGATCAAGACTTGCCTTATCAAGTGGTGCGGGTTAAAAGAAAATCAGGATTTTTTGGTAAATTTTTAAATTATTATAATTATTACAAAAAATTAAAAGAAATTTACTCTAAAGAGAATTTTGATATTGTATATTCTTTTGATCATTTTAGCGCTGGCATTCCAGTAAGCATCTTGGCTAAAAAAATAAAGAAACCAATAATTATTCGAGTTGGCGGAGATTTTATTTGGGAACGATATTTATCTTACGCTAAGAAGCCGGTTACTTTAAGGGAGTTTTATCAACGAAGTTTTCATTTAAAATATGAAAACATTAGGTTTAATTTAATCAGAAAAGTTTTTTCACAAGCAGATAAGATAGTTTTTACTACGCAATTTCAAAAAGAAATTTTTGCTCAGTATTATAAATTGCCTGGCAGTAAGTTAGTCTTATTAAATAATCCTATTAACACAGCAATTAAATCAATAGAAAGAAATAATTTTAATCATAATATTATTTTTCATGGCCGAATAAATAAGAAAAATAATGTTAGTTTTTTGATCAAAGCTTTTTCGCAAATGCAAAATAAAGATTTTTCTTTACAAATTATTGGCGATGGCCCAGAAAAAAGTCAGTTAGAAAATTTAGTTGCCGAACTAAAATTAAACAATGTTATTTTTTTAGGTAGTTTATCCCGAGAAGAAACCTACCAGAAATTATCCAGAGCTTATTTAGCTGTTTATCCGAGTCTGACAGATATTAGTCCCAATGGTTTATTGGAAAGCTTACAGCTCAAGGTGCCGTTTGTCTGCACTACAGAAATTGGCTTTGATTGGCTAGCTGGTAAAGTAAAAATGTTTAGTCCACAAAAAATTGAGGAACTAATAAAAATTCTAGATGATTTGTCAATTTTAGATAATTATCAAGCATATCAAGGTAATTTAAATAAGATTGATTATCATTATAATTACTCACAATTAGCAGAAGATACCGTTAAAATTTTAAAGTAATTAAATGAAAGTTTTAAATCTTAGTTTAGATCAAAAAATATTAGATAAAGAATCCGCAGTTTCCAAGCGAGCCATTTTGTATGGCCAAAAACTAGACAAATATTTTGTAGTGGCCATTGGAGATAACAAGGAATTGCAATTATCTGATAAAATAAAGGTGTGTGGTGTTAGCGGGCAGAATAAAATATTTTCTTTTTTTAAATTAAGAAATTATCTAAGAAAATTATTAGCTCAAGAGCAATTTGATTTGATTACCATTCAAGATGCTTATTTTTTGGCTTTTTTGGGATTGTGCTTAGCAAAAAAATATCATTTAAAATCAGAAATTCAAGTTCACGGTTTTGAAAAGTTGAGCGGCATTAGAAAGTTTTTAGCTAAAAAGAATTTATCGCGAGCAGATTTGCTTAGAGTAGTGAGCCAGAGATTAAAAAATCAATTAGTTAAAGATTTTGGAGTGTCAGCAGAGAAAGTGTATATTGCGCCAGTTGCTGTTGACAAATTAAAGATTGAAAATAGTCAAGCAAATTTACAATTAAAACAAAAATATTATGGCAAATTCATTTTTTTGACGGTAGGGCGCTTAGTGCCAGTCAAAAAAATTGCTCTACAAATACAAGCTTTAGCCCAGTTAGATAACAAAAAAGTTCAATTATTGATAGTTGGTCAAGGTCCGGAAAAAAAACACTTACAAGACTTAGTTCAAGAACATTCTTTGCAGGCTCAAGTTGATTTTTTTGATTGGTCGGATGATATTGGTAGTTTTTATAAAATAGCAGATTGTTTTTTGTTGACTTCTCAGAGCGAAGGCTACGGCATGGTCATAGCGGAGGCTGTATCAGTGAATTTGCCAGTGATTACGACTGACGTTGGCGTGGCTGGCGACTTGGTAGAGGATGGAACGAATGGCTTTATTGTTCCAATAAACGATTTAGAGACATTGAAGCGAAAAATGGAACTAATAGTTAGTAATAGTGATTTATTATCTAAATTTAGAAATAATACTAGCAAATTTAAAGATAAGATTTTAGATCAAGAAGAATTAAGGTCAAAAATTATAAGTAATTGGAAAAATCTTTTATGAAACTATTGATCATTACGCAAATTGTGGATCAGAATGACGCTGTTTTAGGATTTTTTCATAATTGGCTTTTAAAATTTTCTAAAAAATTTGAGCAGATAACTGTGATTTGTTTGCAAAAAGGAGAATGTAATTTACCTGACAATGTAAAAGTTTTGTCTTTAGGTAAAGAGAAGAAAGTCTCACGTTTGCAGTATTTAATAAATTTTTATAAGTATCTTTGGCGAGAAAGAAAAAATTATGACACTGTTTTTGTTCACATGAACCAAGAGTATGTTGTTTTAGCTGGGTTAATTTGGCGTATTTTTGGTAAAAAAATTGTCATGTGGCGCAATCATCCTTATGGTAATTTTATGACCCGCTTGGCCATTTTTTTATCTAATAAAGTTTTATGTACATCAAAGGAGTCTTTTACTGCTAAATTCAGTAAAACAAAAATAATGCCAGTTGGAGTAGATACTGATTTTTTCCAAAAAATATCAGAAAAAAAGGATGAAAATTCGATTTTATTTTTAAGTAGAATATCGAGCTATAAAAATGCGGAGACTCTGATCAATGCTTTGGATATTTTACAAAAAAAATCGGTTAATTTTACGGCTAGCTTTATAGGAGACGCGCCTAAGAATTCTGTTGGCTTAAAAAAAGAATTAATAAACAAGACACAATCGTTGCACTTAGACTCAAAAGTTCAATGGTTGCCTGGCGTAAGTAATGAGCAAACTGTTTTTATATATAATCAATTCGAGATATTTGTAAATGACACGACGCCAGGTAGTTTTGACAAGACAATTTTAGAGGCGATGTCCTGTCAGACTTTGACTTTAGCTTCAAATCCTTCGTTGCGTGATAGTTTGCCTGAGGAATTATTTTTTGAACATAAAAATGCTGTAGACTTGGCTAGTAAAATAGAAAATATTTTTAATCAGTCAGCAGAACATAAGCGAGAGCTAGTTAAGAAATTAAGAAAAATAGTCATTGATAAGTACAGTTTGAACAATTTAGTGCACGAGTTAAATAAAATTTTTAATAATTTATAATTTATGGAAAATAATTCTACCCAAAATATTTATGAAAAACATCATCAAAACAGCAGAGAATCTGGCTTTAGCATTTTAGAAAAAGAAAGAGGAATTTTACTTAAAGAAATTATTGGCGAAAATAAAAAAGTTTTAGATATTGGTTGTAGAGATGGCGCTTTGACTAAATATTTTTCTGAAAAAAATGATGTTACTGGAGTAGATATTGATAATTTGTCTTTAGCTAAGGCAGCAAAAAATTTAGGAATTAAAACTTCTTTTGTTGATTTAAACGGTGATTGGAGAGAGCTAAAAGAAGAAAAATTTGATTTTGTTGTTGCTGGTGAAATTTTGGAACATCTTTATCATCCGGAAAAAATTATTCAACAAGTTATAAAATATTTAGATCAAGGCGGCTTATTTTTAGGTTCTGTTCCAAATGCTTTTAGTCTTAAAAATAGACTCAGATATTTAAAGGGATCAAAGAGATTTACGCCTCTTTCTGATCCAACTCACATCAATCATTTTAGCTATAATGAATTAAAAAAGATATTTGAAAAATATTTTTTACAAGTGGAAATAATTGGTTTAGGTAGATATTCTTGGCTAGCAAAAAAATTTCCAAATTTTTTTGCTTTTGATTTATTTTTTAAAGTAAGTAGTTTTCAAAATGAAAAAAATATTAGTAGTAATTAATAGTTTGGGAGTTGGCGGAGCAGAAAGGATGGCAGTCAATCAAGTTAATGAGATGATTAGGCGCGGTTTTAAGGTTCGACTTTTGACTTTAAAATTAGAATCAGAAAAATCTTTTTTAAAGGACTGTTTAATTGAGCAAAAAAATTGGAAAATTATTAATTTTGGTAGTCTATTTAATTTTTTTAGTTGGCTAAAAGTATTTTTTTATCTTAAAAAAGAGCATCCAGATTTGGTGATTAGTCATTTGTGGTTTTCAAATTTAATTTCTAGAATTGTCTGTAAAATTTTAAATTTAAAAATATTATCTTTTGAGCAAAACGTCTATGATTCAGTGAAGACTAAAAAAATGTTTTTTATTGATCGACTTTTGCAAGGATTGGCTTTTAAAATTGTTGCTGTTTCAGAGGTTGTAAAAAGATCATTGATTAGTCATGGGATAAAAGAGGATAAAATAGTAGTTATTTATAATTCCGTAGATTTAGAGGCCTATCAAAATGTTGAGGTAGATCAAGAGATGTCAAAAGATAAAAATTTTAAATTTTTATATGTTGGTAGGTTGATAAATCAAAAAGGTTTGGACACTTTAATTAAAGCTTTTGCAAAGACCAAGGGCGCAAATCTTTATTTACTTGGTCAAGGTCAAGATCGTGAGCGGCTTGAAAAATTAGCTGAAGAAAAAGGCGTGAGAGATAGGGTATTTTTTTGGGGGGTAAGGGATAATGTTTCGAAAGTTATTGCAGCAGCCGACTCTTTTGTTTATCCTTCAAGACACGATGGTTTTAGCTTGGTTTTATTGGAGGCTTTAGCTTCAAAAAAGCCGGTAATAGTTTCTGATTTTTTTTCGAATCTTGAAGTTGTGGAAGATGGAAAAAGCGGTTTAGTTTTTCCTGTTGACAATATCGAATCTTTGACTGAAAAGATGAATTTGATTATGAATAATGAAAAAATAAGAATAGATTTATCATTTTTTGCTGGAGAGAGAGTGAAAGATTTTTCTATTACAAATCATATAAATAAAATCATTGAATATGCAAAATAATAATTCTAATTCAAAAATAGAAGCTTATTTGAGCAAGAGATTTAAAAATTCTGATTCTTATGAATTAGATCATTTGCGAAGTGATTGGGAACATAAGGAAAAAAGCTCTTTTGGAGTGCTCAATGATTTTAAAAATAGAATAGGAAGTCCAAATGGAAAAAAAGTTTTGGACATTGGCTTTGGCAATGGTATTATGACCAAAGTCTTTTTTTCCGAAGGGGCTATTATGAGCGGCATTGAGGTAGATGATTTTCTTTTTGAGATAGCCAAAGAATACTTGAATGAACTAAGCATTGATGTTGATCTGAAACTTTACGATGGAAAAAAGTTTCCTTTTGACGATGATTATTTTGATTATATTTATAGTACAAGTGTTTTAGAGCACGTGGATGATTCAGAGCTTTTTTTATCAGAAGCAAGCAGAGTCTTGAAAAGTGGCGGTAAAATTTACTTAGCTTTTCCAAATAGATTTGCTTTGCGTGATAGTCATAGTGGAGTTTATTTTTTGGGTTATTTCCCTAGATTTATGTCTCAACTTATTTTGAAATTATTAAAAAAAGGGTCGTTAGAAGATTGGAATTTACACTTTTTGAGTTATTTTTCAATATTAAAGATTATTAGAAAAAATAAATTGCCTTTAGAAATTAAGATGGAAACAAATTCAAAATATTTTTTTAGAAAGTTGGTTAAAAAATTTTTAGCAATTTTTAATATTCATTATGGAGCTTTGTTGTCTAGCATTGTTATTATTATAGAAAAAAAATAATATGTTTTTAAAAACAGATTGGAGTGATTATTTGCATCAAATTAGAAAAAAAGAAATAGATATTATTTTTTCTTATTTTAAAAAAGATTTTTTTAACCATGGTCTTGAAATTGGCGCTGGAGATGGTTATCAAACACAGTTTCTTTTTACAAAATGCAAATCATTTATTTCTTCGGACTTGAACTTTGAAAGAATTAAAAAAGAAAACAAAAAAAATGACGTTAAATATATAAAGTTAGATGCTGATAAAATGAGCGATTATTTTCCAGCTGATAAATTTGATTTTATTTTTTCTTCAAATGTCTTAGAGCATCTTTCTAATGTAGATAACTTTTTGAAAGAAAATTATAGGATACTTTCTGACGATGGGATTTCTGTGCATATTGTGCCAAATAGATTTATGAAATTTTTTTATCTCTTATTTTTTTATTTGCACATTTTTTCTTTAAGTGTTGATAGATTTTTTGGTTTATTCAGTGGAAAAAAGATATTTCGTGGTTCTGGTATTAATTTAGAAAATAATATAAACTCAGTCAAAATAAAAGAAAAAAAGTTAGGGAAAATAAAAAAACTATTTTTACCACAAATACACGGAAATTATCACAGTCATGTCGAAGAGTGGAGAAGCTGGGGTCTTAAGAAATGGAGGAATAAATTTTTAGCCGCTGGATTTATCGTTGAGAAAGAAATGAAAGGACCTATTTTTTCTGGTTATGGATTCGGATTTAATGTTTTAAGGGCTATATTTGAAAAATTAGGAGTATCATCAGAGTATATCTATGTTTTGAGAAAAAAAGTCGATTATAAAATTAAGCCTAAAGAAATCGATGAATTAAGAGTTGCGATTATAACAGCTGTTAGTGGTGGAGGATATTTAACAAATACTGTAATAGACGGATTTTTGGATTTAAAAAATAGCGGAAAAAATATTAGTATTGGAATTCCGGATCATTACCCAGTAAAAATGTTTGATCAACATCTTTCTAGATTCAAAGAACAGGATTTTATTAATTTTTCTAAAACAGCTGATCTTATTTTTTGCGCATATACTGACGGTGGTTTGACTGATTATAAATTACTTAAAAAAATTGATTTATATAAAAATCTGATTGTTTTAGATGGTTCTGAGACCAAGGGTACTGGACGTAGTAATTTTGAGGTTCAAAAAAAAATCATCAATCTCTCTTATGATAAATTTGGTGCAATTGATAACGATTTGTTAAAAAAATGCGCTCTATATTTTAGAAGGGAAAAACCTTATTTAAATAATATCATTCCCTTGCCTTATGGCATAGAAAGAAGGTATAAGGTTTACGATAAAAACTTTAAGAAAGACATAGACTTTGTTTGCATTTTTGGACAAGAGGATTTTTCGCCAATGAGAAAATATTGCCGTGAGATGTTAGAAGATTTTTGTAAAAAAAATAATCTTATTTGTGTGACAAAAAAAACCAAAGGATTTTCATTTGATTCGGGAAAAACTGTTGGTCGCGATGAGTTTTATGAGTTGCTTGCTCGCGCAAAGGTTGGGATTTCTGTTAGTGGCGGTGGTTATGATACCGCCAGGTTTTGGGAAACTTTGGCTAATAATTGTTTGCTTTTAACAGAGAAAATAGACATTTTTAATCCAGAAGATAAAAAGCTTGATTATAAAAGAATTTGGGAATTTGGGAATTTATTTGATTTTCAATATCAGTTAGAAAAAATTAGTAGTTATCTGAAGAGTGAGTACAACGTAGAGTCTCTATCGGAAGAATACCAGCAAATATTGAACAAGCATTCTTCTAGAGCAAGGGTTGAAGAAATCTTAAGTGAAGTAAAAAAAAGAGGGATTTTATAAGTCTCTCTTTTTTAAGTTATAAGATAGTGTTAGAGAAAAAATATTACTGATCATTTTCCCTAAAATAGCGCCCCAAATACCATAAAAATATATTAGGCCAATTGTTATCAAAATAGTAAATGCGGGATTGGCTATATTAAAAATAAATATTTTGTTTGAACGAGTCGCAAATAAAGATGTTATTGGTAAATTTCCAGCAAGATAAATAACAGCAGATAATATATAAATTTGAGAATAAACTATAGACTCTAAATATTGAGGAAAAAATACCTTAAAGATAAAAGGGGCTGCAAAAATATAAAGTAGTCCTATGGCCAGGGAAAAAATTAGTAATTGAATTGTTTTTTGAAAGATGTTTTTTGTTTGATTACCAGTACTTTCTTTTTCGGATAATTTTGGCAAGGCCATAGTTATGGCTGGTTTGAATAAGTTAATTATTCTTTCTGGTATATTTGCCGCAAAAGAATAAATAGCTAGAGCAGCAGCTCCTTGAAAGTAGAAGATGGCTAAACTTGGCACGCTGAATGCAACGAGAGGAAGGATGTTCGACAGGCTTAATTTTTTTCCATATTTTATCGCTTCATCGTCTCTGTTCTGGTTAAATTGGTATTTTTTTGTTAGTCTGATGTAAATAATAAGATTACTAAAGACTAATAGTAGAAAATTGATACTTATTAATAAGGTAATATTTTTAATGAAAACTACCCCAAGAATCATTCCTAGGTAGTATATAAAATTTATAAATTGATTATTAAGGAAAATATTTTTAAAATCTTTTTTCCCCTGTAGAAAAGCAACCCAGGTGTTTAAAGTGTTATTAAGAGGTATTAATAAACCAATTATTAAAATACCCAGAGAGATGCTTAATGTGTTATTTAAAAAATAGAAGTAGTATACAAATAGCAACAAAGAGAATAAAAACGGAATAAATAAAAATTTAATTTGTTCTCTTATCGCTTGTTTGAATACTTGGTCAGAACCTTTGGCGACAGATTGAGTCACAGCTATGTTTATGCCAGTTAATGTGAGAGTTCCTATGATCGTGGATAGGGAAATAAGAAATTGATAGTTACCGTAATTTTCTTTACTTAAAAAATTTGCAAATAGTATTGATAAAATTAGAGCCAAAAGACTTGAGCCTAGGGTATTAAGATTTAACCAAAAACCACCTTTGCTTAAGTAAACCATGTCGGTTTTAGTGTATTTTTCACTCCAACGTAAAATTTGGTAGATTTTATTGCGTAATTTAGCCAACATATTATCTTCCTAAGCTTCTGTTAAAAATCGTATTGATGGTTTTTAAAATAATTGAGATGTCCAAAGCAATGCTTTGATTTTTTACATAAAATAAATCGTATTGAAGTTTTTCTTTAGCATCTTCAATAGAAGCTCCATAAGGAAAGTTGATCTGCGCCCAGCCAGTTAAGCCTGGTTTGATTAGGTGTCTTTCATTGTAGAAGGGGATTTCTTGCTTCAAAATTTCTACAAATTCTGGTCTTTCTGGACGGGGACCGACAAAACTCATCTCACCTTTGATAATGTTCCAAAATTGAGGGATTTCATCAATTCTGGTTTTACGAATAATTTTGCCAATTTTAGTAATTCGAGCATCTTTTTCTTTTGCCCATTGCGCGCCGGTATTTTTTTCAGCATCTTTTTTCATGGAACGGAATTTATAAGCATAGAATTCCTTACCACCCAAACCAACTCTTTTTTGTTTGTAAATCAGCGGGCCATTACTTTCTAGCTTGATGAGCAAGGCTAGAAATGGTAGGAAAACTAAAGAGATCAAACCAAAAAGAATGGCAAAAAATAAATCATAAATTCTTTTAATAATTTGAAACCAATCATTATTTTTTTGGCTTAAATTTTCAAAAAACCAGCTTCTTTCTAAATCTGTTACGGGAATTTTGCCAGTGATTTTTTCATAAAAATCTATTAAGTTGCTATAAGTAATCTTTAAGTCAATACTTTCAAATAAATAGCGGGCAACTTCTGGACTATATTTTGGATTGTTGACTACTACTACGGTATTGATTTTATATTTTTCAAGGTCTTTTTTTAAGTTTGCCAAATCTTTGGTACTAGGAATGATTTGAAATTTTTCAGGGATATTTAATGACTCCGGGTTAATAAATAATTTTAATTTATATCCCAAATGTGGTTGAGTGATTATTTCTTGGGCAAGGAGTAGCGACTCAGGGTTGATGCCAATGATTGCTAGATTATTAGATAGTCTGATGCTAGAAAGAAGGGAAAAGAATATTTTTCGCCAAATAATCCAGAGAATTGCAAAGATTAAAATTAAGATGATCAAAACTTTTTGTGGTCTTAAGTTACTGAATCTTCCTAGGATCAAATAAAAGAAGGAAAAAGCCAGTAAAGTATTGACGATTAAATTATTGATTAGTTGTCCGTAAAATTTATAATCATTTTTTACTTTACGGATTTCGTATAGACCATTGATGAAAAAGACAATTAACCAAAGGGCAAAGACAATGCTAAAGGGCCAAAGGTGCTCTTGTAAGAGTTCCCAGCTAAAATATTGATAACGAATAAATAAGGTTATGACTAAACTGAAATAAAGTAGTATAATGTCAGTAAGCAAAAGGATTGTTTTTTTCATAATATTTTTAAGTATTTTCTATATTATAATAAAAATCATATTTTTTGTCAAATAAAATTAATTTCAAATTATGTCAAAATTAAGTAAATATCTGTGGTGGAGTACTGTTGTTTTTAGTTTAGCAATTCTATTTGCGCCGCTAATTATAAATGGTAATTTTTATTTTCCTTTTATTGTGCCACGAAATCTGTTTTTCCGAATGCTCGTGGAACTTTCTTTTTTTAGTTATTTAATTTTAATCATTTTAGATCAGAATTTTCGACCAAAATTTAATAAAGCTTATTTAATTTTTTTATTTTTTATTTTAAGTTTAACGATTTCTAGTTTGCTAGCTGGAAATTTTGGCTTTTCTTTTTGGAGTAATTTTGAGAGAATGGATGGTTTGTTAAATTGGTATCATTTGGCAGCCTATGTTTTTGTGTTGTTAGGAATTTTTGGTCACGATCAAAAGAAGATTTTTTTATTCCTCAAGATTTCTTTAATTCCAGCCTTCCTAGTAGCTTTGATTGCTGTTGGTCAAAGATTGAATTTAAGTTTTGTCCTAGAGTCTTCTGGTGGCACCAGACTTGCTTCTACTTTGGGAAATGCTGCCTATGTTGGCTCGTATATGTTTTTGCATATTATCATTGCCCTTTATTTATTTTTTAAAGAAAAAGCCAAGAAATATTGGCAGTTTATTTATGCGTTTTTGATTATTTTATTTACTTGGACTTTGATTGGTACTTCTACTCGAGGTTCATTTTTGGGTTTAATTTTATTTATTTTTTTGTTAGGACTTTTCTTTTTGTGGTTCAAAAGAAAGCAAAAAAATCTTCAGTATTGGCTAGTTTTATCTCTAGCGGCTATTTCTATTATTTTCGTTGTTGCTCTTTTTTTACAAAAAGATAGCGCTTGGGTTAAAGGCGTTCCTTTATTTAGTAAGATAGCTAATATTTCTTTGACCGACACAACTACTCAGTCTCGTTTAGTCATTTGGCGCAATAGCTTGAGTGGTTTTCAGGGAAAGCCAATTTTTGGTTGGGGAGAAGAAAATTTTACCCAAGTTTTTAATAAATATTTTCCAATTGAAATATTTCACGATACTGGCTCAGAAGTTTGGTTTGATCGTCCACATAATATCTTGGTCCAACATTTGATTCAAGGCGGAATCGTGGGTTTGGGTCTATATTTGGGAATTTTTATCTACCTGATCATTTTGCTTTATCGTCGACAAAAAAAAGATCAAGATTGGCTAAGCTTTTCTTTTTGGTCAGCGTTTTTGTTAAGCTTTTTGTTTCAAGATTTATTTATTTTTGACAATGTCAATGTCAATGTAGTCTTTTATTTTATTCTGTCATTTTTGTTTAGTTTGGATGCCAAAGTTTATTTTGCTAAATATTCTTGGAAAAAATATCAGAAAATTTTTGTTTTATTGAGTTTTTGTTTATTTTTATTAAGTCTTAATTTTTTTATTATTCGCCCTTATTATGCTAATACTTTATTAGTTCAAACCTTGCAGGCAGTTCCGGTGATTAATAATGATCAGGACTTAGAAATCGTTTTAAAAAATTGGGAAAAATCCTTTAAACTTACTAGACAAGGCGATAAAGAAAAGGTGCAAAATTTGTATCGTTTATCTCTAACTTTTGCTCAAAATCAAAATTTAAGCGTTGAAGCAAGATCGAATTTTATTTTGGCTACTGAAAATTATTTTGAAATTTTAAAAAATAGATATCCACAAGACGTTAGGTCAAATTTATTTTTATCAAATTTTTATCAAAGTTTATCTAGTTTCAAGCCAGAGTACATTGAAAAAAATATTAGTTTATTAAATCATTTACAAGAACTCGCTCCAAATCGACCAGATATTTTATTGAACTTAACTACAGCTTACCTGATGTCCGGAAAAATAGAAGAAGCTCAGATTTCAGCCGATCATTTGAGGGACTTAGCTCCATGGGCGAAAGCAGTTTATTGGAATAGTTTCAAAGTAGATACTAGCCTTGGAGATTTTGAAAAAATAAAAAAAGACCTAGATAAAATTGTGGAAATTAATCAGAGTAGTTCGAAATTAAATTTTACGGAGCAAGAGTTAGGTCAAATTAATAGCTTTTTGGCTTATGTTCAAGAAAACGATAATCAAGCGTTGGAAGATTTATTGTTAAAGTATTTGTCATTAAAAAATGAATAAACTACAAAAAATTTTACAATCTCTTTTGGTTTTGATTTTATTTACACCCTTGGTTTTAGATTTGCATTTTTACCAACCTTACATTAGTGCTAAATATTTTTACTTTATTTTATTGCTTATTTTGGCCCTGCCTTTTGTTTTTGCTTTGTTAAAAAATAAAAAAATTATTTGGCAGAGTAATTTAGTAAGGGTAGTTTTTGGGTTTTTAGCTTTTTTGCTTTCTAGCCTTTTTTTAAGCATCGATCCTTTAAAAAGTTTTTTTGGTGATTGGCAGCGTTTTGATGGTTTGCTTTATTTTCTTTTCTTTTTTATTTTCTTTTTGGTCTTAATTTTAGTTTTTGAACAGAAAAAAGATTGGCTTCATTTTTTGCGGGTTAATCAGCTCGTGGTTCTAGCGACTCTACTTTGGGCTTATGGCCAATATTTTGCTCTAGGTTTTTTTGCTGATGATCAAGCGGGAAGAGTTTTTGCTTTGATTGGTAATGCCAATTTTTTAGCGCACTATTTGTTGTTAGCGTTATTTTTGAGTTTATTTTTGGTATATTTTGATCAAAAATTTAAAATTTATCATCTTTTATTAAGCCTTTTGATTTTTCCTGTTATTTTAATGACGCAATCAAGGGCCGCTTTTCTAAGTTTGGTCTTAGTCTTTTTGATTTTGGCGATTGTGGCAATTATTAAATTTTGGCAAAAATCCAAAAAAACTAGTTTGGGCTTGATAGTCTTATTATTTTTGTTAGCACTATTTTCGAATCAGATTTTGAGCCATCGTTTTACTAAATATTCTTGGCAAGATACAACCATTGAGACTAGATTGGTTGCTTGGCAAGCAGGATTGATCGGCTGGCAAGACAAGCCTTTATTTGGTTGGGGTAGGAACAATTTTAATTTAGTTTTTAATAAATATTTTGATTTAAAGATTTACAAAGGCGCCGGTACTCGAATGTGGTTTGATAAGGCTCATAATCAGTACCTAGATTATTTGGTAGAGCAGGGAATTTTGGGTTTGGTATTTTATCTAATATTTTTACTAATACCTTTTAGCTATTTTCAAAAAATTAAGAAAAAACATGGTTTAGCAGCAAGCATCTTTTTATTTTCTGGCTTAGTAGCAAATATCATTTTCTTATTTTTTAATTTTGATACTTTAAATTCTTATTTATTATATTTTGTTTATTTGGCCTTGATTTATTATTTGAGTTTTGAAAAAAGCGTAGAACAAAAAGAATTAAAGCAAGATAAATATTTGTTTGTTTTTGGCCTAGTTTTATTGTTTTTTTCTTTTTGTTATATTTTATTTCCGCAAATTCAAGGAAATTTAGCCTTAAAAAAGATTTTTCTCAGTCAACAGAATAATTTGAGCCTAAAAGATTGGTCTGAACAAGCAGAGATCGTTGCTCAAAAAACTCCTGAATATCAAGAAGACTTGAGTTTTGTTTTGGCAGAAAGTTTAGAAAAATCATCTTGGGAAATTAATGATCAAATTCAAGCTCTGCAGACTTTGAATTATTATGGCAATCAAGCTGCTCAACAACACATTTTGGATGCCAGGTTGCATTATTTAATTGCCAATACTTTTTTACGTTGGGGTGCAATTTCTTCTGATCTTGATAAATTAGAGAAAGCAAAAAGTTATTATCAAGAGATTTTACCACGACTAACTAATCAAAAACGGCCAGAATTAGTCTATAATTTAGCTAGTGCTAATTATAATTTATCCTTATTTTTAACAGAGGAATCTGAAAAAAATCAACTCAAAAAAGAGAGTCTATCTGCTTTAGAGGATAATTTTAAACGTTTTCCAAAAATTAAAGAAGCCAAAGATAAGTTAGAATATTTTCAATATTTATTTGAACAATAACATCTTTGTTTCACCAGCTAAAATATGTTATAATAAAAGAGTTATTTAAGACTCTTTTTTGTTTTAAATTCGGATAACAAAAATAAAAATACCATTTTCGTTTTATGCGTCTTTCTGAGACCAAAATATATTTTAAATTTATCGGTTGGTTTTTGCTAGTCGCTATTTTGCCTTTATTTTTATTATTTTTTGCCTTATTTAGACTTCAGCCAGATAGCTTTATTTTTCAAACTACTTTTTTAAATAATGTTCTATTTAGCATTTTCTCCACTTCTGCTCTAGTTTTGACTTTAGCTCTGATTGCTGCTAGGCATTTTTCTTATTTGATTACTAAGCCGGTTAAAGTTTCTATTGATGATTTAGAAAAAGTAATTGGCACTTTAAAAAAATCGATTGACAATTTAGCCGAAAGTAATAAGCATAACAAGCAAATTGCCTCTTTGCTATTTTCTAGCACTAAAGATCAACAAAAAGGTTTAAATACCGGGGATAAAGCAGTGGGAGAAATTGTTCAATCTTTATCTTTGATTAATCAAAATATTAACCGAACCCAAAAAAATACTTCGCAAATCAAGGGTTTGGCCAATGAAGGAGAGTCCAAAGCTCAGCTGGCTTTGAGTAGTTTAGTGGCCATTAAACATCTTTCTACTGAAAACCAAAAATTAAATCAAGCTTTAGCGAGTTACGCGGGGCAAGTTTCCTCAATTGCTGAAAGAGTTGATCAAATGGCCGAGGCGGTGCGTTATTTAAGCCTCAATGCCTCAATAGAGGCAGCGAAATCAGAGGTTTCTCTAGAATTCGAAGCTTTAGTTCATCAAGTTAGGCAGATTAATTCCATCAGCCAAGAGGCTGCTTTAGGCATTAAAAAATTTGCTACTAGCATGCAGCAGCAAATTAAAAATTCAGAAAATGCTTCCCAGTATGAATTAAAAGAAGCAGATAAAAATATTGGCATTGTTGGCCAAACTATCCAATTTTTGGCTAAAATTACGAAAGATAGTACTCAAATTAGTAAAAATATCGACATTATTTGTTCTGAATCAGGAGAAACTAAACAAGCAGCTGATCAAGTTACCGAAGTTATTAAAAACCTGGGAAACAATAGTAAGAATTTAGTTAAAGAAGCTCAAAATGTTAATCACTTAGTTGAAAAACAAAGTAACAATTTAAGAGTTTTGCGTCGCTCTTTTAACATTTTGAGCGACACAGTGGCTAATTTAGCCGAAATAGTAGAAAAAAATTAGATGAATAAAACTAAACAAAAATTTATTTTGTTTGATCTAGCAGAGAATAAATATGCTCTAGAAATTTCTGATACTTATCGTATTTTTGAAGTACAAAGTTTAAGTCCTGTTCCTGGTTCTGATCAGAGAATTGCTGGCCTAAGTTATTTTGACGGTCATTTAGTGACAATTTTAGCCACAGATAAAATTTTGAGTTTAAAAAATCAAAATCAAGAAATAAACCAGGCTTTACTAGTCAAAAATGATAATCATTATTATGCATATTTAGTTGATCAAGTAGCGGATGTAGTTGATGCTTTTTTGCAAAAAAGCAAGACTAAGCTTAATGGTTTAAATAATTTTATTTTAATCAATAAACAAAAAATTTTTGTCCTGGAAACGGATTTTTTATTAAAAGAAATATTCGATAATGAATAGCGAAAAGTATAAAGATTTTTACTTAGAAACAAGCCGTGATCAATTAAGAAAATTGTCTGATCTTTTTTTGGCTTGGGAGAAGAAAAGTACTGATCCTTATCTTTTGGAAGACATTTTAAGTCTTTTGCACTCAATGAAAGGTGCGGCGGTGACAATGGATTATCAAAACACCGGCAAAGCTTTGCATCTTGCCGAAGATGTTTTTTATGCAATTTTGCATAAAGACTTGGAACTTAGTTCACTGATCATTGAAACTTTGTTTAGATTTTTAGAAAGTTTAGAAAATAATTTTGATTCTTTAGCAAAAAAAGGAAAAGAGTCTTCTTTTCAAGCTGTTTTTAATAATTTGCAAAAAATTGTTAAAAATAAAGCAAGTAAAAAACAAAGCAAAAAGAAAATTTCTTCAGAAACGATAATTAATTTAAATCACTCCCGTTCTTTTTTTAGAACACCTTTAGAGTTGGTGATTCCAACTTATCGCTTGGATAAAATTCAGAGCATCGTTGATAATCTATCAATTGCCAAAATAAACATCAATAGCAATATCAAAAATAGCGCTAGCGATAATTTGTTAAAATCTTGTGCTAATATCGATAAGATTGTTTCAGATTTGCGTCGAGAAATTGAAGAAATTAGACTTTTGCCGGTAGCACAGATATTTTCACCTCTACCTCGTTTAGTTAGACAGCTTGCTAAAGACGAGGAGAAAAAAGTCGATTTGATCATTGAGGATAATAATTTGTCTTTAGATAAATCTATTTTGGATGATTTGATGGATATTGTAATTCAGCTTTTGCGTAACGCTGTTGTTCATGGCATCGATAAAAAACAAGACAATGGTCAGATTATCGTTAGAGTTGAATTAGTAGATGGTCGAGTGAGATTGATGGTTGCAGATAACGGTCACGGTATTGATTGGCAGGAAGTTGTAAAATTATCCGTTAGAAAGAAAATTATTAGCCAAGCGGAGGCTAAAAAATTAAACATTTTGGAAATTAAACAGCTTTTGTTTAGTAATCGTTTTTCCTCGCAAAAAGTAGTTACTTTAAATAGTGGTCGTGGCGTCGGTTTAAGTTTGGTTAAAAAAAGAGTTGATGATTTGAATGGAAATATCAGCTTGGAAAGTTCCAAGGCACATGGCGCACGTTTTATAATAGACTTGCCACTTTATACCTCTGTTTTTAGAGCTCTTGTTTTTCAACTAGCTGATTTTTATTTAGCAATTCCTTTGGTTAATATTCAAAAGATTATTCGTTTGCCAAAAATAGAAACTTTTTCTAATCAAAAAAGTTTTGTTTACAAGAAGATAAATTATCGACTTTTGTCTCTGAAAAAGATAATCGGAGCAAATCTTTCTTTGTCGACGCAGAATTTGTTATTGATCAAATTTAATGATCAGGAAAAATTGTTGGCTGTTCCGCAAAATTTAAAAGAAGAGGAAGTGGTGATGAAAAGGCAGCCAAAAATTTTGAAAGACAATCCGATTGTTTCTTCAGCCGCAGTAGCCAGTGATGGTCGGGTGATCTTGATTTTAAACATGCACAGTTTAATGCAATAAAATGAGTGAACAGAAAGTAAAAATTTTATTTGTTGATGATGATAGTTTTTTGAGAAAGGTTTATGATTCAGAATTAACAGAAAATAATTATGATGTAGCTCTGGCTGTTGATGGTCAAGATGGTTTAGATAAGGCGCGTGATGTTGATCCTGATTTGATCATTTTGGATATGGTAATGCCCAAAAAAAATGGTTTTGAAGTTTTGACAGAATTGCAATCTGATCCAGAAACAGCTCATATTCCAGTGATTATTTTATCAAATTTGGGTCAGGCAGCCGATCGGCAAAAGGGTCTGGATCTTGGCGCGGTTGATTATTTGGTAAAAGATAGCACGACTCTAGGAGTAATTATGTCTAGAATTGATAATATTTTACATTCACATACTAGCAGTAAAGAAGTAAGGAAAAAGAGTCATGAGATGGCGATCAAAGAAGCCAGTAAAATTCCTGAACCAGAAAAAATAGACGAAGCAAAAACTTCTGCTAATATTTTGACTAATGTTGCAAAACAGTTAGTCAAAAAATCAGAAAGAAAATCTACGGATGATAGACAGATAGAAAGTAGTAGCGGTGGCGCTGGTTTCCAATTTTGTCCAGAATGTGGTTCAAAAATAAAGATAAATTATAAATTTTGTCCAAAGTGTGGGTATAAATTAGAAAAATAATTTTATGGCGATAATTTCTGACAACAAAATTCACAATATCATTAGTAAAGTAGGTTTGGTACCACTTGATGTTTTGGATACAAGTTTAAAAACTGCTCACGAGAAAAAAGAAGATTTTGTTACTTTTTTGATTAAGCAAAATTTGATTAAATCAGAGGAAGTCGGTCAATTAATTGCCAACAATCTTCATGTTCGTTTTGTTAATTTAATCAAAGAGCAAATTAAGCTAGAAATTTTAAAAATTATTCCAGAGATTGTTGCTCGTAAACAAAAAATTATTGCTTTTCGTCATGATGAAGAGGGTTTAAAAGTAGCAATGAACAATCCTTTTGATTACAACATGGTCAAAATGTTAGAAAAAAAGGTGGGAGACAAAGTAATCCCTTATTATGCTACTGATTACGATATTAAAAATGCTTTTGGTTTGTATCGTAAGGCTGTTCAGCAAGAATATGCAACACAAATTCAGCAGCACGCGGTACGTGCTCAAGGTTCGCAAGTTGAAGATGTTTCGGTGGTTAGTTTGGTTGATGATTTGTTTAACTACGCTTACACTAATCATGCTTCGGATATTCATATTGAGCCAGCAGAAGAAGAAATTAAAATTAGATTTAGAATTGATGGTATTTTGCACGATGTTTTGACTCTACCAAAAAATATTTTGAGTTTGATCGTTGCTCGTTTAAAAATTTTAGCCAAGTTAAGAACTGATGAAACTCGCGCTGCTCAAGACGGAAAAATAAACACCAAAGTAGAAGGTGAAAAAGTAGATATCAGAGTATCAATTGTTCCGATCACTCAAGGTGAAAAAGTCGTTATGCGTTTATTGTCTTCCAAAGGTCAGCAGTTTAGCTTGGAAGATTTAGGGATGAATAGTCGTGATTTAGGTTTGGTCTCAAGAGGAATTAAAAAACCTTATGGCATGATCTTAGTCACTGGTCCAACTGGTTCTGGTAAGACAACGACCCTTTATGCTTTGATTAAAATTATTAATAGCCGAGATGTTAATATTTGTACAATTGAAGATCCAGTAGAATATGATTTAGAAGGAATTAATCAAATTCAAGTTAATCCAAAAACCAATTTGACTTTTGCCGAAGGTTTACGTTCTCTGCTAAGACAAGATCCAGATGTGATGATGGTCGGAGAAATTCGAGATGAAGAGACAGCGAGTATTGCTGTTAATTCTGCAATGACTGGTCATTTGGTTTTATCTACTTTGCATACCAATGATTCAGCTACTGCTTTACCACGTTTGTTGGACATGAAGATCGAGCCGTTTTTAGCAGCGTCAACAGTGAATGTGATCATTGCTCAGCGTTTGGTTCGACATATTTGTTTGAAATGTATTGTTAGTTATACTTTAACTGATCAAGAAATTGAAGATTTGAAAAAAATGGTGGATATCGATAAATTTTTGGATGTCGAAAAATTAAAAGATATTCGTTTGTATCATGGTAAGGGCTGTGATAAATGTAACAACACTGGCTATACTGGTCGAATGGGCATTTTTGAAGTTTTGGAAGTGGAGGAGACGATTAGACAGTTGATTGCTGAGCGTGCTGATTCTGATCGAATTAAAGAGGCAGCTCAAAAATTAGGAATGACCACGATGCTTGAAGACGGTTTTGAAAAAGTGGTATCTGGTCAAACAACTTTAGATGAAATATTAAGAGTAACTCGTCAATAAAAATATGTGGTTTTCTTATCAGGTAGTTAATAAAAAAGGAAAGATTATCTCTGGCAACATTGAAGCAAGAGCAGAGGATCTTGCTCGAACAAAATTAGTCGAAAAAAAAGGTACGGTTTTGTCTTTGAATCAAATTAGTAAGCCAAATAAAGAGGGCTTGCAAATTGTGATTGGTCGAGTGAAATTGATGGACAAGATGATCTTTGCTAAGCATCTGGCAGTGATGATTCGTTCTGGCATGCCTCTTGATGAGTCTTTGGACACTTTGATGCAGCAGAGTAGTCCGCCAATGGCTAAGAGAATTAAGCGTATTTTATTTGACGTCAAACAAGGAAATTCCTTGTCTAATGCCCTAAGAAAACAGAAGCGTGTTTTTGACACAATGTTTATTAACATGGTTGCTGCCGGAGAAGCGAGTGGACAATTAGAACAAAATTTAAATATCGTTGCTACTCAACAAGAAAAAAATTATACCCTACGAAGTAAAATCAAAGCAGCAATGCTTTATCCAACGGTAATTTTTTTGGCAATTATTGGTTTATTAGCTGTAATTGCAATTTTTGTCTTACCAAAGTTAATCGGCTTTTTTAGTACGCTTAATGCTAATTTGCCATTATCTACTAGGATTTTAATTGCTGGTTCAGATTTTTTGGTTAATAATTGGCCTTTGGTTTTCGGGGGAATAATTCTTTTGTTTATTGCAATTAAAGTAATGACTCGTTTCGCAAAAACTAGGTTTATTTTGCATTTAATTTTATTACGCATTCCTATTTTCGGTAAGATTAGTAAAAATATGAATTTAGCGATTTTTTGTCGCTCTTTATCCTCGCTATTAAGTAGTGGAATTACCATTGATCAAGCCTTGAATATTGTCTCAGATACAGTGACCAATGATAGTTATAAACATAAAATTAATGCCGTTTATCATCAAGTATTAAAAGGTAGCGCTTTATCAGAAGTTTTACTACAAGACAAAAGTTTCCCAATTTTGGTTTCTCGAATGAGTAAAGTTGGCGAGCGATCGGGAAATTTAGCAGAAACTTTGGATTATTTGGCAGACTTTTATGAGACAGAAGTTGATAATACTACCAAAAACTTATCTACCATGTTAGAGCCAGCCTTATTGGTCTTTATTGGTTTGGCTGTTGGTTTTGTAGCTATTTCAATTATTAATCCAATTTATGAATTAACTAGTAAAGTTGGAGCTTAGATGAGATTTTTTTTAAAAAATAATAAAGGCTTTTCTTTGTTAGAGATGATTTTGGTCGTTGCAATTTTTGTGATTATTTTATCTTCAGTCGTTGGTCTACTAGGAGACAAAACTGTGCGAGAAGATTTGTCAGCAAAAGCTCAAGAGGTGGTAAATATTATTTCTCGCGCTCATGATTATGCCGTTAATTCTTATTATGGAGATAATTGGGGGGTAAAAATTTTGGATGCTAGTACAGATTGTTATACCGATGGTTCAAGTGGTGATTGTTTAATTATTTTCAAAGGAAAGTCTTATGATTCGCGTAGTTCTGATTACGATGAAAAAGTTTTATTAGATACTTCGGTATTTATCGATAGTGATCAAACTAATGAATTTTATTTTCAAAGGATTTCCGGTTGGCTTTCAACTACTACTGGCGCCTTAGCTGAACAAGCGATTATTTTACAAACCAATTTAGGAAGTCAAAAGATAGTTACCACCACTCCTACGGGCTTGGTTTATTATGGAGATTAATAATATGAAAAAATTAAAACAAAAATTTCAAAATAATTTTGGCTTTAGTTTAGTAGAGCTTGTAGTTGCCGTGGGTGTTTTTGCAATTTTAGCTTCTGGTGTGTTTTATGTTGTCACCAATTCGTATACAAATTTTTATGGCACTGGCGATAAACAGGCGATTGCAGAATTTGCTCAAGAGGGCTTAGAGGCTGTACGTTCAATTAGAGAAAATTCTTGGCAATATATCGAGGATAATGTTGGTTCAGACTTAGGTGTCTCGCAGACGGCTGGTTTATGGTCTTTTAGTGGTAGCTCTGATGTGAGCGGCGGGCTAACGCGTGTGATTACTATTGCTGATGTTAGTCGAGATACAAGTGGTAATATTGTTAGTTCTGGAGGAAGTGATGATCCTTTAACCAAAAAAATAACAATCACTGTTTCAGGTACTGGAATATCTGATTATGTACTTACCAGTTATTTAACTTCTTGGGCTAATCGCTCCTGGGAACAGACAGATTGGTCTGGTGGAGTTGGTACACATTATTGGTCCTATGAAGATCAGGCTTATTCTTCTTCTAGTATTGACGGACTTTCAACACCAGGGGAGCTAAAGTTGGCTTATGTTCCAGGGGTAACTACTTGGGGATGGGGTGATCTAACTGATTTTGCTTCCAGCTCAATGACAGGGAATAATTACGCTGCCTTGATGGATGATGATCATGATTATTATTATAATTGCGGTAGTGATAGTGGTGTGAGGCGTTATGACATTTCTAATATCAAGACATCGGGGTTTGGTACTCAAACATATTTGGCTACTGGGCATAATTGTTATGCTTCAGGTCTGAATTCAGTCAACAAGCATATTTATGCTGCTGGCGGAGCAAGTGTTATAACGAGTATTGAAATTGGCACTTTTGCTGTTTTAGACACCTATACTCCAGCTACTTATTTGGGAAAACCTTATGCCATAGCTATTAATGAAGCGGGAGATCATATGTATATGGGCGGAGCTTCTAGTAAATTGTTCAGTTTAGATATTGCTTCGAATGGTACTCTGACCTGCACCAACTGCACTTTGTGGTGTGATACAAAAATTGACCCAAAATGTACTCCAAATATGGACGATCCGCAAAATTTTGGCGCTTCCGTGATCAATGGTCTTTGGCTTGATGACACGAATGAGAAGTTATACATGGTTACAGATGATGCGAATCGAGCCATTACTAGACTGGATGTTTCTGATCCAAATAATATTACTGAAGACTATTCTTTGTATTATGCTTATGACATGGTTGATATAAAATATATTGGTTTAAATTCTACTGGTCATCCTCGTTTTTTGGTTGGTTTAGATTATTTATCTTCTGGTAATGAAGTGATGTTGATCGATGATAATCCAGATTCTTCAACTTTTACAATTGTCGCCGGAGTTGATTTGAGCGCTTATGCTGGTAAGGCAATTTATGTTAGAGATTTGGAGTATACCAATAACAATGAGGCTTTTGTGGCTGCGGTTGATGCTGATGGCATACCTTATGTGCATTTGTATGCTCTTGATGATATTGCAGCTACAGATGGTGTTAGTCCTTCTATTATTTATAATGCCACTGGACCTTATGGTTATTATACGCTTAATTATCATCCAATAGCTTATAGTGATAAGTATGGGGGAATTTTTGCTGGCTGGACTTATTATGATAGCTCGACTAGAAGAGTTACTTTTTTTGAGCAAGAAGAAGTTCCCGGAGTTGGTTCTTATGCTTCTAGCGGTAACCTAGTTTCTTCGATTTTGGACATTGGCTCAAGTGATCAGGAATTACATAGCTTAACAGTTTCTCAAAACATTCCTTCTGGCTGTGGGATTGAGATTACTCTAGAAGCTGATGATAACTCAAGTTTTTCTAGTCCAACCCAACAAGTGATTTCTGGCACAGCTAGTTCTTATGCCACGGAAATAAATGTGGCTCTTAGTAATCAAAGGTGGTTAAGATATCAAGTAGATATGACGCCTTGTAATAGCGGCACTGAAACTCCGAGTTTATACTCTTTGCATTTGAATTATCGTTAAAGAATGTTAAAAATATTTAATAAAAAATTTAATCAGCAAGGCTTTAGTTTAGTAGAAACTATTTTGTATTTGGCGATTGTTGCGATTTTATTGGTGGCCGTGGTTAATTTTAATTTAACTTTGAGCGGCACAACTAGTAAGCTATCTGCTAATATCAAAACTTCTCAAAACAGAAGAACTACCTTGGGTGTTATTGACTATTTGACGCGTAATGCCGATGGCTTGTTAAAAGATGTTGACGGCTATTGTATGTCATCGACTACTTTGGCTTTATATTTTGATAATGATGATTATCTGCCTGGTACTTGCGTAGAAAATGGTGGAGGAGTAAAAATCACCGCCAGTAGTAGTCGGGCGATTATGGATTGTTATCCGAATATTAGCATTAATGGTCAATACGGAGCTTGTGATGCGACAATTGGTAATAGTTACTATTTAAGCGCGCCAGATATTAATATTGCAAGTAATGGTTTAGTGTTTTCTACTTCTACAGCCACTTCTACTTTTAGTAGTTTTATGAATATTAATGCCTATTTAACTTTTATAAATTTAGCTAACAATCAAACAGAATTATTATCTACTTCTACTGCTACTTCTACCATGACCTTACGTAACGCTCAGCCTGATGGTTTGATTGCTTGGTGGAAAATGGATGATAGTCCAGCTTCAGTAATTACAGATAGTAAAAATGGCTATAACGGAACTTGTAGTCCAGCTCCAACGGCAGTTACCGGCTTGGTCAATAGTTCGAGTGGCGCTTTTGATTTTGAGTTGTCAGAAAGTGATTCTTGTGATCTAGGTAATGAAGATGCTTTAAATATTAATGATTCATTTACAATTACTTCTTGGGTTAAGCCAGAATCTTTTGTAGCAGCAAATATTATAGTGCATAAACATAATTGGTCAAATCAAACTGGTTATACTACTTGGTTGCAGTCAGGAAAATTTTATTGTCGAGTCTGTGATGACGTTGGTTGCACTGGTCCAAACGAAACAACTTCTACTTTGCTAGTTGATCACACTTATCACGTTGCTTGTACTTTTGATGAAGATACACAAGAGATAAAAATGTATGTGTACGAAGAAGGTGTTGGTGGCATTGGCACAACGACTTCAGCTACTACGCGTGAAAATTTGGTTAATTACGACACAAATATGAAAATTGGTGAGTCAGCTGATGTGGGCGGTAATTATTTTGATGGTGTAATTGACGAAGTGCGTATTTATAATCGTAAATTATCGGATCAAGAAATTTGGGCTTTGCAATCTCAAGGCGCCGTGGCTAATTAAAATATGTTTAATAAATATTTAAAATTAAATAATCAAGGAAACATCGCCTTAATTTTGGTAATTATGGTCACTACTTTGACTTTAGTTTCGGCTTTGACTTTGGCCTTGGTTAACATTTCAGATTTAACAGCTAATTATCATTTGATAGAAAATGAACAAATGATAAGTCAGCGCGATTCTTGTCTTGAGGATGCCTTGTCAAAAGTTAGCCAAAATTTATATGCAACAGGCACTTATTATTTGGTAACGGATAATATTTATTGTGATTATCAAATTTCAGAGACGATTGATGGTTTTAAAACTGTGACTACTACGGCAGCGGCTTTGGCGGATTTTGGATATTGGCAGGGGACAGTGATTGCAGAAGTAAATGTTTCTAGTACGCCAATTGCCCTTAATTCTTACAAAGATTTGTCAGGCGATGCCTGGTCTAGTGCTGATTGGTTATATCGAATGAAAATATCTATTCACGGAGATCAGGTGTCAGAAGATTTGCATAATTTTCCAGTTTATCTTGATTTGGCTGATTTAGGCTCATCTTTTTTTAGTCATGTCAATAGTGATGGCTCGGACATCGTGATTACTACTGCTGATGGTAGTACAAAATTGTTAAGAGAAGTAGTGAGATTGAGCACCGGAGGTGAAAGTGGAGAGCTTCATTTTTTGGCTCCAATTTTAGCCAGCGGAGTTGATACTGATTTTTATATTTATTTTGGCAATGCCGCGGCAACAGAAGCGAATAATTTGTTTTGGTTAGCTGATTATAGTTTGGTTCAGCATTTAGATCAAAATCCTTCAGATGTTGCTCCACAAATGTTAGATAGCAGTCAAAGCCAAAATGATGGCAGTAGTTATGGATCGATGTTGTCTGGTGATTTAGTTGATGCAAAAATTGGGAAAGGAATTGATTTTGATGGCTCAGATGATGGTATTAGTTTAGGCACTTTTAATAATTTAACATCAGCGCAAGGAACTATTTCTTTTTGGGTTAAGTTTAATACAATACAAGTTTCTACTCCGTTTCATTTTTATGAATCAGCTTATACGGATTTTATTAGGGCTTATTTATATGCCGATGGACGCATACTTTTGACTGTTGAGGATGGTGATGCTCAAATGATCTCGGCAGTTAACAATACTTTTAATCCAGATACTACTACTTGGCGCTATTTAGCTTGGACGCAAGATGGCGTAGCTGCAAAATTATATATCGATGGAGAAGAGGCCGTGTTAACTGGGACTAATAGCGGCGACTGGTGGACTGATCATTTGACTCTGAGTGGAGCTACAATTGGCGATGGTTCTTGGGGTAATGCAGCGGCGATTATGGATGAATTTCGAGTAAGCAACAAAGCTTTGTCTGCAGAATGGATAGCGACTGAATATAATAATCAAAATGACACTACAACTTTTTATTCAACTACTACCGCCGAGTATTTGCCAGGCGGAACTCCTTGTGATGGCTATTCTTATGAGGGTTATTGTTGGTATTATGCTAGTACTTTTAATATGAGTTGTGATCAAGTTTGCGCTGAAAATGCTCTTTCTTGTGTTTCGGGTGTAGGCTATGGACCAGATACTAACTGTGATTTGAATAAAGGTGTTAGTGGAAAAACTTGTCTAAATGGTTGTTATGCTGCAGATGGACAATCTTATGCTCCTGGTGTTTATGATGCATATGATTTTTGTTTATTTGATAATTTAAGTCCAGCTTACATTTGCTCTGAAACAGAGAGCGCTGGTATATATAATATTATCTGCGCCTGTGAGTAAGATTAGTTTCTTTATGTTATAATATATTTATGTTGAATTTTATTAATCACTTTACCGAAGAGCAAGTTATTGGCTTAAATATTTCTGATTTTTCAGCCGAAGCTGTGATTTTGGAGAAAAAAAATAAAGGCTGGAAAGTTTTGTCATTTGCTCGTTATCGTTTGTCGCCAGGAGTGGTTGAGGATGGAAATATTTTACAGGCCGAAAAATTAAAAGAAGATTTAAAAAAACTATTTGCTTTAGGAAAACCGCAAGAAATGAAAGCTAGCAGTGTTTTTTTATCGATTCCTGATTCTAAGGTTTTTATTAGAGTTTTGTCATTGCCAAAAACCTTAAGACAGAAAGACTTGATTAACGCTGCTTTGGGAAAAGCAGAAGAATTTGTTCCAGAAGATACTGATAATCTTTCTCCGGTCACAAAGGTTTTGTCAGTGATAAATGGCCAGGCACAAGTTTTATATGCCGCTGCTAAAAAAAGCTTGGTCAAAGAGTGGGCAGATTTGTTTGAATCCATGAACATTGATATTATTGGCATGACCGTGGAATCCGTCAGTTCTTTTGCTGGCTTGGCTGAGGGATTAAAGAAAGAAGATACTTTGCTTTTGGATTTGGGGGCCAGGACTACTATTGCTTCTATTTTTGATCAAGAAGGAATTAAAGATTCAATCGTTGTTCCAATTGCTGGTAATAATATTACTGATGCAATTGTTCAGAAATTAAATATTTCTCATACTGCCGCTGAAGAGAAAAAAAGAAAAATTGGCATGGACGCTTCGGTTGATCAGGGGGAGATCATGTGGATTATTCAGGGGCAAATGCAACCGATAGCCGATGAGTTAAAAAGACTAATTGCTTTTCATGAGGAGAGTACTGGGAAAAAGTTAAAAAATTTGATTTTAATTGGCGGTACAGCACAAATCAAGGGAATTGAAAAATATTTTGGTGATAATTTAGGCTTGAAAGTAATTCCAGTAGAAACTATTGTTGAACATAAACAAGCAAAGCATTTTGAATATTTTCAAGATTCCAAATACATCAATGCTTTGGGTTTGGCAAAACTTGCTTATGATAAAAAAACCGAAATTAATTTTTATCAAACAATTAGAGTTGATTTACAACAAAGAGTTGATTGGCAAAATTTGAGCCTCTGGTTGAAGGCGATCAAAATGTTTTTCAAAAAAGGAGCAAAATTTTTAGTTAGTCGTTTAGGAATTTTTATTATAGTTTTAGTAATTATTTCAGGAGTGGTAATTTGGAAATATGATAGTATTATTAATCTAGTTTCTCCTCCTCAAAAAATATTTAATCAAGAAGTGATTGTTGCCAAGCAGAATCAAGGGTGGAATAATTTTATTCAAGGCGCTGAGCTCAAAGAGTCGGTTTTTGTTAAACAAGATCTTCCAGGCTTGCCTTATCAGGCAGCTGTCAACTTGATTAGATTAGAAGGAGAAAAACTAGCTTTAGAAAGAGTTAAAAGTAAAATTAAAAGTACTCAATATTTATTAGAAAAACCAATTAATTTGGAGGTTATTAGTTTATTTCCAAGTGAAGAAGATTTTGTTATTGGCGACATTCTTAGCATGAGAGCAAATTATGTTTTTTTAGAAATTGATCAACAATTGGTAAAAAAGTATATTTTATCTAATTTGAGCGCCAAAGAAATTGAAAAATATTCTACTTGGCAAATTGTTAGTCAAAATTTTAGCTTTACTCCAAGCATCGGCCAAGAACCTTATTTCGTGGTCCAAAGTCAGTTGGAGCTACGCAAGCCCTAGGGTGGGTTGGGCAAATTTTAAAATTTGTGGTATAATAATTTTGTTATATTTTTAGAGATTATTTATTAAAAAATAGATTAATTAAATTAAAAAATTATGAAAAAACAAGGTTTTACTTTGATAGAGTTGATCATTGTGATTGCAGTGATTGCTCTACTTGCTGCGGCGGTGTTTGTGGCCGTTGATCCAGCAAAACGTATCGGTCAAGCACGTGATGCTCAGCGTTGGTCTGATGTGACCGCGGTGGCTGACGCTATTATGAAATATGTTGTTGATAACAATGGTACTTTTGCAACAACTACGCCATTGCCAACTGTTGATGATTATTATTTAATAGCTGGTTATCAAGTGACTGGTACCACGGGAACTACCTGTCAAAACGCTACTATTGATGGTGCTGGAGCCGCCATACGTTTAGATTCTTTAGTGCCAACTTATTTACCGACTATGCCTACTGATCCTTCTTTTACTTCCGGCGCTAGCACTCAGTATTACTTTATGAGAAATTCTGCTGGTCGGATAAAGATTGGCGCTTGTGAGGAAAGTGATTACGCTACAGCTTCCATTTACGTCCAACGATAAAAATTATCTTCTTTAATTTTATGAACAAACGAGGATTCACTTTAATTGAATTAATTATTGTGGTAGCAATTATTGGTTTGTTGGCTGCGGCGGCTTTTGTAGCTGTTGATCCAGCAAAACGTATTGGTAAGGCTAACGATGCTACGCGTTGGGCAGACATTACAGCGATTGCTGATGCAATTATGAAATATACAGTTGATCAAAATGGCACGTTACCCTCTGGCGTGAGTTCTGCTGTAGCTGATACTACTTATTTGCTTACTGTTGCCGGTGGCTCAGTAACTGGTAAATATTGTGACGCGCTTGGCTCTAGTACATATAATGGATTAAATATTTCTGGAGATATTGTGTCTGCTTATATAGCTACTATGCCAATTGATCCAGAAGTAACCATCTCAATAGCCAATGCAAGTTCTACTTCATATTATATCGTCAAAGATTCTAATGGCCGAATTAAAGTCGGGGCTTGTAATGAAAGTGATTACGCCACCGCCTCAATCTATGTTCAACGTTAAATTTAAATTAAAAACAGCCTTCCGGGTTTAAATCCCAGAAGGCTGTTTTTTGTCCCTAGCTGGTCTTTTTTAATTCTGGTATAATAGAAGTAGTAATTAAATTTTTACTCTATGTTTAAGAAAAAATGGTTTATTTTTGGAGGAATCGTGATAGTGATTATTATTTTGGTAAGTGTTTTTAATAATCGTAATCAAGAAAGTCCATATTTAACAACTAAAGTTATAAAACAGGACATTGTTCAAACAGTTGAGGTGACTGGTCAGATTGAATCAGCCGATGATATTGATCTTAATTTTAAAAGTTCCGGCTTAATTCAAAGCATTAGTGTTAAAGTCGGAGATTTGGTGAAAAAGGGGCAAGCTTTGGCTTATTTGAGGGCAAATAATATTTCTTCTCAAGTAGCCGATGCCCAGGCAGCGGTGGCAATTGCTCAAAGTGATTTGGAAAAATTAATGGCTGGTTTAAGCACAGAAGATTTATCAGTGATTGAAGAAGAGGTTCGGGCAGCGGAAATTAGCCATAATACAGCAGTTGATAATTTAGATAATTTAATTAGTACTCGTGATCAAGATTTAAGTAATTTAAAAGCCACTCTTGTTGATACAATTCAAGATAAATATTTTGCGATTAGTTATGCTTTGGATTTAGTAGAAGACGCTGTTGCTGATTCAGACGCTGATTATTATCTTTATGTGACAGATCAGAATGTTTTAAGAGACGCTAAAAATAAATATCAATTATCCAATAGTCATTATCAAGATTTTGCTATTAATCTAGATACTCTTTCAGCAAGTCAAGAAATTTCTAGCTTATTAAGCATTTCGGATGATTTTAAGTTATTATTAGAACAAACTTCACAAGCTCTTTCCCTTACTTTTGATACAATGTTAGTTACTATTGAAAATAGTGAATACACAGCCACGGTTATTGCTACTTTTAAGACTAACCTGAATACCCAGAGTACAGCTATTAATGCTGGGATTAGTAGTCTTCAAACAGCGGCAGCCAGTTTAAGAACAAAAAATTTGTATTATCAAACAGAAATTGCTGCCACTGAAAACGCCGTGCAGTCTGCTTTGGCGAATTTAAGTTTGGCTCAAGCTAAATTAAGAGCAAAGCAAGCTCCGCCAAGGGATTTTGAAATTGCCTCAGCTCAGGCAAATGTTGCCAGAGCTCAAGCTACTTTAAATCGTTATTATAGTGAACTAGCCGACACAATTATTAAAGCGCCAGTTGATGGAATAATTACTAAGGTTAATTTTAATCCTGGAGAAACTAGTTCGCTTTCTCAAAGCGTAATTTCAATGATTGGTGATAGTGATTTACAAATTGAGGTTGAAGTTCCTGAATCGGATATTACTAAAATTGCAGTTGATGATAAAGTCAAAATTACTTTAGATGCTTTTTCTAGCGATGATCAGTTTATGGGCGTTGTCACTTTCATTGATCCAGCAGCGACGGTGATTAATGATGTAATCTATTATAAAGTAAAAGTATCTTTTGATAACATTGATCAGAGAATGAAGTCTGGTATGACTGCGGATTTGACAATTTTTACTGATCAAAGAGAGGGTGTTTTGGCGATTCCGGCTCGTTCTATTATTTATCAAAACGGAGGAAAATACGTCAGAATCCTAAGTGAAGAGATGGTAATTGAAAAAGAGGTTGGCATTGGCTTAAAAGGTGACGATGGAATGATTGAAATCATTTCTGGTCTAAATTTAGATCAGGAAGTAATAACTTTTGATAAAACCGTTCAATAAAATGATTGAATTAAAAAATATCAACAAAGAATTCGTCAATGAAGATGTGGTGACCAAGGTTCTGCACGACATTAATTTTTCAATTGCTAAAGGAGAGTTTGTTTCGATTATGGGGCCCTCTGGTTCTGGTAAATCTACTCTGATGCATATTTTGGGTTTTTTGGATACGATCAGCAGTGGAGAATATCTTTTTTTTGATAAAGATGTTAGTAAATTATCAGAAGATAAATTAGCTGATTTAAGAAATGAAAGCGTTGGTTTTATTTTTCAGAATTTTAATTTACTACCAAAAACTACGATTTGGGAAAATGTTCGATTACCACTTTTGTATGCTGATAAAAAAATAGATTTAAGCATTGTTGATCAAGTGATTAAAAGCGTTGGTCTAGAACATCGTAAAGATTATTTATCAAATCAATTGTCAGGAGGAGAAAGACAGCGTGTGGCAATTGCACGAGCTTTGGTCAACTCTCCAGATATTATTTTTGCTGATGAACCAACTGGTAATCTAGATTCCAAATCAGGTTTGCAAGTAATGTCTATTTTACAAGATTTAAATGCTTCCGGAAAAACGATCATTTTGGTAACTCACGAGACTTCAACCGCGGAACATGCCAAAAGAATTATCAAAATGAGAGATGGTAAAATAGAGGATGATACTACGGATTTTAAAAGAAAAATTGCCAATTCTTTGAGTGATTTGAAATAATGAAAAAAGAAAAAATAACTAATTCTTTTTATTCTGTGCGAGTTTTGTTACGTAATAAAACCCGTACTTTTTTGACTTCTTTAGGGATCATCATTGGCATTGCCTCGGTAATTATCATTATGTCTGTTGGTGCTGGAGCACAGAGTTTAATCATTAATCAGATCAAAGGGATTGGCTCTGACTTATTGGGTATTTTGCCTGGCGGTAGCGATGAAAGCGGTCGTCCGGCAGCTTCTTTAGGTGTTTCGATTACTACCTTGACTTATGATGACGTGCAAGCAATCGATGCTTTACCAGAAGTAGCTTTTGCAACTGGTTATTCCAAAGGGATGGCGACGGTGACTTGGCAAAATCGGAGCACAGACACAAATTTTGTTGGGGTGACTAGTGATTATCCAGGGGTAGAATCAACTGAGCTTATTGATGGTAGTTTTTTGTCTCCGGAAGATGATTTTGGAGTAAACAAGATTGCGGTTTTAGGATCACAGGTCAAAGAAGATTTGTTTGGAGATTTTAATCCGATTAATGAAAAAATAAAAATCAACAAAGAGTCTTTTCGAGTAATTGGTGTCATGGAATCAAGAGGAACGGCCGGTTTTCAAAATCAAGATGATCAAATTTTTATTCCGATCGAAACAGCGCAAAAATTAATGCTGGGAGTAAATCATTTAGGTTTTGCTCGAGCTAAAGTTGCTCCTAATGTTGACGGTTTAGTGGCTGAAGCTGCAGTGGAGGCTTTATTAAGAGAGCGTCACGATATTGAAAACCCTGAAGAAGACGATTTTACTGTCTCTTTGGCTGATCAAGCAATTGGTGCTTTGACTAGTATTACTGATGCTTTGAATTATTTTTTAGCAGCTGTTGCGGCCATTTCTTTATTGGTTGGTGGAATTGGTGTGATGAATATTATGTTAGTAGCGGTTTCAGAAAGGACTAGAGAAATTGGTTTACGTAAAGCAGTCGGCGCTCATCCCAAAGACATTAGCCAACAATTTTTACTAGAAGCAGTATTATTGACAGCAATTGGTGGTTTGATCGGCATTGTTATTGGAATTTTCATATCCTGGTTAGTAAGTTTAGTTGCTCAGTACTTGGGTTATGATTGGGACTTTGTGGTTTCTTTTTTCTCTATTTTTTTAGCAGTTATTTTTATTGCTTTAGTGGGCTTACTTTTTGGTTGGTGGCCAGCCAAAAAAGCAGCGAGTTTAAATCCAGTAGAAGCTTTAAGGTACGAATAATTATGCAGTATAAAGAAAGCTTCAAGATATCTATTCAAGCTCTTAAAATCAACAAAGCCCGGTCTTTGTTGACGATTTTAGGCATTGTGATTGGCATTGCTGCAGTTTTAGTCGTCATGTCTGCTGGGCGCAGTATCCAGAATCTAGTTTATGATGAAATGGATAGTTTTGGTAGCGACGTAATTCAGACTGAAGTTAAAGTACCAAGTGCCAAGCAAGTTTCTTCAGATAACGCCTTATCAATGGCTCAAGGCGTGGTTATTACAACTTTGACTTTGGATGATAAAGAGGCTATTTCTAAGTTGCCAAACATCAAACAAAACTACGCTGCTTTTATCGGTCAAGAAGTTGTTCACTGGGATTCGAATGTCAAAAGTACGATGATTATGGGAGCCTCACCTGAGATGCTTGATATTGATGCTTTGGAAATTGCTGAGGGAAGATTTTTCTCCAAAGAGGAAGATAACTCTTTGCTTAGAGTAGCAGTGATTGGCAGTGAAATTAAAGAAAAATTATTTGGTGCTAGTGAAGCAATTGGTCAAAATATAAAAATTAGAAAAACAAATTTTAAAATTATTGGTATAGCCAAGGCCAGTGGAGGATCTTTATTTTTTGATCGTGATCAAATTGTTTATATCCCAATTCAGACAGCTCAAAAAATATTGTGGGGAGTGGATTATGTAAATTACATCACTTCAGAAATGATCGATACAGCCAAGCAAGATGAAACTGTGGATGAAATAATTTATACTTTAAGAGAAAGACATGATATTTCTGATCCAGACAAGGATGATTTTGCAGTGGTCTCAATGGAAGATGCTAAAAAATTATTAGACACAGTTTTCGGTGGAGTGCAGCTACTTTTAATCGCTTTAGCTGGTATTTCTTTGGTGGTTGGCGGTGTTGGGATTATGAATATTATGTATGTTTCGGTTGCTGAGCGTACTTTTGAAATTGGCCTGCGCAAAGCAATCGGCGCTAAATACAAAGATATTATGCAACAGTTTTTAACTGAGGCGGTGGTAGTGACCGTGCTTGGCGGCGTAGTGGGAATAATTTTAGGTATTATTTTAAATTATTTAGTTTATTTGGTAGCCGGCAGTAAGGGTTTTAACTGGGCTTTGTCTTTACCACTTTCGGCTCTGTTTACTTCTTTGAGTTTTGCAGTAATAATTGGCTTAGTTTTTGGTATTTTTCCAGCCAAAACGGCAGCCAAGTTAGAGCCAATTCAAGCCTTACGGAAAGAGTAGGTCAATTGACCTTGAATTAATTTTAATATACACTAAAATAAATAATGGTTGTTTTCAATGATGGAGTTAAACGATGCGTGAATTGATTGTTCTATCAGCAGGGATCGTTTTTGCCGCCATTGCTTTGTTCATTGGCACTGGCTATGATTCTCTGCAGAGGCAGAAGCGATCTCAGTAAGATCTTTTCCCTCCCAACCCTTCTTGACGGAGGGTTTTTTAAATATGGCTAATATTAGCTAATATTTTATTTATATTAGCACTCCTTGACTCTGAGTGCTAAATGCTTTATAATTATTTATACATAAACTTTTGAAGATGGAAAAAAGGTCTGAACAATTATTAAAAGCAATCGTTGAGCTCTATATTGCAGATGCTCGACCAATTGGCTCGTCTGCTTTAGCTGATACCTTTGAGGTAAGTCCAGCTACTATTCGTAATGCTATGATGGCTTTAGAAACAGAAGGTTATATTTATCAGCCTCATACTTCGGCCGGTAGAATTCCTACTATTCAAGGTTATAAATATTATTTAGACAATTTACTATCTGTTACTGACTGTTCTGAAAAAGAAAAAACAGAATTACAAACAGCCTATAATAAAGACGTTAGAGAATTAGCAAAATTATTAGTTGAAAAAACAAATTTAGCTAGCATTATTGCTTTTGCTCCTTCAGATCTTTACTTTACCGGCTTGTTTAATTTATTTTCTCAGCCAGAGTTTGAAGATTACAAAATGGTTTTATCAATGAGTCAAGTTGTGGATAGTTTAGAAAAGGCCATTAATAATATTTATCATAAAATTGATAAGCCTCAGGTATTGTTAGGTGAAGACAATCCATTTTCTGCTGACTGTTCAGTGATTATTGCGCCCTTAGCTCATGATAACAAGCAACTATTAGCAATTTTAGGGCCAATTAGAATGGATTATAATAAAATTTTAGGTTTATTTGAAGCAATCGTAAAATAAAACAACATGTCAGAAAAAAAAGAATCAAATAAAAAGCAAACTAAGCTCAGTCGAGAAGAATTAGAGATTCAAGTCGCCGAAAATTTAGCTGGTTGGCAAAAAGCCTTAGCTGATTATCAAAATTTACAAAGAGAAAATGGACAGAAGATTAGCAATTTGAGTAATCTATTAACTAATAATTTAGTTTTAGAATTATTGCCAATCTTTGACAATTATCAAACAGCGATTAATCATATACCGGAAGCTGAAAAAACAAGTTCTTGGGCTGTTGGTTTAGAGCATATTTTGAAAATGTGGGAAACCTTTTTAGCAGATCATAATGTCACTCGCATCAAGACTATTGGCGAAGAATTTAATCCTCACATTCATGAAGCTTTAGATCAAGTCAGCGAAGAAGATAAGGCGGATCAAGAAATCGTTGAAGAAAAACAAGCCGGTTTTATGCTTAATGATGATGTTATCAGACCTGCAAAAGTAATTATAAATAATAAATAAAGAAAGGAGAATATTATGTCATTAATACCATGGAGTCCATTTTTGGACACTTTTGAAAGTTTGGAAAATACAAATTTTCTACCAGCCATCGATGTCTATGAAGATCATGATCAGGTGGTAGTGGAGGCTAGTTTAGCCGGTATTAGTCCAGAAGATGTAAACATCTCAGTGAAAGACGATGTTTTTACACTAGAAGGAACACGTCGAGAAACTTCCGAAATTGATGAGAAAAATTATTATCGTAAAGAAGTGCGTACTGGTTCATTTCATCGTTCAGTAATCTTGCCAGATTCTGTTCAAGCTGACAAAGCAGAAGCTCATTTTGAAAACGGATTATTAAAAGTAAGATTACCAAAAGAGACTCAAGAAAAATCAAAAAATATTGAGATTAAAATTAAAAAATAATGTTAAATACAAATCATCCCTTAAGTCTGAAGTTGATCAAATCTTGTCCGATTTGTTCAAATGTTTATGAGCAAACCAAAATTCAAATTTTAGAGGAAAGTGAATACGGAATTTTGACTTATGTGACTTGTCAAAATTGTGGAGCTAACTTACTCACAAAAATTTCAACTCTCGCTCAAGGTTTAGTTGGACAAGCAATTTTAACCGATTTAAAAGCTAGTGAAGTAATGGATTTTGCCGTTGGCAATGATCTTGAAGCGGATCAAGTTTTAAAGATGCAGGAGATGATTCATCAGAATCAATTAATTAATAATTTTAGAGAAATAATTTAATCAAAAAAGATATGGGAAAAATATTAGGAATCGATTTGGGTACTACTAATTCCGCTTTCGCCATTATTGAAGGAGGCCAACCAAAAATCTTGGAAAACAAAGAAGGCGCTCGTACGACCCCTTCGATGGTTGCTATCTCCAAAAATGGTGAGCGTTTAGTAGGTTTGCCGGCAAAACGTCAGGCAGTAACCAATCCAGAAAATACAATTTTTTCAGTCAAGCGTTTGATTGGAAGAAAATTTGAAGATGCTGAGGTATCAAAAGACATTGAAACAATGCCTTACAAGATTATTAAATCAGGCGTTGGCGTCAAAGTCGTGATGAACGGTAAAGAGCATAGTCCACAAGAAGTTTCAGCAATGATTTTACAAAAAATTAAGGCTGACGCCGAAGAGCGTTTAGGTGAGTCAGTAACTGAAGCGGTTATTACTGTGCCAGCTTATTTTGATGACTCACAACGTCAGGCTACTAAAGATGCTGGTAAAATCGCTGGTTTAGAAGTAAAGCGTATTATTAATGAGCCAACAGCCGCAGCTTTGGCTTACGGATTTGATAAAAAGAAAGATCAACAAGTGGTAGTTTATGACTTGGGCGGTGGTACTTTTGATGTTTCTATTTTAGACGTTTCAGCTGATACCGTAGAAGTGAAATCCACCAATGGTGATACTCATCTTGGCGGTGATGATTTTGATCAAGTTATTATCAATTGGATTTTAAGTGAGTACAAAAGACAAGAAGGCATTGATTTATCCAAAGATAATTTAGCCTTACAAAGATTAAAAGAGTCAGCTGAAAAAGCCAAGATTGAACTTTCTTCATCAATGGAGACTGAAATTAATCAGCCATTTATTACTACCGATGAATCTGGTCCAAAACATTTGGTGATGAAAATTACTCGTGCTCAATTAGAAGATTTAGTTGGTGATTTGGTTACTAGAACTTTAGAGCCATGCAAAAAAGCGCTGGCTGATGCTAAATTAGAAGTCAAAGATATCGAAGAGGTTGTTATGGTTGGTGGTATGACTCGTATGCCACTTGTCCAAAAGAAAGTAGAAGAATTTTTTGGTAAAAAACCAAATGTTTCTGTCAATCCTGACGAAGTTGTGGCTTTAGGCGCGGCTGTACAAGCTGGAGTTTTGCAAGGTGATGTCAAAGATGTCTTGTTACTTGATGTTACTCCGCTTACTTTAGGTATTGAAACCATGGGTGGTGTTCGTACGCCGTTGATTGATCGCAATACGACTATTCCTGCCTCCAAATCACAGATTTTCTCCACTGCTGCTGATAATCAGCCTAGTGTCGAGATTCATGTCTTGCAAGGTGAACGTGAAATGGCTGCTGATAACAAAACTTTAGGTAGGTTTACTTTGTCTGGTATTCCACCAGCACCACGCGGTGTGCCACAAATTGAAGTTAGTTTTGATATCGATGCCAATGGTATTTTGCATGTCAAAGCTGTAGACAAGGGAACCGGCACTGAACAAAAAATTACCATTCAGTCATCTTCTGGCTTATCTGATGAGGAAATTAAAAATATGCAAAAAGATGCTGAGATTCATGCCGATGAAGATAAGAAAAAGAAAGAAGCAGTAGAAACTCGTAACGCTGCTGACAATATTGTTTTCCAAACTGAAAAATTCATCAAAGATAATGGTGATAAATTCAAAGCAGAAGATAAAAAAGAAATGGAAGAAAAAACCGAAGCTCTGAAAAAAGTCAAAGATGGCGAAGATTTAGAAGTTATTAAAACTGCTACCAAGGACTTGGAAGAAGTAGTGCAAAAAGTTGGCGCTGCTATGTACCAGCAACAAGCTACTGATCAGCAACAAGCTGCTGGTAGTTCTGGTCCAGATGCTGCAGCTGAAGGCGAGAAAAAAGAAGATGCCTCTGAAGGTGACTTCGAAGACGTCAAAGCAGAAGAAAATAAATAATAAATTTAATTTGTCCGCCCCGGGATAAACCCGGGGCGGCTTAAAATACAAATGTCCAAAGACTACTATAAAATATTGGGTGTAAATAAATCCGCTAGCGCCGAAGAGATAAAAAAAGCTTTTCGAAAACTAGCCCACGAACATCATCCTGACAAAAATAATGGTGATGATGCTAAATTTAAAGAAGCCAATGAAGCTTATCAAGTGTTGAGTGACAAAAACAAACGCGCTCAGTATGATCAATTTGGTAGTGCTTTTTCTGGCGCTGGTGGCGCTCAGGGCAATCCTTTTGGTGGCGGCAATCCATTTGGACAAGGTTTTGGTGGCTTTGGTGGTGCGCAACAAGCTGATTTTGATTTTGATCTCGGAGATATTTTTGGTAGTTTTTTTGGCGGTCAAGGTGGCGGAAGATCTAGCCGAAGTCAACGCGGATCGGATTTGGAAGTTAATTTAGAAATTAGCTTAAAGGATTCTGTTTTTGGAGTTACTCATAATATTTCTTTGCAAAGAAAAAATCAGTGCCAGCCTTGCCAAGGAACGGGCGCTAAAGGCGGTACTTCTTTTGACAAATGTGCTACTTGTGATGGTGCTGGCCGAGTAACAACAACTATTTTAGGACAATTTCAAACTCAAACCACTTGTCCGGAGTGTCGTGGTAAAGGTAAAAGCATCAAAGAAAAATGTGGTGCTTGTAGTGGAAGTGGTTTTACTGTTGAACATCAAGATGTTAAAGTAGAAATACCAGGCGGTATCGATACTGGTCAGTCCATTCGTCTTAGTGGACAAGGTGACAGCGGCGCCAATGGTGCACCAGCTGGTGATTTGTATGTTAATATCGTTGTTCGTCCACAGAGCGATTTCGAACGTCATGGTTTTGATCTTCTTTCGGAAGTCAAAATTCCTTTTACAATTGCCGCACTAGGTGGCGAAATAAAAGTAAATACAATTGATGGACAAGTCAAGCTAAAAATTCCTGCTGGCACACAAAGTAATAAAAAGTTTATTTTGCGCAATAAAGGTGTGACTAAGCTAAAAAGCAGAGGACGTGGTGATCAGATTGTCATTGTTCAAGTTGACGTGCCAACAAAACTATCCAGAAAGCAGAAGAAGTTGCTAGAGGAGTTGAGTGAAGAATTAGGTAATGATTAAAATAGCTTATATCCGATAGTTTAAAAAGCATTTTTTATAGTAAATAAGCCAAAAGATCAAAAGATCAATATCTTGACTATTTAAGACTTTTAGTTTATAATCTACCTTGTTATTTTGAGCCACCCTAGCTCAGTTGGTAGAGCTACAGTTTTGTAAACTGTGGGTCGTCGGTTCGAGTCCGACGGGTGGCTCCATTTTTAAGTAAATCATTAATAATAATTCAGATGTCACAGGATTTTTTAGCAAAATTAGAATGTACAGTATGCCACAGTATCAATCATCACTCTCATCGTAACAAAAAGACTTTGAAAGAAAGATTGGAAATGAAGAAACACTGTCCAAAGTGTAAAACACACACTATTCATAAAGAAACAAAATAATCCCGTCAGAGTCCCACTTTGGAGGGATTATTTTACAAGGGGGCGTCGTATAGTGGTAGTACAGGGGTCTCCAAAACCTCTAGCCTGGGTTCGATTCCTAGCGCCCCTGCCATTCTTTAGTTGCAGGCCAAATACACCTTTTGTGGGTGTTTTTTGTTTAAATTTATTATAGACATTTTTTAGCTTTTAGATTATAATTATTGTATAAAATTATTTACATATACTCAAAGAATTATGCCATTGAGATGATCCAGAGAGGATTTACATTAATTGAGCTGATGATTGTTATCGCTTTGATAGCTTTGATGGGCTCTTTTATTTTTGTTGCCATAGATCCAGCAAAAAGAATTGGTGAAGCCAAAGATGCTATCAGAATGTCAGAGTCATTGGCTATGGAAAAAGCTATTGAAAAAATAATAGCAGAGGAAGCCGGACTACCAATTGCCATGTCTTCTCTTATAGAAGATGTTCCGTATATGCTAGTAGTAGACGGGGGTGATGATTCTGGTGGTTGCAATTGTAACACCCTAGACGAATCCATCGAAAGAGTAGATCTATCTTCTGAACTTCAGAGTTATTTAGGTATTGCCATGCCAGTAGATCCAGATGCAACTGGAGATGACACGGGTTATTACATCACTCGTAGTGGCCATAATTTTTCTGTCTCACCATGTTATGCGCATGGGGATGAATTTGAAGCTCCACCGGCACCTTGTAACGGTTTTAGTAAAGCTTTTTGTCCTGATGTGACCGGGCCTCAAGGCGTTGAAGATGGGTTAGTGAATTTTGAAGACATGATTTATCTTTCTATGGGAACTAATTCATGTGCTGATGACCCAGAGTCTTGGTTTGAGCCTTTTTATAAGGCAGATTTTAATAATGATTGTTGTATTGATTCCGCTGATTTTGCTTGTTTCAATTTATATTATGGCACAGCAGTAGACTGTGCAACGTTTACTGGGACTTGTCCAAGTTAAAATAATTTTTTAAACACCCTGCGTTATTGGGGTGCTTTTTGTTACCTATTTTGATCAAATAGGCGTATAATTAAAATAGATTTAATCATTAACATTAAATTTATGAACTTATTTAAAGACACCACTTGGAAATGGTGGGAGTTAAAGATTGTTGCTTGGGGCGCTTTGATGCTTGGTTTAGCTTTAGGCACTTATTTTAATGCTTGGCTCACTGATTGGTTAACTTTGGTTTGGGTACTATTTATTGTTTCCTGGTTATACGTGATTGTTGCTTGGTCTAAAAAATAAAAATTATTTTTAGCAAGAAAAAAACCGACGCCTCGTGGTGTCGGTTTTGCTCGTGAAGCGAGCAATGGTTGCGTTCATTCTCGACGCATCTGTTCGGCCGGAATGAAGTCGGGTAGCGGAAGTGAGGCCTCGCAGTCGATGTTGATGTCGGCGGCCTTCAGTTCTTCGATGATTTGTCTGATTTCATCCTTTTTTGTCGAGCTGATCCCGATGCAAGGCATGGGAGTGCGTTTGCCATCGCAGGAAATCGGGCAAGACCATGGTCCGTGCCAAGTGATGACAGCATCATCTTGTAGACCCAGCGTCATCATTACGGCCTCTATGATCGGAATTAGATTGTGATAGGTCCGTTGGTCGACGTACAAATGGATGTTCGGCATGATTGCCTCCTGGTTTTTTATCTGATCCAAACAGCAATTTGCAGAATAGTCATTAAGATCATCCATAGCGCGTAGAGCAATTTCATTCGCCAGTTGCCCTTTTCCAGGAGATTGTAAGCCGCAATGTTAGCGATAACAAAAATCCACCACTGACCAGCCTCAACAGCCTTACCGCCGCCTTCACCAAAAACAGTGATCCACCAAGTCGGCAGAAAGCCGAATATTGGGAGGTAGGCGATTATCATTAGGAGGTTTTTACGGTTGAATATCTGCGTGGCTGCAATCATTTTCTTCCTCGCATTTTTAATTGTAATGTTCGTTTAGTTTTTAATTTTTTCATAAATAACGATTTTTGTCAATAGTTAATGAGAAAAAACTTCTTTATCTTGACAAAAAACTAATTTTAGTCTATAATTTTGGACTGTAAACCATCCGCGTTTCGGCGCGGCTTTTATTTATAAGATATATTTATGGAAATTCGGAATATTGCGATTATTGCTCACGTTGATCACGGCAAAACTGCGATTACTGATGCTTTGTTGCGTCAAACTGGCATGATCAATGAGCAAAACAAAAGCATGGATTCTAACGCCTTGGAACAAGAACGTGGAATTACTATTTATGCTAAAAATGCCTCTTTTGTTTATCGAGATACAAAAATCAATATCGTTGACACTCCTGGTCATGCTGATTTTGGTTCGGAAGTAGAGCGTGTTTTACGTAGCATTGATTCTGTGATTTTGGTTGTTGATGCGCAAGAAGGTCCGATGCCCCAAACTAAATTTGTTTTGAAAAAATCTTTGGATTTAGGTCTGAAGCCAATTGTGGTGATTAATAAAATTGATAAACCAGCTGCTCGGGTCAGTGAAGTTGAAGAGATGATTTTAGAATTATTCATGGATTTGGGCGCTAACGATGAGCAATTAAATTTTACAACTGTTTATTCTATTGGGATTAAAGGCATTGCCAAAAAGAAGATGACTGATCAGTCTGATAATCTCGATCCTTTGCTTGATGCTATTTTGGAACATGTTATACCAGCACCACAAGATACGAGTAAAGCTTTGCGAATGCAGCCTTTTAATTTGGCTTATGATGATTATTTAGGACGACTTGCTATTGGTCGAATTTACGAAGGAGTAATCAAAAAAAATCAAAAAGTTTTTGTCAAAGATAATTCGGGCGCTGTGCGTAGTGGAGTAATTACTAAAATTTATACTTTTTCTGGTTTTGAACGACAAGAAATTGAGCAAGCAGAAGCAGGAGATCTTGTGATGATCGCGGGTATTGCGGATATCGACATTGGCGAAACTATTTGTCAGTCAGAGGACCAAGAAGCTCTACCGGCTATTGAAGTTGATGAGCCAACTATTGCTATGCATTTGTTGGTCAATAGCTCTCCTTTTGCAGGTCAAGATGGAAAGTTGGTTACCAATAGTCAAATCAAAGAGCGTTTAGAAAAAGAATTGGAAATCAATGTTGGTTTGAAGATCGATTTTTCTTCTTCTGATTATTATCGAATTTATGGTCGTGGTGAAATGCACATTTCTATTTTATTAGAAACTATGCGTCGTGAAGGTTATGAATTTCAAGTTTCTCAACCCCATGCGATCATTAAAGAAATTGATGGTAAAAAACACGAGCCTTTTGAAGAAGTGACTGTTGATATTCCAAATGAGATGTCTGGAACAGTAATTGAAAAATTATCTCGTCGCAAAGGGATCATGACTAATATTCATAGCGAAACGACGACTCGTTTAATTTTTGAAATTCCAACTCGTGGCTTATTGGGTTACAGAGGAGAATTTATTGTTGATACTCGTGGTGAGGGCATTATGTCTTCGCAGACTTTGGGTTTTCGTCCACACGTTGGCCTTATTGATCATAAAAATACCGGCTCGATGGTTTCTATGGCCACTGGGAAAGCCTTGGCTTTTTCTTTGTTCAATTTACAAACTCGTGGTCAACTGTACATTGGGCCAAACGTTGAAGTCTACGAGGGTATGGTGATCGGTAATACAGCCAAAGGTGAAGAAATGGTAGTTAATCCAATCAAAGGTAAACAGCTAAGCAATATGCGTTCTTCGGGAGCTGATGAGGCGATTAATTTAGTTGCGCCAATCGAGCTGACAATTGAACGTGGTTTAGAAATTATTTCTGATGATGAATATTTAGAGATTACTCCTCATAATGTTCGTTTACGCAAACAAGCTTTACGGGAAGTTGATCGAGTAAAAAGCAAAAGAAAATAATCTTTAATATGGATTTTGATCACTTATATAAAACTTTAGCAGATCAACCCAAGTACCGAGTCAAACAAGCTAAGGAGGCTATTTTTAAGCAACTGGTAAGCGATTGGAGTCAGTCGACTACTTTACCAAAAGAACTCAAAGAACAATTAAATCAAAATTGTTCTTTAGAAATTAAAGGACAAATTTTTTCTGCGCAAAAATCTAAAACAACCAAAGCTTTGTTGACTTTGTCAGACGGCTTGAAGATTGAAACAGTTTTGATGGGTCACAAAGACGGCCGTCAAACAGTTTGTGTTTCTTCGCAAGTTGGCTGTGCAATGGCTTGCAAGTTTTGTGCTACCGGAAAATTAGGTTTGAGTCGCAATTTAACTTACAATGAAATCATTGAACAAGTTTTGTTTTTTGATCGTTATCTAAAAGAACAAAACAGTCGTGTCTCCAATATTGTTTTTATGGGCATGGGTGAACCTTTTGCAAATTACGATGCAGTTTTAAAGGCTATTAAGTATTTCAATGACTCTGAGGCATTTAATATCGGTGCGCGACATATTTCTATTTCTACCAGCGGTATTATTCCTGGTATTGAAAAATTGACAGCAGAAAAAATTCAAGTTAATTTAGCTATTTCTTTGCACGCGGCAAATAATAAATTGCGTTCTGAATTAATGAGGATTAATGATCGTTTTCCTTTGGAAAAATTATTAAAAGCAGTAGATAAATATATTCAAAAAACTGGTCGTAAAGTAATGTTTGAATATTTAATGATCAAAGGTGTCAATGACAGTTTAAAGCACGCTGAAGAATTAAGTCGCTTGATGGCCAAACCTTTGCACATGGTTAACTTGATTCCTTATAATCCAACCGGAGTTTATCTACCAAGCTCTCAGCATACCATTGATCAATTCAAAAATTATTTACGTAAGCGTCAAGTAGAGGTTAGTCAGCGTTATACTTTTGGACAAGAAATTGACGCTGCCTGTGGACAATTAGCAAATAAAGCAAAAAAAGTCGCCAAATAGGCGATTTTTTGTTATAATAGAAACATGAAAGCTATCATTTTTTCATTTTTCCTTTTTGTTTTCTGGATGCCACCGCTTGTTTTAGCTAGCGATCAAGGCTGTCTTTACAATGAATGCGATTCAGATAATGATGGCTTGACTAATGCTCAGGAGATTAATATTTATTTTAGCGATCCTTATTTAGCAGACACTGATGGCGATGGTTATTCTGATGGCGAGGAAGTAGCTTCTAGCACTTCTCCGCTCAATATTGAAGATAAAAAAAACATTGATCTTGATACTGACCAAGATGGTTTGAATGATGCTTGGGAGCTGATTTTGGGGACAAATTTAAACAAAGCAGACACTGATGGCGATGGTTATTCTGATGGTGAAGAAGTAAATAATTCTTATGATCCTTTAAGTGTCTTACCAATTCAGAGAGATAAGTTGATCAAAGTAGACTTAGCTACTCAGACTTTGGAATATTATTTTAATCAAAAGCTTTTGGATAGTTTTTTAATTTCTGGTGGCTTACCTCGCACACCAACCGTCAAAGGAGAATTTACGGTTTTAGATAAAATTCCGGTTAAACGTTATGTTGGGGCAGGATATGATTTGCCAAATACTAAGTGGAATCTTTTGTTTACTAGACGAACTTTGGGCTATTATATTCATGGTGCCTATTGGCATGATAATTTTGGTCAACCAATGAGCCATGGTTGCGTTAATGTTGCTTACAAAGATATGGAACGTTTGTATGATTGGGCTCAAGTTGGTACAAAAATAGAAATTCAATAATTATAAATTAAATTTTAAATAATAGATTGTCTGACCGGCGATCTGTTTTTTTTCGTAAGTAGTTTTTATGGCTAGCAGAGGATTATCGCTTCCTTCTTCAGCTTGATATTTTTCGGATTCTAATATTTTAGCTCCAAAATTTTTGATGCTAGCTTGGGAAAATAAAAATAAATTTTGATCATCAGTTTTTAAATGGACATTAGCCTGAGCTTTTAAGATTTTTTGGTAAATTTCTAAAAAGCGGGGAGCAGTCAATCTTTTTTTGGCTCTTCCTTTTTTTGCTTGAGGATCAGGAAATGTTAGCCAAATTTGTTTGACGGATTTTTCGGGAATAAAATCTAGTAATTTTTCAATCTCTACTCTTAAAAATAAAACATTATTCAGATTATTTTTCAAAGCTGTTGTGGCTCCAGACCACAGTCTTTCTCCTTGCAAGTCGATGCCTACAAATAATTCTCTTGGATTTTTTTCGGCCAAAGCTAGAGTGTACTCTCCTTTGCCACAAGCTAATTCTAAATTAAGACCCTGGTAATTTTCTAGAGTTTTTTCTAGTCTTTGTTTTAAATTCTCCTGATCAAATTCCCAGACATTGTCTAAGTTTTTGATTTCAGTAAAACGTTGTAGTTTCTTTCTTGGCATATCTGCTATTTTAACCTAAATGGGCAAAAAAGCAAAAATATGCTAATTTTTTAGTAGCTAGGCTTATCTATTGACAATTTTATATTTTTGTAGTATAATTCAATATTAAATAAGTATTAATTAAGCCATTATGTTATCAAAATTTGCTAATTTTAGGCAAAAAGTAGTGATTTGGAACTTAGTTGTTAAGCTAGTATTATTGACTGGTTTAGGCTTATTTTTGCCAATGCAGGCTTTGGGTGTGGAAAATTTAGAGATCCGTAATATTGAAATTGATCTTAGCAGTAATCATGCTGAAATTACTTGGTACACCAATCTTGATGCTAGTACTCGTCTTGATTATGGTCAAAATACCGATTATGGTTCTTATCTTAATGATACTTCAGCTGATTCTAGATATCATTCAGCAACTTTAAATAACTTAGAAGGTGATCAAACTTATCATTTTAAAATTTCTGCTACTTCTGTTTCTGGTCAAACAGTTTCTACTTTTGATATGATTTTTGAAACCGACGATTACAATGATGGTATTGCGCCAAAATTTGAAAATTTTCACGAACGTTATATTACTGGTCAAACTGCCACTTTGCAATGGGAGAGCGATGAAAAAGCTAGTGCCAAAATTTATTATGGCACTAGTGAAGATTATAATAAAAATAAAAGCATTAGCGGCAAAAAAACTGCCTTTGAGATTACTTTAAAGTCTTTAGATTTTAATACAATTTATTATTACAAAATTGAATTAAAAGACGAAGACGGTAACATTCGTGTTCGTACTGGAGATTTTCAGACTTTAGTTGATAATGAATTGGATACTAAAATTTTAGAGATTTCTCGTGTCAAACCAGTGACTAATAATGACGAAGCGATTTCTTACACTGCTGCAACTGTTTCTTGGCATGCCAACAAATTAGCCGATGGCGCAGTGCGTTATGGTACCAATCCAAATAGATTAAATAAAAAAGTTAACACTAACAGTTTATTTCAAGATTTTGATCAAACAGCTCATCTTAGTGGTTTGAAATCAAATACTTTATATTATTTTCAAGTCGAAGTAAAAGATGTTTTTGGCAAAACTGCTAAATCAAATATTTTTTCTTTTCAGACCAAGTATTTAGCAGAAAATATTCAACAAGCTAGTGTCACAACAAAGCTTAAAGATTTACGTAAATTATTTACTGCAGCTACAAATTTATATAAAGAAGCAAGCTCTGGTAAAATCTATGCGATTGTAAACAATCAAAAGCATTTGATTTTCAACTCTAACTTTTTTGAGCGCTATGGATATTCTTTTAAAAAAGTCCAGACCGTTTCTAGTGGCGTTTTGAATAACATTGCTTCAATTCGCTTAGTTAAAGATCCAACTACTGATAAAATTTATTATCTGGCAAAAAAAGGTAATGATCGTTGGTTAAAAATCGACTTACCGACTCCATCGGTTTTTAGCTCTTATTCAGCTAATCAGTGGAATCAAGTGGTGACAATCGATAAAGAAGAATTAGATAATTATCCTGATGTTAATTTAGTCAAAGCTCAAGGAGCTAAAACGGTTTATTTGCTTGATAGCGGCATCAAAAGACCGATTGCTTCAGCTCAGGTTTTTGAAGATAATAATTTTAAATGGTCAGATATTCTAGAAATTAGTCAGAGCCATTTAGATGCTTATTTTACCGGTTCAGCTTTACGTTAATTTTCAACAAAAAACTCCCTAAAAATAACGGGAGTTTTTTGTTACTTGAAAAGCAAAAAAATCTTTGTTATATTTAAAAGACCTAAAGATATTTTATGAAAAGTAAAGAAGATTTGAAAATTTTATTACTCCAAATTAGAGAAGACGAGATTACTTTGCAAGAAGAGTATGAAAATTTTTTATTGAGAGCTAATTTAAAAGCTGAGCAATTAGTGGCTTATAATATTTTTTTTCTTCAATCTTTTGATCAAGAAATAGTTAATGATTTTGACGCAGTTTTTATTGGTGGTTCTTCAGATGTGACAGTGACTGATCCAGAAAAATTTCCTTTTTTAAGCAGTGCTTATCAGCTCTTACAAAAATGTGCAGAAACTAATATTCCAGTTTTCGCTTCTTGTTTTGGCATTCAGATGCTTAGCGAAGCCTTTGGCGGAAAAGTGATCATTGATAAAGATAATAAAGAATTAGGAACTTTTAGAATTTATTTAGAGCCAGAAGCAAGAGAAGATCATTTATTGAGTCATTTGCCAGAAACTTTTTTAGCAGTTTTAGGACACAAAGAACGAATTGAACGATTACCAGAAAATTTTGTAGTTTTAGCCAAGAGCAAAAAATGTCCCTATCAAATTATCAGAATGCAAGATAAACCAATCTATGGTTTTCAGTTTCATCCAGAAATGAACAAAAAAGATTTTGTTAATCGTTTAGAACGTTATCAAACGGTTTATGTTGATGATCAAAATAGTTTACAAAATATCATTGATCAAGCAGAGGATACGCCGGAGGCTAATCAGCTTTTAAAGATTTTTTTAGAAAAAATAGTAATTAACGGATGATTATTTGACAGTTTTTATAGATTTGCTAATATTTATTTTATGGATTTACTAAATAAACAAATCAGCCAGAGTTTAGCTATTATTTTTAGCTTTATTTTGTTGCCAACTTGGCGGCTCTGATTTTGTTTACTAGTCTAAGTAAATTAAACACTGAAGTCGCCTAAAATTGGCGATTTTTTTGTTAACTTGTTCTTTTCACAATCAAATAAGTCAAAACAAGAAACAGCAGCGAAAGGATCAGAAAATGAACGCCACTCGTTCTTTGCACATTCATGATGTGGTTCCCTCTTTTCCTCTGGAAAGTGTCGAGGGTATCGAGGCTTACAATTGGCGGGCTTTGTTGCTCAAGGGCGATAAAGTAGTTGGCGAGCATCCTTGTTTGTATGATTACCTTACTTGGTTAAAAGAAATCGGCATCGGTAACAATGGTGATGTGTTCCCAGTGCCTAGCAACGCTCTTTATGAGTGCATTCAAGATGATCCTAATCTTCAGAGGCAATTGCGTCAGTGGATTGGTGCTAGGGGATTGCACGTTCGTTTGTTTGCCCGTGGTTTGGCTGATCAGCTTTTTTTGGAACATGTTGGCTTGTTGTCTCAGGCAGAAGGCTTCAATCCGCATTTGGATTTGGCTGACCAAGCCAATGATAAGGCTTTTTTGAGAAAAGTCTTAGATGAGCACTTTGATCCTCGTTGGGCGCCTTTTAATCTGATTGTCAACAGGCAGTCAGAAATCATGTCCGCAATCAAGAAGATCGCTAAGCATGATTGCGATTTTATCGTGGTTAAGGCGCCACATTTGGCTTCTGGAGAAGGAATGGATTTTTTTCCTCTGGAGCAACAAATGTCTGCGGCTCATTTTGCAGCTAAGCTTTGGGCCAAGGGTAATCGGACAATCATCATTGAGGCTGGCTATCGTCACGATAGTTTCAGTACGCAGTGGGAGATTCGCCCTAGTGAGTTGAGGTTTATCGGCTTTTCTCAACAGATTATTAGCCAGGGCAGAATCTATCAAGGTAGTATTATTTCTTCTGACTCTTTGCTAAATTTGAGCCTAGCAGAAGCGACTTTGGCGCAAGAGCGTTGTCATGATTTAGCTTTGTGGTACCAGAGCCGCGGATATGTTGGCACCTTTGGTATTGATTTCATTGTTGTGCGTAGGCCAGGTCAAAAGCACGACGGAGAGCTTTTTTTACTTGAGATCAACGGTCGAGTGACTGGCGCTACTTATCCATTTTCGGTTGGTCGGCAGTTGGCAGATCAGGGAATCTTTGAACACGCAATTGCTACTTCTAGTTGTCATCCAAAGAGAGTGGAAGATTGGCGAACTTTAGTCAAAAAACTTGGTTCAAAGATTTTCAATGGTCGTTATGGCGTGATTCCTTTTTTGCCAAATCTACTGCCCAGCAAAATCGCTTTGATGGCTGTGGATTCCGATGTTCGAGCAGCAAACTTTCGCTTGGAAGAGGCACAAGAGTTGCTTGGGAACTGATCTTGGATTTGACTTTTTGCCCCGGGTGTGTATCGCTCGGGGCTTTTTTTTCTTGATTAATATTCACAAACTTTGACAAATGTGCTAGTATTCCTAAGTAAAATTAATAATTAACAGGTTAAAGTCAAAAGATATGGCAAAAATGACTAAAACAGAAATGCTTTCAGCCTTAGCTGACGCTACAGGTTTAAGCAAAAAAGATGTAAAAAACTTCTTAGACGTCATGACAGAAATGGCTTACAAAGAAGTTAAGAAAAACGGAGAATTCTCTTTGTCTGGCTTAGGTAAGCTAGTTAGAGTAGACCGTAAAGCTCGCGAAGGTCGCAATCCAGCTACCGGCGAGTCCATCCACATTCCAGCAAAAACCGTGGTTAAATTCCGCGTTGCTAAAGCTGCCAAAGAAGCAGTATTGTAAGAATCTTTCTTATTCAAAAAACTACTCAGCATTAATTTGCTAGTAGTTTTTTGTTTATTTATTTTTGGAAATTTATCTTTGATAAACAAAGATTTGATTTTTGCCAACTAGAAAATAATTGTCAGCAGAATCTTTGGCTTGTTCAATGGCAGTTTTGGCAGAGTGCCAGTAATTGTTGACTACAAAATAAAGTTTATCAACACCTGCTTTATCCATGGCTAGATTTGCTTCTTCTTTACTGGCTTTATTTTCGATCATTTGAATAAAATTACGATAGATATTATCACTGCCCAGAGGCATAGAGTAAAAGAAGTTTCCTTGATAATAATTTTTAAAGCCAAAAGTATTAATTGCTGCAGCGCCTACCATTTGGTTCGCTAAAACAATATAAGCTTCTCCCTGAGCCGATTCTTCAATCAAGTGGACCGTTTCTAGATCGTCTTGGCTGATATTAAAACTTTTGCTATTTAAATGACGGTCATAGAGTGGATAGCTAAAATAAGTGGCGCTTGCCAAAATGATAATGCTCAAGCAAATAATCCAGAGTTTATAGATGCTCAAGCGGGATTTTTGTAAGTATTTTTCCCACCAAAAATACCAGGCAGTCAAGAAGATTGGTAATAAAACCAAAGCCATTAAATAAATAATTCTGAGTAAATAAGCATTTTGTTCATAGTCAATTTGTTTGTTAAAAGAGATGAAAATTCGGGCCAAAAGATAATTAATCAAAAGAATAATTAATAAAACTAAATGTTTATTAAAAAATAAATATTTATGTTTTTTGACGATTAAGATCCAAGAAAAAATGACCAGAACAATAAAAATATAAGTTCTATTTTGACCAATATTATGAATCAAGTCTAAAGGAAAATTAAAGTCATGATAAAAAACAAATTTTGGCAATTCAAATAAAGGCCATGGTTTCCAAGTAATGATTTGTTGCCAAGTTTGTTGATTTAGTTTCTGATAAATAATCAGTAAAATTGGTAGACTTAAGCCAGATAAAATAAAGATCAAAGTAAATAATATTTTTTTAAAGCTTTTTTTGAGCGGCAGTGTTTGGCTCAAGTAGAGGACAGAAAAATAAATCACTGGTATGCCACCCAGAGGATGAATTGTGGAGATTGCTAAACCAAAGATTAAAGATAGGCTTAAGTTTGTTTTATCTTTTTTGATAATTGGTAATAAGAAAATAAAAATAGCAATTAGTAAAAAAGCTAAATTTTGCGGGGTGGTCATAATCGCAAAATTAAAGCCCAAAAATAGACTCAAGAGCACAAAGATCAAACTTATTCTGCTTGGCCATTTAAAGCCGTATTTTAAGCCATAGAAGAGGCTTTTTGGCCATAAAATACTGAAGGCTAGAGGCATTATTAGTTTGTTGATTGTTGCCAGGTCAATTTGCCAAAGATCATGAAACCAAAAAGTCCAAGCGTATTGTCCAAGATAAAAAAATAAGCGAGGTTTAATTGTGCCAGTTTCTTCAATGACTTTCATTGCCGCCTGGTGCAAAAATGGATCGTAGCCAAAGCCTAAGTGATAAATAATCAAAGCTAGACTAGAGATTAAGAAAAAATAACAGGAAATTAAAAATAGCGCGGTATTATTGGATTTACTTTTGATTAAATAAATAATTAAAATTGCACTTAAAAAGACAAATAAAATCCAGAATTTTAATCCTAGGAGCTCCCAAGGAGAACGAATGATTTCTGAGCTTGCTTTACGGAAGATTAAAATAAAAGTTAAAATTTCAGTCAAAATAAAAATACCAGGCAAGATGATATTTTTTATGTTAGCTAAGCGGATGCTAGGCAAGTCAAGATTTGAAAAAAAATAATGCTGAGCTCCTTTTTTCCAAGAAACAAACTCAACGATGCTAGTGATAGAAATCAGAGAAAATAAAAAAGTTAGGGTGTTTATTTGATAAACGTGGTAAAATAAAGTGTAGACCAAACTAAGATAAGAGAGGATGGTCAGAAGGCCAAGTGTATTTTTGAAAGAATTTTTAATTTTAAAAAAGAAAAGATCACCAATTTTTTTGCTATTTAAGCTCAAATAAAAAAGACCAACAAAGATTCCCAAAATTGGCCAATGTAAATAAAATAAATTACCAATGATAATGGCAATCGAAAGGCCCTGCAATGCAAGATGTTGTTTTCTTCGGAGGCTAATCATCGCCTATAAGTTTAACACAAGTTTAGTTTTTTGTTAAAATTAGTTTATGATTTTTAATTCTCGTCAAATTATTTTGTTTTTTCGTTATTTATGGCTAATTTTAGCCTTAGTCGTAATTTTGTATTTGATTAATCAAAACATTATTCAAGAGCGGACACTGACTTATCATTTAGATTTTGCTCAGGCTATTACCAGAGATTTAGAGGGTTTGTATCCTCGAGAAAGAACTAGTTATCTTAAAGACTCGGCAAAATTGCAGATTTTAGCCGAGCCATTGTACTTGCAAGCTTATTTACCGACAAAATTTAAAACTTTAAAAATTCAGAGTTTTTGGCATTTAGATCAAAATAATTTAAAAATTGCTTTAAAGCAAAAAGACTCTTCTTGGCTTTGGAAAAATGTAGAGGCCGAAAATTTTTCTCTTGATTTTGATTTACAGCAAGCAAGTTTGGTCAATAATAAAATAGAGCTAATTTTTTCTTTGCCAGATTTAAAGCCTGAAAATCAAGTTTTACTTGATAATTTAGATTTAGTTTTAGAAAAATAAAATGAGTATTTTAAGAACAACTAGAAAAATATATCGAGATTTTTTTACGGTCGCTCTTTGCACTTGGCTATTGCTAGTGATTGTCGAGTTTATTGATCGGGGTTCAGTTCATCGTTTTATTAACTTGGAGTACTGGTTTTATTTTTTGCTACTTGCTAGTTTGGTTTTTGTTTTTTTTCCAAATAAACGTTAATTTGTGTTATAATAAAAGCAAAGCAAAGCCATGAACAAAAAGAAAAAAATAGCACGAAAAAAACATCGTCGAAACAAAGGCAAAGAAGTTGCCAATGTTCGTCATCGTTAAGTTATGAAAAACAAAAATAAAAAAATGCACGTGGTAGCTGTCGATATGGGCTACGGTCATCAACGAGCAGCTTATCCTTTGCTAGGCTCTTCTTATAACGGCATTGTCAATGCTAATCATTACCAGGGAATTTCTAAAAAAGAGGAGTTGTCTTGGCAAGAAGGGCGTCGCTGGTATGAAATCATTTCTCGTTTCAAAAAAGTGCCAATTTTAGGTAGCTTGGCCTTTGCTATTATGGATAATTTTCAGAAGATTGAGCCATTTTATCCGCGTCGTGATTTATCTAAAAATTCTTCTCAACAGAAATACTTTTATCAGAAAGTCAAAAGAGGTTTAGGTAAAGATTTGATCAAAGATTTAAATCAAAATCCCTTACCTTTGGTGACTTCTTTTTTTGTGCCAGCTTATTTTGCAGAACATAATAATTATCAAGGGCCGATTTATTGTATTGTTTGTGATGCTGACATTGCTCGAGCTTGGGCTCCGCCAGAACCAAAAAATAGTCGGATTATTTATTTGGCGCCAAACAAAAGAGTAAGGGAGCGTTTATTGCTCTATGGTGTAAAACCAAAAAATATTTTAGTGACCGGTTTTCCATTGCCAAAAGAAAATATCGGAGGTTTACAGCAAACTATTTTAAAATCAGATTTAAAATCAAGGATCTACAATCTTGATCCCAAAGGAATTTATCGCAAAAAATACGCTAAATTAATCGAAGATTATTTGTGTCCAGTCAAAGAAATTAAAAAGAACAAACATCCTTTGACGATTACTTTTGCTGTTGGTGGCGCTGGCGCTCAGAGAGAATTAGGAGCTTTGATTTTGGAAAAATTAAAAAAGCATTTAAAAGCTGACAAAGTAAGATTAAATTTAGTTGCTGGCGTTCGTAATGATGTTTATCTTTTTTTTCAAGAAGTTTTAAAAAAATGCGCCCTGACTTCTTCAGATAGCGTTCGAATCATCTATGCTGAAGACAAGCTTAGTTATTTTAGAGAGTTTAACAAAATTTTGAGAAAAACCGATGTTCTTTGGACCAAGCCAAGTGAGCTGACTTTTTATAGTGGCTTGGGAATTCCGATTATTATGTCTAAGCCAATCGGTTCGCAAGAAGAATACAATCGTAACTGGTTACTAGCTATTGGCGCTGGCATTGATTCTCAAGATCCAAATTATGTTGATGAATGGCTTTTTGATTGGCTTAATTCTGGCTGGCTGGCCGAGGCAGCAATGCAAGGCTTTTTGGATGCGCCAAAAATGGGAACTTATCATATTGAAAATATTGTTTTACACAACAAAGTTCAAGAGATTAAAGATATTCAATTGTTATAATGAAAATCAACACGCTGCATATCAATTTATATAAGAGCATCAAAAAACCATTGCAATTTGAAATTTTGCCGGTTAATATTTTAATTGGTCAAAACAATTGTGGTAAAAGTAATATTTTGTATGCAATTGATTATTTGTTTGACGTTAAAGGAGTCAGTGAAATTTTAGATTATCCGGAAGCAGATATTGAAGCAGAATTAGAATTTTCTGAAGCAGAGCAAGAAGAATGGGGCTTGCCAGAAAGACGGGCGAGCTTAAGTATCAAAAATGGTGTCAGAAAATTACATTTTCCAAAAACAATTGTTAATTATCAAGGAGAATGGCAAAAGATTTTTTCGAAAAATGTTAAGCATTTAAATTATGAAATTTTTAATGACTTTGAACAGATCAAAGAAGATTGGCGCAGTTTTCAAAAATACAAAACGCAATTAGCAAAATTTAGAGAAAGTTTAAAAGTCCATTTTCCTAAAGTAGTGACCAAAGAAAATGCTTTGGACATCAATTATGATCATGCGGGAATTAAAGAGGGTCAACGTCGAGCAACAATTGATCATTTGGGCTCTGGTTTTCGGCGAATTTTTACAACTTTGCTTTATATTTATCATCCAGAGTATCAAATTGTGATTATTGATGAGCCGGAGACTCATTTGCATCCAGTGATGATCAAAAAGCTTTTGTGGGCCATGCAAAATGCCGCTAGTGGCCAAGTGCTATTTACTACTCACTCACCATTGTTTATTAATTCAGTGACCTTGCCTCAAGTTTTGCGAGTAGTTAAAGACAGAGTTAGTACAACAGCCTTTGGTTTGCCGATTAAAAAACAACATTATAGCTACAAGCGTTTAATGCAAGAACTTGATGCTGATAATGTAGAAATGTTTTTTGCAGATAAAGTTGTTTTGGTTGAGGGAGTTTCTGATCGAATTTTATTAAGAGGTTTAATTGATCGTTTCTATCAAGGAGACAAAGACATTAAAGTTGTTCAGACCCATGGTAAGGGCAACTTTAATATTTATTTAGATTTGTTAAATATTTTTCAAATTGAATATCTATTGGTAGCAGATAAAGATTTGATCAAATATCAGTTAGATCGAGTTTTGAATGATCTGCAGATAAAGATTAATTTACGTCAAGATAATCAGAGTATCATCAATGAATTAAAAAATTATCATATTTTTGTTTTTCCTAATGGCTCAATTGAAAAACATTACCCACAAAAATATCAGCGAGATGACAAAAAACCGATTAATGCTTTATATGCGGCAACGGCAATTACGCAAATTGATTTTAATTCAAATCAGATGAGGCCACTAAAAGAGATTATTAACAGTTTATAATTTTTTTGTTATAATAATAAAAATTAATTATTAACTTACACAAATATGGAACCATGTCCAAATTGCGGTGATGATCCATGCACTTGCGAATAATTTTAAAAAATAGCCCTGGTTAATTCAGGGCTATTTTTTTGTTATTTTTTGGATAAAAAAATGCCGCCCCAAGGAAGCCGAGGGGCGGCGAGGTTTTGTTGTGTGCGCGGGTTTTGGGCCACGCTACGGAGGGATTTTCTGGCGACGTGTCCTCATGAGAGTCCTCTGAGGTTTCGGATTGGGCATCGAGAGAGAGGGGTCTCTCGATTTAGGTTGTGCCCGTTGATGTGTCTGTCAGTGGAGGTGCTACTATTGCCTTACCTAAGGACAATAGTAGCTAGATGGATCGAGGATGTTCGTGACGAAGGTCGATGTCCCCAATCGTCGAAACGACGGGGTAGTTGACCTTGTGGTCACGGCATCCAGGAACCAGCATCCGAGTCAAAAACCAATTGATGGTCGGCATGCATGCTCCTTTGGATTCCGTAGTTGAAGAACGAATGTTGTATATTAGCATACTATTCTAATCTTGTCAAGCATTTTTAGCGTATTGCGATATTTTTAGCTAACATTAGTTAAATTATGTATTTTTTAAATAAAAAATGAGCTCTCCCAGGGGAAGAGCTCGTGGCGGGTTGTCGTGGATCTTCGGTTCTTGGTGTTCATCCAAGGTGCCTAGGTCAGCCTAGGTCAGCCTAGACGATGACCCGATGCAAGCATCTTGTGTGAACAGAACGTCAATCCAATAACCCTTGAACACTGAAAGTGTCCATCGTGTTGCCGAGGCAACTGGCCAACATGTAAGGAGTTGTAGGCCGTCAAAGAACGTCCACAGACACGTCCGTGGATATTTACTTTATAACAAGCTTTTTCTTTTGTCAAGATGCTTAAAAAATTGTATAATATAGGCAAGATTATTTTTGAAAATAAAAAATATGGATTGGATCATTATTGCGATTGCAGCTTATTTAATTTTGGCTATCGTTAATTTGGCAGATAAGTTTCTTTTGGAAAATTTAGTACCCAGTACCAAGACCTATGCCTTCTTAGTCGGAGTACTAGGAGCGATTGTCGTAGTTTTAGCACCTTGGTTTTTAGAGTGGCCGGGTTTCTTTTTACTTTTAGGAAATTTAATTGTTGGCGCTTTGTTTCCAATTGCTTTATTGCTTTTGTATCACGCTTTAAAAATTGGCGATGCTTCAAAAATTATTCCTTTGATTGGCGGCATGATGCCAGTCTTTACTATTTTATTAGCCTTGTTATTTTTGGGTGAAGTTTTTACTGGCCTTCAATGGCTAGCTTTATTCCTCTTGTTGTTAGGTACCGTGCTTTTAGCTTGGTTGCCAAGTGGGCATAGTTTATGGACCAAAGTTTTGATTTGGTTTGGCTTAGTTAAACAAAAAAACGCCATCGCCATTTTGACTGCTTTGGGTGCTAGCTTTATTTTTGCTGTATTTTTTGTCGGCACAAAGTATTTGTATCTAGATCAGTCTTTTTTTAGTGCTTTTATTTGGATTAGATTTGGAACTTTATTATTTTCTTTGAGCTTGTTAATTCCAAAAAAGATTCGAGCAGAAATTTTTAAAGGTTTAAAGAGATTGAAAAATAAAAAAAGTATTTTGTTTTTTGGTAATCAAGGATTGGCTGCCGTAGGATTTTTGTTACAAAATTATGCGGTATTTTTAGGATCCGTAGCTTTAGTTTCTGCTCTGCAGGGAGTCCAGTATTCATTTTTGTTAATTTTAGGAGGATTAATTTCTGTTTTTTATCCAAAGTTACTGCAGGAGGATATTTCAAAAGGAGTGATTATTCAAAAAATAGTAGCGGTTTCTTTAATTAGTCTGGGTTTATATTTTATTGTTAGCTAATGATTTTAAAGATCTTAAAAATGTGGAAAATTCTTCTTGTCTTCTTGATTTTGTTTTGGTTGGTTTGGTTTTTAAAATTTGCTAAGCATTATCCAAACACGGAAAATATCGAAGCAAACCGAGATTTTTGGGGACTTACTTTTTCTACAAAATTTGCCAAGAGCATTGATTTGGATTGGGAGGCAGCTTATCTGGCTATTTTGGATGATTTGCAAGTTTCTTATATTCGTTTACCGATCTACTGGGATGAGGTGGAAAAAATTCGAGGAGAGTTTGATTTTAAGGATTATGATTTTATTTTAAATGAAGGTCAAAAAAGAGGAGTGAAGTTTGTTGTTAATATCGGGGCTCGTTTACCTCGTTGGCCAGAATGTCATTTACCCGCTTGGTTAGAGTCAAGTAGTCAGGAAATAAAAAAGGCAGAAACTTTACAGATGTTGGAAATGTTTGTCGAGCGTTATAAAGGCAGAGAAGAAATAATTTCTTGGCAAATTGAAAATGAGCCATTAGTTGATTGGTTTGGTACTTGTCCCAAAAGTGATGAAGAGTTTTTAAAGAAAGAAGTCGCTTTAGTAAAAAGTCTTGACCAAAGACCAGTGATTATTTCAGCTTCTGGTGAATTATCTTTGTGGAGCAGAGAAGCAAAAATTACTGACATTTTAGCTAACACTGTTTATCGAGTAGTTTGGAATCCAGTATTTAAATATTTTCGTTATCCACTGCCAGCTTGGTTTTATCAATTTAAGGCTAATCGAGTCAACAAAACTGGTGAACAGATGATCGTCAGCGAGTTACAAGCCGAACCTTGGGTTCCTTATGGAAAAATGACAGATTTAAGTCTAGAGGAAATTAATAAATCTTTTAGCTTAGAACAATTTAAAGCAAATTTAGCTTTTGCTCAAAAAATTAATTTTGATCAAACTTATCTTTGGGGAGTTGAGTGGTGGTATTGGCAAAAACTTTATGGCGATGATCAATATTGGCGTTTAGCAAAAACTCTTTGGCAAAACTAATTAATTTTATCTAAAATCCCGTCCCGAGATGAACTCGGGGCGGGATTGTTTTTATTTGGGCTTTTGTGTTATAATTTAGTCAAGAAATCTTAAAATTAAGCAATTTTTCAAGTGATTAAGAAAATTTTTATTTTTAGTCTTTTCCTTGTTTTTTTAGGCCTTGCTTTTCCAAAAATATCGCAGGCTTGGCAACAAGACTATACGCCACGAGATCCAGATCTTCATTATCAAACTTATTTTGATTTGATTAATATAAAGCCTAGTTGGTCTTATCAGCTGCAATTAAACAAAGAAGTGGTTGTGGCGGTTTTGGATTCTGGAGTTGACTTAAATCATCCAGATTTAGAAAATAATTTATGGCATAATCAAGGTGAGATATTTGGAAACAGTTTAGACGATGATCAAAATAGCTACATTGATGATTATTATGGTTGGGACTTTATTGATAGTGACAACTGGCCGGAGCCTGTTTTGAATAATAATTATGACCGTACAGCCATTAATCACGGCACAGTAATCGCAGGAATTTTAGGAGCAATTAAAAATAGCATTGGCGTTGTTGGTGTAGCGCCGCAAATTAAAATTATGCCTTTGAGAATTTTGGATTCTCGCGGTCAAGGAAACACCTTGGTTTTATCACAAGCGATTAATTATGCTGTAGAGAACGGAGCAGATATTATTAATCTTAGTTTAGTTGGTACTTCTTATGACGAAACTTTAAAACAAGCGATTAAAAATGCTTATGATCAAGGAGTAATGATTGTCGCTGCTTCTGGCAACGAAGAAAATCTGGGAGTTGATTTAGATGAGTATCCGCATTATCCAATTTGTGATTTTGATGGAATAAACAGAGTTTTAGGAGTTGCTGCTGTGGATCAAAATAAAAAACTTACTGCTTTTTCTAATTTTGGTGAAACTTGTATTGATATTTCAGCGCCGGGCTCTAATTTTTATTCTACTGCTTATCAAAGTGATCAAGACACGGCCTTTCGTAGTTATTATAGCGGCGGTTGGTCTGGCACCTCAGTTGCCACGCCGGTGGTTTCAGCGGCAGCTGCTTTGATCAAAATGAATTATCCGCAGTTTAGACCAAATGATATTTACCAAATTATTAAAAATAGCGCGGCAAGTTTGAGATTTTCTAATCCAAATAATTTTCAAGATCTAGGAAGTGGTTTACTTGATATTGGCGCAGCCTTGGATTTGGCAGAAAGTGTTTTTAATCAAAAAATATTTATTGTTTTAGCTCCAGACAAGGGTCTTGAGCCAAGAATAACTTTATTAAATGACCAAGGAGCAGAGGCTTCTAGTTTTTTGGCTTACAACGCTAAGTTTACTGGCGGGGTAAATATTGCTGTCGGCGATGTTAACGGTGATGGCTCAAAAGAAATCATCACCGCCCCAAAAGCTGGCGGCGGACCACATGTTAGAATTTTTGATGAAAGTGGTAATGTCTTGTCAGAATTTATGGCTTATGATCCATATTTTACCGGCGGGGTAAATGTTGAAGTGGGCGATATCAATGGCGATGGTCAACTAGAAATCATCACCGCTCCAATGTCAGCTGGTGGACCACATGTTAGAATTTTTGACTGGCAAGGAAATTTAAGGCGACAATTTTTTGCTTATGATGACACTTATTTTGGCGGGGTAAATATTGCTGTTGGCGATGTTAACAATGACGATCAAGATGAGATCATCACTGCTCCTGCTGCTCGTTGGCAGCCAGAGCTTAGAGTTTTTGACTGGGAACACAGAGTTATTAGTAAATTTTTAGCTTACGACGCAGAAATGAAAAGTGGCGTAAATGTCACCGTTGGTGATGTTAATGACGATGGTTGGGCGGAGATTATCACTGTTCCACAAAAAGATCAGATTGCTCACGTCAGAGAATTTAGCTTAAAAGGGAGAGAAAAAAATCAATTCGTGGCTTTTAATAGTCAGCTAAAAACAGGAGCTTCTATTATTGCTGCTGATTTATCAGGCGATACTTTGCCAGAGATTTTAGTCTTACCAAACAAAGGTTCAGCGGCTTTATTAAAATCTTATGATGCGACTGGCTTAGAAAAACAAAGTTTTTATTTGCGAGATGCAGCTGATAAAAACGGTTATCAAATTAGAATATTAAAATATTAGGATGAAGTGGTTTGATGATTCTTTTGTGCTTAATTTTATTAGAAAAAATCCAGTTTTAGAACAGTTTATCAAGTTTGGTTTGATTGGTGCGTTTAATACTTTGGTAGATTTTGTTGGCTATTTGTTTTTTACTAGAGTTTTATTTTGGCATTATTTGCTTGCTGCTATTTTGGCTTTTGTTATTTCAGCTAGCTCTAGTTTTTTATTGAATCGTTATTGGACCTTTAAAGTTACTGGGCTAAATTTTTTAAAAGAGTATTTTAAATTTTTTATTGTAGCACTTGGCGGTTTATTTTGGACTTTGATTTTGCTCTATGTCTTAGTCGATCATTTTTATTGGCATGATTTATGGGCAAAAATATTGACAACGGTCGTGGTAGTAAACTGGAATTTTTTCTTACAAAAATACTGGACCTTTAAAAAATAAATTTTTATGGAAATTAGTGTTGTGATTCCAGCTTTTAATGAAGAAAAAGTAATTTTACAAACTTTAACAGAAGTAAAATTTTTTTTATTAAAAAATTATCAAAGTTTTGAAATTATCGTTGTTGATGACAAGTCAACTGATCGCACCTTAGATTTATTAGAAAATTTTTCTGAAATTAAATTATTAAAAAATCAAAAAAATCACGGCAAAGGTTACTCGGTCGCTAAAGGAGTGAAGGCAGCAAAGGGCGAATGGATTTTATTCATGGATGCTGATAATTCCACTAAAATTAAAGAATTAAATAATTTTAAACCAGATTTAGAAGAAAATGATTTACTAATTGCCTCTCGAGCAGTTGCGGGGGCAAAGATTATTGACTCGCAAGCAAAATGGAAAGTTATTTTTGGGCGTTTAGGTAATAAATTAATTCAAATTTTGTTGTTACCAGGAATTCAAGATACACAATGTGGTTTTAAATTATTTCGTTCAGAATTAAAAGGTATTTTTGAACAATTAACAATTGAAGATTGGGGTTTTGATTTCGAGCTATTATTTTTAGCGAGAAAGAAAAATTTTAAAATTAAAGAATTGCCAGTAGAGTGGTTAAATAATCAAGATTCAAAAGTAAAATTTTCTACTTATTTCAAAACTATCTTGCAAGTTTTGAAAGTAAGAGTGAATTATTTTTTAAATAAATATCAAATCTAATCAAAAATTTATGTTTAACAAAGCAACAAAAGGAAATAAAAATATTTTGGTTCTAGGAGGCGCTGGGTTTATTGGCTCACATTTGTGTGAAGTTTTAGTAGAAAGGGGAGATAATGTTGTTTGTGTAGATAATTTTGTTTCTTCTGACGTTGAAAACATTAAGAGTTTACTAGAATATCCAAATTTTGAATTTGTCAGACACGATGTTTCAGAGGATATTGATTTGGATTCACTTCCTGATTTACAAAAATTTAGAGTTGAGGTTTATGGTTTTCAAGAAATTTATAATTTTGCTTGTCCAACTTCTGCTCGAGAGTATACAAAATTACCAGTAGAAACAGCTAAGGCAAATTCTTTAGGTGTAATTAATAGTTTGGAATTAGCTCAAAAATACAAAGCAAAGTATTTGCTTGCCTCTACGGCCGCCGTTTATGGCCAGCCACCTCAAGACGATTCAAAAGTAAAAGAGGATTATTATGGCTTATTAGATTTTTTGGGACCACGCGCTTGTTATAACGAAGGTAAAAGATTTGCCGAAACTTTAGTTACTACTTATCGTGATTTTTATCATTTGGACACTAAGATTGCGCGTATTTTTTCTACTTATGGTCCAAGAATGTTAGAGCACGCTGGCCGTCGGATTCCTGACTATATTCAAGAAGCAATTTCACAAAAAGAAGTTGTCATTGCTGGCGCTAAAGATTTAAGCTACAGTTTTTGTTATGTCAAAGATGTAGTTGAAGGTTTATTAGCTTTGATGAATTCAGAAATTAAAGAGCCAGTTAATCTAGGCGCCGAACAAGCTTATACTTTGACCTCTATTGTTGAAAAAATCATTGAGCTGACATCTTCACAGGCAGAAATTAAATATCGAGAAAATTTTGAGTATATTAATAAACCAGCAATTCCTGATATCTCTAAAGCAAAAACAGAATTAAATTGGTTTCCAATTGTTTCTTTGGAGGATGGTTTAAAGCATACTATTGATTATTTACAATCACGCTCTCGTTTGTATCAGCCATTTTTTAAACAAGAAAATCAAGAGAATCAATAAGCTTTGGCTTATTACTTGGTGATATTAATAAGTTAAATTTTTTTAGAGAATGAAAATATTAGTTAGCGGTGGAGCAGGTTTTATCGGGTCACACTTAGTTGATTCTTTGATAAAAAATAATCATCAGGTTTTGATTGTTGATGATTTAAGTACTGGTTTAGAAAAAAATTTAAACCCAAGCGCCAAGTTTGAAAAAATAAGTATTATTTCTCCAGATCTGGATCAAGCTGTCAAAAATTTTCAGCCAGAAGCCATCTATCATCTAGCAGCTCAAAAAAATGTCCGTACTTCTTTGGAAAATCCAAAGCTTGACGCAGAAATAAATATTTTAGGCTCCTTAAATCTTCTACAAGCAGCACTAAATAATCAAGTTAAAAAGTTTATTTTCATTTCTACTGGCGGGGCAATTTATGGAGAAACAGAAATCATCCCTACTCCAGAAAATCATTTAGAGCAGCCACTTTCTCCTTATGGTTTGGCGAAACTTACTTTTGAAAAATATCTAAAAATTTTGAGCCAGGACAAAATGTCTTGGAATGTTTTGCGTTTAGCAAATGTTTATGGACCAAGACAAGATCCGCAGGGCGAGGCGGGTGTGATTGCAATTTTTCTAGATAATATTTTAAAAAACTTGCCTTTAAAAATAAATGGCGATGGTTTGCAAACTAGGGACTACGTTTATGTCTTAGATGTCGTTTCAGCAGCTGTCAAAGTTTTGGATAGTGATAAAAATAATATCTATAATATTGGTACTGGTCTAGAAAAAACTTTGTTAGATTTAGTTAGCGCTTTAAATCAGGCTAGTCAAAAAAAAGCTGAAGTAATTCATCGGACAGCAGTTATCGGAGAAGTGCGTCGTAGTTGTTTGTCGGCCGAAGCTTTTCAGCGAGATTTTGCTTGGCAAGCAGAACATGATTTGGAGCAAGGCTTGGCTTTGACTTATCAGTGGTTTCAAGCTAGGGTATGAACATGAAAATTTTCGTTATTATTCCCAGTTTTAATGAGGCGGAGAGAATCGGGAGAGTTCTAGAAGAACTGTCTATTTTACCATATCAAGTGGTAGTGGTTGACGATGGATCATCTGATCAAACAGCAGAAGTTTTAAAAAACTATTCAGTTGATTATCTGAGGCACAAAATTAATCGTGGTCAAGGAGCAGCGTTAAGAACCGGCACAGATTATGCTTTGGAGCAGGGCGCAGATATCATTGTTCATTTTGATGCTGACGGACAATTTTTGACAACAGAAATAGAGAAAATTATTTATCCTTTAAAAAATCAAGAAATAGAAATAGTTTTTGGTTCACGTTTTTTAGGAATAAAATCAGAAATTAATTTTTTAAAGAAATTTTTTATTTTGCCTTTTGCCCATTTAGTTAATTTTTTATTTTTTGGCATCAGAACAACTGATCCGCAAAATGGTTTTCGAGCTTTTAAGTCTTCGGTTGCCAAAAAAATTCAGATCGAACAAGATGGCGGCGCTCATTGTAGTGAAATTTTAGCCAAAGCTTTTCAGAATAAATTAAAATGGAAAGAAGTCCCAGTGACTGTTTTGTATAATCGTTTTGGTCAATCCGTTTTTGCTAGTCGAGGTAGAGGACAGAGCGGTTTGCAAATTTTAAGAGATTTATTATTTAGTAAAATTATAAAATAATGTGGTTACAAATTTTAATTACAATTTTTATTGTTTTGATTTTAGCTAAAGTTTTTAGACAATGGCGACAAGAAAGAACGACTTTATTTGTTTTTCTGTCCTGGTCTTTTCTGTGGTTGGCAATTCTTTTGGTTTTCTGGGTGCCGGAGATTACTTCTTATTTAGCAAATTTTTTAGGAGTTGGTCGTGGCGCAGATTTGATCATTTATCTTTCGATTGTTGTTATTTTTTATTTGATTTTTAAAATTTTTATTCGTTTAAACAAAACTGATCGCCAAATTACTAAATTAGTCAGAGAAGATGCAATTAACAATGCAGAAAAAAGATAAAATAATTTTAGTTATTCCAAGCTATAACGGAGTAGATTATTTACGTAGTTTATTGCCACAACTGGCAGAAGAAAATTACGTGGATTTTGATTTAGAAGTCGTGATTGTTGATAATGCTTCTACTGATGATTCAGTAGATTTTATTAAAAATAATTTTTCCCAGTTTACTTTGTTAGAAAACAAAGAAAATACCGGTTATGTTGGTGCAAATAATTTAGCTTATGATTATGCCAAAAAAAATGATGCTAAATATTTATACTTATTAAACCAAGATACAGAAATTACTCCGAGTTTTTTGGATCCGCTTTATGCTTTTGCTAAAAACAATAAGTTTGGTAGTCTACAATCAAAACTAAAATTATTTCCAGAAACAGACAAGATCAATACTTTGGGCAATGTGATTCACTATTTAGGTTTTGGCTACGGAAGTTTTAATGGAGATCTTGACTTAGGTCAACAAAAAATCGCTCAAATTAACTATGCTTCTGGTGCTGGGGTTTTGTTAAGCATGGAAGCTCTGAATAATTTGGGCTATTTATTTGATGAAACAATGTTTGCTTATTTGGAAGATTTAGATTTAGGTTGGTCTTTGAATTTATTAGGTTTCGAAAACTATCTTATTCCAACTAGCGTGGTTTATCATAAGTATCAATTTCAAAGAAGCATGAAACAGGCCTATTGGTTTGAGCGTAATCGTTTGTGGGTGATCTTGAAGAATTATAAAATTGCTACTTTGGTATTTTTGTTTCCGGCTTGGTTATTGATGGAGTTGGGGCAAATTTATTTTGCTTGGCGTAATGATTATTTAAAAAAGAAAATTAAAGCTTATTCTTTTTTGTTTTCCGCTAAAGAGTGGAAGATTTTGTTGAAAAAAAGAAAAAATATTCAAGACAAGAGAGTTATTAATGATCGCAAGATTTTGCAGACTTTTTCTGGAAATATTTTATTTCAGCCTTTGCATTCAACAATTTTGAATATTGCTAATTTTATTTTTGATTTATATTTTCAGATTTTAAGATTATTTATTGTTTGGTAGTTTATGAAAATTGCGGAAGTGACATCTACTTTTCCACCATACAAAGGAGGCATGGGCAACGTGGCTTATTACAATGCTTGGTCTTTGGCTACTTTGGGACACGAAGTAACTGTTTTTACTCCGAAGTATTATAAGATTAAAAAAGACGAAGAATTACCTTTTGCGGTCAAACGCTTACGTCCTTGGTTTAAGTATGGTAATGCTGGAATTTTGCCACAGCTATGGTGGCATTTACCAAAATTTGATGTCGTGCATCTGCATTATCCATTTTTTGGTGGTGCAGAGACAATTTATTTTTTGGACAAAATCAAAGATATCAAGTTAGTCGTCACTTATCACATGGATGTAGTAGGAACTGGTTTGATGGCTAAATTTTTTAAATGGCATACACAGTATGTTTTGCCAAAAATTTTGGATCGAGCTGATAAAATTATTGTTACTTCCAAAGATTATGCTAATTTTTCGAATTTAAGCGGCAGACTAAAAACCGAATCAGAAAAATTTGTTGAAATTCCTTGTGGCGTTAATCATCTTTTGTATAAGCCTCGACCAAAAGATACAGAGTTATTAAAAAAATATGATCTTTATGATAAAAAAGTTATTTTGTTTGTCGGCGGTCTAGATAAAGCGCACTATTTCAAGGGAATCAATGTTTTGATTCAAGCGATGCAAGCTTTTTCTGATAGTGACGATGTTCGTTGTTTGATTGTCGGTGATGGAGAGTTAAGATCTAGTTATCAAAGTATGGTTGATAGTTTTGGTTTAGCTAAAAAAATTATCTTTACTGGATTTATCGGTGATAACATGCTACCAAAATTTTACAATTTAGCAGATATTTTTGTCTTACCTTCGATTGATAAATCCGAAGCTTTTGGAATCGTTGCTTTAGAGGCGATGGCTTCAGCAAAACCAGTAATTGCCTCTGATTTACCCGGTGTTAGATCGGTAGTTGATAAACAAAAAACCGGCTTGTTAGTCAAGCCAGGTAGCGTTGATAATCTAGTTGCGATGTTGAAAACTTTACTTGTCAAAAATCAGTTAAGGACAGATTACGGTTTAGCTGGCCGAGAGAAAGTTTTGCAGAAATACACTTGGGAAAAAGTTGGCTATAAATTAGACAATGTCTTTAAGGACTGTCTAGAGAAAAAATAAAATTCGTTTAATGATAATAAATTGCTAATAGGATGAAGATCGGGATAATTTCCAATTTATACCCACCATTTATTCGTGGTGGTGCAGAAGTAATCGCAGCACTAGAGGCCGAAGGCTTAAAAGAAGCTTGGCAACATGTTTTTGTGATTAGCTCTCGACCATTTAAAGGTGGGCATGCTTTTCGGACCTCGAAAGATGCAAATGAAAATTTAGAAATTTATCGTTTTTTCCCCTTGAATTTTTATTATTATTTAAATGATTTTAAGTTTCCAGCTTTGATTAGGTTATTTTGGCATCTTTTTGATATTTTTAATATTTTTTCTTATTTTAAAATTAAAAAAATATTATTAGCTGAAAAACCAGACTTAGTCATTACGCATAATTTAATGGGTTTGGGTTTTTTGATTCCATATCTTTTGCGTCGTTTAAAAATTAGACATTTTCATACTCTGCATGATGTGCAGTTGAGTGTTCCTTCGGGATTAATTTTAAAAGGTCAAGAAAATTCTTGGCAGATTCGTTTTTTTAAAATTCTCGGCTATCCAAAATTAATGCGTCGTTTGTTTGCTTCTCCGGAGTTGGTGATTTCTCCTTCAAAATTTTTATTAAATTATTATCAAGAACAAGGATTTTTTACCAAATCAAAGAAAGTAGTAATTCCTAATCCAATTAAAAATACGATTAATTTACCAAAAAAAGCTAGTTATAATTTGGAGTTATTGTTTTTAGGACAAATTCATAAAGCTAAAGGAATTTTAGATTTAATTGAAGTTTTTAAGACTATAGATTTTCCGGCGTTGAATTTACAAGTAGTCGGAGTTGGCGCTGATCTAGAAGAAGCAAAGAGACTTGCTAAAGATGATCAAAGAATCAAATTTCACGGCTGGATGTCACATCAAGAAATGCTACCAATTATTCAAAAAGCCGATATTTTAGTTGTTCCTTCTTTATGTTATGAAAATTCACCAACAGTGATTTATGAAATGTTAGCCTTGGGTACGCCAATTTTAGCTAGCGAAATTGGCGGTGTAGCAGAGTTAATCAGTGAAGGAAAAAATGGTTGGACTTATCCAGCGGGGGATCAGGAAATTTTAAAGAAAAAAATTATCAATTTATACCAACAAAGAGAAAAAATTCATTTATTGAGTGAAAATTGTCGAAAAAGTGTGCAAGCTTATTTGTTGGAGCAATACATTAAAAAAATACTAGATTTGGCAGATGAAAAAAATATTGAAAAATAAATTTGATTTTTTAATTTTGGCTTTAGTTGTTTTATCTTTTTTTATTTACAGCTTTAGTAGTTTTTTTGTTTGGTTGCCAAATTGGCATGATTTTGGCCATTTGATTTTTAATTGGCCGGATGCTAATGCAAATTATTTTTTTGTTAATCTTTTTGCCAAAAATAATTCTTTAAGTTTTTTTGAACCATTAAATCTTTTGACTGATAATTTACTGCATACCAGAAGCATTAATGTTTGGCAGGGAAATTTAGTGCCAATGACTTTTTTGTTGCCGCTAATCATTTTTGGGATTTTTGCTAAAGTTTTTGGTAGTCTGGCAGTATTATTTTTAACACCACTACTTGCTAGTATCAGTCTTTACTTCTTTTATCAAATAATTGCCAAAGTTTTTGCTTCAGAAAATTTAGCTTTTGTAGCAACTGTATTGTTAGCTTTTTTTGCGCCTTGGTTATTTTTTGCTAACGTCGTAATGCTAACAAACGTTTTCTTTATTTTTTGTTTATTAGCCTTTCTTTATTTTTTCTTAGTTCAGCAAACAAAATATTCTTTTGTTTTAAGTTTCTTATTTTTTGCCCTAGCTTTATTTTCTCGACCAAATGAATTAATCTGGTTATTTATATTTTTACTGTTTATCTATTTTTATCAGAAAGAAAAAATTACTCTAAAAAAAATAAGCATCTTTTTTGCAATTAATTTATTTTTTTTAGTTTTAGTTTTAGTTTTAAATAAATTAGTTTACGGTGGAGTATTTAATTTTGGCTATCTAAATTTACAAAACAAGGCCTTGTCAGGAGAATTAGGAAATTCTCACTTTTCTTTGTTTAGTTTTATTAAGTTGTTATTCTTGCCTTTTGCTTGGCAAACTAAAGTTTTTTTAAGTAGCATTTATCATTATTTATTTTTATTAATTTGGCCGTACTATATTTTGATATTTTTTGCTTTATTTTCTCTAAGAAAAAAATTATTCCAAAAAAAAGAAATTTGGTCAAAGTATCTTATTTTTAGCTTAACGATTTCTTTATTGTTATTAATTTATTACGCTAATTGGGATTTTGCTGATGCTTTGGTAAAAAATTATAACACAATTAGTATTTCTTATGTTCGTTACTTTTTGCCAATTTATCTTTTGCTTTTACCTTTTGTTGCGCAAGGAATTTTATTTTTAAGTCGTGTTAAAAAATGGAAAAATTTTTTAACAATTTTTTTAGTTTTGCTTTTAACAATTTTTTCTTTGCGTTTGGCTTTTTTTGCTCCTAATGACGGTTTGTTAAAAAATAAAGAGAATATTGATTTATATTATCAGCAATTTGCTAAAGTAAAACAAATCATTCCAGCGGATGCGGTCATTATTACTGAGCGTAGTGATAAAATATTTTTTCCAGAATTTAAAGTTGTGGTGCCACAAGGCGATTTGCCACTTTGGCCTAGAATTGCTAGTTTAATGGAGGAAAGAGAAGTTTTTTATTTTAGTGATTTATCAGAGCAAAGAATCTTAGAATTAAATTTTCAAGCCAAGCTTTTTGGCTTGGAATTAGTAGAAATGAGTAAAATTGATCAAAATTTTAAACTTTTTATTGTGATAAAAACTAAAGAATAAAAATATGGAAGATTGTATTTTTTGTAAAATTGTCAGAGGAGAAATTCCAGCTAAAAAGATTTATGAAGATCAGGATTATTTAGCTTTTTTAAATATCGCTCCCAATACCAAAGGACACAGTTTGGTGATCCCCAAAAAACATAGTGATCTTTTTGTTGATTTGAGTTCTGAAGAAGTCGGCGCGCTTAATCAAGTGGTTCAAAAAGTAGCTAAAGAACTGACGCTTGTTTTGGAAACCAAAAGTTTTAATCTTGGCCTAAACAACGGTGAACTTTCTGGGCAATCAATTAATCACGTTCATTGGCACATTATTCCTCGTTATCAAGGCGACGGTTTGTTGCATTGGGAAAAAAGTCCACAAGCCGAAGCTGATATTGATCAAGTTTTTAAGATTTTAAAAGACAAAATAAAATAATGAATATTTTAGTTACCGGTGGAGCTGGTTTTATCGGCTCAAATTTTATTCACTATATTTTAAATAAATATCCAGATTATCAAGTTTTTAATTTGGATCTTTTAACTTACGCTGGTAATCTTGATAATTTAAAAAATTTAGAAAATCAAAAAAACTATACTTTTATTCAAGGTGATATTATTGATTATGATTTAGTTTCGCAAATTATCAAAAAATATCAAATTAATTTAATTATTAATTTTGCCGCCGAAACTCACGTTGATCGTTCGATTGCTAGTCCTGATGTTTTTTTGCAAACTAATGTTTTGGGTACACATAATCTGTTGCGTGCGGCTTTAGATTGTGGCAAGATTCGTTTTCATCAAGTTAGTACTGATGAGGTTTTTGGTTCTTTAGGTGACTCTGGTTATTTCACCGAAGATTCAAGTTATCAACCACGTAGTCCTTATAGTGCCTCCAAGGCCGCTGCTGATCATTTGGTTAGGGCTTATCATCATACTTATGATTTACCGATTACGATCAGTAATTGCTCTAATAATTATGGACCTTATCAATTTCCAGAAAAAATGATTCCTTTGTTTATTACCAATCTGATGACAAATCAAAAAGTTCCTTTATATGGAACTGGAGATAATATCAGAGATTGGCTACATGTCGAGGATCATTGCCGAGCAATTGATTTGATTATTCATTCTGACAAAATAGGCGAAACTTACTTGATCGGCAGCAATAATGAAAAGACAAATAAAGAAATCACAGCTTTGTTATTAAAGGCTTTTGGTCAAGATCAGAAAATGATTGAATACGTAGCTGATCGAAAAGGTCATGATTATCGCTATGCTATTGATTCTTCAAAAATTAAACGTGAATTATCTTGGCAAGCAGAAATAGATTTTTCAACTGGTTTAGAAAAAACTATTCAGTGGTATCAAAGCAATCAAGATTGGTGGAAAAAATTATTAAAATAAGTTTATGAAAGGAATTATTTTAGCAGGTGGCGCAGGCACGAGGCTGTCTCCTTTGACCGATGTGACTAGCAAACAACTATTGCCGGTTTATGACCGACCAATGGTTTATTATCCTTTGCAAACTTTGATTGACGCTGGCGTAAAAGAAGTTTTGATTATTTCTGATCCAGTTAATATTGGCAATTTTGTTAGATTGTTAGGCAGCGGTAGCCAATTTGGCATCAAAATAGTTTATGACATTCAAAATAAGCCAGAAGGTTTGGCTCAAGCTTTTTTGATCGGCGAAAGTTTCATTGGTTCTGATAATGTGATCATGATTTTGGGCGACAATCTTTTTTTAGGAGATTCAGATATTTTTAGCCACTCTATTGCATCTTTTGATGCCGGGGCAAATATTTTTGTCAAAGAAGTTACTGATCCAAAAAGATTTGGTGTGGCTGAATTTGACCAAGAGCAAAAAGTTATTAGCATAGAAGAAAAACCAGAATCACCAAAAAGTAATTTTGCTGTTACCGGACTTTATATTTATGATAATAGCGTTGTTGCCAAAGCACATAGTTTAAAACCTTCAAAAAGAGGAGAGTTAGAGATTACTGATTTAAATAATTTATATCTTAAAGAAAAAAAATTAAAAGTTACAGTTTATCAAGGAGAATGGTTAGACATGGGAACATTTGATACTTTATTGAAAGCAGCAAATCTAGCAGCTGATTTAAGAAAAAAATAAGTTTATGGAAAAATTAGAAAAAATTATCGAAGATTTGAAGCCAGCTCTACAGTCAGATGGTGGCGATATTGAATTAGTCAAATACGATCAAGAGGCGGGCGTGGTCGAGGTAAGTCTAAAAGGCGCTTGTGCTCATTGCCCAATTGCTGATTTTACTTTAAAAAATTTAGTGGAACAAGAAATCAAAAGTCAGTTGCCAGAAGTCAAGGAAGTTAGGGCAGTCTAGGAGATTTTTTTTATAATTTGTGTTAGAATATAAGAAAATATGTCATATTTTTCCAAGGTCAAAGTTTTTTATAAAGACAAATTAAATTTTTGGTTATTAAATTTAGCCGGCCTTTTGGTGCTTTCTACTTGGTTTTTGTTTTTATTTAAACCGATCAAAACTAGCTCTTTAGCAATTTTGCATTATAATATTTATTTTGGTTTTGATATTTTAGGTAATTGGTCTTGGTTGTTTTTTATTCCGGGCTTAGTCTCGTTGTTTTCTTTATTGGATTTATATTTGGCTATTTATTTATGGAACAAACAAGCGATTTGGAGTCAATTTTTATTGCTCTTAATTTTGTTAATTAATTTAATGTCTTTTGTTTTTCTTTTTAATATTTTAAATTACAACTTATGATCAGTGTCAATTTTGCCGTGATTAAAATTTTGAGTCTCACTTCCTTGGCCTTTATTATTGCTATGCTTTGGACGCCAGCTTTGACCCATTTTTTATATAAATATCGTTTAGGCAAAAGCATTCGCTCTGGTGGTGATACGCCAGTGTTTTCTAAAATGCACCAAAAAAAATCAGGTACACCAACCATGGGCGGAGTTTTGATTTGGGTTACAGTTTTTGTCTTAGCTTTAGCCTTTTTTTGGATTTCCAAATTATGGCCAGAATCATTTTTGGCACAGTTTAATTTTTTAACCAGACCAGAGACTTATTTGCCATTAGGCGCTTTGGTTGCCTCGGCTTTAGTTGGCTTACTTGATGATTGGTTCAATGTAAATCGCCAAGGCGGAGGAAAGGGCGGTGGTTTGATGGTTAGACATAGATTATTAATTTATACCTTGATCGCTTTGTTTGGTGCTTGGTGGTTTTATTTTAAATTGGATTGGGACGTGGTTAGAGTGCCTTTTTTAGGCTTGTTTGAGCTGGGTTGGTGGTTTATTCCTTTTTTTGTTTTTGTGATCGTAGCAACTGCTTTTTCGGTCAACGAAGCTGATGGCCTAGATGGTTTAGCTGGTGGTGTAGTTTTAGCTGCTTTTGCTAGCTACGGAACCATCGCTTTTATGCAATCAAATTATAATTTAGCTGCTTTTTGTGGAGTGATTATCGGTGGTTTATTAGCCTTTTTGTGGTTTAATATTAATCCAGCTAGGTTTTTTATGGGTGACACCGGCGCGATGTCTCTGGGTGTAGCTTTAGGCATTGTCGCAATGTTGACTGGTTATCCTTTGTTATTGCCTATCATTGGTTTTATTTTACTGATCGAATCATTGTCAGTGATCATTCAAGTACTTTCTAAAAAAATTAGAAAGAAAAAAGTTTTTTTATCAGCACCAATTCATCATCATTTAGAAGCCAAAGGTTGGTCTGAACCAAAAATAGTCATGCGTTTTTGGGTTGTTGCTGGGGTGACAGCAGTGATGGGTCTGATTATTGCGATTATTGATCTAGCTTTATGGTAAAAAGTTGGGAAAAGAAAAAAGTTTTGATTATGGGTTTGGGTTTGCAAGGCGGAGCTTTGCAAGTTGCTTTGTGGTTATTAAAACAAGGAGCTCAAATCACGATTACTGATTTAAAAAATTCTCAACAATTAAAATCAAGTTTAGATCAACTCAAAAAACATCAAGATTTTAAAAAAATTAAATTTACTTTAGGAAAACATTTGGAAAGTGATTTTGTTCAACAAGATTTGATTATCAAAAATCCTGGCGTTCCCAGAGAGTCAAAATTTTTAAAAATAGCCAAAGATAATAATATTCCAATTATCAATGAAGCGGTAATGTTTTTTGGTCTGTATCCTGGAAAAATTATCGGTGTGACTGGCACTCGCGGTAAATCTACGACCAGTACTTTGTTGCATCAAATTTTGAAAACTGAAATCAAGGACAATGTTGTGGCTGGAAATATTGCAACCGTGCCAATGTTTTCGATTTTAGATAAAATTTCAAAAGATTCAAAACCAGTTTTAGAATTGTCTAGTTGGCATTTGGAAGACTTGGCAGAATACAAAAGATCTCCATATTTAGCGATTGTGACCAACGTCTTAATTGATCATCTAAATCGTTATCAAAATTTCGCTGCTTACAAACAAGCTAAAATGGCGATTGTTAAAAATCAAAAGAAAACTGATTTAGCAATTTTAAATTATGATAATTTAACAACTAAATCTTTTGCAAAATTTACCAAAGCCAAAGTGTATTATTTTTCAGTAAAACAAAAAGTACCGCGCGGAGTTTATCTCAAAGAAAATTCTTTTTATTTTTGTGATCATAAAAAAGAGACTTGTATCACTGCAGTTAAAGATTGGCATATTTTTGGAGAAGCAAATTTATCCAATGCTGCCGCCGCAATTTGTGCCGCTTATTTATTAAAAATAAGTAAACAAAACATTGCCAAAGCTTGCCGTAATTTCAAAGGCGTAGAATATCGTTTTCAGCCTCTTGGCAAATTAAAAAATGTAGAAGTTTTTAATGATGCTACAGCCTCTACACCTGACGCAACTATTGCTGCAATCAGCGCCTTGGAAAATAAAAAAATATTATTAATCGCTGGCGGAGAGGACAAAGAATTAGTTTATCGTGATTTAGCTTTATTAATCAAAAAAAGAAAAGTCAGAGTTGTTCTTTTGGCCGGAAGCGCTAGCAAAAAGTTATTAATTGAGCTAAAGAAAATTAAGTATCCAGAAGAAAATCTCGATCTAAATCTCCCAAGTTTAAAAACAGCTTTTCAAAAAGCAAAAAAATATTTAAATCAAGCGGATGTTTTATTATTTTCACCAGCAGCAGCAAGTTTTAATATGTTTGCCAATGAATTTGAGCGAGCAAAACAATTTTCACAATTAGTAAAAAATGATCAGAAATAAAAAACAATCAAACAGTCGTTTTGAAACCAGATCGAGCAAAGGCTTGAGTAACAAGATTAAATCCTGGTTTTTAGAGCCATTTTCAAATACTCGTCTTGGGCATCAACCAGATTTTGTTTTGTTAAGTGTTGTAGCTTTACTGTTATTTTTTGGCTTATTATTTTTGTCTTCTACTTCATCATCTTTGGCTTTTGAACAAAGGAATCAAGATGTCTATTTTTTTGTGAGACAGCAAATTACACATGGTTTGTTACCAGGTCTATTATTTTTTTATTTAGCTTTACGAATTAACTATAAAGTTTATCAAAAATTTTATTTTGCTTTTTTTGCTTTTTCAATAGTTTTGTTGTTATTAGTTTTTGTGCCTAGTTTACAACTGACAAATGCTACGGCAAAGTCTTGGATTAATTTGGGATTTTTTTCTTTTCAGACTAGTGAAATAGTAAAATTAGCCTTTATTTTATTTTTAGCAGCTTGGTTGGACAAAATTGGACCAAAAATAAAATATTGGAAAGAAAGCTTGTTGCCATTTTTGATTTTTCTAGGTCTTATTTCGGTTCTGATTATCTTACAACCAGACCTAGGAACTTTGAGTATTATCATCCTTAGTTCGATTGCAATGTATTTTGTCGCTGGCGCTAATTGGAAACAATTATTGTCTATTATTTCTTTAGGCTTGATTTCTCTGGCTGTGATGGTCAAAGCTGCTCCTTATCGGATCAATAGATTTTTAGCTTTCTTGGATCCAGAAAAAGATCCCTTGGGGATTAGTTATCAAATTAGACAAGCTTTGATTGCCGTTGGTTCTGGCGGTTGGTTTGGTTTAGGGCTTGGCTACTCTCGACAAAAATTTAATTATTTACCAGAGCCAGCAGGCGATAGTATTTTTGCTATTATCGCTGAGGAAATTGGTTTTATTTTTTCAGTGCTTTTTATTTTATTATTTGTCGTTTTAATGATTCGTGGTTTTAAAATTGTCAGAGAAGCACCTGATAATTTTGCAAAATTAGTAGCTTTAGGGATTATAATTTGGTTGTCTAGTCAAATTTTTATTAATATCGCTTCAATCATTGGACTTTTACCGCTTACCGGCGTTCCTTTGCCACTCGTTTCTTTGGGTGGTACAAATTTGTTAGTTACTCTACTGGGCATTGGCATTTTGGCAAATATCTCTAAATTTACTACAATAAATAGTAGATAAATAAAAATATGAAAAATAAAATCAAAAATTTCTTTAAAAATATCGATAAAGATAAGCTCGGTTTTACTTTGGTGGAAATTTTAATCGTTGTAGCAGTAGTTGGAATTTTAAGTGTCATTTCTTATGTCGGCGTTTCTGATATTAGAAAATCCATTCGTGATAACAGAAGAAGAGCAGATTTACAGACTTTAGCTAGAGCTCTAGAAGCTTTTAAGTCTGATTATGGGCAATATTTACCGCAAAATTTTTACAGCACAAGTAATTATAACACAGCTGATGGTTGGTCTGCCGAGGCTGATGAAACAATGATGCCAATTTTGAAAGAAGGCGGAGATATAACAGTGGTTTATCAGGGAGAAGGTGAGCCGGTAGTTAGAAATAAAACAATTGAAGGTGGTTACTTAGCTGAATATATTAAAGATCCAATTAATGATACTAGTGATTGGGATGATTCCTATGCTTATATTTATTGGGGCGCGGCTTTTGCTCAAACTTTTGATTTAAATAGTTTTCTTTGGGATCCTTTTATTAATTTTCCAATGGCCTGTCCAGAGCCGTCTGTAGATACCTGCGGTACTGCTGGTGGAACAAATACAGAGACTTGGGGGGATTGCTGTAATACCGGTTGTTGGGATCAGTATTGTATTTTTAATGCCAATGGCCCTGGCGACGCTGATGACACTCTAACTTGGGTTGTTAATAATAATACAAATTTTGGTCGTTATTGTTATGGTTCGGATTCTAGTCGTAACATGGCCTTGCTAGGAACTCGTTTAGAAAAAGAAAGTAAACCAGAAGAAAGATTTGAAAATCTTTTTGCCTTTTGTCCAACAGCCGATGAAGATCATCCTGATCATGATCGGTTTAAGTATCTAAAAGGTTATTTTCCACGCGCAAAAGCTTGTTATGACGGCACTGGTGCGGATCCTTATAATTGTGACTCTGATGGTTGGTCTTTTTGGGCTTTGAATAATTATAACTATTTTATTCCTTTGACCGGAGAATATAATTTAAACTAAATGTCGGAAATTAAGCGCAAAATTTTATTGGTTGGAGGCGGAACTTTGGGTTCAGTAAGTCCGCTTTTGGCAGTGGCTCAAAAATATTCAGCTGATTATTTATTTTTAGGCACAAAAACTGGTCCTGAAAAAAATCTCATTCAGTCAGCGGGTCTAAATTTTCAGGAAATCTCTAGTGGTAAACTGAGACGTTATTGGGCTTGGTCAAATTTTGTAGATCTTTTTAAAATAAAATTTGCTTTTTGGCAGAGCATAAAGATTTTAAAAAAGTTTAAGCCGGAGCTTGTTTTGACTGCCGGTAGTTTTGTGGCTGTACCAGTAGCTTGGGGTGCTTGGTTTTTACGGATTCCGGTAATAGTTCATCAACAGGATTTGGAAATCGGATTAGCCAATAGATTAATGGCTCCGGTAGCTCAAAAAATTACCGTTACTTTTGAAGAACAAAAAAAGTATTTTAAGCAAAAAAAAGTTGTTGTCACTGGCAATCCAGTTCGTCAGTTTTTAACTAGTGAAAAAAATCAAAGACCAAGTATTTTGATTACCGGCGGAGGATTGGGCGCTAGGGGTTTTAATGATTTTTTGAGAAAGTTTATTCCAAAATTGAGCAAAAATTTTCAAGTGCACCATATTTTAGGTGAAAAAAATTATGATCAAGCTTTGAGCTTAGAAAATTATCATCCTTACAGATCTCTTAATTCTGGTATGGGACAATTGTTGAATCAGGCAGAGATTATTATTTCTCGAGCTGGAATGTCCTTGATCACAGAAGCTGCTTACTTTAGAAAGGCTTTAATATTAATTCCGATTCCCAATACTCATCAAGAAAAAAACGCTAAGTTTTTCGCCAAACACAACGCTGCCTATTATTGTCGACAAGGCTCAAATCAAATTTTGGAAAGATATTTAAATAAATTGACAACAAATAAAGTTTTACGCGATGGTTTAGCTGATAATTTATTTAAATTGTTTCCCACAAAAGCAGTTGACAATTACATCAAAGTAATAGAAGATGTGCTTTAAGAAGATCAAAATCTATGGATTTAGATTTAGCAAAAGTAAATAAAGTTTATTTAAGCGGTTTAGGCGGCATTGGTTTGTCCGCTGTTGCTTATTATTTTTTGAGCCAAGGAAAAAGCGTCTCTGGTTCTGATTTGACCAAATCGGAAATTACCAAGCGTTTAGAAAATCAAGGAGTTTTGGTTAACTATCAACAAAAAGAAACAAACATTAAAGAGGGTTTTGATTTGTTAGTTTATACTTCAGCTTTACCAGAAGACCATCCGGAGCTTGTCAAAGCTAGGAATTTAAAAATTCCTACTTTAAGTTATTTTCAATTTTTGGGAATTTTAAGTAAAGATTACCAAACAATTGCCGTGACTGGTACCAATGGCAAGACAACGACCACGGCAATGCTTGGCTTGATCTTGGAAAAAGCCGGACTTGATCCGACGGTCATCGTTGGCTCACTAGTTCCTCAATGGGGGAAAAACTTTCGTTTAGGAAAATCTGATATTTTAGTTGTTGAAGCTTGCGAATGGAAAGCGCATATGCTTGAGCTTAATCCGAATATTATTGTTTTGACTAATGTCGCTGAAGATCATCTTGATTTTTATCAAGACCTTGATGATATTAAAAAACATTTTCAAAAATTCGTAAACAAATTACCAAGTGACGGCATTTTGATTAAAAATATCGATGACCAAAATAGCCAAAATATTGTTAATCAGAATAGAAATTTATTGTTTGGTCAAAATAAAAAAGCAGATTGTTATTTTGCTGATCTAGAAGTTTCGGCTGGCCAACAAGAATTTAAAGTTTATCTAGATGAAAAGCTTTTTGGAGATTTTCATTTGACTGTTCCGGGTTTGTATAATGTTTACAATGCTTTGGCAGCAATTACTGTTGCTAGTCATTTGGGTTTAAATAAACATCAGATTTGGAATGCTTTAAATGAATTTGTTGGTACTTGGCGTCGTTTTGAGCTTTTGGGAAATTTCAAAAGTAATTTAGTGATTTCTGATTATGCGCATCATCCAGATGCTATCAAGGGATTGTTAAAAGCAGCAAAAGATTTTTATCCCGATCGAAAGCTGATTGCTATTTTTCAGCCACATCACCACAATCGAACTTTGACCTTGATCAATGATTTTGCCAAGAGCTTTGATTTGGCGGATCAAATAATTATTTCTGAAATTTATCAAGTCGGCGGTCGTGAAGACAAAGAACATGAAGATGTTTCTAGTCTTGATGTTTTGAAGTTAATCTCTCACTCCAAAAAATATTATGCTGCTGATTTTTCAGAAGTTAAACAAATTATTAAAAAAATAAATCCAGTTGATTCAGTTTTATTATTTATTGGTGCTGGAGACATTGATAATTTAGCGAGAGAATTAGTAACTTAGTATATGCAAATACAAAAAAATATTCCACTTGCTCAATATACAACTTTCAAAATTGGCGGACCAGCTGAAAATTTTGTGATTGCCAAAACAATAGAGGAAGTACAAGAAGCAGTATCTTGGGCCAAAGAGCATGATCAAGAAATATTTGTTTTTGGAGGCGGTAGTAATCTTTTGATCTCAGATTCCGGCATCAAGGGTCTAGTAATCAAACTAGATTTGCAAATCTTAGAATTTGAAGAAAACAAGATTAAAGTCGGCTCAGGTGTTTTGTTGTCTTACTTGTTAAATCAAGCCTTAGAACATGAACTGATTGGTTTAGAATTTGCCGCTGGTATTCCAGGTACAGTTGGTGGAGCAGTTAGAGGTAATGCGGGCACCTATGGTCGAGCAATGAGCGATGTAGTGACTAAGATAAATTATCTAGATGAAAATTATCTTTTACAAGAGATGTCTGTAGGTCAGGCAAATTTTGAGTATCGTCATAGTATTTTTAAAGAAAAAAAGTATTTAATTTTAAAAGTAGAACTTGAATTAGCAAAAGGCGATTTGGTAGCTGCCAAGAAATTGGTTCAAGAACGTTTGGCCTATCGTCAGGACACGCAGCCAAATCAGCCTTCGGCCGGTTGTATTTTTAAAAATATTGCTTTTAGCGATCAGGAGACAGAAGATCTAAAATCTCGGGGTATTGAAGTAGAAAAATTTTTAGAACATCATAAAATACCTGCTGCTTATTTGATTGATCGAGCGGGACTTAAAGGAAAAACTGTTGGTGGTGCTCAAGTTTCTGAAAAACACGCCAATTACATTATCAACACCGGAACAGCTAAAGCTGAGGACGTAGTGATTTTAAGCAGCCTAATTAAGCAGCAAATTAGAGATAAATACAACTTGCAATTAAACGAGGAAGTGCAATTTATTCTCTAAAATTAGCTATATTTTTGATTTTTTCTTAGATTTGGCATATTTTTATCGTTTTTTGGCCCCTAAGGCTTGACAAAAGTCAAAAAATTCGTATAATTAAGGGGCACTTAAATTAGATAGTTATATAAAAAACGAGTTGGTTAGGTATTTATAGACAATATTTAATTAATTTATTTTTTTATTATCGTTAAATTAATGAACGAAACACAAACTAGAGTCAATAAAAAAGGTTTCTTGGAAGTTGGAGGGGAAGTATTAGAATTATTACCCAACGCCACTTTTAAAGTCGTTTTGGAAAATGATCAAGAAATTTTGGCTCATTTATCAGGTAAGATGAGAATGTATAAAATTCGTATTTTACCAGGCGATAAAGTAACTGTCGAAATGAGTCCCTATGATATGACTAAGGGAAGAATTATTTTTAGAAAATAAAAAAATGAAAGTAAGAGCTTCAGTTAAAAAAATGTGTAAAGATTGTAAGATCATCCGTCGTGAAAACAGGGTGATTTGTATTTGTAAAAATCCTAAACATAAACAAAGACAAGGTTAATTTTAATTATCGAATTATAATAAAAATTATGGCAAGAATTTCCGGAGTCAATATTCCAAACGACAAAAGAGCTGAAATAGCTTTGACTTATATTTATGGAGTTGGTTTGACAACTTCTCAAAATGTTTTACGTGATTTGAAAATAGATAAAAACATCAGAATGAAAGATCTTTCTGAGGATGATGTTAATAAATTGAGACAGAGAATCGAAAAAGAACTTAAGGTAGAAGGTGAATTACGTCGCGAAAAGATTTCTAATATCAAACGTTTAAAAGAAATCAAGTCTTACCGCGGAAGTCGTCACACTAAAGGTTTGCCGGTCAGAGGGCAAAGAACTAAGACTAATTCCCGTACCATCAGAGGCAACAAGAGATTAACAATGGGAAGTGGTAAAGCTCCAGCTGCTCAAAAGACCTAATTTTTATAAAAAACACTTTTAAGATATTATGAAAAAGATTGTTAAGAAAAAGAAAATCAAAAAAAAGGTAAGTCGTGGTCAAGCTCATATTCAAGCTACTTACAATAACACTATCATTACTTTGACTGATCAAACTGGTGGTGTTTTAGCTTGGTCTTCTGCTGGCGTTAATGGTTTTAAAGGACCAAAAAAAGCCACTCCTTATGCTGCGGGTATTATTGTTAAAAATGCTGTAGAAAAGGTAAAAGATTACGGTTTACAAGAAGTTGATGTTTTTGTAAAAGGCGTTGGAGCTGGACGTGAGGCTGCTGTGCGCGCTTTACATGCTAATGGCTTAAATGTTGCTTCAATCAAAGATATGACCCCAATTCCTCACAACGGTTGTCGTCCTAAGAAAGCAAGAAGAGTATAATTATTTAAATCTATTAATGTAGTATGGCTAGAAATTTAAAACCAAAACATAGAGCAAGTCGTAGATTTGGTGAAAACGTTGCTGATACAGTGAAATCACCTTTGGATAAGAGAGCTTATCCAGCGGGTCAGCATGGTCCTAAAAAAACATTTGCTAAGACTTCTGAATATGGACGTCAATTATTGGCCAAGCAAAAAGCTAAGGCTATTTATGGTTTGTTAGAAAAACAATTTAAATTGACCTTTGAAAAAGCTCAGAAAATGACTGGAGATGTTAGTCAAAATATGTTGGTGCTTTTGGAGACTCGTTTAGACAACGTTATTTTCAAATCAGGCCTTGCTTCTACTCATCGTTTAGCTCGACAATTGGTTAATCATGGACATTTTACAGTTGACGGTGTCAAAACCAATATTCCTTCTTACCGAGTAAAATTAGGCCAAGTTATTAAGCTTAAAGAAAATAAATTAAGTAAAAATTATTGGAAGAATTTGCTAGAAACTATCGACAAGGTAGAATCCGCTTCTTGGTTGGCTTTGGACAAAAAGAATATGACCATTACAGTAAACAGTTTACCTGAGGGTGAAGATTTACCACAAAACATTCAAACAAACTTAATTGTTGAGTTCTACTCACGTTAATAAAATTTACCATTTTAAATTGTGGAAAATAAAAATTTATTATAAAAAATATGGCCAATCAAATTTCTTTACCAAATAACATTAAGATCACCGATCAAAAAGATAATAACTACCAAGTAGTTATCGAACCTTTTTATCCTGGTTTTGGTGTGACTATTGCCAATTCTTTGCGAAGAGCATTGCTTTCATCACTTCCTGGTGGCGCAGTTACCTCTTTCAAAATTGACGGTGTTCAACACGAATTTGATACTATTGCTGGTGTCAAAGAAGATGTGGTAGAGATTATGCTTAACTTAAAAAAGTTAAGAGTTAGAGTTTACTCTGATGAGCCAGTAAAAATCACTTTGTCCGCCAAAGGAGAAAAAGTTGTGACTGCAGCAGATATTGCTAAAAATTCTGATGTAGAGGTAGCAAATCCAGAAATGATTATCGCAACTTTGACCGAAAAAAGCAGTCAAATTGAAATGGAAATTACCGTTGAACAAGGTTTGGGCTACGAAACTGTAGAACAAAGAGAAAAACAAAAGTTAGAAATCGGTACAATCGCCATTGATTCATCTTTTTCACCAATTCTAAATGTTGGTTACAATATTGAAAATGTTCGTGTTGGTAAAATGACCAACTATGAAAAAATAATTCTTGATATTTTGACTGACGGTACAGTTGGCGCCGAAGAAGCAATCAAAGCAGCTGCAACTATTTTGCAAGACCACTTCAATGTTTTGACTGGAGGAGTAGCAGAAGCAGCCGAAGAAGCTGAGGAAGAGGAAGAGGACGAAGAGGAACTTGAAGAAGAATTAGAAGAAGAGGAAGAAGAATCTTAAGTAAATTTTCCAAGAAAAATAATTTTTAAATACCATGAGACACAGAAACGTAACCAAGAAATTAGATAGAGAAAAAGCCCCACGTCAAGCGATGTTGGAGAATTTGGCCACTTCTTTGTTTTTGTATGAAAAAATCCAAACTACTGAAGCTAAAGCTAAGACTGTCAAACCAATAGCTGAAAAAATGATTACTCGTGCAAAAGTAAAATCAGTTCACAACAAACAACAATTGTCCCGCGTGATTCCTGATAAAAAAGCAGTGCAAAAATTATTAGATGTTTTAGGACCACGTTATAAAGAAAGAAATGGTGGTTATTGTCGTATTATTAAGATTGGCCCTAGACTTGGCGACGGAGCTCAGATGGTCCAAATTGAATTAGTTTAATTTTTTATCATTATATGGAAAGAAAATTACATAAAATTGATGCCGCAGACAAAATTGCTGGACGCTTAGCTTCCAAAATAGCTTTTTTGTTACAAGGTAAAAACAAAGTCACTTATCAAGCTCATACTGATTGTGGTGACTCTGTGGAAATTGAAAATGTCGCTAAAATGAAATTTAGTGGTAAAAAATTAGAAGATAAAGTTTATCATCGTGTTACTGGTTATCCAGGTGGTCTTCGCACGACAAAATTGAGTGATTTAATGGAAAATGATCCTGCTGAGGCTTTACGTAAAATGGTTTACAATATGTTGCCAGTCAATAAATTACGTCCTAAGATGATCAAAAGATTAATTATCAAGTAAAAACCATGGCTACAGAAAATAAAGATAACAAAGATTACATTCCAGCTGTCGGTCGCAGAAAAACTGCGATTGCTAGAGTTCGTATTTTGAATCAAAATGTCAAAGGTATTGAAATTACTATCAATGGCAAAGATTACAAAGAATACTTACCTTACTTTGAATGGCAAGAAGAAGTTTTGCAACCATTAAAATTAGTTGGTCGTGAAAACATTGCTATTTCAATTAGAGTTTTAGGCGGTGGTCAACGTGGTCAAGCAGAAAGCATTCGCCATGGTATTGCTAGAGCTTTATTGAAGACTGACGAAACATTACGCCCAACTTTAAAAACTCAAGGTTTGCTTACTCGTGACTCTCGTCGTAAAGAAAGAAAGAAACCTGGTTTGAAAAAAGCTCGTCGCGCCCCACAATGGAGCAAACGTTAAGCTTCTATTATTTAGAAATTCAAATAAACCCCGTAAATTGGGGTTTATTTTTGTTTAAAAATCAAGTTTTTTTACTGGCAATTTTAGCCAACTTTGCTATAATATCAGTATGTTGAATGCTCAAAAAGTAACGGCAAATTCTTCATTTTTTTTAAGCGCTTTAGTGATTCAAAAAGTGCTTTCTTTTGTTTACTTTACGATTTTAGCGCGTGGTTTAGGAGTGGAGTTAACCGGCCGTTATTTTTTTGCTATTTCTTTTGCTACGATGTTTGCGGTTTTGATGGATCTTGGTTTAGCTCCGGTTTTGACCAGAGAGGTAGCTCGTCAATCTGGCAATGAACAAAAATGGTTTCAGCAGATATTTTCTTTGAAATTATTGCTGACTTTTTTGAGTATTTTGATTTTGTTAAGTTTAAATTTTTTCTTATTCTCTGGCGATCCGGTCCAAGCTTTGCTTTATTTGACAACTTTGATTGTTGCTATTGATAGTTTTACTTTACTTTTTTATGCCTATATTCGTGGTCAGCAAAATCTAAAATTTGAAGCCTTAGGCACAATCATCTTTCAATTAATTGTCATGTTACTTGGTTTAACGCTTTTGTTTTTTACCAAAAATTTAGTTTTAATTATTAGTGTTTTATTTTTCGCTTCTTTGTTTAATTTGATTTTTTCCGGTATCGTTTTAAATCTAAAATTCAAAACCAAACTAAACTTGTTGTGGCAAAAAGATTTGTTACAAAAAATATTTTTAATTACCTGGCCTTTTGCTTTGTCGGCTATTTTTGCCAAAATTTATGCTTATCTTGATACTTTTTTATTAAAAATGTTTTTAGGTGACTCGGCGGTAGGTTTTTACAGCGTAGCTTATAAGATTACTTTTGCTTGGCAATTTATTCCACTTGGTTTGGTAGCTGCTCTTTATCCGGCTTTTTCACATTTTTTCTTACATGACAAAACAGAATTAAATAAAGTTTTTAATAAGGGGTTTTTATATTTAGCCTTAGTAGCCTTACCAATTTTATCAGGAATTATTGTTTTGGCGCCGGAGATTATTTTAAAAGTTTATAAGCCGGAATTTGCAGCTGCAATTTTGCCTTTGCAAATTTTGATTGCCAGTTTAGCCTTTTTGTTTATGAATTTTGCTTTATCTAGTTTATTAAATTCTGCAAATTTACAAAAAACCAATACTCGTAATTTAGCCTTAACAATGTTTTTTAATTTGTTGGCTAATTTATTTTTGATTCCATTTTTAGGAGTTTTAGGTGCTGCTTTAGCTTCTAGTTTTAGCACTTTAGTTTTATTTTCTTTAAATCTAAAAGCTGCTTTAAAAATAGTAAAAATTCATCATCAAGCTTTGAGAAATATTTTCTTAGCTTTAATTGCTTCTATTTTGATGGCAGCTTTGGTTTATTTTAGTAAAATGATTATTTGGTGGCCGCTGACAATTTTGCTTGGCGTAGTTTTTTATGCGAGCTTTTTATTGGCAAGTAAAATTTTAACTTGGCAAGAAATAAAATATTGGCGCCGATCAATTTTTAAAAAAGATTAATGAAAAAGACATTATTATTAACAAAAGAATATTTTCCTTTTTTTGGTGGCGTAGCAAATTATTGCCACGGTCTGTTTAAGTTTTTTAAGACAGAGGATTATTTGATCATTACTGATAATCCAAAGGTTAAAAGCAAAAATAATGTTATTAATTTAAAATTAGAAAATAAATTTTTAAAACCAAGTTGGTTTTTTGCTTTTTTCAAAATAAAAAAAATAGTCAAAGAAAATAAGATTGAGCAAATTTTTACGCCAAACATTTTGCCCTTAGGAAGCATTGCTTATTTATTTAATAAATTTTGGCAAATTCCATATGTGATTTCTCTTCATGGTTTGGATATTAATTTAGCTTTGGAAAATAAATTTAAGTTGACTTATAAAATTTTAAAAAATTCTCGTCAGATTATTGTCAACAGTCAGGCGACTGCTAATATTGTCAATAAATTTCCAGAATTTAATAATAAAATTACCATTATTTATCCTAGTTTAGATTTAGATTTTTCTAAGGTAGAGGAGAAGCATTTACAGTCTTTGAAAGAGTCGCTGAAGATCGAAGAGAAAACAAAAGTGTTTTTGAGCGTTGGACGTTTGAGTGTCCGCAAAGGACATGCCTGGGCAATTGAGGCCTTGTATAACTTAAATTTGACTGATTGGAAATATTTGATTGTTGGTAATGGTCCGGAAAAGAAAAATCTAGAACAATTGATTGCTAAGTATAAATTAGAGAAGCAGATTAAGATTTTAGAAAATATTGATTATTCTGATTTGATTTATTACTATAAATTAGCTAAGATTTTCCTATTACCACAGAGACAGCTAGGTAATGACCTTGAGGGTTTTGGGATTGTTTTTTTGGAAGCAGCAGCAGCAAGATTAGCAATTATTGCCGGTAACAATGGTGGGGTTTTGGAAATCTTAAGTGATCAAAAAAATGCCTTGTTGGTTAATAATATTGAAGAAATAGAACAAGCAATCAAGAGTTTGTTAAGTGATCAGGATTTAGAAAAGCTGATTAGAGAAAATGCTTATCTGCGCAGTCGAGATTTTGCCAGAGCTTCAGAGCAAAGCAATAAATTGAAACTTATTTTATCATAAATTTATGGACAAGAAGTTTGATGTAATAATGTTTAACATGTCTAGTTTTTCCGAATGGGAAGAAGGTGTTTCCAATCGTAATTATCATGTTTTACAACAATTATTACAAAATGATCAAATCGGAAAAATTTTAGCTGTTGATTATTTACCGCTTAACTTTAAGCGTGCTTTGAGAAATTACAAAGAAAATGTTGCTTTGAATTTAAAAAAAGGACAGGTGATTAAAAAAAGACCTACTTACAAAGTGACTAAAATTTCCGAGAAACTTTATGTTTATTCAGATGTGAATTTCTTCTTGAGTCCAAAATTTACTTTAGCCAACATCAAAAAGACTGCTCTAGAATTAAATTTTGGTGATATTATTACTTGGTCATTTTTTCCGTTTATTGCTTTGCATCAGCAAGAGTTCGGACAAAAATTAAGCATCTTTGAGGCAGTTGATAATTGGCTCAATCATTCATCCTATCAAAAGTATCAAGATAAACTAAAACAGGCTTATAAATTAATAGAGGATCAGGCAGATTTAATTTTTACAGTTTCACCAAATTTGGTTCATTTTTTTGGTGACCAAGCAAATGTCTATTGGATTCCAAATGGCGTTGACCTCAAGCATTATAGTCAAAAATTTTCTTTGATCAATCGAGATATTGCTGATATTCCTAAGCCAATAATTGGCTACATCGGCGTTATTCAAGATCGAGTTGATTTAAAGTTGATCGAATATTTGGCTAAAGAAAATCCTAAAAAATCAATTGTTCTAGTTGGTCCGGTTTGGAATGAACAGGATCAAGCAAAAAAAGCTTTGGATCTTTTAGATAATGTTTATTTTTTGGGTTATAAATCCTATCAAGAAGCACCGATGTATATTCAACAATTTGATCTTGGAATCATTCCTCATACCAAGCTTGATTTTAGCTCTAGTACCAACCCAATGAAAATGTATGAATATTTAGCTTGTGGCAAACCAGTAGTTGCTAGTCAAGGAGCTGGCACTGAGAATGTTGAAAACATGATTGCTATTGCCAAAGATCAAGAAGATTTTAATCTACAAGTTAATGATTTGTTAAAAAATGATAATCAAGAACTACAAAAACAACGTCAAGAGTATGTCAAAAAACATTCTTGGATTAGCGTAGTCAATAAAATGATGGATTTAGTAAATAAAAAAATAGGTTAATTATGAAAGAAGCAGATATTTCAATTGTTATTGTTAATTGGAAAGTTAGAGCTTTAGTTGAAAAATGTCTGAAGTCTGTGCTTGCTGATACCAAAGATTTTTCGACAGAAATTTTTTTAGTTGACAATGATTCTCGTGATGGCACACCAGAAATGATTATGGCTGAATATCCAGAGGTGACAATGATTGCCTTGCCTTATAACCGTGGTTTCGCTTCAGCTAATAATTTAGCACTCAAACAATCAAGTGGTAAATATTTATTTTTATTAAATCCAGACACCGAAGTTCAACCAGGGTTTTTTAAGACAATTATTAATTATTTAGAAACTCACCCAGAAGTAGGTATCTTGGGACCAAGGATTTTGAACTCAGACTTTAGTTTACAAGAATCGATCAGACGTTTTCCAAGTTTATTATCCCAATTAATAATTTTATTAAAATTAAGACATACTTTTTTGGGACAACATTTATTAAAAAAATATTTAGCCAAAGATTTTGATTATAATCGCGAAGAAGACGTAGAACAAATCATGGGCGCGGCCATGGTGATTAGACGTGAAGCTTTTGAAAAAATTGGTTATCTAGATGAAAAATTTTTTGTTTGGTTTGAAGAAGTTGATTATTGTCAGCGAGCAATAGACCAAAAAATTGTCATTAGGTATTTACCAACTTGTGCCATTTTGCATCACAATGGAGCGAGTTTTAAAAAACAAAGAATATTGAGAAAGCAATTAATTTTTAATAAAAGTCTTATACATTATTTTTATAAGCATAAACCATTTTGGCAATTATTAATTATTTTATTAATTTTACCAGTTAATATTCTTTTGACAGCGTTTTATTCTTGGTGGTTTAATAATTATCAAGCCAAAGATGAATAAAATACCTAAGGTGACAATTTGTTTGTTGACTTGGAATGGTCAAGATTATTTACCTTTTCAAATCAAGAGTTTAACCGAGCAGACTTTTCAGGATTGGCAGTTATTAGTATTGGATAATGCTTCTACTGATAATTCAGTCGCCGTGATCAATGAATATTTTCCACCAGCCAAAGTGATCAGGCAAAAAGTGAATATTGGTTTTGCTAAGGCGAATAATCTTTTGCTCAAATGGTCTGATTCAAAGTATGTTTTATTTTTAAATCAAGATGTAATTTTAGAGCCTGATTATTTAGAAAAAACCGTAGCTTTTTTGGATCAGAATTTAAACGTCGCTACGGTCTCTGGTAAACTTTTGCATTGGGACTTTGCGGCTTTGGCCAAGACAAAAATTATCGATTCTTTTGGTTTAAAGATAGACAGAAAAAGAGCGGTTAAAGACATTGATCAAGGAAAGCAAGATTATCAGCTCAAAGACATGGAGGTTTTTGGTTTGTCAGGAGCGCTTTTATTGGCTCGACGTGAAGCTTTGGAAACAATTAAGATTCCAAAAGCAACGGATGATTTTGAATATTTCGATGAGGATTTTTTTGCTTACAAAGAAGATGTTGATTTGGCTTGGCGCTTACGACAGTCTGGTTGGGAAAATTGGTTATTAACTAGCACCAAGGCCTATCATCATCGTACAATTGGCGCTAAGAATTCACAAAAAACTGAGCGTCAAAAAAGAGGCTTTGTAAACAGACTATCTTATCGCAATCACTTGGCAACTCTTTATAAGAACTCTTTTGCTAAAAATATTTGGAAAGATTTTTTTCCGATCATTTGGTATGAGTTAAAAAAATTTACTTATTTTTTGATTCTAGAAAGAAAAACTCTTTCTGGTTTGTTTGAATTTTTTAAACTAAAAAAACGTTTTAAGAAAAAAAGGCAATTTATTGTTAGTCATCGTAAAATAAAAGCAGAGGATATTTATCATTGGTTCAATTAAAATGGATTTATCGATTATCATTTTAAATTATTTTAATAAAGACTTAATTAGAGAATTATTAAAAAATATCTCCACTTTAAATTTGCCCTATAATTATGAAATCATTGTTGTAGACAATGCTTCTTATGACGGCATTGCTGAGCTAGTCAAAAATCAAGATAAAGTAAGGTTTATTCAAAATAGTGTTAATAGCGGTTTTGCTGCTGGAAATAATTTAGGCATCAAACAAGCCAAAGGAAAATATATTTTGATTTGTAATCCAGACTTAGCATTTTTTTCTCCAGCTATTGAAATTTTATATCAATATCTAGAAGTTCATCCAGAAGTTGCTTTAGCTGGGCCACGCCTGATCAATCCTGATAAAACTTTGCAATATTCAGCAACTGCTTTTCCAGATTGGCGCTTACCTTTTTTTCGTCGAACTTTTTTAAGTAAAACAAAAAATGGTTCAGCTTGGCTGAAAAAATATTTATTAGCTGATCATGATCATCAAAAAAATTTTTATGCTCCAGCTTTGTTTGGTGCTTGTTTGCTAGTTAGAGCATCTTCTTTATTTAAAGTTGGTTTGTTAGACGAAAGGTATTTTATGTACATGGAAGATTTGGATTGGTCGCGACGTTTTTGGGAAAATGGTTTTAAAGTTGCTTATGTTGGAGAAGCAGAGGTAATTCACTTACACAAAAGAGATTCTGCTCAAAGTCTATTAAAAATATTTACCAAAAAAACTGCCCGAGCACATATCTTTAGTTTTATTAAATATTTATGGAAATTTAGAGGGAAAAGTCAGCCAAAAACGGATTTTTAGTTTTCTTGCTTATTTTAGCTATTTTTACTAAAATTATTGTATAATTTTTTGAATTACTATATTTATGAATAATGATCATCAGGCAGAAATCAATATCAATGATGAATATCAACAAAGATTGTTGAAATTGGCTCGTTTGAGAGAAAATAAGCTTAATCCTTACCCTTCTCAGAGCTCAAAAAAGGCTCAAATTAGCGATTTTTTGACTGACTTCGAGTCTTTGGCTGAAAACAAGAAAAAAGTGGTTTTAGCCGGCCGTATTCGTAGCTTGCGTTTGCAAGGCGGTTCAGCTTTTTTGCATTTTGAAGATGAGAGTGGCAAGGTTCAAGCTTTTGTCCGTAAAGACAATCTTGGCGATGAAAATTATCAAGAGTTTAAAGATAATTATGATCTTGGAGATTTTGTTGAAATTACGGGGACAGCTTTTGAAACCAAAACCAAAGAACCAACAGTTTTAGCCGAAAGCGTCAAAATATTAAGCAAAACTTTATTGCCTTTACCGGACAAACATGCAGGCTTAAAAGACCCTGATTTAAGATTTAGAAAGAGATATTTAGACTTGCTAGCAAATTCTGAGGTCAAAGATGTTTTTAAATTACGTACAGCAATTATCAAAAATATCAGAGAATATTTTGATCAAGTTGGTTTTGTGGAAGTAGACACGCCAATTTTACAGACTGTTGCTGGCGGTGCAACGGCTGCCCCATTTATTACTCACCACAAAGCTTTGGATATTGATTTGTATTTACGAGTTGCTCCAGAACTTTATCTCAAAAGATTGATCATCGGTGGCTACGAACAAGTTTATGAAATTGCTCGTTGTTTTAGAAATGAAGGCATTGATCATCAGCATAATCCTGAGTTTACCCAAATTGAATTTTACTGGGCCTATAAAGATTATTTATTTTTAATGGACTTTATTGAAAAGTTTTTTGAACAATTAGTCAAAAAAGTAAACGGCGGAAGTTTGAAGGTAAAAAATGGTGATGACGTCATCGATTTTACTACTCCTTATCCACGCGTAGATTTTAAAGAAGCTTTAGATAAAGCCTTAAAGATTGATATTGATCAGACTTCTGATCAGGAGCTTGGTAAAATTGCTAAAGATGCTAAATTGCCAGTTGATAAGTCTTGGGGCCGTGGAAAATTATTGGATGAATTGTACAAAAAATTTGTCCGAGCCAAAATGATTCAGCCACATTTTATTATTAATCATCCTTTGGAGCTGTCACCTTTGGCCAAAAAAATAGTTGACCGACCAAATTACGTTGAGAGATTTCAATTGGTTGTAAAAACAGCAGAGGTTTGTAATGCCTTTTCAGAATTAAATGACCCGATTGATCAAGAAGAAAGATTTAAAGAACAACAAAGATTAAAAGATGGCGGTGATGATGAGGCTCAGGGTGCAGATGCTGATTTCGTGGAAGCCTTGAAACACGGCATGCCTCCAACAGCAGGTTTGGGCATGGGCATTGATCGTTTAGTAATGTTGCTTGGTAATGTAGAAAATATCAAAGAAGTTATTTTCTTTCCTACGATGCGACCAAAAGAAAAATAAAATGAAAAAAATATTTTTAATTTTAGCTTTAGTGATTTTGTTTACAGGTTGTAGCAAAGTAGAGGAGAGCGCAGAAAAAACAAATCTTGAATGTCAGTCTTTTGACAACATTGATTCTTGTTTGACAAATGATTGTACAGTCTGTCCACCGAGCATGGAAGCGAGTTCGCTTTCTTGTCAGACAGCAGAATATTGTCAGGAGCAAGGTTTTAACAAAGATTGGTGGCCAAATATGCAACGACAAATCGAGGAAATAAATAGTCAAAATAATAATTATCAAGAAAATATATTAACTGAAGGAGAAATTATGTACGGAACTATTCAAACTACAAAAGGAGAGATTAAAATAGAACTTTATGGTGACAAGGTGCCAAATACAGTGGCCAACTTTGTAAAGTTAGCCAATGAAGGGTTTTACAATGGCATTTATTTTCATCGTGTTATTCCGGATTTTATGATTCAAACTGGAGATCCGCAAGCCAAAGGTACTCCTGGTGTTGATTTTGCTTACGAACCAAATGAGCAAAATTTGCCAATCGCCGGCACCGGTGGACCAGGTTATAAATTTGCCGATGAATTTAGTCCAGATTTAAGACATGACAAAGCAGGTGTGCTTTCTATGGCCAACTCCGGAGCAAATACCAATGGCTCGCAATTTTTTATTACTCACGTCGCGACTCCTTGGCTAGATGATGTTCATTCTGTTTTTGGTCAAGTGACCGCAGGGCAAGATGTAGTAAATAACATTGTTCAAGGCGATAAAATTATTTCAATTGTTATTGATCAAAAATAATAATATGTTAGACATTAAATTCATCAAGGAAAATAAAGATCTAGTACAAAAAAATAATCAAAGCAGAGGAGTAAAAGTTGATATTGATCAGCTACTTGATGTTTATGAAGAGCGTAATGTTTTGTTAAAAAAAGTTGAAGAAAAAAGATCTTTACGTAAACAAGAGTCAAAGACCAAACCAAGTCCGGAGATAATTGCTAAAATGAAAATGCTTGGTGAAGAACTAAAAACAATCGAAGAAGAACTCAAAGACAAAGAGCAAGAGTTAAATTTATTGTTATGGCAAATACCAAATATTAATATGCCGGATGTGCCGCTTGGCGGAGAAGAAAATACTAAGGTTGAAAAAACAATTGGCAAGATTCCAAGTTTTGATTTTCCAGTGCAACACCATGCTGATTTGGGGCAAAATTTAGATTTGATTGATTTAGAACAGGGCGCAGTTGTTTCAGGTGCTCGTTTTTGGTATTTAAAAAATGAATTGGTAGAATTACAATTTGCTTTGATGCAATTTGTTTGGTCTAAGTTAATTAAAAAAGGATTCAAACCTTTAGCTGTTCCGCATTTGGTTAAAGAAGAGGCAATGTTTGGTACTGGTTTTTTTCCAGCTGAAAAAAATGAAATTTACAACGTCAACCAGGAAGAAGATAATTTGTATTTGATTGGAACAGCTGAAGTGCCACTAATTAGTTTTCATGCTGGCCAAACTTTAGATTTGAAAGAAGCAAAAAAGTATTTTGCTTTTACTCCGGCTTATCGTCGTGAAGCAGGGTCTTATGGTAAAGATACCAAAGGAATTTTGCGTGGTCACCAATTTGATAAAATTGAAATGGTCATTTTTTGTCGCCCGGAAGAATCACAAAAATATCATCAAGAAATTTTAAGCATTGAAGAAGAAATTTGGCAGGAATTAAAAATTCCTTATCAAGTGGTCAATATTGCTAGTGGTGATTTGGGTGCGCCGGCGGCTAAAAAATACGACATCGAAGCTTGGCTGCCAGCTCAAAATACTTATCGAGAAGTGACTTCTTGTTCAAATACAACAGATTTTCAGAGTCGTCGTTTGCAGATCAAATATGAGCAAGATAATAAAAAAGAATTGGTTCACACCTTAAACGGCACTGGCATGGCTTTTGGCCGAGCTTTGATTGCTGTAATGGAAAATTATCAAAATGCCAAAGGTGAAATTGAAGTACCGAAGGTTTTACAAAAGTATTTGTCATTCAAAAAAATCAAGAAAGAAAAATAATGCCTTTAACTTGGTTAGAGATTAATCAAAAAAATTTAGTTCACAATATCAGAGAGTTTCAAAAAATTGCTCCAAATAGTCAGATTTGGCCAGTGATCAAAAGTAATGCCTATGGTCACGGCCTAAAAGAAATAGCCTCTATTTTAGACAAAGAGGATTTGGTCAAAGGAATGATGGTTGTCAGTCTTGATGAAGCGATCGAACTAAATCAACTAACTCAAAAACAAATTATGGTTTTGAGTTATTTTGACTACGATGATAACGAGCGACAATTGAAAATAGCAGCTGAACAAAAAATTTCTTTACCGATTTATGATTTAGAAACTGCAGCTTATTTAGATCATCTAGCGCAAAAATTAAAACTTAAGTTTTTGATCAACATCAAAATTGACACCGGAACTTCTCGTTTAGGCTTTGTTTTAAGCGAGGCAGAAGTAGCAATTGAGCGAATTAAAAAATATCAAAATTTAGAAATTAATAGCTTTTATACTCATTTTGCTGAAAGTGAAGCAGAGGAACAGGCTTTTACCACTTCCCAACTGGAGGCTTTTTCTAAAATAGCCACTAAATATCCAAACGTTTTAAAACACGCTGCTTGTTCTGCTGCTACCTTGAGTCAAAAAGAAGCACAACAAGACATTATTCGCCTTGGTTTATCTCTTTATGGTCTACATCCTAGTGAGGCTAGTAAACTGCGCGCTTGGCGCAATCAAATGTGCTTACAGCCGGTATTAACTTGGAAAACAAAAATTATTCAAATCAAAGAAGTAAAAGCCGGCACAACGGTTGGCTATAATCGGACTTATACTTGTCCTCAAGATTGTAAATTGGCTATTTTGCCCATTGGTTATAACGAAGGTTATGATCGTAGTAATTCTAACCAAGCAGAAGTTTTGATTGCTGGCGTAAGATATAAAGTCAGAGGAAATATTTGTATGAATTTAAGCATCGTTGAATTGCCTCTAGATAGTGAATTCAAGAGAGGAGAGGAAGTAGTTTTATTAGGTAAATCTGGTGGACAATATTTAGCGGCAGAAGAATTAGCCACTTGGGCTCAGACTATTAATTATGAGATTGTGACCAGGATTAACAGTCAAATACCAAGACTGATTATCTAAATAATATTAAACGACACAAAAAAGGACCTTAAGCTCAAAGAGAGGAATCAAGAGAAATGAGAATTCAAAGCAGAAAAACTTGGCAACAGCATCTTCCGAATCGGACACGAAAAGTGTCTAAGAATTATTATTACAAAAAAGGTATTAATAAAAAAAATTTAATTAAAAAAATTGTTTTGGTTATTTTATTTTTATTATTAGTACAATCATTATTTCAATTACCATTTTTAAGAATAAATAAATTTGTTTTGTCTAACAATCAAGATTTAAAACAAGAAGATTTACAGAGTTTAGTTAGTCAGTACTTAGAACAAGATAAGTATTTGTTATTTAAAAATAATAATTACTTTTTATTTGATCAAAGTGATTTAAAACAAGATTTATTAAATACTTACAATCTAGATAGCGTCAGTATCCAAAAAAAGTTTCCGCAGACAATAGAAATCAAGGTCACGGAAAAGATTTCTCAGTTTATTTTACAAAAAGATGATGCATTATACCTCTTAAGTTCCAAAGGGGCCTTAAATCGCCAAATAAACGCTCTTGATGAAAAATACCTTATTTTACAGGACTTTCGTAGCGATTCTTTGAATCTAGAACAAATTTTGAATGAAGATGAGCTAGAATTAATCAACTTTTTTTATAAATCTTGGCAAGAAACATTTGGGCAAAGTCCTAAATTAAAAACAATATTTTTAACAGATAGTTTAGATACTTTATTAGAAGCTCAAACTGATATTGGTTATACAGTAAAATTAGATCCAGAGAAAAATATTATTGAACAGTTAAATAATTTAAAAAAAGTATTAGCTGGAAATATTATTGGAATTGATATTGATTATATTGATTTACGTTTTGGTGAAAGAGTATTCTTTAAGTAGTTAATAGAGTTGATGAGAACGGTAATTGTTCAAAAATACCGTTTTTATTAATTATAAATGAATTGAGTATAATAACCCTTACACTCAATTTGACAATGCTCAAAAATCTGTCTATACTTAAAGTATTAAAATAAAGATGCAAATATGGCAAAATACACCCTTCCTCTCTTGGATGAGTTTTTAGAGAATATTCAGTCCAATAATTACTCCCCGGAGACAGTTTATAATTATGAAAGAGATTTAAATATTTTTGAAATATTTTTAAACGAGGATCTTCAGATTCCTTTTAAGGATTTAAGTAAAAGGACAATTATTAAATTCAAGGCCTACCTCTCCTCTACTTCTCGTCTAACACCAGCTCATGAGCTAGGTGAAAAACAATTAGTTAGTTTTAGTATTAATAGAATTTTATCAGCCTTGAGATCTTATTTAAAATTTTTAGGAGAAATAGATTATAAAACTCCGGTGACTGCTGACGCTGTCAAACTTTTGAAAACTGAAAAAAAACATGCTCAAGTAGCAGAGATGAATGAATTGATTGCAATTATTGAGGCGCCAAATAAGTTTGAAAAAGAAATAAATATTAAGCTACGTAATCGAGCAATGCTGGAAACCCTTTTTGCTACTGGCATGCGTATTTCAGAATTATTATCTTTGAAGCGCGAGCAATTAGATAACACTGGAAGAATTTATATTATGGGAAAAGGTAAAAAACAACGCTTTGTTTATTTGACACCCCGAGCTATTGAGCATTTACGTCTTTATCTAAAAACTAGAACTGACGAGTCTATGTATATGTTTATTCCTTATCGTGGTCGTAATAATCAAAGCAAACACAAGAAAATTTCTAATAATTATCTTCAGTATAAATTAAAAAGATATCGTGAGTTATTAGGAATTAATATTCCTATTTCTCCTCATTCGCTTCGTCATGGCTTTGCGACCTATTTAGCTGAAAATGGGGCTAATCCGGCGGCAATTCAAATTCTTTTAGGACATGAGTCTTTGGATACTACGACACGCTATGTGCATGCTTCTGATAAATACGCTGAAAAAATGCATACTCAATTTCATCCTCTAAAAAAATAAAGTCCCGAGCAACAGCACGGGACTCGATGGTGTGAATGTCTAGCCAGACATCTTGCTCAGTGTGGCAGGAAACTGGCTACAAAGAGGCCGGCGAAAATGACCAGGATCAGTAGAACCAGTGTAGCTGGCCACTCAAAGCGTCTGATTCGTTGGTCTTGATAGCCATTCAAGGCATTTTGCTTTTGTTGTTTGCGACTACTCATTGTCAGTTTCCTCCTCTAGTGGGTGAAGATCAGAATGGATTTATTTTAAGCTTTTGTTGCTATTTTGTCAAAATTTTATTTGGTAGTTAATAAAATTTTACCAGCCCTCACTTGCTCACTTATTTCTGAGTCAAGATTTGACCAGCTAATTAGATTTTCTAAAAATATTTTTTTCTCATCAGATTTCATTAGTGATAACTGAACTTTTTCAGAGCTAATTGGAAATAAGTATATTTCTAATTGGCCTTCTCTTAGATGAATGCCTATAGACAGCTCTTGCTGTGTGTCTTGAGAAAAATATTGATCAAAAACAAAATTTCCTAGAGAATAAAATATTGGCTTATTATTATAGATTTCTAGACCCTGAACAACGTGAGGATGGTGTCCGATCAGGATGTCCGCGCCAGCGTCAATGACTTGGTGTGCTAGATTTTTTTGTAAGTTATTTATCTGATGTTGATATTCGGTTCCCCAATGTATTTGAACGATTACTAGATCGTGTTCATTTTTAGCTTTTTCTATTTTTTTCAGAGCCTGTTCAAGATCAAATTGTCCATAAACCATACTAAATCCAAGTAAAGCAACTTTTTTGTCAGCAATATTTATTGTTGTAAGACTGCATTGATCAACGGCTCTATCAGTACAACCAGAAAAATCTAAGTCAAGTTTTTTAAGATTCTGAGTAGTCTCTTCTAGTCCTCTAGCTCCTTGATCTCCGAGATGATTATTGGCTAGATTAAAAAAATTGAAAAAATATTTATTTTTTAATTCTGATAAATATTTTGGGTCAGCAGCAAAATCAATTGTAAGTTCCGGTGGATAATGATCGCCGTTGTTAGTCAAGGCGCTTTCTAGGTTAGCACTCACTAAGTCATTACCCATAAAAAACCGGTTTTCTCCACCAGCTAAATCATCAAAAACATAGCCAAGCCCATTGTTTTCAAGTTTATTTTTTACATCTCGATCTAGCATCAAGTCACCAAAAAAAAGCAAATTCATCCCATTTTTTTGAAGATTTTCTCCTTTGGAAAAATAATAAAATAAATGACTAGTCCCCGCTTCTTCAGGCGTGTCTAATAAATCGCTAGAATTTGTATGAAAAACTAAGTCAGATTTTTTTGCTTCTATTTTTTCTAAGTAACTTAAAATAGTATAAATTGAAGCTGGAGAATCTATTTCTAGCTTGTTTACTCGCTCTAGATCAAAATCTTCTATGACACTTTGGCTTAGCTGATCATGAAAATCTGCAACGGATAAGGGTTGATAATGTGAAAAATCAACGCTAGCTAAAATCAAAGTTTTTTCCGGGTCAGTATTGTTTTTTAGATAGTCTACCAAGAGATCCAAATCTTTTTTTGGTGTATTAGTTTTTAAGATAATTGGTAAGATTTTAGCTTCTGTTAAGCTGTTTTTAATGAAAGGTACCAAACCAGAAATAGAATGTTCATTTAAAAATGGCCCTTCTTCAATGCTGATCTCTTTGTTTTGAGCAAGTTGTTTTCCAAGTTCTAAGTCAGGCAATAATTCTCCGTAAGGAGTTTGCCATTTATTTTGCGAAATAATGATGTTATTTGTCCCCGTCTGATAATGATTTGGTCCGATCAAAATTACTGTCTGATAATCTTTTTTGGCTAAACCCATAAACCAAGCGGCCACTTTGTCTTTGACGATTAAATGATGCGGAATAATTCCGCCATAAATTTTTTCATTTGCTATTTTTATGCTACTAGTGCCCGCAGTGTAAGCTTCATCATAAAATGATCTGTTCATATAATAAGAATCGTGACTCTTGAGTATTAATTCTTCGTTTTTTTTCTGCGGATTGGATATTTTTAGCGAGCCTAAAAGACTATTATTATTGTAATTTAAATAAACATAAATTAGTCCCACTTGTAAGATAAGCAGGACTAAAGTTAGAGTTATTATTTTATGATATTTTTTAAGCATTTTAGTGTAAAGCGCCGCCCCACTCTGTCAGGACAAATCCTTCTCGGATTGGAGTTTTAAATGTTTGAGCTTGGACATTTATTTTCTGATCCAAAGCTCTGTAGTCCATGAAGACGCGAATAATTGTATCTGGCTTTGGACTGACTTCTAGCGGAGCTAGTTGATCAAACTGTTCTTGAGGAACAAAAGTAATAAAGTAGTAAGGTTTTTCTTGCATTTTTGGTGCCCAGAAATCAATAAATTCATTGTACTCTTGAGCTATTAAACCTTGTTGAGCTAATTTTTCAGTTAAAAATTCAATAATATTTTCTCTAGCCACAACAAAACCTTTGTCTGGCATTTGATAATTTAATCCTAAGCCTTCCCAAAATAAATAAGGATAGTTTTTCTGATCATCATAGTTATACAAATTTCCTTCAGGATCAGCTTTGACTAGCCAGCCATTTTTGTATTCCGGCTCAGTAATTGTCAGACCATTATTTGGAAAAACTTTGACTAAAATGTCAGTAGTTTTTTCAGGATAAAGGTAGATAACCGGCTTGCCCATTTCAACTGGTGGTACATATTTGGCGTTTTTAAACATGATATACTTTCCAAAAGGATCTTGCCAAAATAAAACTGGATGATCAGCCAAAAACTCTGAAAAACTTGGCTTATCTTGTCCTTCTGGCGAGTAAATAGTGTCGTACATTGATTGAAGTAGAGATTTTTGATCGTTAGCTTGTTCTTTTAAATTAATATCAGCTAATTCATAAATAGCATCGCCAGCAAAAGTTTCCCCGGTCTTTTTTATTTGAGAGTTATTGCTAATAAAATTAGCATAGTCATAACAGCCGACGTCTGGTGAAAAATAAAATGTTTTATTAAACAGATATTCGTTGTTATTATCAGAGTTGTCGTCAAATGAAATGTTTAGTTTGTATGGTTTTAAGCCAAAATAAGAACTAGGATCTTGGCTTTCTTCGCCGACGAAGTTTAAGTCTAGGATGTAGTTGATCGCTGAGTGGTCATTTTGTTCAGCAATATAGCAGTTGTTAACGTTGTCTTTGTAAATAGTAACTTCATCGTTGCTTAAAATTTCTTGAGCGTTATAATCACTTAGTATTTTTTTTGGATCGGTTTCGGCTTTGGTAAATTTATTGTTTGTATTTGGGATATTAACAATCTCTGGATTATCTTCTAGATTCTTAATTGTTATTAAATTATTAAATTTAAATAAACTTCCATAGCTAAAATAAACAAGACTATTTTCATCATTGAGACTCGATTCGTTTTTGATGATTATCAGCTCTCCATCATTATTAATAATTCTGCTGATACCATTTGATAAACAAGGGCCTTCACAAGGTAAAGTGGCCAAATACAAATCTTTTCCTTGGTAAGGGCCTTCGGCTATTGTTCCGGCGTTATAAAATGAAACACGATTATAGACAAACTCATATAAAGAGCCGTAGTTATCAATAAAATTTTGATTATTGAGTAAGGACTCATTTAAATTACTAGTTTTTTCACCAAAAATTTCATTAGCGTTGCTAATTTTGGCCAACCAATTTTTCCAATCAACTCTAATTTCATTTGTTGCTAATTCTTCTTCCTCTTCTGAACTATTTGTGCCATTAATAATGTTTTGATTTATAATATTTATGTTTTGTTGATTTTCTAAATTAATTTCTGAATTTTTTTTATTAAATAAAAAATAGACAGTAAGTAAATTACTGATTATTAATAAAATTACTAAAAGCGAGAGTGTGAGTTTAAAGTGATTTTTTTCTGTCTTTATTTCCACACTCTTTTCTTCTTGAAAATCCATATTTTTTTGTAAGTTTATATTTAAGGTAAATAATTCAAAGGATTAACGGGTATGCCATTTAAACGGACTTCTAGATGCAAATGAGGCCCAGTAGTGAACGGTCCAGCGCCACGAGTGCCCGGCATACCGCCAGAATAGCCAATAATTTGGCCTTTACTGATGAATTGGTCTTCTTCTACGGAAATAACATTAACATGGCCATAAACTGATGATAAGCCGTCAGCGTGAACTAGCATGATGTAGCTGTAACCAGTTTGTCCGCCATCTTTAGCCTTAGCAACATAGCCAGAATCGATAGCTCTAATTGCTGTTCCTTGAGCTGCTTTAATGTCAATTGCTGGATGTTCAAAAATATAACGATAAGGATAATCAGGGTCATGAAAAGTAGCAGTAACAATTTGAGATGGCACTGGCCACATAAAACCGTCAGAGTTAAGTTCTTGCTGTTCTAATTGACGATTTAGTCTTTCACGGGCAGTTTGTTCTAAATAGACAATGTCGCTATTAAGCTGCTGTTGTTCTTGTCTGGCTTGTTCAAGTAAAGCTTGATAGCTCGCTTCTTGGCCATGAGTTTGTTCCAAAAGATTGGCTTTGACGATTTTTTGACCACTTAAACTTTCTTTTTTACTAGCTAGTCTTTCAGCTAAAACTAATAATTCATCTTGATTTGCTTCTAGCTCTTTTTTTTCATCAGTCAAAGATAATTTGATTTTTTGCAAGTCCTCTACTCTAGACAGTAAAGTGTCTTGTAGATCTTCCATTCTTTTTATTTCACCGATAAAGTCACTAAAATTGTTATTCATCAGCAAAACTTCTAACAAACTAGTATTTTGTTGTTCACGGTGAACGGTTCTTAAAATTTCAGCGATCACTGCTTTTTGTTCGGAAATTTCTTTTTCTTTAGCTTGAATTTTGATATTTGTATTTTCAATTTGCAAAGCAGCGGTTTCTTTTTCCAGCTCAATAGTTGCCACTTCTAAATTTATTTTGGCAATACTTTCGTTAATCGTTGCAACTTGATTTGATAGAGAGTTTAGTTCTCGTTGTTTTGCGGTGATATTTTTTTTGTAGACATCGATTTGTTTGTTTAGTTCAGTAATTGTCGAACGTTTTTCGTTGATGTCTTGATTGAGTTGCCATAATTCTTGATTGACCTCACTGCCGAAGTTGTATTCAACAGCTTTACTAATCGTTGGAAATAAAAAGCTAGCCAAAAAACTAGCTAAGATAAGTCGAGCGATTATTTTGATTTTTATTTTATTCATGATCTTTTTAACTATTCTATATTATAACACAAAATAGTTATTTTCTCCAAAATTTTTTAAGAGAGTTTATCCACAGCCTGTTTTAGGCGTTTTAAACTTTCCTCTTTTTCCAAAACCCACAAGATTTCTGCTGGAGAAGGACTTTTTTCTTGTCCTGACAAAGCAACGCGCACTGGCCAAAATAGATCACCAGGATTTAAGTTATGATCTTGAATTAATTTATCTAATAGCTCAAATAATTCTTTTTCTTGCCATTGATCTTCTGTTATTTTTGCTAAATTCTCTAGAGCTAGATTTAGACCAAGCTTAGTTTTTTCTAAATCACTTTTTTTGAAAATCAACATTTCTGCCGGATAATCAGCTAAATTATAATAAAATGCAGCCGCTTCTTTTAGTTCTGATAAATTGTTTAACCTACTACCAGAAACTTTTAAAACTTTTTCTAAATCGTAAGTAGTTGCTAATATCTTTTTTGATTCGTTTAAAATATTTTGGTAAGTAGCGTCTTGGTTATTGATTGCTTGGCGAATATATTCAGCATTAAACCAGTTTAATTTCTGTAAATCAAAAATTGCCCCAGCTTTATTAATTTTTTCTAGTGAAAATTCTTTTTCTAGGTCTTTGAGGCTAAAAAATTCTTGATCAGTACCTGGATTCCAGCCCAAAAGTGCTACGTAGTTTAACAAAGCCTCTTTTAGATATCCTTTGGCTAAAAAATCTTCCACCGCAACATCTCCTTGGCGCTTAGAAAGTTTAGAACGATCGGGGTTTAATAATAATGGCAAGTGGACGAATTCCGGGATTGCATTTTCCCAGCCAAATGCTTGGTATAACAAATAGTGTTTTGGCAGCGAAGGAAGCCATTCCTCTCCTCTGATCGCATGACTAATTTGCATTTCATGGTCATCGATGATATTCGCTAAATGGTAAGTAGGAAAACCATCTGATTTTAAGATAATAAAATCATCTAAATCAAGGTTATTAACGGTGATTTTGCCATAAACCAAATCATTGACTTCCGTCTTTTTTTCACTTGGGACATAAAAACGAATGACATGTTTTTCTCCTTTAGCCAATTTTTCTTCAATTTCTTCAGGGCTTAAATTTAAGCAATGACGATCATAACGAGGCATTTGTTTCTTAGCTTGTTGTGATTCTCTTAAGTTTTCTAAGCGTTCAGCAGAACAAAAACAATAATAAGCCTTTTTTTCGGCAACTAAGTTTTTTGCGGCTTCTTGGTAAATTTTAATCCTTTTTGATTGAATCATTGGCTCTTGATTGTCGAAATCTAAGCCCATTTCTCGTAAAATTTTGATTAAATTTTCAGCTGCTCCTTCGACTAAACGATTTTGATCAGTATCTTCTATTCTTAATAAAAATTGACCATTGTTTTTTTTGGCCCAAAGATAATTAAACAAAGCCGTGCGTAATCCGCCAATATGTAGGTAGCCAGTTGGACTTGGAGCAAATCTGCTAATAATTTTTTTCATATGAATTAATTTTTTTCTAATTTATTTTTTATCACCAGAAAAGGAAAAATAATTGTTGCTCGAAAAATTCTTTTTAAACGATTTGGTTGCTTGATTAAGCGCCAGAACCATTCTAATCCGAAGCTGGAAAATATTTTTGGTGCTCTTTTTTGTGCTTCGGATAAAAAATCTACAGCACCACCAATTCCAGCAGCAATTTTGACACTGGATAAACGAGTTAAATTTTCAGCAATCCATTCTTCTTGTTTCGGCGCACCTAAGCCAACTAAAAGTATTTCTGGTTGTAAAATTTGTCCTTTTAAGATAGCTTCTTTTTCGATGGCAACTTGAAATTCTAGGTTTGGGTATTTTTCTTTTAGTTTAAAGTATAGTTTTTCTGGTTTAGTGAAACCATCTTCTCTTAAGCAAAATAACACCTTGTAGCCCTTGATGCTAGCAATTTGTAGCAACATTTCAGTCAAACGGACGCCGGTTAGACGATGATTAAGCGAGACTTTGTGTCCATTAAGCTGCAAAGCCCAGATTATTCCCGTGCCATCAATAGTAGCTAGACTTGTTTCTTTTAAGATAGTTTTAAATTTTTTATTTTTTTGTGCTTCTAAAATAAATTCTGGATTGACAGTAGCTATTTGATGTTGTTGGTCAGAAGTTAAAAAATCAAACAAAAGCTCTTTGGCTAAATGTTCAGGAAGATAGTTTACCTTGACTCCTAAAATTTCAAACTCTTGCATATTATAAATCAAAAGTATTTAAAACTGTGTATTGCGGGCCGCCTTTTTGTAAAACACTTTCTTGCAATTCAAAGTGATCAACATAAGATAAGCCGTGAACTTGCCAATCCAAAAAACTTTGCAAGTCTTTTCTTTTTACACCAGGATAAACTTTAGCAAGCGTTAAGTGTGGAGTAAAGTTACGTACTTCTTTATGAGCTAAACCGACTTGCCATAGTTGTTCTTCGATTGAGTTATAAAGTTTTTGAAGTTGTTCATTTTTTTTGAAGCCTAAAGACAAAACTCGCGGTGTTTGATCTGGCTCGTTTTCAGGAAAAATTTGAGTTTTTTCTATTTCTAATTCAAAAGCCTCGACATTTTGATGAGCAAGGTCTAAATTTTTGATAATTTCATCTAAATTGTCAATCGGTGTGTCACCTAAAAATTTAATCGTTAAATGAAAATTTTCAAGTTTTGTGAATTTTAATCTGCTCTTAGGTAAATCTAAAAGAGCTAAATCTTTATTTATTTTTTTAGCTAAGAGCTGGTCAATTGGAATACTAATAAATAGTCTTTGATGTTCCATAATTATCTAATTTGTAGCTTGATTTTAGCCTAAAATTAGACTTTTAGCAAATTTGTCTTATTTTTGGTTTCTATTTTTTTGTGTTATAATATAAGTCATAGGAAAAAGATTTTATTTACCTTATTTTTGATTTATGAATAAAAAAATACAACGTATTTTAAGTTTTACAGTTTTGATTTTTAGTTTGCCAAATTTGGTTTTGGCAGCCAACATTGATTATTCAAATATCATTTCTGACGCAGAAGCAGAAAACTATCAATCAATGAACCAGGTTCAAATTAGAAATTTTTTACAAAGTAAAAATAGCACTTTGGCTAATTATTGGTATACTGGCTATAATCCTAGCCCTTTTGAAGAAATTATTCCCGAAGATCAAAGAACAACCGCTGATTATAAACAACGATCAGCAGTTGAAATTATTTATAATGCCGCTTGGGAAGCTCAGATTAACCCTCAGTTTTTGTTGACTATGTTGCAAAAAGAAATGAGTCTAATTGAAGATCCGGAGCCTACAGAAAGGCAATATGCTTTTGCTATGGGCTATTATTGTTTTGATGGTCAATCTTGTAATCCTCGTTGGCGTGGTTTTGGCAAACAAGTACGAGCAACCGCCTTGCAGTTTAGAGATTATCTAGACAACATTGAATCACGTGCTTATCAGACAGGAAAAACTTTTGTCATTGAAGGACAGTCAATTACTCCAGCAAACAATGTCACCGCTGGTCTTTATAACTACACACCACATTTACACGGAAATTCTTTATTTAAAACTATTTGGGATCGTTATGAGTTTGGCGGTGAAACAACAGAAGAAATTATTTTAAATGGCGGCATTATTCCAGAAGGTTCTTTGGTTCGAGCTCGTGACGGTGAAGATCTAGAAACAATTTTCTTGATCCATAACAATCAAAAGCAACCTTTTGCTTCTAATGCAGCTTTAGTTTCTCGTTATCATTTAGATCAAGTTTTAAATGTTCCTAGCGCAGAATTAGAAAAATTTCCTTTAGGCGCTAGTATTAATTATCCAGCCTACTCTATTTTGATGGCACCAAATGGTAATAAATATCTTTTGGATGGCCTAGAAAAAAGACTAATTGCCAACGATGAAGTTTTTAGAAATTTAGGTTTTAATCCAGCAGAAGTAGAAGAAGTAAGCTCTGAAGAATTGGCAAGTATTGAAGATGGTCAAATCATCGAGGATCCTAGTTTGAGTCCAGTAGCTCAGTTGCTAAGAGATACCTCTACTGGCGGAGTTTATTATGCAAAAGATGGTAAAAAATATCCGATAGTTGACCCAGAAATCATTAGTATTAACTATCCTGATCTAAAAATAGTTAATGCCACGACAATTCAGCTTGATCAATTACAAAAAGTAAGTTCCGCTAAAATAAGCGATGGCACTCTTTTAATCAGCGATGAAAGTAATCAGGTTTATGTTATTGCTAACGGCAAAAGACGTTGGATCGTTGATCAAGAAACTTTTGAAGGCTTAGGCTATTCTTGGTCAAATATCAAAAAAGTTAGTGATCGAGTTTTAAAATTACACCAAGTTGGTGAACCAATAAGTTTATAATATGATTGTTTTTGCAAGTTTTGTTCCCCACTCTCCCCTTTTGATTCCAGAAGTGGGTAAAAATAATCTAGCTCAACTACAAAATACGGTTGATGCTTATCAAAAATTAGAGCAAGATATTTATGCTGCTAAGCCAGATGTTATTTTTTTGATTGCTCGTCATGCTGATATTTTGCCAGCCTCTTTTTCGATCAATCAACGTCCAGAAATTAACATTGATTTTAAAAAATTTGGCGATTTGGTGACTAAAATTAAAATAGACAATGATATTGCCCTTGGTTATCAAATTAAAGAAGCAGTCGAAACCTCTATGCCGATTACCCTCACTTCACAGGAGTTATTGGACTACAGCGCCGGCGTACCTTTGTATTACCTGACTAGACATTTGCCAAAAATCAAAGTTGTTCCGATTAGCTATAGTTCTTTGGACAACCAAAAACATTTTGATTTTGGTAAACACCTTAAAGAAATGGCTAATCGTTCTGGAAAACGCGTAGCAATAATTGCTGCCGGAGATTTGTCTCATAAATTACATCAAGACTCTCCTGCTGGCTATTCTCCTCGCGCTCAAGAATTTGATCAACAATTGATGAAAGATTTAAATGAAAATAAAATTGACGATCTTTTGAACTTAGAAAGATCTTTTGTTGAAGAAGTGTCAGCGATTGATGGTTTTTATTCCTTGCTGATTTTATTAGGAGCAATAAAAAATCTTAATTACCGTTCTGATCGTTTGAGTTATCAAGCGCCATTTGGCATCGGCTATTTAGTGCAAAATTTTAAACTAAGATAAATAAAAAAATCTGCTTAAGCAGATTTTTTTTTAGCTTTGTCAGCAACAACTTTAAAAAAATATTTCCAGGGCTCTCCATTTTTGCAGAGCTCTTTTGTGTCAGCAACACAACCCTCAATAAAGGCTCGTGGATAATCTTTGCAGATTTTAAAAACAGAGTTTCGTTTAAAACCAGGGATGCTTAAATCTTTGATTATTTGCAAAGCAAAATCTTGCCATTGATAGGCTGGTGGTTTTGGTTTATTTTCTTCTATTCTATTTTTGAAAATATCCCCTAAAGTTTGAAAACTAGAGTCTGGCATTGTTTGGATTTTTGGCTAATTTATAATTTATGCTAGAATTATAACAGAAAAATCCTTAAAGTCTAAATATTGACAAAAAGTCAAAAAAATATTATACTATCAAATTATGTTAAATATTGCCAAATATCCAGATCAGATCTTACGTCAAACAGCCAAAAAAGTGGTTGATTTTGATGCTGATTTAAAAAAACTCACTGAGGAAATGGCTCAAAGTATGTATGAGGATGATGGTGTTGGTTTAGCTGCACCGCAAGTTTCAGTCTCTAAGCGAGTAATCGTTATTGGTCAGCCAGATAAAAAAAGTTTTTTAACTTATATCAATCCAGAGATTAGCTTTTTTTCTAAAGACCAAGCAATCGGAGAAGAAGGTTGTTTATCTTTGCCAAAAATATTTGGCTTAGTCAAAAGAGCAAAAAAAATTCATATCAAATACCAAGACTTAAGTGGTCAGATACAAAAAGAGAAAATCAAAGGTTTTTTAGCCGTTGTGCTCCAACATGAAATTGATCACTTAAATGGAATTTTGTTTATTGATCGCGCAGAAAAAATTACCGAAGGTCAAGAGATTTTAGATCAGTTAAAACAAAAATTAGAAAAAAAATAATGTCAAAAATAATATTTTGGGGAACGCCAGATTTTTCTTTAGCAAGTCTAAAGGCTCTAGATCAATTAAAGCTAGTTAGTGCAGTTGTCACTCAAGCTGACAAGCCGGCTGGTCGTGGTAAAAAAATACAAATTTCACCAGTCAAACAATATGCTCTTGAGCATGATCTTTTTATTTTTCAGCCAGAAGAATTTGATGAAAGATTTATCAATGAGTTGAAACAATTTTTGCCAGCAACTTTTGTTGTTGTGGCTTATGGTAAAATTATCCCCCAAAACATTTTAGATTTATCTGAAAAACCAGCCTTAAATATTCATCCTTCTCGCTTACCAATTTTAAGAGGTCCATCCCCAATTCAAACAGCTCTTTTAGAGGGGTTTTCTTCGACAGCGGTATCTTTAATGCAAATTGATCAAAAAATGGATCATGGGCCAATTTTGGGTCAAATTGAGGCTAAAATTGAGGCTGAAGACGACTATTTAAGCCTTAGTCAAAAACTCGCTGGACTTGGTGCTGAACTTTTGGCTAAAAATATCCTTGACTACTTAGCCGGAAATTCAGAGCCTCAAATACAAGATGATGATTCAGCCACAATTTGTAAATTAATCAAGAAAGAAGACGGAAAAATTTCTTGGCAAAAACCAGCAGAAGATATTTTGAATCAAATCAGAGCTTTTGTTGCTTGGCCAGGTAGTTTTACTAAGTTAAAGGGTCTTGAATTTAAAATTCAAAAAGCAAAGATTAGCGATCAAAAACTTGCACCCGAAGAAATAAAAATAGAAAAAGAAAAATTGTTTATTGGCACTCAAACTGAAGCTTTGCAAATTTTAGAATTACAGTTAGCTGGTAAAAAAACAATGTTGGCCGCTGATTTTATTCGTGGTTATCAAAATAAATTAAAATAAAAAACTCTCTAATTTTTAGAGAGTTTTTTATTTTTTAGATTTCTTCGTATTTAATTCCAGATAATTCTGCTAAACGATCGGCTCTGCCCTGTTTGCTGTCAGATTTAACAGAATTTTCAACAATTCTTTTTGCATCAACCCATCTTTGTTCCCCGTAATAGGCTCTAAATAATTCTCTTTCTCGATGATCAATCCAACGTTCATCATAATTTTCTGGTCTTTCAGTTTTAATCTTATTTAACCAAGTTTCAGCAAGTTCTAAATTTCCAGACTCTATTGCTTTTTGAAAAGAATTTGTGTCACGAATTTCTCCAAGTTCCTTTTGTTCATCTACTGGCATTTCTCCATCATATTTTTGACCGCTTTCTCCTTGTGGTGTTTTAAATCTCTCAAAAAAATTCATAAATTTATTGTTAAATAATTATCTTAATAATTCCTGAGCTTTTTTTAGTTGCAAGTCATTAGATTTGTTATTTTTTATTTCATAATCTGGGCTAATTCCAGAGCCTTGAATCGAATTTCCTTGAGCATCCAGCCATTCAAAGACGGTATATTTCAAAGCTGAACCATCGCTAAATTGATAAATTCCCTGGCCAGTTCCTTTACCGAAGCTTTGCTTGCCAACTGTTTTGATATTTTTATTTATCTTTAAAGCTGAAGTGACGATTTCTGAAGCCGAAGCTGTTCCAGAATTAGTCAAAACAACAGTCGGTAAATTGAGATCAGCCTGAGCATGATCATGATAAAGTTGACTATAGCTTGGATATTTTTCTTCTAAAATCAAATCCCCTTCATCAAGCCAATGTCCAGCTAAATTAATAGCTTCACTAGTGTAGCCTCCGGGGTTGTTTCTTAAATCCAGAATTATTCCTCTAGTTTGATTGTTAACTAACTGGTCTTTTAATTTTATAAAATCTTGGTTTAGTCCCAAAGCAAAAATATTTATTTTAAAATAAACAAGATTATTATCTAATATTTTTCCTGTAATATTTGGCAAAACAACTTTTTCTCGAATAATCTTGACTTCAAAAGTTCTGTTTTCTTCTGGGCGATAAATCAATAATTTTACTTCGCTACCAGCTTTTCCTTTGATGTAGCTGATGGCTTGGTCTAAAGTCAAACCATTTAAGTCTTTGTTATTTGCTTTTAAAATTTGATCTTCCGGTTCAAGGCCAGCTCTTTCTGCTGGTGAATCAGCTAAAGGTGAAATTACCACTACTTTAGAATCAATCAAATCGACCATGGCGCCAATTCCTTCAACTGCTCCTTCCAAGCGATTATCAAAATCTTCTTTGTTTTGAGGGCTAAAAAATTCTGTATAAGGATCATCTAAGCTTTGCGCCAAACCTTTTAGTGAGCCATAAAACAAAGTTTTATTGTCAGCTTGTTCAGTTTTATAGTATTGATTTTGTAGAATATCCCAAACTTTCCAATAATTAGCAAAATCTATTTCTGTTTCGATGTTAGCTAAAAATTTTGGATTTTTGGTTTCGGGAATATCTTTTAATTTGTCACTAGAAATATCTAAGGCTAATGTTTTAGCTGTTTCAAAGCCAATTTGGCCATTGTCTATTTTATAACGAAAATCATCAAGCGGATTGATGTACCAAGCCTCGCCATTTTCTTCAATTTGCAAAACTATCTGTCCGCTTAATTGGTGACTTAAATTATAATCAGCATTCAAACTTTCGCTACTAGTAGCGAGTTTTTTTAATTCTTGGTTACTAATTCCTTGACCAAAAGTGTTTAAAAGTCTAGTAATACTAACCCCGTCTTTTAAAAGATATTTTTCTGAAGCATCACGGTTGATGTACCATAATCTTTGTTCAAAATTTAGATCTTCAAAAACAAAATTACCAGCATAACGTTTTTGAATTTGATCATTAGTGCTGGCATGGATATTTTGTCCGATTGAAAAGCTGATTAATAAAATGGTAAAAATAAAGAGTTTCTTCATATTTTAAAAATTAATTTTTTTTCGTAACATTAAAGCCCATGTACTTACCAAGCATCAAGCGAGTTTGAGCATCTACGGCTGGAATTGAACCAAAAATAATCATGGTCAAGGGAAAAACTACCCATTGCAATAATACTAAAGTATAACGAGCAAGTTTAAATTTTTTGTACTCTTTTTTATCTGGCATTGGCGGCAAGATAACAATGCTCATGATGGCAATGATTAACAGACCAAACATTCCAGAAGTCATTAAGGTTTGTAAAACCAACGGCGCATTTTGAGTTAAAGCGTTAGTTGTTCCTTTAAGCTCAGCTACGTATAAAGGTAATTGACCCATGATTAAGATGATAATCGGCGCCGTAGCCCAAGAATAGACTCCTTCGGTTTGATTCCAGATGTAAATAATCTTTTTCTTTAAAGGTATTTTTTTCTTTTTTGAAAAACGCCAAACCATATAAGGAAAATGTTCAACTCCCCAGGCCCAACGACGCATTTGTTTGTATTGGTTGACCATGCTTTTCCAAAAAGGACCAATATACGGAGAATTCATTGATACTGGAATATGCATTGGTTCAGTTTGGTAATTCCCATCGTATTTGATAAAGCATTGTAAAAATATTCGAGAATCTTCAGTGACGATATTATTTTGCCAAAAACCAACATCAACCAAGGCTTGCCAACTCATGCTGTGTGAAGAAAAGGTAAAAAGTCGATCTGGTCTAGCCAGGTCGGTTAATAACCAAAAAGTTGTAGAATTAGCCACTACCTTGGTAAAAGGATCTGATCCCCAGACATTGTTATGGTAAAAAGCCATTGGCTGGAAACTGGTTTGATAAGGATTTTTGTGAGATAAAAATTTATGAGTTAAATAAGCAAAATATTCCGGATGAGTGATGGTGTCAACATCAAAAGCAGAAACGATTAATTTTTTGTAATCAAAATCATTTTGATCAACATATTTTTTGATCTGACGACCCATGTGATAAAGATTAGCCCCCTTACCTCTTAGTTCTCCTGGTAAATCCTTTGGATGTAGAGTGACTAAAATTTTATAAAACACGCTAGAATATTTTTCTTCTATTTTTCTTCTGATTGGTTCAAAATGATCTTTAAGGCCCTCTTCTCCACCTAAAATAATAATCATTTTTTTATGATCGTATTTTGATTTTGCTAGGTTGCTAAAAGTTCGGTCAACCACTTCAAATGGTTCGCCGGCAGTTGGTAAAAATATCAAATGATAATATTCTTGCCATTTTAGCTGGTTGTGTTGTAAAAAATTCCACCAATCAGTTTTGATTGTTTTGCGGTATTTAAACCAAGAGATCAAAAGAAAAATTGATAAATAAGCGATCCTTAAAATCCAATAAACATCAAAAGCAATGATGACGTAAATTCCCAACAAAGGATTAATAATCGAAACTGTAATTGCAAAAATAAAAGTAGCCCAAACCAAAAATCCAGGGATAATTTCTAAGCCTCTATATAAATAGTAATCTCTTTGTTTCTTAGTCATTTAGCTGGTATTTTTCTGCTTCAAGGCCAACGGCTTGATTTAAATGTTTAAAATTATTTTTGATCAATAACTGATCTAGTTCACGGTTAATTTTTTTGACGGACAAAGGGCCGCCGTAGATAAAGCCAGTGCCAATTTGGACTAAATTTGCTCCAGCCTTGATTTTATCATAAGCATCTTGACCTGAAAAGACTCCGCCAACACCAATGATTTTATACTTATTTTCACTATTTTTGTAAAGATAGGCAATGATTTTATTAGCTTGTTCAGCGATTGGCTGGCCAGATACACCGCCAGGTTTATTTTTGTGCTCAGATAAAAGCGTTAATCTTTCCCGGTTTTTTGCTAAGTTGGTGGCAACGATGGCATCTATTTTATATTTTTTGACTAAATAAATAAGATCATCTAATTCTTTTTGGTTTAAGTCATTGCCAATTTTTAGCCATAGCGGCTTATGATTTTTATTAATTTCTGTAATTTTTGCTAAAATTGGTTCTAGTAAACTAGCTTCTTGTAGACCACAAAAATTAGCTACATTGGGACAACTTAGATTAATGGTGATTATTTCAGCGTATGGTTCTAAAATTTGGAAACTTTTTTCATAATCAGCGGCAGCATTTTCTAGGGCCGCTTCATTTGATTTGGCAATACTGATCGACCAAAGCCCTTTTTTCTTGAATTTAGCTTGATCTTTTTTTATTTTTTCAGCTACCGCATTTGCGCCAATATTTGATAAACCATAGTAAACCAAAAGTCCTTTATCTTTTACTAGTCTCCATAAACGAGGCTTGGCATTTCCAGTTTGCGCTTGATAGGTCACGGATCCTAATTGGGCCCAGCCAAAATTAAAAGCTCCCCAGACCAAAGATAACTTAGCATTTTTATCTAAGCCAGCAGTTAGACCAATGGGGTTTCTAAAGTATAAGCCAAACAGTTTTTGTTTTAAGCGTGGTGAAGTATAATTACAAAACTTAAAAACTAAATGATTTAAGCTTTTTGATTTGTTAAAAATAGTTAATAAAGAAAAAGTAAGATTATGGATGGTTTCGGGATTAAATAAAAATAGAATCGGCCTAATGATTTTTTCGTAAAACATGGTTTTTGTTAGTTAGTATTAGCCAGCATAGCTGTTTTTTTTAATCTAGGCAAGCCTTGTTTTAAGGAATTAATTCACTCCAAAAACAATTGGCAATGTCATTATTACAGGTATATCTGACTTTGCGCGTTGCTTTGCTGCTACTAGCCGTTGTTTCAATGTTTGAGTTGCATTCTAAGTCTTCGCCACAACCTTCCGGCAAAGGCGTAATTATTAAGTTTGAATCATCAAAACTAAACATAAAACCAGAATCAACTGTGTGTCTTTCAGCGAAATACAGCTCCACTACATTATCTCCAGCACTTAAAAATATATCACCGGTTTTAGTAAATGAAGCGTGAGTTCCGCTATTATTAACGACTACTATGCCATCAACCAAAACCCAAGAATCATCGTCAGAAGCAAGCGCATACGCGTAGTCACCATCGCTTGGAGCACTTACTCTGGCTCGCCAATGGTTTCCAAAAAAATAATCATTAGCATAACCCTCTTTATCTTCCCAGATTGTTCCATCATAAGGAAACCAAGTATGTAGATCAAAAATTACGTTAGCGTCTATTTGCTCGTGAGTTTTATAAATATCATCATACCAATCATGTTGCGTTGGGGTGGCTGTCGGACCCGGATAAGGATCGACTTGCATGTCAGGGTGACTCGAAGAATAGTTAAAATATTCCCCCCACCAACCACTATCTGGTACAAATTGACATTCCACTGGCGGTGTACAAGCGCCACTTTCTGATTCAACAAATTCGCTGTCAATATTAGAATTATTAATTATAAGGTTATCAAAAGTCAGATTATTTGGATCATGACGAATTTGTAGCAAAGCTTCTTGAGCGCCAACTTCAGCGTTGTAAAAATTTTCTATTGTTTGAGAAAAAGATTTTAAAGAAGCCTTATTATTTAGAGCAATAATTGTCGTTGACAAAACAATGGACATTAAACCAGTAGCCACAATCATTGCCGCTATTAAGGCCGCGGCTCCTTGTTTATTTTTTGTGATTTTTTTTAGCTGCATTATTTTTTAACGAATGCTGATAAAAGTTTCGAAATCCTGGTTTAAATAGTTATAAACATCTTCTGGTGCTCCGATGCTTAGATTAAAATTAATCAGAATTCCTTTGTTAAGATTTCCTTGCCAATCGGATACTGGAGTCAAAATAAAATTATTTACCTCCACTCTTTCAGAATTAAGAACATTTTCAAGTGCTTGGCCACCGCCAACATTAGGAATTTCTCTATAAATTAAGTTATTATCTTCTACAACAAAAACAAAATCTTCTCCTGCTTCGGAATAAAAAATTATTTGTTCTGAGTCGGGTCTAACATCATCAAAAACATTTACGCTGTGAATTTTATTACTAACTTGATTCATAATAAAACGAGCGTCATTGTAAACCAAATCAGAAGTTTTTAGTTTTTTACGAATATTAAAATTAGCCATGATTAAGCTACTGATTGTAGTCAAAAGCATTGCTGTAATAAAAATATAGACCAATGTTTCAATTAGACTAAAAGCTTTTTGGTTGTTTTTTCTTTTTAAAATCATGGATAAGTAGAATAACTAATCGTCACTTCTTCTAGCGTTGGTGCTTGTAAATTTGCTTGACTATCTAAAAATAACTTATAACGAAAATATCTTTGATTTAAATGAGCATTATAATTTATTAGCTCTCCAGCAGCGTCAGAATAATAAGAACTACTACTGCCATCTGGACCTAAATAATTCCAAGGTCCATTAACATTGTTACTGGTGGCAATTTGAAATTTAATATCTGTGTTTCCTGGTTCTGAACCAGACCAAGAAATCCAATTATAAGTTACTTCGTTGGATCCAGTATCAAAAGTAGAAGATTCAAGTTCACCGTTAGAAGCATAACCACAATCTGAAACCTCGGTGGAAATAATAAAAAATTCACTACTATTACTACTAGTTGCGGCATAGATTACAGCGCAGTTAGCTGACATACCTAAAACATTTCCACTTAAATCAAAGCTAGAAACTTCACTGATGCTGCTAGGAAAACTAACGTCAATTACATTTAATTCAGAATTTAAAAAATTTGTTCCCAATAAAGCGTAAGGACCAACAATGGCGAAAGAATGAATTTTTTCACCAGCCTCATAAGATCCGATGAATACTGGATCTGTTGGATCAGAAATTTCAAAAATAAAGAATTCTGCTCCAGAGCCATTATTTTCTGTAGAGATGTAAGCTCTGGTTCCCCTGACAAAAACATCAGTGCCTTTTAATGACCCAGGTAGATTATAGCCACCGATAATTTGTAAATTAGCTGGATTTGTCACATCAACAATTTGTAATTCTTGGCTACTATCTTCAGTTGCTACATAAACATTGTTTCCTGATAGATACAATTCTTTGGTCTGACTATTTAAACTAATTTTATCCAACATTTGCGGATCAGTAGGATCAGAAATATTAAAAGAATGCAAATCATCTTCTTGTAAAATATATAATTCTGTTTCATTCACTACTAAATCAGAAGCATTTTCATTGCCAGATAAATCAATGCTAGCAACAATATATGGGCTATGAGGATTAGAAATATCAATTACTCTTAACTCAGCATCATTTTTTTTGGTTGAAAGATAAGCGTAATCACCTTGGGCAACGACCGAGGTCACTGAGCTTCCTATATTTAAAGAGGCTATTTGGTAGGGATTATGAATATCGCTAACATCTAAGATGTAAAATTCAGAACCAGAAGAATTATTTTCAGTGACTAAATAAGCCAAGTTATTTAATTCATAAACATCGTTTTCATCAAAATTTCCCGGTAAGTCAAAATTAGCCGTCGTCGTTGCTTGATTCCAGTCTAAAAATCCAGAAAGCAAGGTAATAATTCCTGGAACAGTGGTATCTAAACCACCGCTTTGGTTAAAAAATCTAGTTTCATCAGACCATTCACTTTGTCCAGAGCCGCCAATCCAGTCACTTTGACTGAAGCGATCTGCTTGCCAACGACTAAGATAAGTTTCTAAAGTAACATTTTTTTCATCAGCTCCGCTTAACCAGGAAATGGTAATTGTTATTTTTTTACTATCAGGATCGACAAAACCACTTTCGACAATCTCGCCAAAAACATGCCCATTTTCACTACTTGCTCTTTCTACGGGAGCAATATTAATTGTTCTGGTATATTTTTCTTCTAATAATTCGCTGTTTGCAACTAAATTCCAAGCATTAGAAGCTAATTCTAAATGCCAGTCTCCATTATTTAATTCTGTCCAATCAACTAATTTGATCGCTTCTAAACTTTCGGCAGCATAAAAGTAAGCTTTTGTTTTGTTTTCGTTTAATTTCCAGATCTCGGAATTAAAAACGTTCATCGTCAAAATAACTGAAATAATCACGGCGATAAAAGAAATTGCTACTAGCAATTCAATTAATGAAAAACCATTTTTTTCTTTTTGAAGAATCATTAATTTATTTTCCCCCCATTTTCGATATTGATAAATCTTTTTACTTCTGGATTATTTTTATAGATTAGCTCTACTGTTCCGGTATTCGCTGTTTCTCCGCTAAATTTTGTAAAAATTAAATCTGGACTAAAACCACCAATACCGTCTGATAAACTATTTTCTGGATTTGAAATTAAAGCATTTTTTAGCTCGATTAGTTCATTTTCTTCTGCTAATTCATTGTAGCTATTGCCGCTAAAAATTATGTAAGCATTTTCTTCTAAGTGTATGCCCCAATTTTTTTCGTTTTCAGCCGAAATAGCTGCCTGTCTAACTTCGATAATTTTACTTTTAAACTCATCAACTTGATTAATTAACAAGACACTACTTTTCCACTGAAAAAAAATAGAATAAGCCATTCCAGTGATAATTCCAGCGATGGCCATGGTTACGATAATTTCAATAAAAGTTATGCCTTTGTTATTCATTTTATTCACCAAAGCTTAAAGTAAGCTCATACATTGGTCCGATGACCGAGATTGCGATAAAGCCAACCGCTAGACCAACCAAAATTAATAAAACCGGCTCAATAATACTCGATAAATTAGCCAAGACATTATCAACTCTTTCTTGATAATAGTCGGCAATTTTTTTTAAAATATCGTCTAATTCTCCAGTTTTTTCGCCAATCTGGCACAACTGAACGGTCAAGGAAGGAAATAATTTTGGCCTTTGAGTCATTGCTTCAGCTAAAGAAACGCCCTTTGCCAGCTCAGTGGATATTTCTTGTACTACTTTACGATAGTAAAGATTATTTAAAGTCTTGGCAACAATCTCAAAAGCTTTGACAATTGATAGTCCCGAAACTAACAAGGCATTTAGATTTCCAGCAAATCTGGTCAAAGACAATTCTTTGATTAGATTCCCAACAAAAGGAATTTTTAGCAAAAATTTATGCAAAGACAATTTTGGTTTTTTTAATTTAAAAATAAAAAATAAACATATTAAAAAAATAAAAAAAGCAATCAAGACAAAGCCGCCATAGTTTTCCATGATATCAATGACCGCTCGAATAGCTCGCAAAACAAAAGGCAATTCTATTCCTCCGTCTTCAAAAATACTTACTAGTTGTGGAAAAACAAATAAGGCCAAAAAAATGCTGACGCCCAATAAAGCAATTAAGACGATTACTGGATACATCATCGCACCAATTACCTTGCTACGTAGTTTTTTTTGAGCCTTTAAGATACTTGCTAAATTACCAAGGGCATCAGCAAGCATTCCGGTGTTTTCTCCGACCTCTACTGTAGCAATGATCATCTCTGGAAAGACGTCTGGGTATTCTTTCATGCTAACTGATAACAACTGTCCGTTTTCAACGCGATCTCTTAGATGAGTGATTACTTTTTGTAAATATTTATTTTTAGTTTCTTTAGCTAAAGTTTCTAAAGCCGGTGTTAGGGCAAGCCCCGCTTTAAGCATAGTCGATAAGTTATCTAAAAAAAACATTTTTCCAGTAAGATTGACTTTGCCCGTGCGGAATTTAAAAAAATTTTTCTTTTTCGCCTTTTTTTCTTTAGTAACAAAACTTTCTTTGATTGATTGCGTTTCTTTTTTGACAGGAACCTCTTCTTTAGAAAGAATTTCTTCGCTCGGTTTTGGGGTATTATTTAATTGGTTATTTCCCAAATATTTCATATTTATTTTATTCGTGTCTAATGCTTAAGACTTCGGCAATTGTTGTGATGCCGATCAAAGCTTTTTGTAGGCCGTCTTCAAAAATGGTAATCATGCCATTGGCGATTGCTGTTTCTTGAATATCAGCAGAAGAAGAATTTTTAATAATTAATTTTTGAACAGCGGGAATGTTTTCTAAAATTTCTAAAACACTGATTCTTCCTGAATAACCAGATTGATGACAAGACTTGCATCCTTTTCCTCGATAAAAAGTTAGCTCTGAAAAATTCTGATATTTATCCTCTACCCATTTCAAGGCTTTAAATCTTTGCAATAATTCTTCTAGATTTAATTCTTTTCTTAAACTTTCGATTTCTTCCGGACTCAAATGGTAACTTTCGATACATTTTAAACAAATTTTTCTCACCAAACGTTGAGCAATTACCACGTTAAGTGTAGAAGCTACCAAAAAGGGCTCCACTTCCATATCCAGTAGTCTTGGTGGAGCTCCAGCGGCATTATTGGTGTGCAAAGTAGATAAGACCAAATGTCCGGTTAATCCAGCACGCACGGCAATTTGAGCGGTTTTATTATCCCTGATTTCCCCGATCATAATCACATCAGGATCTTGTCTTAATAAGGCTCTTAAGCCATTAGCAAAGTCGTAGCCAGCAACTGGATTGACTTGAGTTTGATTGATTCGATGTACTCCGTATTCTATCGGGTCTTCGATGGTGCAGATGTTTACTTCTTCGGTATTTAAAGTATTCAAAACCGAGTACAAAGTTGTAGTTTTTCCCGAACCAGTTGGCCCAACAACCAAAATCATCCCAAATGGTTTTTTGATCTGCTGAGTCATGATTTCAATATTTTTTTCAGAAAAACCTAGGCTTTCTAGACTAAAGTTTTGTGCTTCATCGGTCATCAAACGCAAGACCATTTTTTCTCCATAAAAAGCTGGAATTACTGAAACTCTGACTGATTCTTCTTGTCCTTCCAAAGAAAAAGAAAAACGGCCATCTTGAGGAACTCGATGTTCGTCTATTTTTAAGTTTGCTAAAATTTTTATTCTCGCGACAATTGCATCATGAACCTCAGAAGGAAGTTCTACTTTGTCATGTAATTCTCCATCAATTCTAAAACGAACAACTACGGCGTCAGGCAAAGCCTCGATGTGAATATCAGAAGCTTGATCAAACAAAGCGTATTCTAAAATAGCATCAACAATTTGGATGATCGGTAAATCTAATTGACTTGGCGTTCCTTGGACTTCTTTAAATTTTTTGTTGATTATTTCGTGTAATTCTTCATTGATGTTTTTTTGATAAAGTCGAGAAGCAAAATAAAAGTTTTTTTGACTAGTTAAATAAGGAATTATTTCTTTTTTAAGTTGCTCTTTAACAAAAGTTAAATTTTCTTGATTTAAAGGATTGACAAAGGCCACTTTAATTTTATTTTCTTCTACAGCAAAAGGAATAGCTTGAGATTTATTAGCGGCGTCTTCACTAAATAAGTTAATTATTTCTTGCTCTAGTTTAATTTTCCTTAAATTAATATAAGGTATTTTTAAAAAATCACTAATTATTTCATACAAAAATTGCTCATTAAAAAATCCTCTTTCAATCAAAACTTCTTCCACTCCTCGACGTCGACGAGAGGCATTTTTTTGGGCATTTTCCCAATCAGTTTCAGTAATTACTTTTTGGTTTAAAAGCAGCTCTTTTATTTTTTCGATTGCAATTGGTAAATTTGAAGAAGCCATAAAAATACGCTATTAATTGTTTATATTATAACATATTTTGTTTGAATAAAAAAACTTTTATGTCTCCACAAAAGTTTTTTTATTCAAGTTCATTCATTAACTCTATTTTTTGCTCTTTTACTTTTTGCCTTTGATCAAAAATGAAGCTCGCTTTTAGCTTTTTGTTGTCTAAAAAAAGCGGTAGCCAGTATTGATCATCATCCCACATTTGCTGATAAGGGATGTCTTGTAAGTCAAACCACTGCGGTTTCATTTCTTCTGTTTCAACTAACTCTCCAGACCAAGCTATTACTTTAAAAACATGAATAACCAAAGTTTTAATTAAGCTGGTATCGGGAAAATTAAAATGAATAATTGCTCTTTTTTCTAATTTCTCAGCTTTCAAGCCACTTTCTTCGTTTAATTCTCTGCCTGCTGCTTGCTCGATTGTTTCCTCTGGCTCAAGCTTTCCACCAAAGCCATTGTAAAAACCTTGACCAAAGCCTCTTTTTTTAAAAGCAAGTAGTATTTTATCATCTTTAATCAAAAAAGCTAAAGTACGAAAATCCTCTCTCTTAGGCTCCATGGCATTTTTTATATTTTTTACCACTGCCGCAAGGACAAAGATCATTACGCCCCACCTTTTCTCCTTCTTCGTTTTTTGGTTTAGAAGCTAAGATTTGAGAATTTTGTTCACGTTCCTCTACTTGTTTTTGAAATGGAGAAAATCCGGCTTTTTGTTCGCTAAAATTTCTTTGAGCTTGTTGGGCTGGGTTGCTAGCTAATTTTTTGGCAACGCCAACTTTAAAAATCGAATAGACTATTTGTTTACGAATTGAGGCCAATAGATTATTAAACAAAGTAAAAGCTTCTCGTTTATATTCAACCAAAGGATCTCTTTGCCCATAGCCCTGTAGACCAATTCCTGTTCTTAATTTGTCCATGGCTGTCAAATGTTCAACCCAAAGAGTGTCAATGCTTCGTAAAACAATTCCTTTTTCGATTAATTGCATTGGTTTAAAACCACTTTCCGGCATTTCAATCGACTGATTGATATTTTCAGTTTGAGCTAAATATTTTTCTTTAGCCAAAACAATAATATGTTGGATTAGTTCTGAACGAGTTTCATGAGAACTATCTTTTTTGAGTTTATCTAATAATTCCTTAATTTTTTCAATTTCAGTATTGTCTAAAGGAAAAATAGATTTTATAGTTTCGATAATTTCTTTGGGATCAAAATCTCCAAGTTCAGATTTTGCTAAAGTATGAAAAGAAACCACTTCTTCTATTTCTTTGTTAATTTGTTCTAAAACAAAATCTTGAGAACTACTTTCTTTTGTACTTTGAGCATTTTCAAATAACTTCAAAAAGTTTTGACGCATCTTATAAACAACTTGACGATGTTTGTTGATAATATCATCGTATTCGACCAAGTGTTTTCTGATGTCAAAATTATGACCCTCTACTTTTCTTTGGGCAGATTCAATTGAACGAGAAATTATTTTATTTTCAATCGCCGTTTCTTCATCAAGCCCTAAAGTATTCATCACCGACTTGATTCTCTCCGAACCAAAAATACGCATCAAATCATCGTCTAAAGAAATGAAGAATTGTGAAGATCCGACGTCTCCTTGACGTCCGGCTCGACCTCTGAGCTGATTATCAATACGACGAGATTCATGTCTTTCACTACCCAAAACATGTAAACCACCCAAAGACTTTACTTCTTCATGTTTAGCTTTATCAAATGGTACACCGCCCAAAATAATATCCACACCACGACCAGCCATGTTGGTTGCAACAGTAATTGCTGATTTTTTACCGGCTTGAGCTAAAATTTCCGCTTCTTTGGCGTGATTTTTAGCATTTAATAAATTAAAAGGTAAACCTTCTTTTTCTAAAAATTGAGCTAACAATTCATTTTTTTCAATTGAAGCAGTACCAATCAAAACCGGCTGACCAATCTGGTGACGATAAGCTACTTCTTTGGCAATGGCCTTGAATTTGCCGCGTTCAGATTTAAAAATTTGATCTTTCAAATCTTGACGAGAAAATGGTTTGTTAGTTGGAATGACTGTGACATCTAAACTGTAAATCTGAGCCATTTCTTCGGCCTCGGTAGCCGCTGTTCCGGTCATACCAGAAAGCTTTTCATACATTCTGAAATAATTTTGAAAAGTAATTGTGGCCAAAGTCATACTTTCTCTTTGTACTTGTACACCTTCTTTAGCTTCAATTGCTTGATGTAAACCTTCGGAATATCTGCGACCCTCCATCATTCTTCCGGTAAATTCATCGATAATCACAATTTCTCCATCACGGACAATATAGTCCTTGTCTTTGTGATACATTGCTTTAGCTCGAAGAGCTTGCTCTAGATGATGAATTGTTACTAAGCCGTGAGTTTCATAAATATTATCTACGCCTAATAATTTTTCTACTTTACGCACACCATCTTCAGTCAATGTTGCAGTACGCATTTTTTCATCAATATTGTAGTCAGTGTTTTCGACTAATTGGTTTACTAATTGAGAAAACTGTTGATACTGTGAGGCTGATTCTTCGGCTGGTGCAGAAATAATCAAGGGAGTTCTTGCTTCATCAATCAAAATGCTATCCACCTCATCAACGATGGCAAAAGTTAGATCGCGTTGAACCTGATCTTTTTTATCTTGCGCCATATTATCACGCAAATAGTCAAAACCAAATTCATTGTTAGTTCCGTAAGTAATGTCCGCCTGATAAGCTTCACTACGACTTACTGGTTTTAGATAGTCCATGACCACTTTGACTGCTTGATCTCTCACTTGGTCATCGTCTTCGGAAATATGATTTGAGTCATAAATAAAAGAAGTATTATGTTGAATAATTCCAATACTCAAACCCAAAAAATCATAAATTTGCCCCATCCAAGTCGCGTCACGTTTGGCCAAATAATCATTAACCGTTACCACGTGGACACCTTTGCCGCTTAAAGCGTTTAAGTAAATCGCCAAAGTTGAAGTTAAGGTTTTACCTTCACCGGTTTTCATTTCGGCAATTTGGCCCTGATGCAAAACAATTCCTCCTAGTAACTGCACGTCATAATGATTTTGATTTAAAGTTCTTTGCGCGGCAAGTTTAACCAAAGCAAAAGCAGGAACCAATAAATCATTTAGATCAGTTCCGTTTTGTGCTTGCTGTTTTAATTCTAAGGATTTATTTTTTAGTTCCTGATCAGAAAGCTTTTCCCATTCAGCTTCTTGTTTTTTTATTGCTTCTATTTGAGGCTTTAAACTATCTAAGAAACGTTGATTGGCATCTCCGAATATTTTTTGTAACCAAGACATACAGTTTTATGAAATTAAACCATGCACCTAAAATTTAGGTCCATGGAATTGTTATTTAATTTATCTTTAATTAATTTTTATTCCAAAATTTAAGTGATTTGAAAAATTTGCTATTTTTTCTTAATTTGCTATTAAGCTTACCTTTTTGTTTGACTAATTGCCTAGCTAGTTTATCTTGAATAATATCAATAGCTGCTCGAGCATCTTGATGACTTTCTTTGATGATAATTTCTTGTTTATTAGGCATGGTCAATCTAGCTTCTAAATCAAAGATCTCTCCTTTGTGGTGATGCGGGTCACGACTCATGTTTAAAGAAAAAGAAATGATGTTTTCCTGATATTTTTCCAAAGAGTCCAATTTTTCGTGAATATAAGTCTCAAAGGCTTCGCTTAAGTCAAAATTTTTGTTATAAATTTTAATGTCCATGGCTTTTCTTTTTTATTTAATTACACCTTAAATATACTAAAAATCAACAAAAAAATCAACCCAGAGCAATTTAAGTCATTTGGTTGATTTTTTATCTAATCTTAGCTAATTTTTACTCTAAAATGGCCTTGATTCTTCTGATTCCAGCAGAAGAAGATTCCTCTTTTTGAATCTTAAAATGACCCAAAACTCCAATATTTTCAACATGTGGGCCGCCGCAAATTTCTCGACTAAAGAAATTATCATCCTCCCCTACGGTATAAACTTTGATTTTTTCTCCATATTTATGACCAAAAAGCCCAATTGCTCCTCTTTCTTTGGCCTCTTCAACAGTCATTTCTTGATAAGAGACTGGTAAATTTTTAGCAATTTGCTGATTGACTAAATCCTCTACTTCTTTAATTTGTTCAGAAGTCATTTTTTCAGGATGAGTAAAGTCAAAACGCATTCGTTCTTGATTAATATTACTGCCACGTTGTTCGACGTGTTCTCCTAAAACTGTTCGTAAAGCTTGGTGCAAAAGATGAGTGGCAGTGTGATATTTGGTACTCATTTCACTATCATCAGCTAATCCGCCTTTGAACATCCCGGCTGAAGCAGTGCGAGATAATTCTTGATGTTTTTCAAATTCTTTTTGATAATCGCTTTCTGATAATTCAAGTCCTTGTTCTTTGGCAAGCTCTAAGGTCATTTCCAAGGGAAAACCAAAAGTGGCAAATAAATTAAAAGCTGCTTTTTCATTTAGAGATTTTTCAGCTAATAATTTTTCAAATTGTTTCAAGCCTTTCTGGATTGTACTTTCAAATTTTTCTTCTTCTTTTTGTAATTCATCTAAAATAAATTTTTCTCGAGTTTTTAATTCAGGATATTCTTCTTGAAACATTTCAATCACTACAACGGCAATTTGTGCGCAGAAATTGTCTTGAATTTCTAAATTTTTTCCAAAACGAATAGCTCGACGAATAACACGTCTCAAAACATATCCTTGGCCAGTATTTGATGGAGCCATGCCCTGTGGATCACCCAAAAGAAAAGTAGCGCTACGTAGATGATCAGCGATCACTCGAAAAGCCTTGAGGTTGTTTTGATATTTTTTGCCAGATAATTCCTCTATTTTTTGAATAATTGGCAAAAATAAATCAGTTAGATAATTATCGTCCAAATTATTCAAAACAGCCAAAGTTCTTTCTAGACCCATGCCAGTATCAATGTTTTTTTGCTCTAAAGGTAAATATTTGCCTTCAGGAGTCTTATTGTATTCCATGAAAACATTATTCCAAATTTCTACCCAAGTATCATCTGCTGGATCAAAAGTTTCTGGCACAGCATTTTTGTCACCAGTCCAATAAAAGATTTCGGTATCTGGACCACAAGGACCGCTAGTTCCGGCTGGGCCCCACCAATTATCTGTTAATTTGGCAATCTTATTCTTTGCAAGGCCTAATTTTAACCAATGCTCTTCTGCTTCTTGATCAAAATCTTTAATATCTTGATTGCCACCAAAAATAGTAACTGCTAAAAATTTAGAGTCGATTTTTAATTCAGAAGTTAAAAATTTCCAAGCTAAATCAATTGCTTCGATTTTACCGTAGTCTCCTAAGGACCAATTACCGAGCATCTCAAAAAAGGTATGATGCGTTTTATCACCAACTTCTTCAATATCTCCGGTACGCCAACATTTTTGTACGTCAGCAAGACGAGTCCCTGAGGGGTGTTTTTCCCCCATCAAATAAGGCACCAAAGGATGCATGCCGGCAGTGGTAAATAAAACTGTCGGGTCATTTTCTGGAATCAAAGAAGCCGAAGACAAAATGGCATGGTTATTATTTTCAAAATATTTTAAGAATTTTTCTCGTAATTCTTTTCCACTAATTATCATAAACTATTTCTTTTTAAACAAGTCGAAAATAAAATCATTATATTTATAGACCAAAACTGCACCAACCGGTAAACTCATAAAACCAGCCACAACGTCATAAAGAGTATCATTTGGTTGAGTACTGATAAAAAACATGTTTTTACCAAGCTTAATCGTAATAAAATATTCAAATAATTCCCAAAGTAAGATCAAAGACATGGCCACTACTAGTGACGCTAAGACAACGTCTGATTTGTTTGTTTTGATTTTAAAATGAATAGTAGCAGCTTTAAACAAAACAGCAAAAATAACAAATAAAAATAAAGGTGTAAAAAAATGAACATAAGTATCATAATTATAGAGATAATCAAAAAGCCACATGTAGCCAGCAACCGATAACAAAACAATGACCGAAAAAGAAATTTCAATCCAATCTAACATTTCATTGGAAAAATTTTCATGTAAACCCAAACGACGATAAATAACCCTTGGGAGCATCAAAACCGCAGCAAAAGCTAAATAACCTAAGAAAATAAAAATGCTATGGCCAGTCAGCAAAAAATAAAAGGCCATCAAAAAAATAGCAATTCCTATTAAATTTACAATTTTTCTAACGTGTATTTTCATATTACGCATTTAATAAAGTATAGTAATTTCAAACTTTTTAGTCAATTATTATTCCTGAAGCGATTAGCTCTTTTTTTTGATAAATAGCTAAAGTTTGTCCAGCGGCAACGGCAAATTGAGCTTGTTTAAAATCAGCTTCCCAGGTATTTTGCTCTGTTTGTTTAAAGATTAATTTTTGATCTTCTTGACGATAACGAATTTTAGCGCGGGCTTTGAGTGGTAATTTGTATTTTTCTCCGAGCCAATGTAGATTTGATACTTTGATTTTTTTTGTATAAAGCTCAAGTGATTCTTTTGGTCCGACAGTCAAAGTGTTTGTCTTTAAATCTTTTTTGATCACATACAAAGCTGGTCCACCACCAATATCAATTCCCTTACGTTGTCCAATAGTGTAATAAAAAACTCCATCATGTTCACCAATTTTTTCTCCCTCAGCATTCAAAATATCTCCTTTCTGAGGGGTAATTTTTTGACTTAAAAAATCTTTTAAGTTCACTTTGCCAACAAAACAAATTCCTTGGCTGTCTTTGCGATCAGCGTTTGGTAGGCCAGCTGCTGTGGCAATTTGTCTAACTTTTGGTTTTTTGAGATGACCAATAGGAAATAAACTTCTGGATAATTGTTCTTGATTTAAACCAGCTAGAAAATAAGACTGATCTTTATTTGGGTCTACTCCTTTTAATAGATGAAAGCCATTTTTATCTTCTTTGATTTGCGCATAATGTCCAGTGGCAATTTTATCATAGCCAGCCAAAATTGCTTTAGCTAAAAATAATTTGAATTTAATTTCCGAGTTACACAAAATATCTGGATTTGGAGTCAAGCCCGCTTGGTAAGTATCAAAAAGATAATTCACTACTTTTTCACGATATTGGTCTTCAAAATCCCAAGTTTCTAATTTAATCCCCAAAAAATCAGCAACTTTTTGCGCTTCTTTTTGATCTTGACGCCACGGACATTCTCGATCAACATTGTCGCGACTAGAAAAGTTTTTCATAAAAACAGCCGAAACATCATGGCCTTGTTTTTTTAACAACAAAGCCGCTACCGCCGAATCAACACCACCGGATAAACCCACTAAAACCTTCAATTTTTTGCTGTTTTTAATCATATAGCAGAGCTAAAATACCATATTTTGTGCCTTTTTTCAAGGTTTTTATTAGCCCTTTTTTTCTTGATAAAGCTCTTGATTATAAAATTTAGCCATAGCCATCAAAATACCGTTTTCAAAAGCTTCTTTCCTAGTAATAAAATCATTAGTTAATTCTCCGACTGTACCGTTGGTGCCCCGAACATTCAACTTAGAGAACATTTCTTCAGCTACAGGCGCTAACTCCCTACCTTTGTCCATGATCTCCACTTTGGCATATTTTGGTAATTCAATCGCTTCGCCATAAGCTAAGCTATCTATTTGACCGTTAGTAACATAAATAGCGCCAATTAAAAAAAATTTTTCTTGGCCCAAAATATTATTTAGCCAAACTCCACCTTCAATTCCTAAATAAAAATCCGCCTCAATCCCCATTTTAATTAAATTCTGAGCACGATTATAAGCACCTTGAGTAGTTTCCTCTATGCCACGTGGTTGATCATCAACATCAGAATTGACTTTTTGACTAATGACTTTGATTTCTATTTGCGGATAAATTTTTGCAAAAGCATGTTTTACCGCTTCTACTTTTGGCTCTTGCATGGAAGCAATTGCAACAGTAATCATATCTTGACAATAAATAATTAATAATGTTTAATATAAAATCTCGTTCTTTTCGGTCACTTCAAATAAGGAACAAAAGGCCATGTGTCACCCCAACTATGCGGAAATCACTGAGGTCAAAAGAATTTTTGACCCCGTGGTTCGTGAAACCAGTCGCGTCAACGAAGCGCCGCAGGAGGTCAACAATCTTCTTCGAGATCCCAACTGGCATCTCTTGGACTTTCTGGCCTGCGGTGATCATCTGATTTGGATCTTGGGTAAAACCAAAGACTAGGCGAAGCTCATGATTTTCAAATCAAAGACCAACCCGACGAGGTTGGTTTTTTATTTAATAAACCCAAAGTGTTTGAGTGTCGGAATAATATTTAGTGCCAAATTATCTGGCAAATCATCTATGTCAAACCATTGCCATTCTCTAATATCTTCACCGGGTTTTATCTCTCCAATTTTTTCTGCTAGCCAATGAACTAAAATCACATCGATCTTAACATCGGCCATTTCTTTAGTCGTGTAAGTAATAAATGGTCTAGGATTAGTGATTTTTATTTCAATCCCCATTTCTTCTTTGACTTCTCGAGCGGCAGCTTCTTGCAAATTTTGGTCATAATCCTCTACTTTCCCACCACAAAATTTCCAAAATTCAGTGTCGCCATGTTGGTTAAGTAATACTTTATTATCTTCGACAATAACGGGTCCAGAAGCAATGATTATTTTTTGCATAATTATCTACCAATTTTAAATATCTCTGCTTTTTCCAAAGCCTTACTAGCTAGTTTGATTCTTTCAGGGGTTCTGGCATACAAAGTAAATAGACGTTCACCTTTTTTGACGTGATCTCCATATTCTTTGTTTAAATACACACCACCAAGTTTATCTGCTGGCGCGCCCAAAATACGAGCCACGGTATTGATCATTTTATTGTCAGTAAAAGTAATGTGGCCAGATTTATTTGAATTAAAATATTTTTTATGGGCTGCTAACACTATGTCATCTGGCTCAATTTCCGGATTACCACCTTGAGCTTTGATAATTTCCTGCATCTTTTTCCAAGCCTGGCCGCTTTCTAGGGTTTTCCACGCCAAAGTCGCTCCGTGGCCTTTTTTGGCACGACCTGCAAGCTCTAGCAGCTCTCCAGCCAAATGAATCGCCTTATTGGCTAAATCTGCTGGATAATTTGCTTTTTGCTGTAAGACTCTTAAAACATCTCTGGCTTCTAAGGCTGGGCCAACACCCTTACCAACTGGATCTTCGGTCTGGATCATAATCACTTTAATTTTGATACCAAACTTTTTAGCAATATATTTAAATTTTGTTTCCAAATCTTTGGCAGTTTTCATGTCAGGAATTTTAGTTGTCTTCCCAACCGGCATATCAATGATCAAATGAGTCACGCCAGTAGCTACTTTTTTAGCCATAATACTGACTAACATTTTGCTATAAGGTTCCAAAGAAAGTGGATAAGAAACTTTCAAAATTTTATCGTCAGCTGGTGCTAAATTTAAACCACCGCCCCAAACCAAACAGCCTTTGTGTTTTTTGACAATCTCTTTGATCTTGGCAGCTGGAAAAGATACCGGCGCTAAAACTTCCATGGTGTCTGAAGTGCCGGCCGGCGAAGTGATTGCTCGCGAAGAAGTTTTGGGAATAGTTAATCCCAAAGAAGCAATAATTGGAATCACAACCATTGTTGTTCTATTTCCAGCTAATCCGCCAACAGAATGTTTGTCCACCACCATTCCTGGAAATTTGAAAGTTTCGCCAGTTTCCGCCATGGCCTTAGTCATGAAATATAATTCTTCATTAGAATATTCACGCATAAAGCCAGAAGCAACGAAATAAGTTGTTTCCGTACGAGTCAAAACACCAGAAGAAATGTCAGCGAAAATTTGATAAAACTCTTGATAAGTTAATTTTTTACCCAAAAGCCTTTTCTTAATCGCCTGAACTGATGGCGCTCTCTCTAAAAAATGAATTTCCACAATAGTATTTGCCGAAATTTTGCTTTTTTCCCAAATATCTTTGTACAAGCCAATTTGTCCGGGCTTGATAGTTTTGGCAGAAGTATTTGCTTCGGCAATAATATTTTTGTCTTGCCAACAAATTTTTATTTTATCACCAGCGCGAATACCATAACGCATGGCCTCATCAACGTTTAATAAAGCAATGTTTGATTGTCCGGTTTTAATATCAAGTTTTTTTATTTTTAAATAGTAGGCCATAATTAAAATTTTATTACTTCTCCTGGTTTTAAAGTTTTTTCTTGACTGTTGTTTTGAGCACTAGTATTTACTGGTGGAATTTTATTTAAGTTGGGATTCATTTTTAAAGCTTCTGACAAAGAAATAAAACCATCTTCTTTGTCTTCAATCTCTTCTTTTTTGTCTGCATTTTCAGAAACAATTTTAATATTTTTTGGTGAAGGTATCTTTCCTTGTTTGGATAAATTTAAACATTCTTTACAATAAATTGGTTTGTTCGGATCTGGATCAAAGTTGATTTCCGTCTCTTTGCCACAAAAAGAACAAATCACGTCTTTTTTAAAACCTTTATTTTTAGATTTCGATCTTTTGTTATCTTTATTCTCTTTTGATTTATTTGTGGTTTCTGCAGTCTTTTCTTTTGGTTTTGAATTTAAAGTAGAGTTAGCATTTGTTTTTGCTTTAGCTTTTACTTCTTCATCAATTTCTGACTTATTTTCACTCCAACGAGTAATTTTTTCTTCAATTAATTCCCTTGGTTTAGCATAACGCTCTCGTGAAACAGAAATTACCTTACTTCTCACCTCAGGATTGCTATAAGAAACATCTATTGGTGGCAAAGTTTTCGCAGAAAAAGCCTCAGAGGCTACGCCATCGATCATTAGCTTCAAATAAACTTCATATTTAGTCAAATTGACGAGATCAGTTTGCGTAAAATGTGGAAAAAATTCTTTTTCTAAAAATTCAGCATCAGTAGCGCCTACCCGAAAAGAAACTAGAGTCCCGACATTACCAAAAACCGCAGCTTGCACAGCTTCTTCCACTTGTTCAATGTATTGGTGGGCTAAAATTAAATTTAAACGATATTTTCTAGCTTCTGACAAAATGCCAGCAAAAGATTCAGTAGCAAAATTTTGAAACTCATCGACATAAAGATAAAAATCTTTACGTTCATTTTCAGGAATATTTACACGACTCATTGCCGCTAGTTGCAATTTGGTAATCATCATTGCTCCTAACAAAGCTGAATTGTCCTCGCCAACTCTACCTTTGGCTAAATTTAAAAGTAAAATCTTTTGACCATCCATAATTTCTCGCATCGCAAAAGAAGATTTTACTTGACCCAAAATATTTCGAACTAAAGCAGAAGATAAAAATCTGCCAACCTTATTTTGAATCGGGGCAATTGCTTCACTTTGAAAACGATCAGGATATTTAGAATATTCATCCACCCAAAATGATCTAACTACTGGGTCAGTGACTTTTTCTAAAACTCGATTACGAAAGGATTTGTCTACCAAAATTCTCATGATCCCCAACAAAGTTGAACCAGGATATTCAAGCAAAGCCGAAATCGCATGATGCAAAACATACTCTAAACGAGGTCCCCAGGAATCAGCCCAAATTTTCTTGAAAACACCGATCAAACCAGAAACCACCAAATGTCTTTCAGCTTCATTGACGTTTTCCAAAACATTGAAAGCAATCGGAAAATCCAAATCAGAAGGATTAAAATAAACAACGTCATTGATTCGAGATGCTGGAATAAAATCAATCACCTTTTCTACCAAATCACCATGAGGATCAATCACACAAACACCATGACCGGCTTGAATATCCTGAATAATCATGTTCTCTAGAGCCGTTGATTTGCCCATGCCAGTTTTTCCAATAAAATACATATGACGACGTCGATCGTCAGTTTTGATTCCAAATTTAACTTTGGAATTACGGAAATTAGTTTGAGCAAAAAAATTAATATCTTGACTCATATTTTTTAACCAGTAGGCAAATTAGTTGGCGGCTCACCTTTTTTATCAGCCAACTGCTTTGTAATTTGTTTTTGTTTAAATTCTTCTTTATTTTTAGCAAATTTTTCTTCAAAATAATCATTATCTAAATTGACATTAAAATCGGGCTTTTTATTTAGCTGAATTTTTAAATCCTGACTAACCCGATCGTTATCATTGCCACTCATAGAAATTGGCAAACCAGAAGGAGCTTCGCCTTTTTTGGTATCAGTACGCTTTAGAAGCGGTGTTCTGACTTCAATTCCTGGGAAGTGCCAAAGACTCGCAAGCTCTTCTGTATTTAAAATAAAGGTTTTATACCCAGCTACTGTACTTCTGCCTTTATAAGCTTTGATAATTTTGGCTTTTCGTTTTTTATTGCGATATTTAGTAAACCAATAATTTGTCGAAGTCTTAGTTTTTGCGTCAGGCTTAAAACTATTTAAATCAAGGGTAGAAAATTGTTTAATTGCTCCAAAAACCGAAGAAACTACTCGATTAGGATTATAGTCTTCATTTGGCGACAAATAAACTAAACGAATTTTACAGTCAAAGCCTATTTTACCAGCTTTATTTTCAATTGCTTCTAAGGTTCCCTTTTCTCCTGGAGTCAAGTGAAGCATCAAGCTTGGCATGTCGTCTTTTTTCTTTTCCGCTTCCTTCCAAAGTGGAAAAATAAATTCGCCAATATTATCCATGGCATTGGTAATAAAATCAACAGACTGCGTAGCTTTATTTCCACCGCTGTCAGGCATTTTTTTACCAGCAATTTTATAAGCTGCTTCCTCGCTTTTTTTGATCCAATCCACTCCGGTTGGGCGGACAATAATTTGAAGCCAAACTTGTTCACCAATGTGAATTTTACTCATCGTCTCCAGCAAAGCTGCTAGCGGATCTTTGTATTCTCCAGAAACCTTATCCTCAAAAGCTGGGTAAGTACGAATCGGCAAAGCATCTTCTTTAACCAAGACAACTTCTGTGCCCCAAATATTATAATCTTCGTCAGGATATTCTTCTGGCGCCCAATTAACATAATCATCAACTTCAGTAATTTCAGCATCCGGATACTGAGAATAAATCGAACTTTCGATCACATCGCGGTATTGCACTGGAGTACGAATCAAAAACTGCACATAGCCATCGATACTAACGATTTCAAAAGAAAAAGCTAATTGAAAAATACCTTTAACATATTGGTCAACTTTATTAATATTAGCATGCGCTCCAGAAACGGTAGAAAATAAACCCTCAACTGCCTTTGGTGTTTGTTCATGTTCTTTAGGGATATCAACGGCCAACAAAACAAATTTATTTGTGTCAAACCATTTATTCTGTTTTTCCATGATCCAAACCTCATAACCTTGAGTGATCAAGATCCAAGCCAAAGGAATCCAACCGCCATGAGCGATAATATACCACAAAGCAAAAATAGGCCCCTTGTCAGCAGCAATAAATAATGGTGATAAATCAATCACTAAATTTAAAAATTCTATCTGCATTAGATTATCTTATCTTTATTATACATTATTATTGCAAGTTTTTAAAGAATAAGGCAATACAAAAACATCCTCTTAAAATAAAAGGATGTTTTTAAAATTTAATTTAAGCATTTTTGAGGAAATATCTACCTTTACTATCTCTTTCAAAGCGGTCTTTATTCATCAGAGCCAAAGTAATCGTCGTTTCTTTAATCATTCTTTTCTTTAAAACTTCAGCGATAATTTCTTTTTTACTCAATGGTCTATCTTGTTCGATTAAAATTTCAGCAATTACATCTGCAACGACGCCTGGTTTATAACCCCATTCTTTTAAGGCATAAATACCACGACCAACCAAGACATATTTATCATCCAAAATTAATTCATTATGAATAGTTGCAGGATAAGCCTTTCTTTTATCAAAGGATTTTGAGTTAATAATTTCAGCGATCTCTGTAAAATGTAATGGTTTATTTTCTTTTTTCAAGACAATGTAGATTTTGTCATTCATTCTCTTCGGGGTAATACTTGGCCATTCAGTTAAACCCCATTCTTGATAAGGATTGTCTTTAATTTTCTTGGTAATATCCAAAAAGTTGACTACCATTTTTTCAGTCAGATCATCGTTAGAGGTAAAAAAATCAGCTTCTGAAACATTTTTAACTAATTTTTCAAGCTCTAATGCTTCTTTGTATTCTAAAATTAATTGGCGTAAATTTTCAATAACCTCTTCAAAAAAATCAAGAGAAGCTTCTGGGGTTTTCCAAAAACTATGATTATGTTTGTTTTCTTTGACAAAATGAAAACGATGATTTAAAAGTTGACTCAAGACAAAATTAATCGCAGCTTTGTTTTCATCAGTTACACCAGGAACCATCAATAATTCTTTAATCAAACTTTCTTCAGACATCATGCCGCCATGCTCAGCTAAAATAGCGTTGGCAATATCTTCAATTTGTTTGATAAAATTTTCATCAAAACTTTTACTGATTTTTTTCAAAGCACTATTTTCAATTTGACGCACTCTTTCACGAGTGATTTTGTATTGACCACCGATGTCTTCTAGGGTTTTTTTATCAGCTCCAGCCAAACCATGTCGCATTTTCAAAATCTCTTGCTCACGTTCGGAAAGCAGGCCTAAAATACGCTCGACAGTAGCGCTGGGATTAAATTCGGCTAAATGAGATAACTGTTGTGCAGTCATTACTTGATCTAAAATTGAACTCATAATTTTATCTTGAATTTTTAATTCCTCACCATAATAACATATTTATAAAAAAAAGTCAACCCCATTTTTACAAATAGGGCGACTTGACAAAATATAGCTAAAATTAGCCTAAATTATGAATTTTTGTTCCACCAAACCAAAAGTGGTGAGGCAATGAAAATCGAAGAATAAGTACCAACAATCACGCCTAAAATCAAAGCCAAAACGAAATATTGAATGCTCTGACCACCAAAAATATAGATTGCTAGCAAGACCAAAAGCGTAGTTAAGGAAGTATTAATCGAGCGAATAATAGTTTGATTAACACTAATATTTACAATTTCTGTAAAGCTTTGGTTATGAATTTTAAATAGATTTTCTCGAACTCGATCAAAAGTAACGATCGTATCATGAACAGAAAAGCCCAAAATCGTCAACAAAGCAGTTACAAATAAAGTGTCAATTTCCACTCCTAAGAAATAACCCAGGATGGCAAACACGCCGGTAACGATTAAAATGTCATGCACTAAAGCAGCGATTGCAGCCAAACCATATTTCCAAGAAGCAACTGGTTTAGAGACCTTTCTAAAGGCATAAGCAATATAAGCAACAATGAAAATCAAAACAATAATAATTGCCTCAATGGCTTTACTCTTTAATTCTTGACCAATAGTTGGACCAACAGATTCAAATCTTTGTTCTTCCACTAAACCAGAGTCGGGAGCGCTAGATTTTAGCTGATTAAGAACGACTTGATGTTTATCTTCATCGACATTTTCAAAACGTAAGATAAAAATGTTATCACCACTTGGTTGAACTTTGACATTGTTTAAATCTATCTGCGCCAAACTCTCCTCTATTTGAGTAATTTCTGGACGATTGTTTTCATAAGATATCTCTAACAAACTACCACCGGTAAAATCAATTCCTAACTTCAAACCCCAAATTACTAGAGCAAGAATACTGATGGCCATTAGGAATCCAGAAATTGAAAACCAAATTTTTTTTGAATCAATAATATTATACATAATTTTATTCTCCTTTTTTCTTTAAACCAAACAACCACAATTTATCTTCTATTTTCTTATTAACCATAATTCTTAAAAATGTTCTGGTTACGGTAATTGCTGAGAACATGGAAATCAAAATACCAATCGCCAAGGTAATTGCAAAACCTTTGACAATAGAAGTTCCAAACCAGGCTAAAATCAAACAAGTAATGATCGAAGAAATATTTGAGTCACGAATTGAGCTCCAGGCTCTAACAAAGCCATTTTCAATAGCTGAAGTCAAACTTCTGCCATCTCTTAATTCTTCTTTGGTTCTTTCAAAAATCAAAACATTAGCGTCCACTGCCATACCAACCGAAAGAATAAAACCGGCAACACCAGCCAAAGTCATTGTCACTGGAATAATTTCAAATAAAGCTAAAGTAAGCAATGAATAAACTCCTAAAGCCAAGACAGCAACTAAGCCTGGTAAACGATAATAAAATAGCATGAATAAAGCAGCGGCAATCAAACCAATAATACCGGCCATCAAGCTTTTTTGTACTGAACTAGCGCCCAAAGAAGCGCCTACGGTCTGCTGACTAACTAAAGTAATTGGCACTGGTAAAGCACCGGAATTCAAACGACGAACCATATCTTTGGCCTCTGAAGCATTGAAATTTCCAGAAATTACTGCATTTCCATCTTTAATCGCCTCTTGAACAGTTGGAGCAGAAACTAAAAATCCATCCAAAAAGATAGCGACCGGCTTTCCGACATTAGCGCCGGTAATTTCAGCAAACATATCTTTACCATCAGAATCAAACTCTAAACCAACTAAGGGTTGATTTGTATTTTGATCAAACTCTAAATAAGCTCTTTTTAGATTTTTACCGCCAAGTTCAGTGTTTTCCCAAATGGTATTGCCCAAATCAGCGTTTTCATTTTTGATCAAAATATGAGCAGCATGCACTTCTACTTCGCCACTTTCATTTACTCTCTCTTCAATTTTTTTGATAATATGATAACCAAATTGAGAGGTAACTAATTCTTTGGAGATTTCCCCACTCTTTAGTTGATCAAAAATAGCTTGATCAAATTCAGGAACAAACTCACCACGAGTAACCCATGGTAAATCACCACCGTTTTGAGCTGAACCCAAGTCTTCGCTGTATTCTTGAGCAAGTTGAGCAAAGTCAGCGCCAGCTAAAGCCTTGGCTAAAATTTCTTCAGCTAATGCCCGAGGCTCATTTACAGCCTCCTCATCAGTATTAACTTCAACTATTGGCGCAACACCCTGGGTTTTAAACTCTAACAAAGGAGTCTCACCGATCATCTTAATTGCCTCATTGACATCTTTGACACCGGCAAGCTCAACAATAATGCGATAATTATCGCCGCTATAATTAGTTTGAATCGTTGGTTCAGAAACACCATAAGCGTTTACTCGACGCTCAATCACATCTCTGACGCCTTCGACTGATTCTTTCTTATCAGAATCAGCAAAAGCAGTTACATCGGCCTCATAAACTAAATGAGTTCCGCCTTGTAAATCTAAGCCCAAATGAACTTTAAATCTACTAAACCAACCAAAGCCTTGTGGCCAAACTACCAAAGCAGTAAAAATTGTTAAAAGCACAATTCCTAAAAAAGTAGCACGTACTTGATTTTGACTCACCTGTTTTACACGAAAAATAGTCTTTTTTTGCATAGAAATTTATTTTTAAATATGCGGATATTTTAGCACAAATCTATTTTTTTTCAAGCTTTGACTGCTTGACTGCCAAAAATTGAATTGCTGCCCCTAAATCCGGTAAAATTGGGCTCAAGAATTTTCTTTCCCAATTTAAGTAAACTTTGTAAATTTTTAAAAACCACTTTGCTTCTAGACGTGGAAAATAATCATAAGTATAAAATTCTTTTATTTTAAAACCAACATTTTTTAAGCTTTGACGCATTTTTTTTGGAAAAAAAACTTCAGCATCAGGTTCAATCATTTCTTGATGAACAGTTGCCTGGGGAACAAAAATATTTAAAGCACGAATTAATAAACGCACAGCAAGCCAAGAATAAAAAAATGGATTGTGCCATTTATGATAATTAGCATTTGGTTCACCTAAAATTACAAAATGTCCTTCTGGTTTTAAGACTCTAAAAACTTCTCGAAAAGTTTGTTCCATAGCGAAAAAATGATGTAAGGAACCATTGATCACTACTAGGTCAAAAAAATTGTCCTGATAAGGCAAAGCAACAGATTCTCCTTGAGTAAAATTGATGTTTGGGTATTTATTTTTGGCAATTTTTAAAACCTCTTCTGACAAATCTACGCCGTAAACATTTTCTGCAATAGTCAAAAGTTTAGCACTCAAGCGACCAGTGCCACAGGCAATATCTAAACACTTCTCTGCTTTTTTGGAGCCAATGAATTTTTGTAAATTAGAAAAATTCCAAGTATCAACAATTTTCGCTGACTCGGTCTCTGTATGCCAAGAATCATACTTTTCAGCGGTCGAATTATAATATTCTAACTGAACTTTCTTTTTTTCTTCGTAAATTTGTTCATTCATAACAGCAAAATTGTCTCATTTTTTAAGCTTTGTGTCAAAAATATTATTGACAAAAAAAGCCACGAAAAATTTCCGTGACCTTCTTTTATTATTCAAAATAAATTGGAATTTCTAAAGCATCGTCATGCTCCGGTAATCCTGAAGGATTATCTTTTTGAAAAATCAAAGCTCCGTTGTTTTTGTAATCTGGTTTGCTAAATTCTAAGTTTACAGTAAAAGGCACAAAATCTTCGGTCATCCAATCCCCCTTAGCCTGAGCAATTCCTTGAGCAATGATCAGACCGTCCCAATTAACTAAACTTACCGGAAAAGAGCTTTCAAAAAACCAAGTTCCTCTGGCTTGACCAGAAATAGTAAGCGGACTTGTAATATAATCATCAGCATGAACAGAGTCTAAACGAATTAAATTAAATTTTTCTTGCTCTGCTTTATTTAAAATTTGATCCTTTAAAATTTCCACAAAAGTTTCATTGTTTGCTCGACACTGACGTGGATGAGATTCCATTATCGGAAAACCCGCTGCTTCACATTCAATAAAATTAGCAATCTTTTTTTCTTCTGTTTCAGATTTTTTTAACAATAAACCACCAACAATCAATAATAAAACTGCTATTTCTAAAGCGTAATAAATATATTTTTGATTCCCTGATCTAAACATCATAAAATTACAAGTTCAATGATTATTGACTAAATTAATCGCTTATCTTATACTATCTTCATCATTTTACAATAATATTCGGGGATCGTCTAATTGGTAGGACGACTGGTTCTGGTCCAGTTAATCGGGGTTCAAATCCCTGTCCCCGAGCCAAGCGAATGAAGTGAGCGTAGGTTCGGGATTGATAAAATTGAGTCGGAGACGAAAATCCTAAGATGCTGGACAATGGTCCAGCGCCCCGAGCCAAGCGAATGAAGTGAGTGCAGCTGAAAAGCTGTTTTTTTAAATAAAAAAGCCCGACCGAAGTCAGGCTGTTGGTGAAACTGGATCTTTTTCTACTTCAGAAAGCGTAATCATATAGCTTTCGCTTCCAACGATCTTGTGCCACTGACCAAGAAAATGAATGATCCGCACGCCTTTGTTTTCTGCGATACTAATGATGATCATCTCAGAGGTAATGCTGTAAGAGAACACGTGAACGTTCTCTGTGTGGCCAGCTCGATCAGTCAGAAGAAGCTCTGTGCCCTTAGAAAAAATCTTCATCGTTCAATCCTCCAGATTGAATGTTCTTAATTTAAGTTGTTATAGCACTTCTCCCCCAAAGACGTCAACAGCTTCATTAACACCTTTTTCTGAGCCACCACGAAATTCCTGATGATGAGCCTGATAATCATCATCTATTTCAAAAGTTATTTTAATTTTTTTATTTAAAATCCGAGCTATTTTTTCTTCAATCTCTTGTTTCATTTCTGGCTTACTGAGCTGTTCAATGTGAAAAGAAAATTCACAACCAATCACAATCTCTTGTTCGCCAGCGTTCAGAGGATGCGCATTTTTGATCAAACCAGAGATAGAATGATTTAGTGGTTTTAATAAATCAACCAAATGATCCCAATTATTTTGTAATGATTTCCAAAGATCATTCTTCTCTATTTCTATTTTATTATTTGAAATATTTGCTGGCGTTTGATGTTCTATTTTTAATTCCGAAGTAGATGCTAATAAAAATTCTACACAGGCTAGCTCCAATGGCAATTGATCAATAATGCTTTGTTGCTTGTTACTAGTTTTATTTAATAAAATATTTAGCAAGCGAGATAAGTCAGCAAGTTGAAAACCATCGGCTTGTTTTTTTATTTCTTCTTTTAAATGATCGTCTAGATTCAAAGAAAAATCAGAACCGATAATTTTATAAAGCATTGTTTGACGAACATAGTCTAATAAATCATTAAGTAAAGTATCAACATCCACACCTTCGTCAATTAATTTAGCGATTTGATTTAATGCCGCAGCTAGATTGTTTAAACGTAAAGCTTCTAACAAAATATCTATTTCCTGCCAATTATTACGTGGCAAAACCAAAGAAACTAAATCATCAGTCACTTTGCCACTGGATAAAGAAATAATCTGTCCCAAAAGTGACTCTGCATCACGCAAACAACCTTCTGAGCGACGAGCAATTTGCGCTAAAACACTATCCTCTATTTGAATTTTTTCCCATTCAATGATCTCTGTTAATCTTTTGATCACTTCGGCTTGAGGGATTTTTTTGAAATCAAAACGCTGACAGCGAGAAATAATTGTTTCAGGAACTTTGTGAATTTCTGTTGTTGCTAAAATAAAAATAACTTGTTTTGGTGGTTCTTCCAAAGTTTTGAGCAAAGCATTAAAAGCTGACTTAGAAAGCATGTGCACTTCATCAATCACGAAAACTTTATAACCTTTTTGATTAAAAGGCGGAGTTTGAGCGTTAGCAATAATGTTTTCCCTGACATTATCTACGCCGGTATGTGAAGCGGCATCAATTTCAATCACATCCAAAGACTGATTGTTCAAATTACTTTGGCAAGCCTGACAAGCATTACAAGGCTCAGCTTCATTTTCTTTGCGATTTAGACAGTTTAAAGAGCGCGCAAAAAGACGGGCCAATGTTGTTTTGCCCGTTCCTCTTGGTCCTACAAATAGGTAAGCATGCGCAAGCATGCCAGAAATTATTTCATTTTCCAGAGTAACTTTGATTGGTCTTTGACCAACAACTTCTTTGAAAACTTTTGGTCGATATTTTCTGTACAATACCTCTGACATGAAAAATTGTTATTTTTATTATAAGTTAATTTCTAAATCTTCTTCTTGATAATTTTTATTTTTTTTATTTTTGATCACATTTTCAACGGCTGCCCATTCACTATCTTCATCTTTTGGCACCAAGATCACAACTTCATCACCTTCTTCGCCTTTGAAATAAGTAATACTGGCTAATAATACTTTAAATATTTTTTCCCCAGCCAAAACAACAAAATTTCCACTTTCTTTATCTCTCACCAAATGTCCGATCAAACGCTGTCTCTCTACTGGTGAAATTTGTTTGAAAACAAAAGCCCCGTTATTATCAATCGTTAGTTTTAAAATATCTCCTTCAACTAATTTTGATTTTGAAGCATAGTTCGCTGGCACTGAATATTGTTTGCCGTCAGGACCAATCATGATTTGACCATTAAAAACCCCTTCAATCACCAAACCTTCCTCTTCAGTATCTTCTCGGCCATATTCGGCTGCTTTCAAACTATAATTTACAGCATCTTTTGGCTTTTTGCCCTGCAACTCTCCTAAAACTATTTTAGTTTTTTTGAGCTCTAATTCTAAATTGTAAACCAAAGATTCTAAATCTTTAATTTTTTTTGCATCTGCCATTTTTATTTTTTGTTTTTGTAAATTTTTTGCTCTTTTCTTCATTTAGAATAACATAAAAATACCCGGATTTCAATAGGTATTTTTAGGCTAAATTTACTTATTTTTAGACTTTTAAACGCCTTACCACTTCTTCTTCGATTAACTTCCTATCTCGTCCATATTTTAAGGCTGACAATTCTTTGATTGCCTGGGCTAATTCAAAATGACCTTTTTCTGGTTTGATTGGTTGAAAATTAAAAGCTGGAGTGACTGTATTGTCAATCAATAATTTTACATAACAAGTATATTTTGGCATATTGATCAAATCATATTCTGAGACTACTGGAGCCATTTGTTTGGCAATAATCTCTGAATCTTCTACGCCAATTCGGAAAGAAACCAAAGTTCCAACATTACCAAAAATAGCATCTCTGGTTCTAGTATCTCCGCTTTTAACTAACTGAGCAATAAACTGATGAGCTAAAATTAAATTTAATTTATATTTTCTGGCTTCTGACAAAATAACCGAAACTGTATCAGTAATAAAATTTTGAAACTCATCAATGTATAGATAAAAGTCCTTTCTGTCTTCTTCGGCAGTGTCTACCCGACTCATGGCAGCAAATAATAATTTTCCAATCACCACCATTCCTAGTAAACTACTATTTGTTTCACCGATCTTACCTTTGGATAGATTCAATAAAACAATTTTATTTGAATCCATCGCCTCTCGGAAATTAAAAGCACTTTTACTTTGAGCGATAATCGGTCGAATCAAATCATTGGAAATAAACGGAGTTAATTTACTAGTAATATAAGGAACCATGTTAGCTAAGGCTGCATCGCCGCCAGCTTTTTGCGCCTCTTTTTCCCAAAAATCTTTGACAAAAACATTTTTAACAGTCTCTAATTTTTTCTTTCGATACTCAGCGTCTGCTAAAATTTTTGGAATTTCTAATAGCGTCGCTCCGCTTTCTTTATCATCCATAACCAGCAACATGGCATTGCGCATGTATTGTTCAAACATCGGACCACCGGTAGCTTTTAAGTCGTATAGTTTATCAAAAATTGCAATCATTTCGTTGATCACAAAAGTTTTTTGCTCTTCCGTTTCATATTCCAACATGTTCATTCCTAATGGTCGTTGGGAATTTGCCGGATCAAACAAAATCACATCTTCTGCTCTTTCTTTTGGAATTTGAGTCAAAATAACCTCTACCAAATCACCATGTGGATCAACTACGCAGACTCCCTTGCCAGCTTTAATGTCCTGAATAATTAAACTTTCCTGAAAAACAGATTTTCCGGTTCCAGTCTGACCAATGACATACATATGGCGGCGGCGATCCTCTGACTTGATCCTAACTAGGGTCTCTCGACCACGATAAGAGCTTTTGCCGAGTATTAAGCCATCTTGGGGCATATTGCTTGGTGGTGGGGCCTTAACAGCCTCCAACCAAGCAATGTTTGGAGTTTCGGTGGTCGGTAAAGGCAAATGAATGACCGAAACCATTTCTTCTGAATTCAAAAGAAAACTATTTTTATCAATAAATTGTCGGAAAATAAACTGATCAATCAATTTGTCAGATTTTTTAGGAAGCAAAGCTTCGAAGCTATTACCAAATTCATAAATATTGTATTGCGCATAACTATTCAAAATATCTTCCAAAACTGCCTCTGATCTTTCTTTGCTATTGCTAGAAACAACCACTCTTAGATTGACATCTAAGGCTGGTTTAGAGTTTTTATCTTCTAAAAGCTTACTAATTTCCTGTTCTTTAGCAGAACTTTGATGTTTATTTTCTAATGGAAATTGTTGATGATCTTTATTTTTGTCTGGACTAGCAAAATTAAAAAAACTTCCTAAAAATGAGAAAAACCCAAAAATTGATTTTCCACTACCCGCTTTTGAAACCGCAGTTTGCAAACTCTCACCATCTTGCATGTTTCTAACAATTTTCCTTGCTCTGCTATGCCAAGCCTTTGGCGCGGATTTAAAAACATACTGAATGGAAGCTGACTCATGTTCGTTCAGCTTACTCAAAGCATTGGTAATACTCTCCAAAGGATCATTTTCAAAAACATGGTAAGTTTTGATCGGTAAAGTAGAATCTTTTTTTAATTTCAAAGCACCTGCTTTAATCACACTGTTAGCTTCAAAAATATTGTAATCAGAAATTTCTTCAAAATAAACTTTTGGATAAACTGATTGAAATTGTTGTAAAAAAAATTCTTTTAATTTTTTAGGGACGGCCACGTAAAAATAAATAATCCCCTTAAAGGCTACCATTTCTAAAGAAAAAATTCTTTCTTTTTTCAAAGATTTTTCAGATTTCAAACCAGCTAGAGCAGTAAAAAGATTTTCAATTCGACCCAAAGCGCCATTAATATAATCTTTATTTAATTCATCCTGATCTTTTTTGGTATATCTAGGAACTTTGAGCAAAAGCATTTCTAGTTCAGGATTTTTATTAATATTTTTTTTATACCAAAAAAATAAAATTACTAAGGCAATGGCCAGTAATAAAAAAATGCTGATTAAAATAATAGCTTCTAGCGAAATCATTGTTTGTTTTCTTGTTTATACATGTTTAAAATCGCGTCGGCTTTAATTTTTGCTTCCTGCTGCAAAAAATGTTTATTAACTTTTGGTATAATTCTAAGCCACTGAAAAATTAAATCAATGATTTTTTTCATTTTAGCTTTTCCAGATTTAAGCAAAACAAATATTTTTTTGGCAGTTTCTTCACCTTTTTGTTTAAAAACTAATTGCGTAGCACTATCCATCGATAAAAAAGCACTTTCCATATTTTCAGATAAAATACTTTCTACTTTTTTTAGTTCCAAATCAGCGTCAAAATTAGCGTTTTGCGAAACACTTTTTACTTGAGGCAAGTCAATATTTATCGGTTCTCTTTCTTGTTTTTCTTGACTTGACTGCTCTGGAGTTGTTTCTTTGGATTCTAATTTTTGACCAGAATCTTTTTCCAAAGAAACAGGCTCTTGTTTTAGATCTAATTCAAATTTATTTTCTGGCATAGTTATTAATCCGAGATAGCTATATTATACCAAATTTTGACTCAAATACCAAAGTCTAAGTTTTTTTCAACTTAATTATTTTTTGATAAATCAAATCCCGATCGTCTAATTTTGATAAATCAAAACGTTTATGGTTTAACCAAAGAGATATTCCGTGATAACCAGTTTTTTTTATTTTTTTTATTTTTTTCAAAGAAATGCTTCCCGATAAATTATATTTTAGCTTGTTTTTTTCTAAAAATAACAAACGCTTGTTGGTCAGTAAATACAGGTTGTCTGCTTTTTCAAAAATCTTCACGACAAATAGTAAGGCTAAAAAAATTAAACTGAGCCAAAGAAAAAATCCTCGCCTACCTTGCACGCTCATTGGGTATAACAAAAAGAAAATTATCGGAAAAACTATAAAAAAAACAAAATAAAAAGACCAACTAGTCTTTTTGATTGCCGAGACGCAAATCAAAGACTCGTATTGATCTAAAAATTCCTCAAAATGATTCATCATACATTTGTCTTAGGTCAGACAAATGTATTATAATACAGGAGTAAATTAATTTAAAGTATGCGTAAAAAAATTCAAAAAAGAATCATGTTTGTTTTGGCAATTTTCATCATCTTTTCGATGATCGTTTGGACTATTGGCATTGGCCTTTCTTAGGCTAATCCTTCTTTAAAATCGCCAAATAAGCCTCTTGAGGAATGACTACTCTACCCGACTGAGCCATTCTTTTTTTACCTTTTTTTTGTTTCTCTAAAAGTTTACGTTTACGAGTGACGTCGCCGCCATAAAGTTTAGCCGTCACATCTTTACGCATCGCTGAAATTCTTTCAGCAGCAATTATTTTACCGCCAATTGAAGCCTGAACTTTGATCGCAAATTGCGCTCTTGGTAAAACATCTTTTAATTTTTTGACAATCTTTTTACCAACCATATGAGCCTGATCACGATAAGTAAGCATCGTTAATGCTTCTACTGGATTTTCAGCAACAGAAATTTCCATTTTAACTAAGTCGCATTTTTTGTAATCAGCTAAATCATAATTCAAAGAAGCGTAGCCAGAAGAAATGCTTTTTATTTTGTCATAAAAATCTACCAAAACACTACTCAATGGAATCTGATAACGCAAAATTACTCTATTTTCATCTAAATATTCTGTATCTTTAGCAATTCCTCGTTGCTCGATAACGTAAGAAATCAAATCTCCAATATAAGCTTTGGGAGAAACCACTTCGATATTTACATAAGGCTCTTCGATATATTCAATATGATTTGGATCGGGCATTTCAGCTGGCGTGGTCAAAATCTTTTCTTCTCCATTTTTTAAAAATAATTTATAAGCCACAGTTGGCACAGTAACGATCAAATTTAAATCAAACTCTCTTTTTAATCTTTCTTGAAAAATTTCCAAATGCAATAATCCCAAAAAACCACAACGGAAACCAAAACCTAGGGCCTGAGAACTTGCTGGTTCAAAAACTAAGCTGGCATCAGAAAGCTTGAGTTTTAAAATTGCTTCTCTTAATTTATTATATTCTCCACCTTCAGTTGGGAAAATACCAGCATAAACCATCGGCTGAATCTCTTTGTAGCCAGGAAAAGCCTTGGTCTTACTAATTTTACTAATAATCGTGTCACCAACTTTGGCCAAAGAAAGATCTTTGATTCCGGTCACTAAATAACCAATATTACCATTTGTCAATTCTGGAGCACTAACCCAAGAAGGTTGAAAAAACCCTAAATCTAAAACCTCGGTCTCTGCCTCACTAGCCGAAAATTTTACTGCTTGTCCTTTTTTCAAATCACCGCCAAAGACACGAACATAAATTACAACTCCTCGATATTCATCATAGACGGAATCAAAAATCAAAGCCTGTAATTCATCAGCCCGGCTCTTTGGTGCTGGCACATGATCAATCACTTTTTGTAAAATATCCTCTACTCCCTTACCAGTTTTTGCAGAAGCTAAAATAATATCTTCTTTTTGACAACCCAAAAGATTAACGATTTCTTTACTAACTTTTTCAACATCAGAAGCTGGTAAATCTATTTTATTGATTACTGGAATAATTTCTAAATTTTGTTCCAAAGCTAAATATAAATTAGCCAGAGTTTGCGCTTCGATACCTTGAGTAGCGTCAACTAACAAAACAGCGCCTTCGACAGCAGCTAAAGATCTTGAAACCTCATAAGTAAAATCTACATGACCAGGTGTATCAATCAAATTCAAAGTATATCCACGCCAGAGCATTCGCACTGGTTGTAATTTAATCGTAATTCCTCTTTCTCTTTCCAAATCCATTTGATCTAGGATCTGATTTTTCATTTTTCTTTGTTCAACAGTATGAGTCAATTCCAACATCCGGTCAGCCAAAGTAGACTTACCATGATCAATGTGAGCAATAATGCAAAAATTTCGGATTTTATCCATAGAATAATGCCCCTATAGTATCTTAATTCTCTGTGATTAGCAAATTTTTAATTATTATTTTTTAATTTTGCTATTTTTATAAACTTAGTGAACAACTTTTAGTAGTCTTTTTAGTAATTTTCTCACCAAATCAATCTCTTCTAGTTTGAAAACTATAGCTAAAATTAGATAAATTATCAAGCCCACAAGTCCTGCACCAAAACCTTGAATAAGAATTCCCAAGAAAGTTCTCATATCCACAATGGTTGATAAAAATTGTAAAGCAAGATAAGTAATTGCCCCAGTAGGAATTGAGATCAAACTGATCTTAATAATCGAAAAGAATATTTTTTGATCATCCAAGTCTTTATTTTTCTTATGCAATAAAAGATAAAGCAAAACCATGTTTAAAATACTAGAAAGTGAAAAAGCCAAGGCTAATCCCATTACTTGCAAATGTCTCACTAACAAAAATGACAAAGCAATATTTACTAAAATACTAAAGATACTGACCAACATCGGAGTCTTTGTGTCTTCCCAAGCATAAAAAGAACGAGCTAAAATCGGAATCAAACCTTGAGCAAAAATAGAAATTGCAAAAAAACCAAGAGTTTGAGCGGTGTAATAAGTATCTTCCCAAGTAAAAGCACCTGTTCCTAAAATAACTCGAACAATTTGCGCTCTCAAGATAACAATCAAAATAGATAATGGAATCAAAACAAATAAAATTCTTCTAAAACTGTTCGAAAAATGTTGAGCAAATAACTCTTTGTTTTCTTCTTGAATAGCTTGGGTGAAGGTTGGAAAAACAGCAATTGCTAAAGAAACAGCAAATAGACTAATTGGTAAGCTTTGTAAATTGTTTGCGAAATTAAAAATAGCAATACTACCAACCGTCAAAGAAGAGGCGATCATTGTAATAAAAATCAAATTTATTTGGCCAGCAGCAAGACCCAAGGTTCTTGGTAACATTAAAAATAAAATTCTTTTCAACTCAGCGTTGATTTTTAAAACTGGTCGATATCTAAAACCATGTTTAATTAATTCCGGCAATTGAACCAACAAATGCAAAGCAGCGCCAACTACCACGCCCCAAGCAAGAGCGTTGAGTCCTAAAATTGGATATAAAAAAATAATTCCAAAAATAATTCCCAGATTATAAAAAGAAGCAGCTAAAGAAAAGCTAAAAAATCTTTTCCAGGAATTTAAAATTCCGCCAGCAACATTGGAAGCAACAAAAAATAAAATCGACAGCAACATCACCCTAGTCATTTGAGTCACTTTGATCATCTGCCAGTCTGAAAAGCCAGGAGTTAAAACTTTCATAATCTGCGGTGCAAAAAGAAAAGCCCCTAAACTCAAAAAGAAGATAATAACTAAAAACAAATTCAAAACTGAATTTGCTAAAATCAAACCTTCTTCTTTATTTTTGTTCCAAACTTTTTGAAAAACAGGGATAAAGGCTGAGGTTAGAGCTCCTAGAACCAAGGTATTAAAAATTAAATCCGGCAAACGAAAAGCTGCATAATAAACATCAGAAATTTCAGACGCAGCAAAATTATGAGCAATCAATCTTTCCCTTAATAAAGCTAAAATTTTAGACAAAAAAGAAAAACAGGCAATGATCACTGCCCCACCTGCTACTGTGTTATTAATTTTATGCCAAAATTTTGACCACATTTATTATTTTGAACTAACAATGAATCCGAAGTACTGATCACCAAGTAAATCATTGGTGTAAGTCACTAACTTATTACTTACACTCATCTTATCTTTAACACTAGATTGATTCCAAACTACTCTTAAATTTTCTGGTAATAAAACTGAAGAGTTAAAAATTGTGTTTTGAGCACCCGCTTGTGCTTGAATTAATAAACTATAATTATCCAAAAATACATCACCGCTTAATAATTTTGTCCACCAATTGTTTACCAATGGATTGGAAACATCAAGTTTAAACGGTAATTTATATTTAATAGCAACAGTTTGACTTTCGCCAGGCTTCAAGGCGACCCAATTTGCAAAAACAGTTTTATCTAAACTTTCATAAATTTCGGTTTGCGAAGCAGCGTCAATCATTTTAGCATCTTCTTCGGCTTGAATCTCAGGATCTTTTGTGACTTTAGCATCAACGCTATGAAAATACCCAGCTGGTAAAGTATCAAAGCCAACGGCCTCGATAAATTGACTACCTTGTGGCACATAAAATCTCAGATAACTAACATTACCGCCTTCGATTCCAGATAAAGGATTATTTTCCATGCCCTTATTTGTTCTGGTCACTCTGACTGTATTTACAATCTCTCCGTTATCCAAAACTTCCGCTTGATGATCGATACTTTGATAAATATCATTATCTGTTTTACCGCCACCAATATTAGTATTTACTACTTGTAAATAATCTTTTTGACTTTTTAAAACTTCGCCAGACCAAGCAAATTGTCTAATTTTTTCTTGCGTTTCTGGATTATTCAAATACATCTGAATATTTTTATTAGCTAGCTGCTCAACCAAGGTGGTGATGATTTGTTTTTGTTCTGCACTACTATGCAATAGTTTATCTAATAATTTCGGAGCTAAATCAGCAATAATTGCTTTTGGCTGGTTTAATTCTTTGTCATAATTAAACTCTACTTCATCCTGGATCACTGAATATAGATTATCGGCGCTAATCACTACTCCGTACTCAGGCATTTCTTGTGGACCCAAAACCTCTAGCAGAGCTTTCAAAACTTCGGCGTTAACTGCGATCACGCCATCAATGGTTGAACCACCAAAATTCTGATAGAACCAAGAAATTTTTTGAGCAGAACTTGGAAAATCTGGCCACCAATTTGCATCCCAAATATTAAAATATGGATTGATCAAAGAAAGAGCCTGAGGCGCTTTGATCATTGAGGTTTGCCCGGCTGATAAATCATAAGTTCCACCGCGAGGAATTTCTAAATTTTTTATTTCACCTTGATAAATGTCCAAAACGGCCAAGCTGCCAATAAAACCTCCAGTTGCTCGTAGTTCGTTATTGTTCTGAAATAAAATTAAATATCTTTTTTCTTGACTCTCGCCTAAAACTTCTTTCAAAACAGACAAAACTTCCTCTAGATTACTTAAACTATTAGTTATTCTTGGTAAATAATCTTTTAGATTTGCAAAATATAACGCTAATTCATCTGGTAAAGACTCAATTTTTATTTTTTTAATACTTTTACTAGCATCTTCTAGATAAGGCAAGGTATTTTTGATTTGCTCTTCTAAAAAAGCAATGTGCGAAGTCAAACTTTCATCTGTTTGTAACTTTTGGTTCAAAACCAAAGCTGCTTGTGAAATATTATCTGCAACTTTTAATAAATTAGTTCCAACATTTAGCTGTTTACCAATCAAAGGTATTTTTGTTCCTGCCTCTAAAATCCATTGATCATACTGATTTAAAACAGTTTGAATTTCTGAAAAATTTTCTAAGGCTTGTTGAAAATTAAGCTCGGCGGTCTGATAGGCATTTTCTGACGCTGACAAAACTCCAGACTGTAAATTTAAAATCCCACTTTTACCAAGCTGCCAAATCGAATCTTTGTCATCTTGAATTCGTCCTAATAAAACCAAAAGTCTAAAAGGTGATAATAAAACTGCTAAAATAAGAGCAAAAATAGCTAATTTTTGAGCTAATTTAAAATTAAAATTAATTCTTGGCAAGCTAGGCAAGTTCCAAGAAACCCTCTCTTTTTTGCTTGAAGTAAATTTTTTTAATTTTATTTTTGGCAATTTTAAACCTTGAAATATCTGACGATAATCCTTTTTTGATATTTTTTTGTTTTCGCTAATTTTTCTCAAATCCAAAATATTAGCCGATCGTTGTACTTTGTCTGACGAAGTTTTTTCAACAATAGCTCGAGGTTTTTCTTTTGAATTTTGAGTATTTTTTTTATATTGTTCTAACAAAATTTGTGCTCCCGATAAATCTTGCTTAATCAAAAGATCAAGCTCAGCTAAAGCTTGATTTCTCTCTTTTTTGGGAGCATCATTTTCGAGTAAAAAACCATCTAGTTCATTAACTAAATTTCTTTTTATCTCTCTAAAATCTTTTTTAGATTTTTTCTCTGGCATTCAAAAGCTAAAGGATAATAAATCTTGACTATATTATAACAGATTTAAAAATATTTTCAAAATAAAAAACTAGGATTTATAAAGACTAATAATTTCTCTGGCCATTTGATCCCAAGAATATTTTTTTACTTGTTTTAAGCCCTCGTTAATCAATCGCTCTTTCTTTTCAGAACTTAGCAATAAATCATCTAGCTTCTGAATAAAATCTTCTTTGCTTTTTGGATCAAAATACAAAGCAGCGTCGCCTAAAATCTCTGGCAAACAAGAACTAGAACTTGATAAAACAGGCAAAGAATAAACTGCTGCTTCCAATGGTGGCAAACCAAATCCCTCATACAGAGAAGGGAAAACATACACTCTCGCCTGTCGATAATAAGCCGCTAATTTTTCATCTGGTACAAAACCAGTAAAAATAATTTTTTCCCGAAGATCAGGAAAATTAACTTTAAGGTAATCTTCGAGTCTCTGGTAAAAATAATTTTTACTTCCAATTAAAATAAGATAAAAATCTAAATGTTTTTTTTGCCAAAGAGCAAAAGCTGAAATCAAAAATTCTAAATTTTTATGAGGATAAGCATTTCCAACGTACAATAAAAAATTTTCTGGTAAATCTATCTTTTCTATATTTTTTATTTCCGGCTTTGTTAAGCCTTCGTAAATTACCTTTATTTTTTTCGCTTGTTTATCTGATAAAGCAAAATACTTCTTGATATCTTCGGCAGTAAACTTAGAAACAGCAACTATTTTTTCAGCTCTTTTAACTGCCGACTTAATAGTAAAATTATAAGCTAGACGTTTAAAAAAGAAACTAAATTTATTTAAAGTGCTAGTTCTAATACTTGGAAACTTAGTCATGATCAAATCATGAATAGTCACTATAAATTTTGCACGATAAAATATTGGAATATTAAAATGCGGAAAATGAACCAAGTCTGGTTTTAATTTTTTTAAAATAATTGGCAAAAAAATTTGCTCTTTTAAAGAATACCAATGATAAGGAACAATTTTAACTTGGAAATTTTTTGGCAAACTAAACTCCTGCTGCTTTTCTTTTAATAAAATAATATAATAATTTTCCTGATCATTTTTGATCAAGTATTTCAACAACTGCTGATTATATCTTCCTAAGCCACCAAATTGCGGACCAAAAATTCTTAAATCTAAAACTATTCGCATTTTTTTAATAAGTTAATAATACGTTGTGCTTGTTCAGGCCAAAAATAAAATTTGAAATTCTCAGCGCCCTTGCTAATCCGATCAAGCAAAGCTTGATCGGTGCTTATTAATTTTAAAAGCTGATAAATCTCCGAAACATTATAAGGATCAACATATAAAGCTTGATTTTGCATAATTTCTGGCAAAGAAGTTTTGTAGCTAGTGATTACTGGTTTTTTATGCATTGTTGCCTCGAGCGGAGGAAAACCAAAACCCTCATAAAAAGAAGGCCAAATCAAAGCTTGGCTCAAAGAATACAAAGCATCCTTTTGCAAACCATCGATAAAACCAAGATATTTTACATAAGGTCTTTTTTTGATACTCAACAATAATTTTTGATACAACCATCCTTTATTTCCAACCAAAACCAAATCTGTCTCTGGATACTCCAAATGATAACGATCAAAAGCCTTAATCACGCTTTCAATATTTTTTCTGGGCTCTAAGGTTCCTAAATAAATAAAGAATTTATCAGCAATATTTAAATCTTTAACAACTTTTTTGGCTGTCTCCTTATTTATTTGATAATGTTGTATTCCTGGATAAACCACCTTAATTTTATCTTCTTCTACCGTAAAAAATCTCATCACATCTCTTTTTGTGTGCTGAGAAACAGAAATTATCTGCTTCGCTCTTTCTGCTAGAGAACGAACATTAACTAATTTATGCCAAAGTTTTCTTTTTAAGTCATAAAAATTTTTGCTATGCAAAAAAGATAAATCGTGAATAGTCAAAATTAATTTAGTTTCTGGATCTAATTTGATAAAATTAATATTTGGTAACCAAAACAAATCCAATTTTACTGGAAAAAATTTATTTAAACTCGGACCAAAACCAAAAAAGAATGCTAAATTAAGAAGCTTGTTTGGAAAATTCAAATGAAAGTGTTGAACATTTTTGGCTTCAAATTCTTTTGGAAAAAATTTGGCCTTTTTTCGACCAGAACTAAAAAGATAATATTCATTTTCCTGATCTAATTCAATAATATTTTTGATAGCCCAAAAAATGTAAGAACCAATTCCACTGCGTTTACTTGGGGTCAAAGCCCTGATGTCAATACCAATTTTCATATCTTAAATACTTTCAATAAACCTTTTTACGTTTTCAATAAAAAAACTTTGATCAAATTTTCTAGCGTGATTTCTGATTAAATGCGGATCAAATTTCATATACTGAAAACGTAAAACAGCATGAGCTAAAGCTGCCCAATTCTGATCATAAAAAAATAAACCAGTTTGACCGTCAACAACAGTTTCTAAAGCACCGCCTTTAGCATAAGCAATTACTGGTCGACCAGAAGCCATTGCTTCTAAAGCAGAAATACCAAAATCCTCCACTTGCGGATAAATAAAAGCCTGGGCATGAGACAAGTAATAATTACGATCTTGATCTGAAAGCTCACCTAAAAACTCTATATTTGAGGCGGCCATTTTTTTTAATCTAGAATATTCACTTCCAACCCCAATGATTTTCAATGGTAATTTTAGATTATTAAAAGCCTTGATTGCCAAATCAACTTTTTTATAAGGACGTAAACGACTAACGATTAAATAATAGTCTTCTAATTTATCTGCAATTTTAAAATCATCAACTCTGATGCTAGGATAAATAACTTGTGCGGTTTTTTGATAATGTTTTTTTATTTTTTCCGCAATATATTTTGAGTTGGCAATAAAATAATTTACATTTTGAGCTTTATTAAAATCCCAAGACTTTAATTTTTTTAAAATTCTTTTTAAAATTATTTTGGCCAAAAAATTTACCTGTAAATTTCCTAGATACTCATCTTGATCGTCCCAAAGATATCTAGTTGGCGCATGGCAATAACAAATATGCTTGGTGTTTTCTCCCACCCTTACTCCTTTGACGAAAGCTGAAGATGAACTCAAGACTAGCTCGTAATTAGACAAATCCGTTTTCTCCCAAATTTTTGGCATCAAAGGTAAAAAATATTGAAAAAAAAGATTAGCCATGGGAATTTTTTGCAAAGCAGAAGCATTAATCCTCTCCTGACTAAACAAATTTTTGGTCAGCCTTTGATCGTTAATCAGCGTAAAAATAGGCGCCTCTGGATAAAGATTAGAAAAGATAGCTAATATTTTTTCCGCGCCACCATTTTGAAACAAATGATCATGTGCTAGGGCTATTTTTTTCATTATTCAAATTAATAAGCTTTTTTCTTGAAAACTACCCAAGGGGTTTTTAAAAATATCACCAAATCTAATAACAAAGACCAATTTTCAATATAAAAAATGTCTAACTTTGCTTCCTCGGAAAACAACAAATCAGAGCGACCAGAAACCTGTGCCATTCCAGTAATTCCTGGCTTAATACTTAATAATTTTTTATAACCTCTTTGATACTGAGAAACTTCTTCTGGCTCATGTGGACGAGGCCCCACTAAACTCATCTCTCCTTTTAAAACATTGAATAACTGTGGTAATTCATCTAAACTAAATTTTCTTAAATAACGACCAAATTTAGTAATTCTAGGATCATTTTTCATTTTAAACAATGGGCCATCTTTGCGTTCGTTGTAAGCCAAAATTTCTTTTTTAAGTTCGTGCGCGCCGCTAATCATCGAACGAAATTTATAAATTTTAAACATTTCTCCTTTTTTACCAACTCTTTCTAAACCAACAAAAATAGAGCCTTTGGATTCTAGTTTAATCAAAATTGCCAAAATGATAAATATTGGTAATAAGATAACTAGCAAAACAAAAGAAATCATCAAATCAAAAATACGCTTAACTACTTTTCCCCAACCATCCAGCGGCGTGCCTTGTATTTCTACAACCGGTAAACCAGCGACGCTACTTAAATTCAAATGTAAACTTTGAGCTTGAAAAAGATTAGCGACATATTTTAAGCTGATCTGATTCTCCTGACAAAAAGTCAAAAGATCCAAAGCTTCGTCTTTGGAAATTGTCGAGTCAGTTTGAATGATATAGTCAATTTTTTTAGTTTCAATTATTTTCTTTAATTCTTCAGAATTTTCTAAATCTTTTAGACTATTTGCAAGTCCGACAATCTTAAAACCCCAACGATGATTATTTTTATATTCAGTTACTAAATCTTCTCTACTTTTTTTATCACCTAAAATAATTACTTTTGCTAAACCCCAAGATTTTTTAAATAAATAATTTTTAATCAAAGTCAAAATCACCCGCAACAAAATCAAATAAATTATCGCCAGTAACCAAGCTAAAATAATAATAAAACGAGAAGAAAATACTTCTCTTTGAACAAAAATAACTAAAATCAAAAAAACTACTAAAAAAGAAACACCGGTAAAAACCCTTGGTATTTCTTTGATCAAGCTTTTGCTTTGCATCGAATAAAATCCACTAAAAGCAAAAATTATTATTCCTAAAATCGCTACTTTCCATAATAAAGAGAAATAAGTTTCCAAAGGTATTTCAAAAAAAACTGGATAACGGCTAGCAACGGTTTCTGAAAAACGCAAAAAATATGCTGATAAGCCAGCGGCAAACAACAGGACAAAATCAAATGGCACTAATAATAAATTTAAGACAAAATCAGCCTTTTTCATAAAATATTTATGCAATTATCATAGCATTTAGCCCAATTTTAGTAAAATCCTTAAATCAAATAAAAAAAGATCCAAATAAATATCATAAGCCGAATTCTGTCCTCCTTGCGGAGCGATGATCATCTATCTAGGACCATAATTACTCATAGCCTCAAGCAACTTACCCGCCTCCGAAGAGGCCTACTTAGTTTTGCACCAGATAAAGTTTAGCTCTTTTAGCTTGTCACCAAGCTAACGACTTAGCTAATTAGCTAAGCATTTCACCCTTATCTCGCAAGCGAGAAGGAATACTTTCTGTTCAACTTGTTCTGACTAATTAATCACTTAATTAGCCGGTTGGCGTTACCAACTATCTCCGCCCAAAGCGGATGATTGGTGTTCGGACTTTTTCCTCCGCGTCAAACGCGGCGATCATCTCAACTTATTTGAATCTTCTGCCAATTTATAACATAAAAGATATTTTTTGTCAAATTAAAGAAAATAAACAAGCGCTCGTCAGACAATCCAACGAGCGCTATTTCCTCTTCTTCCTTTTGATATAGAAAGTGAACCAACCCCAGAATTCCGGTCCAACTGCAATCAAGACAATGCTCAGTAGCATCACTAAGATAAATCTTTGATTCATCTTTCTAATCCTCCATATTTCAAATAACTTTATTTCAAAATATAAGCTAAAGTTTCTCGAGCACATTTTGACCAAGAAAATTTAGCGCATTGTTTTAATCCTTTTTCGATCAACTCTTTTTGCAAAACATCATCAGCAAGGACTGCATCAATCTTTTGAGCCATATCTTCTGCTCGCTCTGGATCAAAGTAAACACTAGCATTATTTGCTATTTCACGCAAAACTCCTAAATCAGAAATTACCGTTGGCACAGCGCTACCCATTGCTTCCAAAACCGGGATGCCAAAACCCTCAAATTTTGAAGGAAAAACAAAAAGGTTAGCACAAGCTAAAAGCTTAGCGTAGTCTTGTTGACGAATATAACCAATCAAATGAACTCTGTCTTTTATTTCTGCTTTTTTGGATAAGTCCAATATTTCTTGATAACCAAAATTACCAGGACGACCAGCAAGGACTAAGTGGTAATCTTTATTTTTTAATAAAGCAAAAGCCTTTAATAAATTTTGAATATTCTTTTTGGTTTCTATTCTGCCTATATACAAAATAAATTTTTCTGGCAGATCATATTTATCCAAAATATTTTCTCTTTCTACGCTGTCGATCATTTTGAACTCTTCTTGATTCCAGCCATTATAAATAACTTGAATTTTATTTTTTGCTTTTGGAAAATATTTTCTAATGTCTTGAGCGGTATTTTCAGAAACAGCGATTATTTTATCTGCTCTCTTGATACTCAAATAATGAGAAATTTTTTGATACCAACGTTCTAAAAAATGATACAACTCTGGATTTTTATAAAAACCAAGGTCATGAATCGTCACGATTGCTTGACCACGTGTCAAAAGTGGCAAAGAATTACTCGCAAAAAACTTATCAGGTTTTTGTCTTAATAATTGCCAAGACAAACGGAAATGTGTCCAAAACTTTTTAAAAGGCCAGTTTAATTTTCGAAAAATAAAATTAGCTGGAGCATTTTGAGTCAAAGCTTCAGCTAAATCCTGATGATAATAAATGATAAATTGATTAATTTGATCTATTTTTTTAAACTCTTGTAGCAAATGCCAAGCATACCATTCGGTCCCGGTCTTATGGCTCTTGTTGGCACGACTGGCTTCTAAGGCAATTTTAAACATATTTTATTTAGTCGATAAAATACTACGTTTATAAGATTCTAAGTTTTCCAAGGCAATGCCCGTGCCTCTGGCTACGCACAATAATGAATCATCCGCAGTATAAGCTGGGACACCAGTGGCTTGAGCTAGTAATTTATCCATATTACGCAATAACGAAGTGCCTCCAGAAAGGACCATGCCCTTGTCCATAATGTCTGCTGATAACTCTGGTGGAGTTTGATACAAAACCGATTTAACGGCCGAAATTAAGCCTTGTAGCTCATTTTGTAGGGCCTCAGTCACATCATCAGAGGTAACGGTGATTGTCCTTGGTAGGCCAGAAATCATGTCCCTGCCCTTGACGTCCATAAACAGCTTTTCTCCTTTTGGCAAATACTGAGCTGAACCAATCTTTATTTTGACATCTTCAGCAGTTCGATCGCCAACAGCCATGTTGTATTTCTTTTTTATAAACTCGCCGATTGCTGCATCGTACTTGTTTCCGCCAATTCTGACTGAAGTATTAGCTACAATACCACCCAAAGAAATAACCGCAATTTCCGAAGTTCCACCACCCATGTCAACAATCATGTGTCCAGAAGCAGAGCCAATTGGAATATCAGCCCCGATTGCCGCGGCAATCGGCTCTTTGATGATATAAGCAGCTTTTGCTCCAGCGTTCAAGGTTGCATCAATTACTGCTCGACGTTCTGTAGAAGTAATTCCAGCTGGAACAGCGATCATTACTTCTGGTCGAAAAATTTTCATTCCACCAACCGCTTTGTTGATAAAATATCTTAACATGCTTTCAGTCGTCCGATAATCAGCAATCACGCCATTTTTCAAAGGACGAGCCGCAACAATTGAATCAGGAGTTCGACCAATCATGTCTTTGGCTTCATCGCCAACAGCCATGACTTTTTTATCGAAAACTGAAATCGCCACGACACTCGGCTCATTAATCACAATCCCTCGCTTTGGAATATAGACCAAAGTGTAAGCTGTGCCTAAATCAATCCCAATTTTCTTAATAAACATTTATTTTATTTCTAAAACTTTATAAGCAACTTTGCCAACTGGTAATTCTATCTCTACTATTTCTCCAACTTTAGCTCCCAAAAAAGCTTCTCCCAAAGGAGACTCCACTGAAATACGATTGTTAACCGGGTCTGCTTCGGTGCTACCGACAATGGTGAATTCTGATTCTTGAGCGTCTTTCTCTACTTTTATCTTTGAACCAACAGAAACAATCCCCTTGCTTTGTTTATTGTCGGCAACTACTGAAGTTTTGATAATGCTTTCCAACTCTAAGATTCTTCCTTCCACGAAAGATTGCTCTTCCTTTGCTTCTTGATATTCAGCGTTTTCTGATAAATCGCCATATTCCTTAGCACTTTTGATCCGTTCAGCAACTTCTTTCCTTTTTTCGGAACTTAAATACTCTAGCTCTGTTTTTAGCTTCTCTAGGCCTTCTAAGGTTAAAATTCTCTCATTCATAGTTATTTTTTATTTTTTAACTTTATTATCTTATAATGCCAAATAAATCGCCTTTTGGCAATACTTAAACTTAACGATCAAAATACCACTCCAGAAACTGTCTAGCTACTGTTACTGCCAAACCACGGTCACCGCCTTCTTCCACTAAGACCAAAATCACTATTTGTGGATCATCATATGGCGCAAAAGCAGCAAACCAAGAATGTGGAGTTTTGTTTTTGTTAAACTGTGCCGTACCAGTCTTGCCGGCAACCGCTACTTTGACTGATTGCAGACTTTGGGCAGTTCCCTCTAGAACAGTTTCTCTCAAACCCGCCCTGATTGTCTTAAAATTCTGATCTGAGATTAAATTATCTAGCAAAACCTCCGGCTTGAAAACTTCTACTTGATCATTAATTTTTGTTTCTTTGATAAAATGTGGTTTAAAAACTTGACCAGTAGCAAAATAAGACATAATCATCGCTGCTTGCAATGGCGTTCCCAATAAATAACCTTGGCCAATTGATAAATTGTAAGTATCTCCCAAATACCAACGTTCGCCCAAAGCTTCTTCTTTCCATTCTTTACTCGGTAAAAATCCAAAGGCCTCAGAGTTTAAATCAATTCCTGTTGCTTGTCCTAAACCGAATAATCGAGAATAGTCCATTATTTTATTAATTCCCAAACCTTCTTGAAGCCACTGATTATTTCCGCCGCCAACAGTATAAAAAAATGTGTTAACTGAATCAGCCAAAGCCCATTTGATATCTGTCCGACCGTGTCCTTGTGGTCGCCAATCTGGAAAAAAATTATTACCAATTTGCACTCCGCCAGTACTATTTACTGTAAAATTGGCGTCGATTATCTTCTCTTCTAGAGCAGCTGCTGCAACAACTGGTTTAAAAACTGAACCAAAAGGATAAGTTCCGCTAATTACTCGATTTAATAAAGGATTTCTAGAATCAGTGATAATATTATTATATTGTTCTTGGTCTAAAGCAGAAGTAAAAATATTGTTATCAAAATCCGGTAAACTAACCATCGATAAAACTCCTCCGTCTTTTGGGTCCAAAACTACTGCAGCCATTTTTGTTTTATCAAAAGCTTCGGCGTTTTTATTCATCACTTCATAAAGCTTAGCTTGGGCTGCTGCATCAATTGTCAAAACTAAATCATGACCATCAAGCGGTTCGTGCCAAGCAATGATATTTTTCGCTCGATTTAAAGCGTCAACCTCTATTTCTCTGATTCCATCAATTCCTCTCAAAGTATCTTCATAAATTAATTCTAAACCGGTTTTACCAATACGGTCAGTATAACGATAATTTTTATCATTATCTAAATCATTTTCAGTCACCGATCCTAAATAACCCAAAACATGACTTAAACCCAAATCACTAAAATACTGCCGGCGAGGCTCAAAATTTACTTCTAAAGCTAAATTGTCTTCTGCTAATAAAATTAATTTGATTGCCTTTTGGTAAGGAATGTTTTCATAAAGTAAAATTTTATTTTCTTTGTGCTTCAATCTTTCTTGGAGAGTCTCTTGATCAATTTCTAAAATATCTTTGATTTTTTTGAATAGCTCCTCTTGCTCTTCTGGTTCTTCTGGTAAATTTTTTTGATCTAAATAAAGAAAAAAGTGTGATACGTTTTTTAATAATAAATTACCAAAACGATCATAAACTAAACCACGATTTGACTTAATCACCTCTTCTCTAATTCTATTACCTTCAGCAATATTCAAAAAATCATTTCCTTTGATAACTTGCAAATAAAAACTACGAGACCATAAAATGCTCAAAAACAAAATTAAAACCAAAAACAAGAGATTGACTTTACTATCCGTTAAAAATCTCCCTAAACTACCAGTTGCTTTAGACCAAAAGTCTAAATAATCACCGCTATTTCTAGTTCGAGAAAAACCTTTTAGCTTAGAATCCCTGACTAATCCTTCTTTAATTTTGAAAGGATCATCTTTCATGTTTTTTTAACCACAAATTAAAATATAAAATATAAAATATAAAAACCAAAAAAGTATCAATAAAAATAAAACGAATTATTTTGATCAGAACTTGCAAATCGAAAATATATAATTGCCAAGGAGAAATCCAGTAAATTATCCAGAAGATTAGCCAAAATAAAAAATTTGCTAAAAAGGTCAAGAAAAAAATAGTACCAGTGTTTTTTGAAGTAAAGATTGTTAACTGTAGATTGCTAATCACAAAAATCATCAATAAAAAACTAATTGTATGCAAACCAAAACTTGCTGAAAAAGCATCTAGGGTTAAGCCGAAAATCAGCGCAGCAGAATAATAAATCCAAGGATTTGAATTTGCGTAATATAAAAAAATTAAACTTAACAAAAAAGGATTTAACCAATGCCATGTAGTAAAATCCAGGAAAGCGTAAACTGTATACGTTAACAAAAAGACAAATAATAAACCTAAATACTTCATAATTCCAAGATTATTCCTAAATAAGCCAAAGTGTTGTAATCGACCAAGGGAGAAACAATCGCCTCTTTAAACAATTCTTCTTCAGAAAATTCAACCTTTTCTATTTGTCCAACCACCAAACCAGCTGGAATATTTTCACTCAAGGGAGAGCTAACCACCAAATCTCCTTTTTTGATTTCTTGTTCTTGAGGAATATAACGCAATTTCATTCCTAGACCCAAAGATCCTTCTAAAATTCCAGAGACCAGCTGATCCTGTCCAACGCTCACAGCAATTTTACTTAAATTATCTGTTAACAAACGGGCAACAGAAGCCTCTTCTCGCACTTCGATAATTTTACCAACAATCACGCCTTCATCTACCACAACCGCTTGACCAACTTTTACTCCTTGTTGAGAACCAAAATCTAAAACTAATAAATTTTGATTGATCAAATCACGACTTAAAATATTAGCCACGACTAATTGATAATCTTTTTCTTTTTTTAAAGAGAGTAAGGCTCTTAATTCTTTATTTTCCTGAGCCAAAGCTTGGAGCTGAGAATTTTCTGCTAATAATTTTTTGTACTCTTCTTCGATGTTTTCTGGCTTAATCAATAAATTATTAACCGTTCTTTGAGGTTCTGGCAATTGTCTAAAAATCAAACCAATATCAAAAATACGACCTGTTTTAAAAAAGACTAAAACTAAGACCGTAATCAAAAAGATTAAAAAAATTTGAATATTCTTCCTTAACATCAAGATTAATTAAAGCCAATATCTTTTGTTGATGGTAGTAATATTTCTCTCAAATTATCAAGATCGTCTAAAATTTTACCAGTTCCTCTAACCACTGCTGTCAATGGGTCGTCAGCAACATGAACTGGCATTTTTGTTTCTTGAGCAATTAATTGATCTAAACCTTTTAATAAAGCTCCGCCGCCAGTCAAAATCAATCCTCTTTCATAAAGATCAGAAACTAATTCTGGAGGAGTATTTTCAATCGTGGTCTTGATATTATCAACAATTAATTTAATTGGTTTAGCTATTGCCTCTCTAATATTAGCATCCGTAATTCTAATTTCTTTTGGCAAACCAGTTAATAAATCTCTACCGCGCATCGTAGTTTCCACTGGTCCCTCAAAAGCTAAAACTGAAGCAATTTGAATCTTAATACTCTCAGCAGTTCTTTCTCCTAATAAAATATTAAATTTATCACGGGCGTATTGAATAATCGCTTCGTTAAGTTTATCACCGGCAAGCTTTAATGACTTCCAAGAAACTACGCCCCCCAAAGAAATCACGGCAATTTCTGTTGTTCCTCCACCGATATCTACAACCATGCTGGCCATCGCTTCTTGAATCGGTAATCCAGCGCCAATTGCCGCAGCTACTGGTTCTTCGATTAGCAAAACTTCACTAGCCCCTGCCCCTAAAACCGCATCCTCTACCGCTTTTCTTTCTACTTCTGTCACATCCAAAGGAATGGCAACCATTACTCTTGGTCGTGGCATAAAAGTCATTGATTCTCTGTGTACTTTTTCGATAAAATGCTTAATCATTTTTTCAGTAACTTCAAAATCAGAAATTACACCGTCAACAAGCGGTCTGATTACATTGATGTGCTGAGGAGTTTTTCCTAACATGATTTTTGCATCATCTCCAACAGCGACAATTTTATCATTACGAGTATTAATCGCTACAACACTAGGTTCATTAATTACAATTCCTTGATCCTTAACATAAACCAAAGTATTGGCCGTACCAAGGTCAATACCCATGTCTTTAGAAAATTTTCGAAACAGTTTTTTAAACATTAGCTATAATATTTTTTTATTTCAGAAAGCAAGTCTTTTTTTTCTACTAATTTTATTTTTTTATTTTCTCTTTCTATTAACTCTAATTTTTCATTTTTATCGCTAACAATCACTTGCAAACAAACACCGATTAAATCAGCATCTTTGAACTTTTTAGCAAAAGAAATTTCTCGATCATCGTACAAAACCTCAATTCCCGCTGCTTGTAATTCGAGATAAAGCTTCTCTGCCTTACTTTTATCATCTTTTGCTAAATTTAACAAATGAATCTGATATGGGCTAGTGGCTTTGGTCCAAATAATACCATCTCTATCATGATTTGCCTCAACTATTGTCCCCATAATTCTCCCTAAACCAATACCATAAGAGCCCATCAAAACATCTTTCATCTTACCATCTTCGGCAGTGTATTGTAAGCCTAAGGCTTCAGAGTATTTAGTGCCTAAACGGAAAATATTCCCCGCCTCGACTGTCTTTGCCTCAGCAAGCTTTGTTCCACACTCTGGACATTTATCACCATTTTTTAGTTGAAAAATTTCTTTGTTTTGAGCCCAAGAACATTTATCACACAAAATAGTAATATCTTCACCAGCTACTGTTTTGACCATAAATTCGTGAGAATACTGTTTACTCATTGAACCACCAGAAGCTTCTACGGAAAAAGCTTCTAAGCCGAGTCTCTTAAATATTTTAAGATAAGCATCGTGTGCTTTTTGATAATATTGATCCAAATCATTTTGATCAGCATGGAAACTATACAAATCTTTCATTGAAAACTCTCTGCCACGTAACAAGCCAGACTTTGCTCTTTTTTCATTACGAAATTTATCTTGAATTTGATAAACATAGACTGGCAAATCTTTATAAGATTTTATTTGCTGCTTGGCTAAAGTAGTCACTACTTCTTCATGAGTTGTAGCTAGTCCCACCTCGCTACCATGTCCATCTTCAAATTGATACATGATATCTGCCATTTCAGACCAGCGCCCAGTTTTTTCCCATAATTCTTTTGGTTGTAAAGCAGTCATTAACATTTCCTGCCCTTCAATGGCATTCATTTCTTCTCTGATGATATTTTCAACTTTACGAAAAACTTTTAAACCCAAAGGTAAATAGTTATACACACCTGCTATGTGCTTTTCGATAAAACCAGCGCGAATTAACAATTCAGCATTAATCGATTTTTCTTCTTTACTGACTTCTCTTCTGGTTTTTCCAAATAATTTTGATTGTCTCATATCTTTTATTATTTCAAAATATTTTTAATTCTAGTCACTTCTCTATCTAAAACATCTCCATCATAATCTCCGCTGTGAGCAGTTGTTCCTTCGTAACAAGCGCCTTTTTGATCCAAGTGAATGTTGGCCTCTAAGCCTTCTGGTTTTTGTTTTAAATAAACATGAAAGCGAGGAAAATCCAATGAAGCCAAACGACGAATATAGCTTTTGCCAAATCTATCCGGATGATAACCAAGGGAACGAAACAAAGCTAAAGGATTAACCGCTTTTGTACTGATAATAAATTTCATGAATATTTTTAAAAAATATTTTTTACGCCTTGCCAGATTTGATCACTATATTTTAAGACATCGCGCCAGGTAATAAAAATAATCAGCAACATCAAAAGGCTAAAACCAGTATTATGGAAAATTGCTTCTACTTTTTCATTTATTTTTTTACCTCTGATTTTTTCAATCAGAACAAAGAGTAAACGTCCTCCGTCCAAGGCTGGAAAAGGCAAAATATTTAAAACTCCTAAATTGATTGATAAAATAGCGGCAAAATTCATGATATAAACAAAACCCAAACGTGCAACCTGTCCAGTCATGATCGCCACGCCAACTGGACCAGACAAGCCCTGAGACAAATGTCCGGTGGTAAATAAATCTTTTAAAAGATTGCCAAAGGCCGCCAAAATCTGCCAAGTCATCAAACCGGTGGCTTTTGCTCCTTGCCAAAAACTACCAAAAAATCCATAAGAAACCACCCCTACATCTAACATTCCGACTCCCAAAATAGGCTCTTGGTTTTCTTCAACGATTTCTGGTTTAGCGTCGATTTTTTTCTCTTCGCCTCCTCTGGTGACCACAAAATTTAATTCTTCTTGATTATTTTCTTTGATAAAACTATAAACAAATTCGGAATTATTAATTTCTAGTCCATCAACTTGAACCAAACGATCACCGATTTGCAAACCAGCTTTATCAGCGGCGCTGTTTTCTAAAACTTCGATGATTACCACGCCTTGATTTTTAATCAAACTTGTATCGGTATTTGGATCAATTGCCTGTGGCATGCCAATCATGAAACCTAAAGTCAATAAAATAAAAGCCACCAAAAAATTCATCAAAACACCAGCTGATAAAATAACTGATTTCTTCCAAGTTTTTTGATTAGCAAAACTTTTTGGATTGTCTAGATCATCTCCACTCTCTCCTTTGATTTTGACAAAACCACCAATTGGAATCCAATTGATTGAATAAACAATTCCTTTGTGCTTAAAAGAAAAAGCCTTTGGCGGAAAACCAATGCCAAATTCTTCTACTTCCACTCCTAAACGTATCGCACTGACAAAATGGCCTAGCTCATGAGCTAGTACCAAAATGCCTAATAATAAAACAAAAACGATTACTGTAAACATTATATTTATATTTTCATTATTTCTTCTTCTTTTCTTAAACCAACTTCTTTGACCTTTTCATTATAGTCCTTAGTCATTTTATCCAAGTCCTCTAAGGCATTAAATTTTTCATCTTCAGAAATTTCTTTTGATTTTTCTAAAGCTAAAATACTATCTTTTACTTTTTCCCGTTGTCCTTTTAGGGCAATTTTTGCGTCTTCTAATTTTTTATGTAAAATTTTCACCAATTCTTTGCGACTTTCTTCAGTAAGTGAAGGAAAATTTAGTCTCACTATATCACCATCAACAACTGGATTAACATTTAAGTCGCAAGTTTGCAAAGCTTTTTCAATATTTTTGAGAATACTTTTATCCCAAGGCTTGATTGCAATAGTCTGTGGCTCTGGTGCAGAGATTGAAGCTAATTGCATCAAATCTGAAAAAGTTCCGTAAGACTCAACTTTGACATTTTCCACCAAACTAGGTGAAACTCTTCCTGTGCGCAAAGAAGAGATATCTTGTTCTAAAAATTCAATCGTCCTTTCGTACTGTGCTCGATTATTTTCTACAATACTGTTCATATGTTTAAAATTATTTTTCTATTTTGTAAGATCCTAAGTATAATAATTGACTATTTGCTGAAAAATTTAATTCTCCGGCTGCTCTAGTAGTTGGTAATTCTTTAATGATCCAGTTAGCGCCATTATCAATGGTGTGATACAAAGCCGCAGAAGTTCCATAATAAATATCATTTCCATCTTTTGGATTAACAGCAACTGAATAAATGGTCTCTTTATTTTTTGGGGTTAACAACTTATATTGCTCCCAATATTCACCATTGAATCTAAACATACCAATTCTATTGGCATAAATCAAGCTATCAGCCTTGGTCCTGTCACTGGCCACAGCTACCGCTAATTTTACACCACTAACCTTAAAAAATGGCTTTGCTTCATCTACTTTTTTGATCTTGGTAAAGGTCTTGCCGTTTTCTGTGACATTTTCCAATTCATAAACTGGTAATTCCATCAAATCCTCCCAATTCAAACCACCGTCATTACTACGCCAAGCTCCTTTTGACTTGGTCAAAACATAAATAATGTTACTATCACTATGATTTTGGACAACAATATCTTGAACATCATCTTGAAAACGATATAACACCTCCCAAGATTTTCCTTTGTCTAAACTTCGTAAAAAAGAACCTTCGTTAGTCCCGGCATAGACAATATCTGGGTTACTATAATTTATCTCTAAAGCAGTCACAAATTTATTAGCTCTTGCTTCAAAATATAAAGTATCCCAAGTTCTTGAACAATCTTCACTGTACCAAATTTTATTATAAACTGCTGCGTAAATATTACATTTATCTTTTGGATGAACGACAATGTCATTGATCGTTCCTTGACCAGCTAAAGTATTTGTCCAGCCTTGTCCATAATTGTAGCTATAGTAAATTCCATTAGTCTGAGTCCCTAAATAAATTGCCGCTTCATCTTCCGGATCAAGAGCAATGCTAGTAATATTAGCTCCGGAAAATGTTTTGACCTCTCCGTTAGCAGTATAAATTGCTGATCGGTTAGCCCATTTTTCACTATCTGGAGTCAGGAAAAATCCTCCACTAGAACCAACTTCCGGACCATTTTTGACACTAATACAGCCCGTCAAAACAAAAGGCAAAATGAGAAATAGACTAATAAAAAAAATTTTGTAAGCTCTCATAATTTATGATTTAAAATTTAAAGCTAAGTTCTCCCACAAAACTTGAGGAGAAACATTTTCTCTTAATTGTTTTTTTATTTTATTGATTGATAATAAATTCTTTAAAATATCCGGATAAGAATATTTAATTGCTAATTCTTTTAGTTCTTTTTGATACAAAACATTCAAAACTTTTCTTTCTAATTTTGACCATAAAATATCTCGCCAAAATAATTCTAATAAGTCTAAATATTGGACAGTTTCTTCTCCTAATTCAGAAACCTTGAGTTCTGTATTTTCTTTTTTCAAAGCACCAAACCAAGCATCGATAATCTGCAAAGCACTTAAAGTTTCGCTATCTAATAATTTAAACAACCAGTCGCATTTTTCTTTAAAATTATTTAAATTGTCTGCCATAAAACTCAAAGCGCGACCAGGTTTGCCAAAAGATAAATTTAAGACAGTTTCTTTTTCTATTTCTGCTAAAGAAAAATTATCTAGCCATTCGGCCATGGATCTCTTATCTAAGGCCTGAAATTTTAACAATTGACAACGAGAAATGACCGTCGCTGGTAAATAATCGATGCTATCGGCGATCAAAATAATCGTCGTATTTTTTGGTGGCTCTTCAATGACCTTTAGCAAAGCATTGGCTGCATGCAAATTTAATTTTTCTACTTGCTCAATAATTGCTAGTTTAGGAGTGCCGGTAGCAGAGCTAAGACTCAAGCTGCCCAAAAAAATCTTGATATTTTCAGCTGACAAGTCATCGGGATTTTTGCCTAAAGAATAAAAATCTTGCCAAGTTTCTTGATCAACATGATGACAAATTTGGCACTTCTGGCAAGGTCGAGCCTCTTGACTCTGACAAAACAAGCTCATGGCAAAATGATGAGCAATCATTTTTTTCCCCAAACCTTTGGCACCATAAAACAAATAAGCATTGGCTAAATTCGAGGAATTTAGGCTATTTTGCAAAAATTTAATTTGTTTTTGGTGACCGTAAATTGGCCAGGAAAAATTGACTGACATTGAATAAAATATAACATTTTCAACCAAAAAAATCAACAAAAAAAGAGACACTTCCCACTTAGGGCAAAATGTCTCCGGGCAATCAACTTCTGACAATTATCGCGACAACGTCACCACTTCTTACGCTGCTGCTTAATGGCCTCGAACTCCTCGCTCGTAAGAACCCGACGATGACCCTTGTCAAGCGAACATTGCAATCTTCGCTGAAGAAAACCAGATGATCTCGAGAAATTGGTGACCAAAGTAACCCTACCGATGCATTCGGGATAAGGACAATCTCCTTCTCCCTTAATTTTCGGATTTGCTCTAGGCATGATTGCCTCCTGTGTTTTCTATAGAACACAAAACTTCTTACATGATCAATACCCGCTACCGCTCAGATAAAAGCCTAAACCGCCTCCCCTCTGGTTTCGCAAAAACTCTGCTCTGGATCTTTTCTCCATACGAGAAATTTCCCGATCAGTAAGTTTTCGAGAATGTTCAGGATTGTCTGAACAGACAAAACGATGACTTCTGACTCCAAATAAACCTGGCCGTTGATGGTAAATTCTCCCAAGACAACCAAAATATGGGCATTCTTGTCCTTCTGCCTTGATCTGATGCTTCTTGCTGTCAGCCCGAGCAGATCGGGATTGGTGTCTTGCTTTCTTTGAGCCTTTTCTTTTTTGATGAGAGCTAGGCATGATCATCTCCTGAAAGCTAGTTGAAAGAACCATTTGACACTAATCAATCTAAGCATAACTTTATACTTTGATCAAGATTTACAAAGTTAATATTAGATAAAAAATCTAAATATTATTATCCAAAGCCTGATTTACTAATCTGTCTGCTTCTTTATTAAACTCTCGGCGGACATGCGAAAAGCTGATTACTTTGAATTGTTGGCTGAGATTCCAAATTTTAACAAATAATTTAGCTAGCTCGGCATCTTTGACTCTATATTCTTTATTGAGTTGTTTAACTACCAATTCACTGTCCAAAAAACAAGCCAGTTCTTCTAGTTTTTTTTCTAAAGCTAATTCCAAGCCTTTTAATAATGCCCTGTATTCAGCTTGATTGTTTGTAGTCTCTCCGATGTATTCTGAAAAAGAAGCAATCTCTTCTTGATTTTCATTATACAAAACGCCACCAATTGCCGCCGGACCTGGATTACCACGCGCTCCTCCGTCTGTAAATAATTTTCCTTGCATATTTTTTTCTTAGCTCGAGCTCGTTGAGAGCTTAATATCTTTAATCATTAATTGAATTTCTCTATTACCATTCCATTGATTGATACTTAAATTATAAACAATATCTATTCTTTGGCCAATAGCCAAATCAAGTTTGGCTAAACCAAAAGCAATGGCCCCTAATTTTTTATCTTTTTTTACTAACTGTAATTTTAAATGGCTTTGATCTTTGCCTACTTTTTTTAAATCTGTGATCAAAATATCTTTAGAAATAAAAAGTGGTTCAGGATTTTTTTGCCCAAAAGGACTAAATTGATCCAAAATATCCAGTAAAGACCAATTAATTTTTTCAAAATCCACAGCTAATTCTATCTCCAAGATTGCCGAAAGATCCTGATCTTTTAGTTGTTCATTGGCTGATTTTTGTAAACTAGCCGTCAAGGCTTCTAAATGCTCTGGATCCATAGCAAAACCACCAGCTTGAGGATGACCACCAAAACGTTTTAAAAATTGCTCATTAGCCTTTAAAGCCTTAGAGATATCAAATTCTTTAATGCTTCGCGCTGAACCAACGATGTTTCCATCTTCTGTTTTAGTCAAAACAAAACAAGGACGATTATATTCCCTTAACAAACGAGAGGCAACTAAGCCAGTCAGACCAGCTGGCCAATCTTCCTGATAAAAAATAAATAGACTTTGTTTAAGGTCAATTGGTTTTTGTTTTGCCTCTTTAACTATCTGCTCAGTCAAACGCTGACGTTGTACATTTTGTTGATTTAATTCTTCTGCCAAAGTATTAGCTTTTATTTCCTCTGTTTCTTTTAGTAAATAAAAAGCTAAATTAGCATGATCCATCCGACCGGCAGCATTTATCCTCGGGGCAATAGCAAAGCCAATTGTCACAGCGTCTATCTTTTCTGGGTCAATACCAGCCGCTTTAATCATCGCTCTTAAACCAATTCTTTTGGTTTTTTGCAAAACAATCAAACCGTATTTAACTAAAGTGCGATTTTCACCAAGCAAAGGCACCATATCAGCTACTGTAGAAATCGCCACTAAATCAAGTAGCCATTTTTCAGTTTTTTCTTTTTCAGCTTGATCCAAATCTGAACTTTTAATTAAAGCCTGAGCTAATTTAAAGGCTACGCCACCGCCGGCTAAATACTTAAAAGGATATTGCTCACCTTCAATTTGCGGATGGATAATCGCCAAGGCTTCTGGTAATTTTTCTGGGATCGCATGGTGATCGGTAATAATAACCTCTAAACCCAAATCATTTGCTGTTTTTACTTCGGCTGTATTAGAAATTCCACAATCACAACTAATAATTATTTTTGTACCAGTTTTAGCAATCTCTGCTACGGCATTTTGATTTAAACCATAACCCTCTTTTTCTCGATGCGGTAAATAAACATCAACTTTTGCTCCTAATTTTTCTAAAATAGTAGACAAAATAGTAGCCGACGAAACGCCATCAGCATCATAATCACCAAAAACCGTAATTTGTTCTTGCTCTTTTATCGCCTCAAATAGCCTCTGACAGGCTTTTTTCATATCCTTGAACAAAAAAGGATCATGAATATCCCGACTATAATCTGGATACAAAAATTCATCAATTTCTTCTTGTGTTTTTAGACCACGATTAGCCAAAAGTTGCACAATAATCGGATCTAATTCCGGAAAATTTTCTGCTAATTCTTGATCAACTTCGCTAATTATTTGCCAATTATTTGTCATAAAAAAATAAAACCTAAATATCAGGCTTTATTGTAGCAACTATTTAAAATTTTTGCTAATTTTACTTCAATTTACTTTTTTCTGACTTTGACTTTATAAACTTTATGTTTTTTTTCTAAAGGCAAAGGAGCAAACTCAGCTATTTTTTTATTTTCTTTTCCATCTTTCTTTATCTTCTCTGGTTTTACTTTTTTATCTTTTAATTCTAACCATAAAAACCACAAAGCAAAAGCTAAGATCAACAAACCACAGACAACAAACCAAAAATAAATATTTTCAAAATTAAAAAAAGACATATTACCCGAATCCCGAGTCATTAATTCATATTCCATTTTTAAATCACCCAAACGTTGATTTAATTCTTGCATTTTAGTTTCAGAATTGACTAAATTTTCTAAAACTTCATTAGTTTGCGCTAATTGTCCTAGCATATCAAATCTCTAATAAAACTTTTTGTTTATTTTTTATTCCGGCCGCATTTGCTTCATCGGTGTCTAAGTGTAAACGAGTTTGAAAATCTCCAACTCGCACAATCACCTCTTCCAAAAGCATCGCTCGCGAACCACTAATTTTTACTTTGACTTTTTGTTTATTTTTCAAAGCCCATTTTTGCGCATCTTTTTTTGACAAATGTAAATGCCTTTTGGCAACTATTGTTCCTTTTTTCAGTTTCAAAATTCCCTTAGGACCAATCAAAGTAATCGCACTAGAATTTTTCAAATCTCCTGATAAATTTAACACTGGCTTAACTCCCAAAAATATACAGTCTGAAACTGATAATTCCACTTGAGTTTCTTTTCTAATTGGCCCAATAATTCTGACTTTGGGAAAAGAATTTTTTTTAGCCTTGACCGTCAAGGTTTCTTTAGCGGCAAACTCACCGGGCTGTGATAAAGAATTTTGTTTTTTCAAAAGATAAGCTTTACCAAATAAAAAAAACAAATCTTTTTCTGACAAATGAATGTGTCGAGCTGAAATTTCAGCAATCACCTTTGGCATAAACTACAAATGATATTTTTTTAAATCAGACTGTTTCAAAATTCCTTCTTGCGCTCCAATTTTCATTACTACTGAATTACTATTTAAAATTCCCAGTTTCAAAGCTTTTTCAATTTGCCAATTATACTTGATCAACCCAGCAACAAAAGCCGAGCCAAAAGAATCACCAGCACCAGTGGTATTGATTCCTTTTTTCTTTAAAGCTGCCTGAAAATAAACTTTTTTTCCATCATAAACATAAGCCCCTCGTGGACCATCAGTAACCACAGTGATTTTTTGTCCCCAAGCATGCAAAGCTTTTAAAATAAAATTAATATTATTCTTGGGAACAGATCCTTTTAAACCAACTAATAATTCCAAAGCTTCGTCTCGATTAAGATCAAAAACTGCGGTATTTTTAATAAACTTGGCTAATTTTTTCAAACCTAATTTTAGCTGATCATGACCTGGGTTCCAAGCGATTTCAATCTTTTTTTGCTGACAATGTTTAAATAAAGGCTCAAGCTTAGCAATAGAATTTGCCTGTAAAGAAGTCAAATAAACCCAAGAAGAATTTATTTTTTTAACAATTTTTTCTGATAAATTAAGATCATTGTTTGCTCCCCGATAAGCAAAAATTACATGTTCATTGAAAGAACCAACGTTAATAATTGCTGAAACTCCAGAATTTTTGTTTTGTTGAATTTGTAATAAATTTGTCGCAATTTTTCTAGCTTTCAGATTGTTAATAATCGCCTGACCAATCGTATCCTTGCCAATAGACAAAATTGTCTGCGTCTTTAAACCAAGCGAAGAAAAATTAGCCGCCGCATTAGCTCCCCCTCCACCAAAAGTCAAAAAAACATCTTTGCTATATAATTTTGCACCGTATTCAAAACCAATTAATCTTTGTTTCAACAAATCTTTTTTGTTGTCAATCAACTCTGCTTCATCAGTATAAAACATCAAGTCTTGAGTGGCACCTCCGATTGTCGTTACGATATTTTTGATCATAAACTTAAAGATAACGATGATAATCCAAAAATTTGGAAACCATTGCTCTTAATAAATAAAGATAAACTCCTGCCATTCCAGAAATAAATATAACTCGCATTCCAAAAGGAACATCGTAACTATTTATTTCCTCAATCAAAGTAATCAGCGTCATGATGCCAATTGTCATCACTAATAAAAACAAAATTAATAAAATGGTAAAAATTATTTCTACTATTTCATATAGCTTCATATGTAAATATTATAGCATATTTAAAGGCTTAAGAAAATTTATCTTTGATGTTCTATCTGGTAAGCAGCAACAGCCATTGCCACGCCAACGTTCAAAGATTCTTTCTGGCCCTTCATTGGCAAAGAGATGGTTTGATCAGCTTTTTTTAATAATGCCGATGAAACTCCTTTTACTTCGTTGCCCAATAATAAAGCCAAAGGAAATTCCGCTTTAAAATCTAAATAATCAATCGCTGACTTAGTTTTTTCTAAAGCAATAATTTTGACTCCCTCTTTTTTTAATTTTGTTATCAAACTTGAAACATTTTTATAGTACTTCCAAGGGACGGTTTCTTCTGCTCCTAAAGCAACTTTGGAAATTTCTTTGCGTGGTGGTTTTCCGGTATAACCAGTCAAAAACAGCTGATCAACTCCCAGAGCATCAGCTGTCCTAAAAAAAGTACCCACATTGTATAAACTTCGAATATTGTGAGCAATAATATAAAAATCTTTATTCTTCATGATAAATATCTTCTTTTTTGTCTTTCAAAAAGCCCAACCATTCTTCAAAAGCAGCGATAAAAATTTTAAATGGCGCTTCAATAATATAATCCATGATAAAAGCAAAAACATTAATTTTCTTGAACTTAGTCGAAAGCCAACGACCAGCTGAGATAATTGGCAAAGAGAAAAAATCAATAAAAAATCCTAAAATACCAACTTTTCTTTGCAAAACTTTGTACTCTTTGGCAGTATTTCTGATCTTCAAAGCAAAGAAACTAACCATGGTCAAGAAGAATAAAAATAAAGTTCCGCTCAAAAGATTAAAGCTCAAACTACGCAACATAGAAATAATTGCTCCAAAAACAATGATGTACAAAATAGTAAACATGGAGTAATAAAAAATCTTAAAACCCCAGTTTTGGCGATATCTGCTGTGCAATTTACAAAGAATAGATTTTGATGGATTGTTGTAAACAATATTTTGTAAATTTTCCAAAATCTTCGTAGTATTTTCTTTGCTCGGCGGAATAATCGTCAAAGCAATTAAAAACATTAACAATGGCGGAAAAACAACGTTGATTGTAATCGGCAAATAATTGATATGTTGTAAAATATAAACTTCGTATGGCAATTCCAAAACTAAAGCCAAAACCATCTTAGTAATAAAAATATAAATAATCGCTCTAATAGAACTCTGGCTAATTTTCTTACGAATAAACTTGTAACGCTTGTTGATCAAAATTTTTGCTTCCGCCAAAAGATCATCAGGTTGAACTAAAATATTTTCCAAATCATCTCCTTTTTCTAAAATCAATTCATACAAAATTTTAAAAGTCACCACTTCTTCTTTGACTGAGGCTAATAACTTTTTCTGATAAGGATGTTTCAAATGAATTTGAATTGTTTTGTAAACTGCAGCAAAATTTGTCGCTATAATTTTGATCAGTTCAGAACTTGCTTGTTGCCAATCTGGAAAATACAAATTAAACAAATGATAAGAAATAATCGTATCATCAGACTTAACTAAAGATTTATGAATAGAAATATAAAGCTGAACGTTTTTTTCTCTTTCTCTCAAAGTATCACCACTGAACTTGACTCGTGGCTTGACCATCTGATACATCGTTTCAATCACGCTATCTTCAATGTCCTCTGGATTCAAAAGCATGTCGATTTCACAGGCCATCACACCAATGATCCAATCAAAATATTGTTTTCTTTCTTTGCCTTGATAAAGATCATTGAGCATCACAAACAAATCACCGTAGCGACGAATGATCTGCGCCACTTCCAAAATCATTTTTTCTGGAATAGTATTGTTTGGCAAATATTTGGAACGAATCAAATCCTCGATCAAACCTTTGGCAATATGCGGTTTTAAAGTTTCTAGAATCAAACGACGGCGTAAATTTCTTTCAATTGCAAAACGTCTCAATAAATGAGCCTCTTTAAAATCAACGCTATTGCGTAATTTTTCATAGACAAAAGTCACTCTTGAAGTAATATCTTCAACTTCAATCTTGTTTTCATCCTCTAAAATTGTACGACGTCTTTGGTAAATTTTGTCCAATTTCTGATACAAATCAACGATACTTGGGGAAATTTCCATAAAATTTTATAATATAAATTCAAAGTTAAAATACCATATTTTTCACTTTTTTTCAATCTAGAGAAAAAATAAAAAAATAACCCCCTGAATTAAACTATCAGAGGGGTTATTTAAATTAACTGATTTATTTTTTCTTTTTTGCAGCTACTTTTTTAGGAGCTTTCTTAACAGCAGCTACTTTTTTTGTTGTTTTTTTCTTAGGTGTAGTTTTTTCTTCTACTGGAGTAGTTTTTTCTTTTTTTGATTCTACTTTTTCTACTTTAACTTCAGTCTTTGGTTTTGCTTGTAATAAATTAATAATTTGATCAAGCTTGTGATTTAAACCAGACAAAGCATCAGCTAACTGTTTGTTTCCTTGACCACGATCTGATCCACGAGAATCACGAGCTGGTCTACTATCAGATTTTTTAAAACAATCATTACAATAAATAGGCTTGCCACTTGTTGGGCGAAAGGGAACTTCGCAAGTCGCACCACAACCATCACAAACAGCATTGTGCATTTCTACTTGACGATCACGATCTCGGCCACCGCCAAAACCACGATCTCTTGAGCCACCAAAATCTCTTCGGCCACCGCCAAAACCACGATCTCTTGAGCCCCGGTCACCTCTATCACCACCTGATCTTCTATTATCTCTTTTAAAATTTCCCATAAATTTATTTATCTTATTAGACTTTAATTTTATGCTTTTTTTAAAGAAAAAGCAATCAAAAAATAATTAATTAGCTCTTCTGCGACGACTAAAATTTCTATTATCTTCGCGAAAATTTCTACTTGAACGATTTCTATTTGCAACATTAGCAAATCCTCTACTTGCTCTAGGAATGATTTTTGCTGCTGGTAATTTTGGCACTGCTTTGACTGGAATGGTTTTTTTAATCAATCTTTCAATTTGTTTAATTGATCTTTTTTCATCATTGCCAACAAAAGAAATTGCTTTACCAAAAGCGCCAGCCCGACCAGTACGGCCAATACGATGAACATAATCATCTGGATTATCTGGTAAATCATAATTAATCACCAAGGAAATATCTTTAACATCAATTCCACGAGCCGCAATGTCAGTTGCCACTAAAACTCGATATTTACCATTTTTAAAACCGCTCAAAGCTTCTTTTCTTTGATTTAAAGTACGATTAGAATGAATTTCGGTCGCTGAGTGCCCTAAGGCTCTGATTAAAATAGCAATTTTCTTTGCGCCATGTTTGGTACGAGAAAAAATCAAGACACTACCATTGTAGTCAGTCAATAATTTATCTAGTAATTGTCCGCGCATTTCTTTGGAAATAATAAAAATTTCCTGCTCTACTTTGGCAGCGGCAGTTCCAGCTGGGGCAACTTCGATACGCCAAGGAGTTTTCATAAACTGATTAGCAATTTCAGCAATTGCTTTAGGCATGGTTGCTGAAAACATCAAAGTCTGTCTTTCTTTAGGAGCCAATTTTAAAATTTGTTTAATCTGAGGCATGAAACCAATGTCGAGCATTCGATCAGCCTCGTCCAAAACAATCATTTTAACTTTTGCTAAATTTAAATTTTTCTGTTGCAAATGGTCAATCAAACGTCCGGGAGTAGAAACAATGATTTGTGGATTACGACGCATTGCGTTGATTTGTTGCTGAGCAGAAGCTCCGCCGATCAAAACTACGGTTTTTAAACCAAATTTTTGACCAAGCTTATTTAAAACTTCTTCGACTTGCAAAGCAAGTTCGCGAGTAGGCAATAAAATCAAAGCTTGCGCCTTATTTTGTGATAAAAGCTGAACTATTGGCACGCCAAAGGCCAAAGTTTTTCCAGTACCAGTTTGAGCAATGCCCACAACATCTTTGCCTTGCAAAGTTGCTGGAATACACTGGTGTTGGATGGGAGTTGGAGCCAAAAATTTGAGCCTAGTTAAAAGCTCCAATAAATTGGGGCTAATCCCTAAATTATCAAAATTAGAGGCAATTGTTGTTGTTTTTGTCATAAAAAAATAATGTGACCAGTTTCTACTGAGCCACATCATGACACAAAAGATTCAAGTCTGTTGACTGAAATAATCAGTCAAATTTATTAGATTATCTACTATATCATAAAAAAATAAATTTGTCAACATTAAAAACAAAAAAGACCCAGCGTAAGCCGCGTCTTAGTAAAAATTTCTACTAGCTTTATTTATTTGGCTCGGGGACAGGGGCTCGAACCCCGATTGCCTGGACCAAAACCAGGTGTCCTACCATTAGACGATCCCCGAATGAAATAACGAAAGTATGATAATATTTTTTCTAAAAAATGTCAATACTAAAAAACTCCCCAAGCAAAATACTTAGGAAGTTTTTTCTTTTAATTTATTCTAATCTATCAAATTCTGTTTAGTGGCTGAATTATTTTTGTATAATTCTGGGTCAATTGTTCGTTCAAAACAAGTTTTTTCTGACTTGTGCTCCCAATTTTGCGAATCAATACTAGGATAATAATAACGAGCCGCTTGACTACCGTTTACAAAATCTTCACTGTTGGTTGTAAAATCAGCACAAAGTTCAAATGATAAATCGCCTAATACTTGATACTGATAATCAGCTTTTGTTTCTGGATCATTAGCAACTTGATAACCAGATATGTCATTTTCCAATTGGCTTAGTTCTGTTGGTAGCACTTCTTTGTTTTGCCAATAATTAATAATCTGACTCTGGAGAAGTTGCAAATCCTGCACTCTTTGTTCATCAAAACGATGATCACGTTGTTGACTTGGAGCGCCAATCAAGAAGAAACCCCAAACAATACTAGCCACCATAATCACCAACAAAGTTGCAGCAATAGTTACTGGTAACTTGCTTTTAATATTTTCATTTTTTAAATCCCAAAAATAATATAAAAATAAAGCTGCTGCCACCAATAAAACTACTAAAATCTTTAAGAAAAATTGAGTGCTTAATTCCCCGTTCAAAAAATTATAAACCAAAATCATCAAGTCAATAATCACTGTCACGGCCGAAACAAATAAAGTCAAATAAACTAGCCATTTTCTGATTTTGATTTCTCGATGTAAAATGTTTTTTTGGTCATCTTTTTTCAAAAACCAAGAGCTAATTAAATAAGCGGGCAAAGCAATCAGCAAAATAGCCATTGAAACCCTAATCCCCTCGCTGACTGAACGATAATAAAAAGTCAAAGGATCGGGAAAAATAACATTAATGTACTGCACATACAAAGTCATAAAAGATACCACGCTCAAATAAAGAGTGACAATTGCAAACAAATGTAAAAATACATCTTTTGGTGTGGTTTTGGGGATGTTTGAATTTTCCATAAAATTTTTGATTATTTTTAAACTACTCTAATTATCCTATTTTTATTAAGAAAAGTCAAAAGGCTCGCCGATTTTTACTCTTTGAGCCTTTTTCCTAAATCATGCATGACTTCACTCTCCCAAGGCTTTTTTGGCCTGTTGATACTGACGAATCAACCAGAGACTGGCCAACACTCCCAAAACAAAACCGCCGCTCAGGAGCATCGCCAATTCAAGATCTAGCACATCTTTGGTCATCGACCAAAACACACCACCCAAACAGCTGAGAGTGGCTATAACCGCCACAACGGAAAAGCCAAACCAATTGCTTTTGACCTGCTCCAGGTCTTTGAGTTCAGATGCACGTGACATCAGTCTATCCTCCAAATTGAAGAACCGTCATCTTGCTTTAAGTTTGACACAGAGCAAAAAATTTGTAAAATAAAAAATCCTCTGAGACCTCAAAGGATTTTTTGCTAAATTATTTAACTTTATAATTTAAATTTACCTCAACCACTAAATCATATTCACCGCTTGGCAGATAAGCTGGCGCTGCCTCAGCAGACAACATTGCGCCGCCTTTGCCATAAACATCATTGGCCGGATAATAATTTTCCCACCAACCAATGGTCTTTCCTAAACGCACACCAGTGGCTTTAGACATTTCTTTAGCTTTCATTTTAGCATCTGTAATTGCCTTTAATCTAGCTTCTTGTTTTAAATTTTCTAAATCAGCAGCTTCAAAATTTACACTGTTTACTTGATTAGCTCCGGCCTTGGTAGCCGCAGAAATCAAATTTCCAACAATGTTCTCTTGAGCTGAAAAATTATTAACAGTTATTATAACTGACTGATTGGCACTATAGCCGGCTAATTTTGAACTTCCTTCAAAATAATCATACTGCGGATAAAGATTGTAATTTCTGGTTTGAATATCTTTTTCTTCAATACCCTGATCTTTGATCGCCTGCAAAACTTGATTCATTTTTTGATTTAAGTTTTCTAGAGCCAAATTAGCATTAGCCGCTCGATCTACTTGCACGCCTAAATCAATTTTTGCTGTGTCAGGTAAATACGAAACCTCTCCTCGTCCAGTCACTGAAACTTGATACTGCGGATCATTGATAATTCGGTCTCTTAACAAAGCAACCACCAAAACAATAGTGATCAAGACCATCATGGTGATTTTTACCCACAAACGATGTGGCTGATAAACTTTTTGTTCGTTTTCCATATAATTAATTTATTATTTTTTAATCATTTATTTCACGCTTGCTTTAATAAACTCTCTAAACAAAGGATGCGGTCTTAAGGGTCGAGATTTAAACTCTGGATGAAATTGACTAGCGACAAAAAATGGGTGATCTTTTAGCTCAATAATTTCTAACAATCTTTTATCTGGTGAAAGGCCAGCCAGTCTCAAGCCAGCATTTTCTAAAACCTCTCGATAATCCATATTGAATTCATAACGATGTCGATGTCTTTCGTCGATTTTATTTGAGCCATAAGCTTTGAAGCTCAATGAATTTTTATCCAAAACGCAAGGATAAGAACCAAGTCTTAAAGTGCCGCCCTTTTCTTCTTCTTCAGTGTGACCTGGCAAAATATGAATCACCGGATTTTTAGTCTTTTGATCAAATTCGGTAGAGTTTACTTCGCTGGTTTTCAAAACATGACGAGTAAATTCAATTGTTGCCACTTGCATTCCAAGGCATAAGCCTAAATAAGGTTTTTTATGTTCACGAGCATATCTTGCAGCCATTATTTTTCCTTCTATTCCTCGATTTCCAAAACCACCGGGTACCAAAATACCTTTGGCCTTTTTTAATTTGTCCCATTCAGCTTGGTCTTTTTTCTCTAATTTTGCAGCATTGACCCAAAGCAAATCTAAAGTAACATTATTAAAATAACAAGCTGATTTCAAAGCCTCCACGACACTCAAATAAGCATCTAAATTTTGGTTATACTTTCCAACCAAAGCAATGCTTAATTTTTTCTTATGATTAGCTTTGATATTATTTACTAATTTCTCCCAATCTTCTAACTTAGCTTTTTTCTTAGCTAAGTTTAATTTTTCAAAAATAATCTCTGAAATATGATGTTTTTTCTCAAAATTAATCGGCACTTCATAAATTGTTTTGACAGTTGGCGCTGGAATCACTGCTTTTTCCTCCACATCAGCAAACAAAGCTATTTTTTCAATCGATTCTCGATCAATGGCTTTGTCTGATCTAGCTAAAATAATATCTGGCTGAATACCACGACGATAAAGCTCACGCACCGAAGCTTGAGTTGGTTTAGTTTTAAGCTCTCCAGAAGCCTTTAAAAAGGGCAATAAAGTCAAATGAACGAACAAAGCGTTATCTTGGCCAACTTCCCGATGAAACTGTCTAGCTGCCTCCAAATAAGGCTCTCCTTCAATATCACCGACAGTTCCTCCAATCTCAATCAACAAAATATCCGCCTTACTCTCTTCGGCTGCTTTTTTAATGTGATTTTTAATTTCATTGGTAATATGTGGGATGATCTGAATAGTTTTTCCTAAATAATCACCACTACGCTCTCCACGTAAAACTTTTTCATAAATCCGACCAGTGGTCAGATTTGATAGCTTAGACAAATTGGTGTCAATAAATCTTTCATAGTGTCCAAGATCTAAATCTGTCTCCGCCCCATCGTCAGTGACATAAACTTCACCGTGTTGGAAAGGACTCATTGTACCTGGATCGATATTTAGATAAGGATCAAGTTTTAAAGTAAAAACTTTATGGCCACAAGATCTCAAAATTGCTCCAATTGAAGCTGAAGCAATTCCTTTGCCAAGCCCAGAACAAACTCCTCCAGTAATAAAAATGAATTTTGTTGACTGCATGAGAAAATGAATTTAAGATTTTTCAAAACAGAGACATTATAACAAATTTTATTTAAAAAAACAAAAATGCCTCAACTTGTGAGGCATTTCTTCTACTCTTCTAAAATAGTAATAAAAATGTTAATTTTTTCTTTATTTGGTAATTGTAAATTGACTTGATGCTTGCCCAAGTCTTTCAAGGCAGTAAAATTATCAAACCATTTTTCTTCTACATCTAAATTAAATTTATCTTTTATCTCTCTGATAATATCTGCTTGGTGAATAGCTTGAAACAAATTTCCTTTTTCTGAAGCTTTGCCTTTAAATTGCAGGCCCTGTTTATTTAAAGTTTTTATTATTTTTTGTTGAGCATTAATTTTTGTTTGCTCTTGTTTAATAATCTTTTGTTTTCCTTGCTGAATTTTATTGACATTTTGGTTACTAGCCAAAATTGCTTTCTTATTTGGCAACAAAAAATTATTAGCATAACCAAAACTAACTTCTTTAATATCCCCTTTTTTACCCAAAGAGCTAATATCTTCCAATAAAACAACTTTCATAAACTATTCTTTAATTATCTCTTTTGCACGATCCAATTGTGGGTCTAAGTCATTGTTATAATCTTCAGTAGTGTATTCTATTTTTTCATCAGGCTCAACTCCCACATCGTCAATTGTTCTGCCTTTAGGAGTAATCCAATTAGCCACCGTTACTTTCAAGGCTGAACCATCTTTAAGCTCAAACAACTGTTGGACAGAACCCTTACCAAAAGTAGTTTGACCAATTACCGTACCAAAACCATAGTCCTGTAAAGCGCCAGCCAAAATCTCCGCTGCTGAAGCCGATCCTTCATTAACTAAAATGACCATCTTATATTGACTCAAATCTAGTTCTTTTGGCGCTTTATAATCTTTACTATCTTTTTGATTTGAAAAAATTTCTCTGACCACCACTTGTCCATCTTGCAACCAAGAGCCGGCAATGTCCACTGCTACATCCAAAAATCCACCAGGATTGTTTCTTAGATCCAAAATAATACCATCCGGATTATCTCGTAAAACTTGCTGAGCAATTTTAATAAAACGACTGTCCGTGTCACTATTAAAGTGACTAATCTTAATTACTGCAAGATTATCTTCTAATTTATAAGTGACACTAGGAATAGCGATTTTATCACGCTTGATTTTAATTTCTTTTGGCGTATTTTCATCTTTAGACAAAACAGTCAAAACAAGCTCTGTTCCTTTGTCACCACGAATCAAATTAACCGCTCCGTCAACTGACAAACTACTAGCATCTTGTTCATCAATGCCTAAAATCTTGTCCCCTGCTCTCAAGCCAGCAATTTCTGCTGGAGAATCTGGCAAGGGAGCGATAATCACCAAAGCGCCATTTTTACGACCAATCTCTGCACCGATTCCAAAAAAGCTACCATTTAATTCTTGAGTAAATTCATCAGTAACTTCTGGATTCAAAAAAATAGTATAAGGGTCATTAACCGCTGCCACCATACCAGAAATTGCTCCGTAGAATAAATCTGATTCTGAAATTTGATTTCGCTTAAAATAATATTGGTGTAAAGTTTCCCAAGCATCTTTGAATAAAGCTGGATCAATATTTTCTGTTCCAGAAAAAATGCCTAAAATTTCATCAGCAGTAGTTGCAAAAACGTTTTCCTGAGCGGTTTTATTATTTAAATTACTAGTAAAAACCCCTGCTCCAAAAGCAACTAAAATTAAAAAAAACAAAGCGTAAATTTTAATTACCCTTTTAAACAAATTTTTCTTCTTTTTCAAAACATCTTCAGTTTGCTCATTGGTAAACTGACTCTTATTTTCAAATTGATACATAATTTATTAATCGTTTACTCTTTTTATCTTAGCGCCCAAAGCTGCTAATCTTTGATCTAAAAATTGATAACCACGATCGACTTGATAGATGTTATCGATCACACTTTCACCACGAGCAGATAAGGCAGCCAAAATTAAAGTCGCGCCTGCTCTCAAATCAAAACTACTCATTTCTTTACCAAATAAAGGAGAAGGGCCAATAACAATCACTCGGTGTGGATCAGAAACAATAATGTTAGCTCCCATTTTCTTTAGTTCTGCCACATATTTCATCCGACCATCATACATCCAGTCATGAATTAAGGTTGTGCCATGAGCCTGAGTCATCAAAGCAGTCATCGGCTGAATTAAATCAGCAGCAAAACCAGGATAAGGCATGTCATGAATTTTTTCTACTGCTTTCAAATCCACTCTACCGTCAACTTTAATATTTGCCAACTGATAATGTTTATTTGGCGATAAATCTAAATAATTAATTTCTATTTTTAAACCAACTTCTTTAAATTTTTCTAACTCCAAAGCCAAAAAATAAGGAGCAGTATTTAAAATAGTGATTTCAGATCTAGTGCAACCGGCCAAAGAAATAAAAGTTCCCGTCTCAATTGGATCCGGCATAATATGATATTCGCCACCGCCCAAAGACTTTGCGCCTTTGATCGTTAATTCGTGTGTGCCAATGCCTTGGATCTCTAAACCTAGAGTTTCCAAAAACCAACAAAGATCCTGAACACTTGGATCAGAAGCAGCGATTCTTATTTTGATTTCTCCTTGATTGATCGCTGAAGCTAAAATAATATTTTCTGTACCAGTGACAGAAAATTCATCCATCACAATCTCTGTGTTGGCGGCTCGTTTTTTTTCTAAAATATAATATTTGCCATCAAACTCTACATCTACACCCAAACGAGCAAAAGCTTTAAAGTGGGTATCCATTGAACGAGCGCCGATCTGACAACCACCGGGCGCTTTGGTTTTAATTTTACCAAAACGACCAACCATTGCCCCCATCAATAAAATTGAGGAGCGCATCGTACTCATCAGGTCCATATCCAACTTTTCTGGATCAAGCTCAGCGGCATCAATAGTTAGACTATGTTTATCCAACCAAACAACTTTAACTCCCAAAGAAGTTAAAATTTGAATCATTTTTTTCACATCCTCAATTAAAGGAACGTTGTGTAAAGTGATCTTTTCTTTTGACAAAACAGAAGCTGCTAAAATTGGTGTCGTAGCGTTTTTAAAACCAGCAACCTCGATTGTTCCTTTGAGCGCATTGCCTCCTTGAATAATAAATTTAGACATAGTATTATAGCTTATAGCTAGTAATCATTAGCTATATCATACCCTAAATCTTAACATAAAACAAGATGAGCATCATCTTACGACGTTTAACTTACCTCAGTTTTTTCTTGGCCTTCATCATTGTTGCCCCTTTGTTAATTTTTTATTCTTTGGGCTATCGTTATAATTTTGATAAACATTTGATTGAAAAAAATGGAGCTTTTTTTGTAAAGTCTTATCCAAGAAATTCCAATATTTTTATTGATGGCGAAAAAACAAAATTCAAAACCCCCGCTCAAGTTACCAATGTTAAAACTGGTACGCATTTAGTAGAAATAAAAAAAGAAGGTTTTGATACTTGGCAAAAAAATCTAAACATTATTGCCGGAGAAACTACTTTTATTGAAGACGTGACTTTATTTTTAAACGAACAAAAAATCGTTGATTTAGGACCTGGCTCAGAAGATTACTTAATTAACAAAAATAAAGATAAATACAGCTACCTCCGAGACAATACCCTTTGGCTCGTCAATACTGAAACAGAACAAATTTTTGACGTCTATCAATTTCCACAAAAAACTGAATTAATTGACTGGTCAAAAAATGATCAACAAATTTTGATTAAACAAAATAATTATAAAATTTTTGACATTAGTCAACAAAAAATTACCGACTTAAATATCCTTAACCCAGATAAAATAATTTGGGACAATCAAGATGAAAATATCATTTGGTTTTTACGTAATCAAAAATTATATAAATATAACATTGTCTTGAATAGCACCACTTTAAAAGCTGATGATTTATCAGATTTTGATCTAACCGGAGAATATATAATTTTACAAAACAACCAAGCAGGCATCAGCAATCTAGCTCAGATTCAAAAAGACTCTACTGACGAAGTCAGGAGTTTGGAAAATCTAAAACTTGGAAAATTAAAAATTATTTTGGCTGACAAAGACTATTTAATTTTCATGCTTGGTTCACACCTTTACTTACAAAAACAAGAACAAGAATTGATCGAAATCCCCGCTTCCTTAGTAGAGATCTATGGTAAATTTTTGTTAATCAACGATGGTTACCAAACAATTCTTTATGATTATAATGATGATTACAAAGAAATAATTGATCGTTCTTCACAAGTTGTCTCTGATTTAAAATGGCATCCTAATGGCAGCTACTTCATCAACGAAGTAAATGGCAAAAGCACCATCTACGAGTTAGACGGTCGGGATTATCGCAACAACACTCAAGTCTTAAATGACCCGCTAAAGAAAATGTATCTGTTTAACAAAAAAGGAGATAAATTATTTATTCTAACAGCCGAAAGAAATTTTTATCTTCAAGTTCAATAAAAAATAAATCAAACAAAATAAAAAATAATAGTACAAAATACTATTATTTTTTGTTGTTTTTAACTTATCCACAGTCCAGCTCTTGACGTTCGGTTTTTGTTCGGTATATAATAAAGATATAATAAAGCTCAATAATTATTAATCTTATGTCAAATCTAACAAAAAAACAAAAAGAAATTTTAGACTTTGTCACTGAATTTATTCAAAGCAATGATTATGCTCCTAGCTATCGAGAAATAGCTGACTACTTTGGTCTCTCCTCTACTGCTACAGTCCACGAGCACCTCAAAGCTTTGGAAGATAAAGGTCTAATTACCTCCAATCATAACGCGGCGCGTTCTTTAGAGCTTGTTACTCAACGTTTTGGCAAATCAATTGAATTGCCCTTAGTTGGTTTAATCGCTGCCGGAGAGCCGATTGAGGCGATTCAACAAAATGAATCAATCGATGTGCCTCAAAGCTTTGTTCGCGATGAAAATAGCTATGTTCTAAAAGTCAAAGGAGAATCAATGATTGAAGAAGGAATTTTGGATGGTGACTATGTAATTGTTGAACGTAATTTTTATCCACGCAATGGTGATGTGGTAGTCGCTCTACTTGATAATACTTATGCTACTCTCAAAAAATATTTCCGAGAAGAAAACCGCATTCGTCTTCAGCCAGCCAACCACACCATGAAACCAATCTATGCCAAAAATCCAGCAATCCAAGGAATAGTCCGAGCAGTATTAAGAAAATTTGTTTAATATGTCAAACTTTAGAAAAATAAAAATTTGGTATCGCAATATTCCGATTCTGAAAAAAAGTATTATCACTAGATATTACCAACGTTTGTTTCCCAAAAATAAACAAAGAATAGTTATTCGTTATCGAAAATTAGGTTTATTATAATCAATTAAACAAAGCTTTTATTTTTGCAAGATAAGCCGCAGATAAACCATGTTCTTCAGCGCCACTTAAAACAACTTGATAATATTCTTCGCTCGGCTGAGCAAAAGTTTGATCATTTTCAACAAGATAAACTTGAGCTAAAATATTTTTCTGATCAAAATTTACTTTGACAATTCGGCGCTGATAAACATTTGGGTAGCCCTCTACCTGATCTAAAGCTCTTAAACAAGTATCGCTGATTCTAAACAAAACACCCTCTACTTCTTGACTAGCTTTTTCTTTAATATTGGCATAACCTCGACCATAAAAATAAAAATCATAGTCCGCAAGTTTTGCCTGACCTAAATCCAAAAAATTATCCTCCCCACAACGTTGTAACATGCGAGAAGTGCTCATGTTTGACCCATAAGCAAAATAAAAAATATTTACTTCCGAATCTAATTTCAAGAACTGACTATCGTTATTTTTTGAATCGGAAATAGCTATTTCTTGCTGATTTTCAATCGGAACAGTTTTTTGGCTAGCACAAGCAGTCAAAGAGCCTAAAGCCAAAAGCATTAAGAGAATCTTCAATTTTTTCATAAAAAATAAGCTTAATTAATAGCTTAAGTATAACATATCCAAAAATAAAGTGAAAAAAGCCTAAAAAATAAGCTTTTGCTAAGTAGGGTTGACAAAAGCAAAAAAATTAGCTATTATATTGATACTTTTTAGAATACTTAAGGAAAAAATTAAAAATAGTATATGGCACATAAGAAAGCAGGCGGCTCCACAAGTTTAGGCCGCGATTCCGTTAGTAAACGTCTAGGCGTAAAATTATTTGCTGGCCAATTTGCAAAGGCTGGTAATATTTTGGTTCGCCAAAGAGGTAGTAAATTTCATCCTGGATTAAACGTAAAAAAAGGTAGTGATGATACTTTATTTGCTGCTATTTCTGGCTTCATCAAATTTAGAAAACTAAAAAAGAGAAAATTTGATGGTTCACTAAAAGAAACTAGATTTATCGACATTCTTCCAGAAGATCAAAAATAACAAATATTAAATCCCGCCGCGTTTGACGCGGCGGGATTTTTAGTTTAAAAAATTTATCTTAACTAAACTTTCAAATATTTACGAATAGCAATTGAAGTACTCAAAATATTTAATAAGGCTAGAACTGCAAATTGAGTGCCAAAAATTAAGAAAAAATTGGACTGAAAATACTCTGAAATATTAATCACATTGACATCTTGAAAATACATTGTTAATGACGGCTGAATAAAATTAATGATCGGGTAAATAATAGCAATTAATAACACTACTGCCGTAAAAGCATACAGAACGCCTTCCAAAATAAAAGGCATCTTAACAAACCAATTTCCAGCACCCACTAGCTTCATGATCATGATTTCATTTTTGCGACTATAAATACTAATTCTGATTGTATTAAAAATGACAACGATCGAAATCAACAAAAATGCACCGATAATATACCAGCTATATTTATTTAATACTTTTGAGAAATTTTCAATTTTTCCTACAAAACTATCAAAATCATTAAAATCACTACTATCTACTAAATCCTGATATTTTTCTTGAGAAATTTTATCTAAAATCGTCGTATACTGAGAAAGCTCATTGCCTTGCACAGCCAAAGAAAAACTAAAAGGATTTTCATCTTCGTCAAAAATATCCAAAACTTTTTTAGCCTTTTCGTCTAAATTTGATTGTTCATACAAAACTTTATTTTCCTCTGGAGTAATAATTGTCACTTTTTTTACCTCTGCTTGAGAATCCAAATCTGTTGCCAATAGCTCCACTTCTTCTCGGCTAGCTCCAGGCTTCAAAGAAACTAAAATATCAACTTTTTTATTAACTCCCTCTAGCGTAGCTTCTTTGATATAATCAATTCCAATCAATAAAGTAGTTGAAAACAAAGCCATCAACATCATTGTAATTGTCACCAAAGATAACCAAAAATTTCTAAAAAATCCTTGGAAAGCAAACTTGATGACTCTAAAAAAACTGATCATATTTTTTATTTTAAACTATTTTATAATAAATAACGTCCTTGAGCTTGATCGGAAATCAAAACTCCATTATCCAAAGTAATTACCCTGCCTTTTAAACTATTCACCACATCTTTATTATGAGTAACCAAGACAATGGTTGTCCCTAAATTATTAATCTTTTTTAATAAATCAATAATTTCTCGTGTATTAATCGAATCTAAGTTTCCAGTCGGTTCGTCAGCAACTAATAATTTTGGTTTATGGACCAAAGCTCGCGCAATAGCCACTCTTTGCTGTTCTCCTCCTGACAGCTGATTTGGATAGCGATCTTCCTTATCTTTTAAACCAACCAAAGCTAGCATCTGTCTAACTGTTTTTTTGATGTCTTTTTTTGCAAAACCACAAGCTTCCATCGCAAAAGCTACGTTTTCAAAGACAGTTTTTTTGGCAAGTAACTTATAATCTTGGAAGATAACGCCTAATTGACGACGCAAAGTTGGGACTTCTCTTTCTTTGATATCGCTAATATCCCAGCCACCAACCAGAAGCTCTCCTTGATCAGCTTTTAACTCAGCAATAATGATTTTGATTAATGTCGATTTTCCTGAGCCACTCTGACCAACAATAGAAACAAATTCTCCCGGCTGAATATGAAAACTGATATCATTTAAAGCCTGAATTTTTTTACCGTATTTTTTTGATAAATTAGTTACTTTGATCATAAAATTCTACTTTGACATAAATTAAACCAGCTCCTAAAGAGCTCAATTGCTTAAAAGCTTCGGTATCCAAGTCAATGATTCGTCCTGTTTGTAATTCTGGACCATAATCATTAACTTCGATAATAATTGATTTCCCAGTTTTTAACCTGGTCACTTTTAGTTTTGTGCCCTTGGGATAATCACGAGAAGCAGCGAAATTTCCATTTTGATAATTAAAATAGCGATAACGACTTTGGTCATAAAAACTAGCAATTCCATCTTCAGCTTTTGGATCAGCAAAAATTGCTACTACCAAGTCCTGATCGTTATTTCTAACTTGAGCGCTAATAAATTTTTCCTCAACATCATTGTAGCCAACAAGTGCGGTCCATTTATTATTTGAATAATCATAATAATAAATATTTTTTGAACGAAAATCTTCTACTTGATAATGAAACTTAAGATTAGCATTTTGAAAGTTAGCTATTTTATAAAACTTCGATATTCTTTCTAAATCTCCATTTTGAATCGGCGCCATTACTTTGCTAATGATCAAATTCTGATCAGCTTCCACCTCCAAAAAAGAATCTTCTGATCTAAATTCTTGAGAAAAATTTTGATTATCTCTAACTATTTCAATATTCTCTGAAGTTAAATTTAAAACTTCTTCTGTTTTTGGTTTAACTTGCACTAAAATTTGATGATCAGTGGTTTTTTCAGCATCTTGCAAAAGCTGATTATTTTGGTCAACTAAAGAATACTTTAAATATTTTTGACTAGGATAAATCTTAAGCAGACCCGTTTTTTCTTCCCAACTTAAAACCCAATTTTTACTAGCATCATCAATTTCTAAAATATTAACAAAAATTCCATCGGTGACTTGAATTTTTTCTTGATCATTTTGAAAAGGAATCAGCTTAGCCTCAACTTTGAAAGCTATAAAAAATAAACTAAAACTTAAGATAAATAAATATTTTTTCATTAATAAAATTTATTAATTTTTGCAATTGTAAAATACTGTTCAAAAAACTGATCCATTGTTTTGGCCTGAACTATAATCGATCTTACTTTCCAAGCCTTTTCCCCATTATCGTCATCAACCAAATCATCAACTCGCCAAATGATATAAGCTTCTGGGACAATAACAATTTTACTAAAATCATTCTTTTCTAGCTCAAGAATTGGCTCATAAATACCAACTAAATCCTCTGTTTTTAACCAAACAGCTTCTTCAGCGGCCTGTGGGATATTCGAATAAGTTTCGGCAACGGCAAGAAAATCTTGACCATCTTCTAAGGCAGCATAAGCGTCTTGAGCTTTTACGATCCCTTCTTTGTCGTTGTAATTTTCTAATAACTGTTGATAAACTTTGATTTCTAAAAGATAAAGTCTAACAATATCGTTTTTAAAATCTTTCAAAGATGAACCGTAATTATCTTTCGCAAAATCAGTCAATTCTTTCAAATCTTCATCTTGAAAGGTTTCTTGCATGTAAGCCTCTAATTCTTCATCACTAACACTCAAAGAAAAATTCTGAGCCAAATTTTTGATCCATAAATCTCTAATGGTCTTCTGCCAAGCTAAGTCAGTAAGATCAAGCTCTGCCATTGCCTCTGGATTGCTTTCTAAATATTTATTTAAAGATTGATAATAGCGAAGATAGTCAGCTAAATAAATCGGATAAGTCTGCTTGTTTTCAACCAACTCCCCTGCTTTTAAATTATAAACTTTAGCTAAAGATTTTGTAAAAGCAACTGGAAATTTATGAGCATAAATCATTTTGGTACTCACCCAAAAAGCTAGAGCCAAAACTCCAATGACAGTTAATATAATTTTTAATTTATTTTTCATATTTTATTTAAAAAAGTAAGCAAACCATTTTTGCCAGTTAGACAAATCACTAGAAGCATCTCCTAATTGATCTAGTGTTTTTGCTTGCTCTGACAAATCAATTCTTTTTTCTCCTGGCTTGCTTAAATTAAGCTGAGTTCTAGCTTGTTCTTCGATATATTGATCACTTTGCAAATAAGAGATCAGATCTTCTAATTTATCTCGATTTAGCTCTGCCTCTGCTAGTTGCTGATTTAAATGGCTAATTTCTTTATTGATCTGATGACGACGTGCTAATTCTTTGCCAACTTTTAAAATTGATAAAATCAAAACTACCAATAAAATGGCAATAAAAATATTTGAACTATAAACGGCACTCCAGAAAGTTTTTTTTTGTTTTTCTCTCATTCAAAAATAAGAAATTAAGTAAGATAATTATAACATAAATTAAATAGTTTTTCCAAAACAGAAAAATAGGTTTACCAATCTACCAAAAAAGATTATAATGATAAAGGATAATTTTAAAAAATTATGTCTATCCAACAAATAAAAACAAAAAAATTAACTTGGATTCATCTTAATAAAGCAACTCGTAAAGAGATTGAGGAACTAGAAAATGAATATGGTTTTCATCGTCTAGATTTAGAAGACTGCCTAGTCAAAGTCCAAAGGCCACAAATCAGTGAGTATCATAATTATATTTTTTTTATTCTTACTTTTCCGGTCTACAATCCTCATACTAGAGAAATAGAATCTAGTGAAGTGGATTTTTTTGTTGGCTCAAAATACGTAATTACTCTTACCGATGGTCTAAATCCAACAGTTAATGATTTTTTTCAAGAATTAAAAAATAATGACCAAGACCTGGATCACTACATGTCCGGCTATCAGGTAAATTTACTCTACGAAATCTTGCATCGTTTACAAAATCATACCATGCCGATGCTTGACCATGTTTCAGAAGATATTGAAGATGTTGAAAAAAGAATTTTTAAAGGCGAAGAACGAAAAGTAGTCAAAGAAATATTACATATCAAGAGAAACATTGTTAACTTGCGAAAAATCATGCAAGCTCACAAAAACATCATCAAAAAACTAATGCTGACCAAAAATAAATTCTTCATGCCCGATCAAACCAATATTTATTTTACAAACATCTTAGATCGAACCAAAGATATCTGGGATATCTTAGAAACTCAAAAAGAAAATATCAATGCCTTTCAAGAAACAAACGAATCTTTGATCTCAAATAAATTAAACGAGATTATGAAAATCTTGACTATTATTTCTGTGATCATGATCCCGGCCAACTTAGTTGCTTCTGTTTTTGGAATGAACGCCCGTTTTATGCCAATAGTTAATAAACCCGGCGATTTTCAAATTATCGTTTCCTTGATGCTAGTAATGATGCTCTCTTTTATCTGGTATTTTAGAAAAAAAGAATGGCTCTAGGCTTTTCAAAAATTAAAATTTATGTTATAAACCCCGTATTAAACGGGGTTTAATTTTATGGATAATTTCTGGCAAAAACTAAATAAACCAATTTTATCAATGACGCCAATGGCTGGAATCACTGATACTGCTTGGCGCCAAATTTGTAAAATGTGGGGAGCTGATGTTGTTTTTACTGAATTTGTTTCAGCTGACGCTTTAAATTATGATAGTAAAAAAACCCTCAAAATGCTAGAATATCATGCTTCTGAACAGCCAGTTGTCGTTCAAATTTTCGGACGACGAATAGATATGTACCCCAAAGCAGCAAAAGTTGTAGAATCTTTGGGTGTCGCTGGAATTGATATTAATTTTGGTTGTCCGGCAAAAAAAGTAGCTGGACACGGCGGTGGAATCTGCCTTTTAAGAGACTTGGATACTGTCAAAAAAATCGTCTCCACAACCATTGAATCGGTCAATATTCCAGTCTCCGTAAAAAGTAGAATTGCTTTAAATACTGTCCAAGGCCATCCTGAAAAAGGCAAAACTACTGTCTTTGACTTGATTGAAACCTTAGCTGATTTGCCAGTAGCTTCGATGATTATTCATGGGCGTACTTACGAAACACCTTTTACTGGTCCAGTTGATTTAGAAAATTTAAAAAAAGCCAAACTTGCTTTCAAAACCGGAACATTTTTGATCAATGGTTCGTTCCAAACTATTGAATCTGTTGCTGCTGATTTAAAATATACTCAAGCCGATGGAATCGCCTTGTCTCGTGCCTTGTATGGACAACCATGGCTTTTTAAACAAATTAGGGATTACTTAGAAACGGGAACTTATCAAGAAATCACTTGGCCAGAAATCAAAGATACCGCCATTAAACACGCTCATCTTTTGTATCAATCAAAAGGTGAAAAAGGATTTAAAGAAATGCGTAAGCATTTACTATTTTACGTCAAAGGCAGACCAGATGCTTCAACTTTAAGAAAAGAATTGGTTCAAGTAGAAAATCCAGAGCAAGTTGAAAAAATATTTAAAAATATTTAAAAACTCCGGACATTAAGTCCGGAGTTTTTTATTTAGTTTTTAATCAACTAATTGATAAGGCAACAAATCCGCTTCAAAGCGAGAAATGCTACTGCCAGTTGGATAAACGGACAAATCCGTTTTAATCACCACGTCTTTCATTCTAAAATAATTAGCGCTAAAGGCTGCTAAATTAGAAAAAGGTCTTTTTCTTCCGTTTTCAATATAATAAATCGTGTCATTATCAGGCTCTTTAGCTAAAATTCCGCTTGGCAATAGATTATAAATATCATCTCCTTTTTCATAAGTAGTAGCAAAATAACCAGGAATTACATCTTGTACCAAACGAAACCAATTATCGCCATACAAATGTCTAGCCATTTCCTCTGAAGGGATATATCTTAAAAATCCATTTGGTTCAACTGCATAAATTTTATTTGAATCCACAGTAGTAACCAATTTTATTCCCGGACGATAAGTTATCACTCCTCCATCTGGATATAAATCTAATTCTGCAACATCAACTTTTACTACACGATCAAAATTATCATACCAAGTATAGTAGGTTTTTGGATCTGGAAAAGCATATTTCTTACCATCTTGGCCAATATAATAAACAGTTGCGTCTTTGACTCCAGCTTGAGCAAGTAATAAACCCGAGTCAGCAAACTCTTGAATACCTAAAACTTGTCCCACAGAAACTTGAATTGAATCATTGACAATAGAACTAGTTCCTCTTCTATTTTTGAATTGAGCATAAACCGTTCTTGTGCCATTACCAGCAAGCAAAGCCCAAGGAGTGGTAGTACTATAAGCTCGCCAAGCAACATTATCAAAATTAGAAAAATTACTAATTCTCATTTCCAAAGGAGCATAGGCAGAAGTCATGTTATTAGCAAATAGATTCAAAGTTACCACGCTACTATTACTAGTTGCTGCGTTATTATTAATCAAAACTTGTGGATTGCGAGGATTGGAGCTAATTCCTCCTCCGCCGCCTCCTCCGCCGCCTCCTCCGCCGCCACCGGAAATAGCATTAACAGTAATTGTGCTGGTAGCAAAATCAGAATAAGCTAAACCATCAAAAGCACGATAAGTAAACTGATCGGCACCAACAAATCCACTTTCTGGTGAATAAGTAAATGAACCATCGTCATTTAAGGTCAATTGTCCATGACTAACATTTGTTCCTAGAACACTAGATAGATCGTGTGGACCTTGATCACTATCACTGTCATTGGCTAAAACACCATCTCCAGCTGAAATATTTAACTGAACATTTGCATTTGTCTGATAGCTATCATTATTGGCGACTGGATTTTCGTTTAGATTTTCTCCAACTGCCAAAATTACTTTGGCAAGATTAGAATAAGCTAAACCATCAAAAGCACGGTAAGTAAAAGCATCTTTTCCTTCAAAATCTGTATCTGGTACGTATTTAAAATTACCATTTACACCCATGATCAAAACTCCATGTTCAACCCAATTTTCAACTTTAACAGTCATAGGCTCTGGACGATTGTCTGGATCTTTATCATTGTCCAAAATACTTTCCGGAGAAAGAATGAATGTTTCATTTTTATCTAATTGATAAGCATCACCTTTAGCAATTGGTGAGCGATTAGAACCGGTATCTTTAACAACAACCTTAACTGTTGCAATGTCAGAATAATCAAGACCATCAAAGGCTTGATACCTAAAATAAGCATTGCCAACATAACCCTTTTCTGGCTTATAAATAAAAGACCCATTATTATTTAATTCTAAATGTCCATGAGTCAAATCTTCATTACCCATATCCCACAAACGAGCTGTTAAATGCTGCGGACCATCTTGATCTTGGTCATTTGCCAAAACTCCATTTAAACGATCAATAGTTAAAAGATTACCGGAAACAACTGAATATAAATCTCCTTTAGCAATTGGCTTTTGATTATCAACCGGATCATTTCCGCGGCCAATTTCTATTTTGATGATAATTTCTTCAGTGTCCGTACCATTTACTGCCTTTAATCTTCCAGAGAACTTATAGGTTCCTTCTGGCCAATCACCACGTATCTTAAAACTTTTTGTATCATCTAAAGCATCCTTAAAAACCAAACCATTTTGACCATTGGCATAAAGATAAAATATCGGTGCTCGATCATAAATAATATGATGCATCGGCTCAGTCATGTCACCAAGATAACGTAAAAAAGTACTTGGATAATCAACTATTGCAAAAGGATAGTCGCCACGCAATACTTCGACGTTAGTGGAGCTCTCAATAGAATTAATATAATAAATTTCTATTTCTTCTTTGGTATTTAATTGATAACCGTGATCTAAATCGCCACGCAATCTTTGCCATTCACGACCATCAAGTGAAGAAGCCAGGGTTAAACTCTCCAAGGTCAATCTTTCATTTTGATAACCAAAGCCACCATAAGGAGAGGTGTTATTTGGTTTTTTTGATGCTGTGCTCGCTGAATCTTGCTTAGTATTTTGATTGATCAAAACTTTAGCGCTGAGATTAGACACGTCTTCACTGATCATCGCCAAAGCTGGCAATGAATAACTAAAGCTACTGCTCAACAAAATACTGGAAATAGTAAAAATACTAATAAATTTTTTCATATACTTAAAAAGTTACAAACTTTATTTACAAATTTAAAAAATAATTAAAAACCCTAACAACAATAGTAATAAAACCGCTGAACCAATTACTTTGTAATTTTGCTTTTTAATGTGTACAAAGATATTTAAAATCAAAGCAATACTTAATAACAAACCAAAAATCTTATAATAAATCAAAGAAATATTAAACAAAGTTTTTGTACCATCAAGTTGATTATGTCGCAAAAAGAAATATTGATTCAACAAAGAAGTCTTAACTGGCTTGATTTGATCAAAAGAAAGATCAACTGTATTTTGATTACCAGCAAAATCAATAATTTGCAAACTTGGTAAAATGATTGGATTAAAAAATTTTTCTGCTTGTTCTTTTGAAAAAGTTGTATAAGCTAGCCAATGTCCAGGATCATTTTGTTCTAAATCAACAAATACCCCACCGATATTAACCATTGCTGTTTCTACGTCTTCACTCAAATAAGCATCAATTTTAACAATTGCTTCATTTTTTCCTTCTGGTTGATCAATGATAATTTTTGTCTTTTCCAAATCAACGCTAGGCGCTGTCAAATCTACCTGATAATAATATTTTTCGGAACTAATTTGCTCTTGATCTTTGAAGGCAAGTAAATAAATCTCGTGCTCGCCTTCAGTTAAAGTAAGTGGCAAAATAAAATTATTCAAATTCTCCGCTTTGTTTTTATCGAGTAAAACTTGACCATTGTCATAAACAATTATTTTATTTGAAGCTACGGATTCAATTTCTAAATCAATTTGGCTAAAGTTTGCCAAAAATCCAGTTTCCGGAGAGATGATTTTTGCTGGCAACAAAGGCTGGTTCAATTCTTGCTCAGCCAAAACCTGTGAATCAGAGATGATTTCTAAATCAGGAATATTTTCTTCTACTACAAAATCAAAGTTTTCTTCTGGCAAATCTAAAACTTCCGGTTGATTTTCTGCTTCGATAATCTGTGAATTGTTTAAATCATTTGTCTTGATTTCTGGAACAATACTTTCTGGAACTTTTACTTCAGTCACCTCCTTGATTTCTTCTGTTGTTTCTGTAATCGGCTGAACAACAACTCTTGGTTTGGCAAAAAACTGCGCTGCCAAAGTTGTGTCTCCACCATTATAAAGTCCATTAGCCATACTGACGCCAATTTCTGAATATAAAGGATCGATCAAGTTAGCATAGTGAGTAGGACTATTTTGCCAAGCTGCTACTACATCTTCGGCACTAGCAAAACCCATGGCCAGATTTTCACCAGCAACATGATAAGTGTAACCCAGTGCTCTTAGCCAAGAAGAGACTCGCTTGCCATCAGGACCAACATGCGCAAAATACTGCTCCAAAAGCATATCTTCCACTTTATTGTAAGCTGCTTGATCCAAAATCGCACTTTCGGTCAAGGGATTTAAATTTAAATTTACTCGAACTTGATTGGTCAAAGTGATGATTTTTTTACTTTCACCAGTCAAAACATCTGGAGTCAACCAAGCGGTAATTGGCAATAAAACTACAAAAATAGCCACAATTACCTTCATGGCCACTGCTGAACTGGCATAAAAAAATAAACGACGATACTGCAAAGAATGAGGATGATAATCATTCTCAATGCTTGGAATAAAAAAATCCTTGACTTTAGTCCGCCAAGACTTATTTCCCTCTTTAAATTGTGGACCTAAATCTTCAAACATAAGTTTATGTTTCATATTAAAATAACATATAAACTAAGAAAAGTCAACTCTAGATAGCTTACAAGCTTATTGTAAATAATTTTAAATAAAAAAGAAAGCGGTGATCACGTTAGACGCGACCACCGCTTGAGAACATCGAAACCAGAAGATCAGGGACGCCAGTAGTAGCGCACAGCCGCGACTGCCTGCTCGAGACGACTGTCGTAGCCGACCTGGAAGCTCAAAGAGCCGATCAGCTCCCCAGAATTCTTCCAGCCAAGAAAAGCCTGCCAGGCTTCAGCTTGCTCACCGAAGTCAAATCCTGAGGTCAAGAAGAACTTCTGCTTTGCTCCCAGACGGAGAAAATCCCAGTTTCCCTTCAAGACGTAGAGATTGTCCGGAGCGATCCATCCGTCCGGATGGAAGCGATAGCTCCAGCCACCGGCCAAAGCCAAAGACTGCCAGGGTCGAGTGTAGAGCGAGACGTTATGACCAATCTCTTCTTCCCAGCTCAAGTGAAGATCGAAAATGCTCCAGTAGCCATTGAGGTGGTAGTTGCCGACCCAAACATCACTATCCAGCATCGGAAAAGCGCTGAACAAACTATCCAGACCTCGTGCTGGCCATGTACGACGAGCGCCATAGCCCAAAGCAGCAGAAGCGCCAAAAGGTCGACCTCCCAACTGATCATACCAAGCGACTTGCAAGGCTGCTCCTGAGATACTCCCGGTAAAAGGCAGCTCAGCGTCATTTGGTCGCAAGAGAGTTGCTTCGTAGGCCTGAGGAAAGCTTTCCAAAGCCAGGTTTCGATACTGTCCAGCGCGCAGACTGAAATTCCCATTGGAATTTCGCCAATCGTGCTGAACAAAGGCCTCGCTCAAGAAAGCCTCAGCCTGATCACCGTAAGCAATCTGACCTTCAGCCTTGAACGAAAAAACCTTGTTTTGACCACTTGAAACCCAAGCTTGTCCTCCTAGAAGGCTGTATGACCAGCGGGCTTGCAAGCTATCTTCGAAGCTGGTATTCAAACCAGCGCCTCCATAGAAGTCCAGCTGGAAACGTTCCACCTGATCATCACTGGAAGCAGCAGCAAAAGCTGTGGACTGGGTCCAGAGGATCAACAGACCCAACAGCCAAAAACTCAAAGTTTTCATCGCCTTTTCCTCCGCGTTGCTTGATTTTGTTGTTATTTTCTGATTTCGTTTGTGTCAAAGATCGGGAGAACTTCATGTTTAAAAAAACATGAAATATCCAACTGTAAACCATACACCAAAATCTATTATTTGTCAAGTCTAGCTTATTTTAGCCCAAAAATAACTCTTGACAAATATTTTAAAATAGTATATAATACTTTGTTACGTACACTGACAACCAAAACCACACGGAGGAACACCATGAACCGCATTCACAGCTTCTGCCTGCTGATGCTCCTGTGCATCAGCGCCGCCTTCGCCGACGCCTACGAAGAACCCATCAAGAACACCAACCCCGACACCACGGCCACCACGGCGTCCTGGGAAGCGAACACGCTTCCGATGGAACCCTGGCTGATCAAGTGGGACGCCAACGGCCAGCCGGTCAAGACGCATCGTCTGAGCTTCGAAATTTCCGGCAGCGACACCCTGTACTACAAGGGTGACTGCCTGATCGAAGATCAGCGCGTCCGCTGGTATCCGAAGTCCCTGCAGGACAACCGGATGCACTCGGCCTACTGGACCGCTCGTCGCAGCATGTACGCGGCACTGCTCGTCGCCGGCTACCAAGCGCGCGAAGCCGACTCGCTCTGCCGCACGCTACAACCCGTGATCGATGGCCAGAAGGACAGTCGTCCCCTGCTCAACCAGATCATGGCCGCCGCCCCGAACATCCACAAGCTGAACATGCTGGAACATGAGCTCCTGGCAATGCAACAGCAGATGGTCACCGTCGACATGCTCAACGAGTTCGCCGGAGACATCGACGCCGCCCTGTCCGAACACGTCAACTTCGCCGAAACGGTGGATGACTTCCTCAATCAGACACGAGGAAAGAAGTGGGGACGCGCCAAACGTGCTCACTCCCTCTTCCTGACATCGGCGCCGCCGAGCGAGGAACGATGCCTTCCGTCAACGGAAGAGATGCCCATGCCGAGCAAGTTCTGACCTCCTCCGTGAAGCGCAATTTCAGCGCAAGCCCGCCCCAAACTACAGCAGTAGCAAAGGCGGGCTTTTTCTTTGATTAAAAAACACCTCGCAGCTTAGCTGCGAGGTGAAATTTTATTTATTTATTTTTTATACAAATTGTCTAAATCTACTTGATTACGAACTTCAATTGTTGGATCACCCAAAGGATCTAATCTAAATAATTTACCGGCTTCTTTAACAAAGGTATTTCCTTCAGTATCAGTAAAAGTAGCGCCATCATTCATTTGTGATAATTGATCAAAACCACGGTGTACTTCACCAGCTATTTCTGTGCTTGTCTGAGCTGCCTCAGCAACATTCTCGCTAACTGGAACTTGTTCAGGTATCGCCTCAGCTGACACTGGCTCTACCGGCTCTTCAATTGGCGTCTCAAAACTTTCTGGTTCCATAGCCCCAGCTGTCTCCCTAGCTTTCCTAGCTTGATCCAGACTTTCACTTAAACCAGACGCTTTTGGTTCTGGAATATTATCTGCTACTGGCGGCAAATTTTCAGACGCAGCTTTTGCCGCTGTTTTTACTGGCTCTGATAAAACTGAATTATCCAACCAAGATTCTAAAACTTTTTCTTTCAAAGTCCAAGTATTGCCACTCAAGTCGTCTAACATATATTCTTCTTGACCAAATAAATGTTTTTTTACTAAATGCACAAAAGCATAAAATTGACGACCATTTTCATCTTTGACTAAACGCGCCTCCCAAGCTTTACCAGGCAAAGAATCGCTAGTAGCTACTTTATCAAAAGCGGAAGTGTATCTTTCTACTGTTTCCAAATCATTTAGATCAGAAATCTTTACATTTGGCGCTTGTTCTACATATTTCAAAAATATCGCTGCTTTATTACTATCTGGTGTAAAAGAATTTGGATAATAATCCTCCAAAAATTGCCTTTGTACCTCTGGAGAACTTTCAAAAACATGATTAACTAAAGCGTCAATTTCTTGTGGATTATTTTCTACTGCTCTTAAGAGCTCTTCTGAATAAGGAGTCTTACCAGCTAAAAATCCATCCAAATTAGCGGTAGCTACTTCTGCTGAGCCTGTTGTTTCTGGAACAAAATTATGTCCACTATGATCTACCATTTTACTCAAATCATCTACTGTAACATCATGATTGTCTGCAAGACGATAAATTGTTTGACCATTGATTTCTACCTGCTCAACTGGCTGATGATCAAAAGACCAATTATGCACTTCTCCATCATGAGACAACCAATCCGTACCATGTGCTCTAACTTCAGCAGCGATTTGGTCAACGCTTTCCGTACTGATTCTCACTCCATGTTTTGCTGCCTCGGCAATTGCTTCATTATTGGCAACAATATTTTGCATTTGCTCAGCAGTCAAAGCGCCTGATTTTTGCGCAGCTTCACTAATGTTTTCTGGATTAAATAAATTACCAAAATTTAACTTCGTGCCAAGCTTTAGCTGATCAACATCACCGTCAATACCAAAAGCTTTTGGATCAGCGACAATTTTATCTTTAAAATAATCAATAAAATAAGTACGCTGAGCTTCATTTAGATTGTTCCAATTTGGCACTCTAGCTCTTAACTGATCTTCTGTTAGATTCCAAACATTATCTCCTTTACTAACTACGGCTTCAACACTAATTCCTCCTTGATCTGGGATATTCTCTGCCACACCATGTGGTACTGGAGCGTCTGATTCTAAAGTTGGTCTTAAATAAGCTGTTTCTGGAGCGCCAGGATCAGCAACTTCCTGAGCGTGCTCTGCTGCGCCTTGCACCTGATCTGCGCCATCAGCGTGACTTAATTTATCCAAAACTCTTGAACCAGCTATTGCTCCAACTGTCAAACCTAAAACCGCTGAGACGCCATATCGTCTCATAGCCTTCATACGTGATTTATCTTGTGCGCTAGATAAAGTCTCTACCGTCTTCTGTTCTGTTTTTAAAGTCTCGCTGACAATATCAATTTTAACAGAATTAATTCTTTCATTACCATTAACTATAGGCTCTCCTATAATTTCATCGAGAGCGATTTTATCTTGGAATTCCGACTTTAATCTTCGAAAATACTCTTCTTGAATCAAGTTCACAAAAGCTGCTTGCTCATCACCAAAACGACCAGCCTCAGCTAAACCAACTCTTTTATCTAAACTCAAAATTCTTAATCGCGCTAATTCTTTAGCTAATTCCTCTGTTGGATATTGCTCTTGATTTCCTAACACCTCTCTCCATTCAACGATATCTTCGTCTGTAATTTTTCCTGCTTCTGATTTTTTGCTTTTGAATCCAAGATTTTTCATCTTGTCAATCAAACCTTTTTGTCCGCCCCATTCACTTCTTTTATCAATTGTTGCTTCAGCAAACATAAAAGTGCCCGTAGAAGACATCACGCCACGTGCTGTCAAAATACCAGCAACAACTCCAGTTGTACCACCGCTAAACAACAAACTAGCGCCAAACAAACCAACACCTAAACCTAATCTAATTTTTCCGGTTTTACGCCAAAATTCTTTAAATTTTCCAATAAAATTTTTATCCAAACCACTGGCTTCAGCGTCAATCGCCACTTCTTCGGCTTGTAACAAAGAAATGTATTCGCTGGCCAATATGTTTTTAAGCTGTTCTATCGTAATCTTACCCTCAGTAAAATCTTGTAATAATTCTCCTTTTTTATTTTCCAAACTATCATGAACATGCTTGTCTTTGGCCTCTTGGTAAGCTTGAGCTATTTTTTCAAATTTGCTTTTACCTCCACGAACAACCTGGCCTCTTTTATATAAAGCTTTTACAAAGGCTGAACGCAACTCATCTAAATTACCAGGAACAACATCTTCATAAGACTCATTTTCAATCTCCTCTGAAATTCCTCCGTCAATCACCTCCTCAACGCCTTCTTCAGTGCGATGGCTTTCTTCTGAATCTTCTTCAGTGGCGCCTTCTGCTGCTTTTTCAATTTCTTGACTAAAACGAGCAATAATATCATCCAACTTATCTTCTAATTCCTCTCTTGGCAAACTTCTGTCTAAACTACTGATTTCATCAAGAAACTTAGCTTGAATTTCTGGATGTTTTTGACCGTCTTCATAATGATTAATATATTCTTCATAGTCTTCAAATAATTTAACCATTTCATCATTTACCGGCTGTTTTTCTTGATCATTATCTCGTAATAATTCTAATTTCTGATCCAAAGCCTGATTAATCTCTCCAATTCTTTGATTTAGTTCTGCGATAGTTAAATTTTGATCAAGGGCTTTTATTTCGGCAATTTTAGCCGCAACTAAACCCGCTGCTTGTTCAGCTTTATTTCCATAATCATCAGCTCTCAATTCAGCAAATGTCTGATCTAATTCTTTAGCTGCTTTAGTAATTAATTTGGTTTGTTCATTATTAGATTCAACTTGAGTTTCTACTTGTTCGGCTCCCTCTGCCACTTGACCATCTGCAGAATCCGATGCCGCTGTAGTGGCAGCTTCTCTATTTCTGTGATCTAAAGCTTCCTGAATAGTATAAACTTTTTCATTTGTTGTATTTGTATCCATTCCACGATCATTAAAAACAAAATCTGGATATGCAGTGGCAATCTTTTGTTCTAATTCGCTTAACTCTTCTCCCTCGATAATTTTGATCATTACTCTTCTAACCGCATTAATTAGTTCAACTTGAATCACATAATCTGACATGCTTTCGATCGGATCACCAAACTTCCAACCACCCGGATTAGTTAATTGATCATTGACAATTTTAGCAAATAATCTTTCATCATAAGCAAATCTCATGCGATCATAAACCCCTGCGGTTGGTACCGAATCTGGAGCTTCTTCTTCCGCTGCTTCAGGAGCATCATCGATATTTGAATCTACTTCTTTAGGTTCTAATTTAGCAACTAAATCTGGAGACAAAAGCTTCCAAATAACAAATGGCTCTTGGCCTTCAATTTTGACTTCAAATTTTACTTTTTTCCAACCCTTATATGCGTCTTTGATTTCTGCTGAAGTGATCAAAGCTGCTGGGCGTACTTCATTGCGCAAACCCAACTGTAACTCTCCAGAAAGCTCGGTTAATTCATTACCCATTAATTGATTTACAGCGTCTACTATACCATCAAGATGCTCTTTGGCATCAAACTCAACCTGACCATCACCCATGATCATCAAATCGACTACTTTTGCTGCAAAGTCTTTTGGCATTAAAAAACTTTCCATCCCAGGTAGACCCTTAACAAAAGCTGAATCTACTTTAACTAATTCGTCAGTACCAAATTCTTCCATCGCACCTTCTTTTTCTGGATCAAAATTTTCTATGCCTTGAAATTTAAACTCTGTTGGTATATTTATAATCACCTCCATCATTGCTCCGCTGCGCTCACCCAAACCTCTTTCAAATTCTTCAAGAGAAAAATCTAGCCTCCTTAAATCCTCTGGAACTTCGACAACAGGACTAACAGGCTTTTGACCAACGATTTTTGATGCTTCTTGATCAACAGGATTAGTACCAGTAACAGCACTATCTGGACGCAAGGCTGCTAAAAACTTCGGAAATTTATCAACCACATCTTCTATTTCTGCTGCTTTCAATCTTTTTAAACCAGACAAATTACTTGCTAGCTTATCTTGTGCTTTTTTAAGAATTTCCTCATCAACACCCGAAGCTCTAAATTTTCTAAAATCACCACGCAAAATAGGCTCTGCTGCTTTTTCAATCGCAGCAAGAAATTCACGGCCGATATTTTGCATTTTTTCTTCAACGGCAGCTGAATCATCAAAAAAATGAGGATCATTAATTTGCTTCAATAAATCCTCTCTCTTGCTTTCAGCTAATAAATTGCTGTCTTTAATAGCCCTTTCTAATCTATCAAGCTCCTCTGCTAAGCGCTCCTGATCTGCATCAAAATCAGCTTCTTTTCCAAATACAGCATGTGCTAAATTATCAACTAATTCTTTAGTGGATTTGCCCGCTTGCTCTGCTTCAAGCCGCAAGCTAGGATCTTTAACTTCTGCTTTAAACTCATCAACATTTTGATCAACTTTTTGCTCAGTTTCTTGCGCAACTTGCAAAACTTGATCTGGTCGAGCTTCTGTCTCTGCTCCTGCTGTTAAATTTTCTTGACGATCTTGAGCTAAAAGCGCATCAATTCTTTCTGGATCAATTGCGCCAGGAATATTCTCTCCATTCCTTTTTTCTCTTAAATGCCTGGATTGTTTATCACCCATATTATAATTGTTTATGAATTTTATCTAAAACCTTGTCTATTTCTTTTTGTTCAATAGACTTAATTTCCGCGCGAACCTTTTCGTTTGCGCGGTCTTTTAATTTATCTAATTCCTGCAAAAAATCTTGATAAATTTCTCTGATTTTTTTGATTTTTTCGTTGTTGGTCATAGCTTAAAAACTAGGCATTAAAAACCTTGTCTTTCATGTTTAGCATTTCTTGCTTTAAATCATCAATGATTTGTTTGTGTAAGTCAGCAAAATTCGGCACTTTGCTTTTTATAAATTCATCAATGCCCTCGCCTTTTTCTAACACTTTGTCAAATTCAAGCTTATCTTCTTCAGACATTGCACCCAATAAAGCTCTGTTAAAACGACTTTCAATGACGTCAATGATTTGCTCACGCAAAGCTTGTTTTTTTTCTTCTGCTAAATCATTTAAGCCAAACTCTGTTAAAATATCAAATTGTTCTTCTGCCATAATTTTATTTGTTCCACTACTAGTGGCTAGTTAATTTTATTGACTTAATTATACAATAAATCAACAATTTAGCAAAATAAAAAGCCCACCACTATTCCCGAAGGATTTCGTGGTGGGCTTGAGAAAACAAGACCGAACTAGTCGACGTTCACTGTGCCAACAGCGCCACCGCCTCTGACCTTGATATTGGAGTTTTTCTTCTCAGCCAAATCTCCAATCTCTTGCAGACAACGCAGACGCTGTTCATAGGTTGCTGTTTCGGGGTTCAGGCCTAAAGCCGCCAAAGCAGCATCAATCTCTGCTGTGAAAGCCTCGCCATCTGCCTTGCGAAGACGAATCTTACGCTTGGATTCAGACTCAGCGGCGGCCTCAGCATTTTGAGCTTTTTCGATCTCTGGATCTCTAGTGGGATCACCAAAGTCCAAAGTATCGAAAGCATGCCCAACGGCCTCCAGCAACTTGCCATTAAGTTCGGTTTGCTTCGAATGATCAAAGGTTACGTCCAAACCCTTGACCTGATCGAAACTCATAGAGCTCATGACACTTATCACATCATTGACAATTACTGTGCCAGCTACCTCAACCGAAGTCGACTGATCCTCAGACGACATCCGCAGAAAACGAGAAGGATGCTGACAAGTAATCACGCCAACTCGAAGATCAATATTGGCAGTAGAGTTGTCTCCTAGCGGCACAAAACCAGTCTTGTATTTGCGTTCTATGGCCTCATAACGCAACAGAGTGACGCTATAGAGAAACATCCAAACTGGAATTCCTACTCGGCCCAGATACCAAGGCAAGATTGGCGCATTTATGTCACTATCACGATGATTGCCGTGATTAGATCCATAAAAATACCAATCGCCAAATTTCTTCCTGATCGGACCTCTCGGAATCAGAAATGGCCTATTCATGAACTTCGGAACCCAGCGCTCGGTCACTTCCGGCACCATGATCGAACCAATACTCCAGAAAATTGGTAAAGCCAAGAGAAAGACTGGCTGCCAGATACCAACCATAGCGCAGGTGAAAAAGCCGACAGCAGAAATTACTCCGAACCCGTAAGGTCTGGCCGGAGGCGGAGCTGGTTTTTGACCCTTGACTACATCACGCTTATCAATGAAAAAGCTGCCGGTCCAAGCTCGGCGGAAAGCGATCACGCCGAAGCCTAGCAAAACAAGGCTGGCGATCAGCTTCCACCAAGGGAATTCTCCGTTGAAATTAAGCCAGGAGAAAAGCTGCCAGTTCCACGGCTTCAGCAACAAAGCTGCGTACCAAAGAACAAGTCCAAGCTGCAAAGCGATCCGAGTCCTCTTATCCTTAGATGTTTTAGGCTTCTTATCCTTGTCCAGATCAACGAGCCAGCTATTCAAGCTCCAGTAGATACTGAGCGGCAAGGCAAAGAAGATCAGGAAAATAGCGATGCCGTGAACAAATTGTGGGTCTTTCCATCCCACACGGCTGATGATTTTCTCCAAGGCTTCCATGGTCGTTCTCCTTCATTTCGTTTTTTATTCAATCTTGTTTTCGTTGTCGATGAACAGTCGAACAATCGAGCTTGAAAGCTCAAATTATTCAATATAGAATTATATCACATTTTTACATTTTTGTCAAACATAAAAGCCCCTATTCACAAAGATTAGAGGCTTTTTGGCTAATACTAGAGAAAATTTTATTTTCGCTCTTTTTTAAATAAGAAATAAGAATAAATAACTGGAATCAACAATAAAACAATCAAAAGCACAAAAGCAGGGCTCATCAAACCCTCTGGCAAATAGCTGATAAAAATAAACATTGCGCCAGCAATTATAAACATGTACTTAGCTAATTCGTGAGTTTTTTGCCAAACACTATCACTGGACAAAGTCCATGGAGTTCGAATGCCGATAAACCAATTGGATTTAAACTTCGGCATTAAAAAGCCAAAGATAATAAACATTACTCCAATCAATGAACTGACAACTGTGCCAATTGGTAAATTCCAACCTAAATTAGCTAAACTAGTAACTACAAATAAAATTGCAAAAAATAATAAAAAAACAAATTGCATAATTTTATAAGCCGAGCCAAATTGAGCATAGTTCATTTTCTTGGGATCGAGGCGTGGTAAAAATTGAAACAAAAGATAAACAGCTAAAGTTAATAAAGGAAGAAAGATGACTTGAAAATTTTTGCTACTCCAGCCATCAACTTCGCCGGCAAAATTCCAGTGACTTGCTACCTTGGCTGGTAAAAGTGGGTAAAAATAAATCGCTAAAACAATTACCACCATGACCAAAATTGGATTTAAATAATCTAGTGTTTTTAATTTCATATTTTTAAATTTAATTATTTCTGACAATTTGGGCAAAAAGTAGTACCCCGACCTCCTAATTTTACCTTTTTTAAAGTTTCTCCACAAGCAAGACACTTCTCTCCTCCACGTCCATAAACTTTCAGATAATCAACAAAATTTCCTGATCTACCTGAAGCATCTCGATAATCACTAAAAGTTGTGCCTCGTTTTAAAATTGCTTTCTGAATAATTTTTTCCGTAGCTTGATAAAGTTTTTTTAATTCTACTTCTGATAAAGTATCAATTTTTCTATCCGGTAAAATTTTTGCTGCGTGACAAATTTCATCCACATAAATATTCCCAAGTCCTGAAATAATTTGTTGATTTAACAAAAATGGTTTTAAGATACTTTTTTTATTAACAAATACTTTTTTAAAATTACTAAAAGTAAAATTAGCTTGCAGAGGCTCAATGCCAAAACGCTCTAAAATTTTCTCCAGCTCCATAGCATTGACTAACTGCATATAGCCAAAACGACGCAAGTCATTAAAAAATAACTGAGAATTATCCGCAAAATCTAAAATAATATGCGAATGTTTATTTGGCAAAGCAGAAACATCAGGCCAATCATGTCCGCCGGCAATGACCTGATCAGACATTTGGTAGATTAATTGACCAGTCATTCGCAAATGACTTAACAAAAAATTTTGCTGATCAGCAAGATGAAAAACCAAAAGCTTGCCTTGTCGTCCGATGTCAACAAAGTGCTGACCAGACAAAGTGTCAATAAAATAAGACTTTTTATTTTTAACAGATTTGCTTTGTTTAACTTGGATCTTCTGGATTTTCTTTCCCAAAATCTTAGTTTTTAAATCTTGTCTAATTGTCTCTACTTCTGGAAGTTCTGGCATTTTATTTTTTTGACAAAACTATTTTACCCAATTCTACAACAAATTCAGCGATACTATAATAAAAACCAAAAAGACCTAAATACAACAAAACTACAGTGAGGTATAAATCAAAATTCATCGAAAGATTACCGCCTGTTCCTGCTAATGAAAAACCATGAGCAATTAGCATGAAAATACTAGACAAAATCAACGTGAAAGAAATTCTTGGTAAAATTTTCTCTTGCCCTGCTATTAAATATTTTTCTCTAATAGATAAAATAAAGGTTCCAACAACAAAAGCAAAAGAAATCAGATACCACAGTTGCATAACAAAACTTTCTCCAATTGAAATTTTTAAGACATCATTAGCACCTGAAAAAATCAGAATAGCAAGTAAAATCTTAAACCAAGATTTAAGAATGTAAGCTAATATTTTTTCTAATTTATCTAAAATCTTCATCGCTGTATTTCGAAACATTTTTTAGTAAAATAGCATATTTTTAATACTTTTACTACTCAATAGTATATTGCTTTGATGGTTTTTGTCAAACAAAAAAACAGCCTTTCGGCTGAAAAAGTGGAGCCGTCACGCAGACTTGAACTGCGGACCCCTTCCTTACCATGGAAGTGCTCTACCACTGAGCTATGACGGCTTGAAATAAATTATAATAAATTTTTAAGTAACTTTTCTTTTTGAGCTTTGGTCCAAGTTTTAATTTCCGCTTCTCTTTGCATTGCTTCAGAAATAGTCTTGAACTCTTCTGAGTAAATAATTTTTACTGGTCTTCTGGCCTTTGTATATTTAGCTCCTTCTCCTACATTGTGTTTTGCTTCTCTGTCTTTTAAATTAACAGTATACCCAGTATACAAAGAGTTATCTTTACATCTTGCTAAATAAACATGATATTTCTTCATCGCTTTTCTTACTAAAATGGTGGGCCGGGTAGGATTCGAACCTACGAAGGCGAAAGCCAGCAGATTTACAGTCTGCCCCGGTTGACCGCTTCGGTACCGACCCATGAAAAAAAATAAAAACCCGTGTTATCCCAAGTAGTTGAGAAAGGGGTGCAAGGGGAAATTCCCCTTGATAAAAATTAAACTAATTCGTCTATTTCTTCGATAAAATGTGCAATTTTTTGATTATCTGGATTGACTTCCTGTAATTTTGCCAAATATCTATTTGCCAATTCTTTATCTTGGATAATTATACTAATATTTATCAAAAAGTCAAGAATCTTTGGATTATTTGGTGAAAGCAATAATGCTCTTTGAGCAGTTTCTAGAGCCTGTTCTTGATCATCGAGATCTAGATAAACTTCTGCGAGTGACAAAAAATTTAAGTGATTATCATCAGATAAAGAAATAGACTGCAAATACTCTTCCTCTGCCTGTTTTAAATTACCTCTAACTTTGGAAATTTCTGCTAAAGAAGTAAAAACGCCAGCGTCAGCATTGTGAGTCAATTTCAAAAGATATTTCAAAGTTTCTTTGGCTTGTTCGTATTCTTTTTTTTCACGATAAACATTGGCTAGCAATTTATAAACATCAACGCTATAAGGATCAACTGACAAAGCATCAATCAAAACTTCTTCTGCTTTAGAGTACTCTTCGTTGTTAAACAAAATCTTAGCTTCAGTCAAAAGCTCATCAACAGTTTGTGATTTACTCAAGGTAGAAGAAAATTGCTCCTGACTACGACGACGCAAATCTCTTTCTAATTCTTTTAGCTTGCCATAATTATTTTTGAACCAATCAAAAACTCTATCCCGTGCCGGCAAAGAAACATGACGCCAAAAAGAAAAAACTTTTCCCAAATCTCTTTTTAATCTAGTTTTTAAAATATCATCTTTCTTTTGCTTATTCTGAATATGTGGCAAACTCTCAACATTGATGTTAGATAAATGAGGTAATTTTTGATACAACAACCAAGCCAAATAAGCAAGGCTCAATAAAATTATTAAAATTAGAAAAATATTTAACATACCCAGTTAGAAATTTATTTAAGCTTTGTTGCTGCTGCCAAAAATTTTGATCATTTTTTCTACCTCTTTTTGCATCGCATCAATACTTGGTTGCATAATCTTCCGTGGGTCAATTTTGTCCATCTTAGCATTTACTGTCTTTTGCAAAGAATTTTTGAAAGCAATGCGTAAATTAGTATCAATATTTATCACGGAAATGCCATTTTTAATGGCTGTTTTAAAGGTTTGTGAAGACAAACCGCTACCACCATGCAAAACCAGAGGTACCTTAACCGAAGCGGCTATTTTTTGCAAGCGTGCCTGGTCTACTTTTTCCACACCTTTGAAATGTCCATGAATCGTACCGACAGAAACAGCCAAAGTATCTACGCCTGTTTTCTGGATAAATTCCGCAGCTTTTCCTGGATCAGTCATCAAATCTTCCATTTTGATTTCGCCCATTTCTAGTTTTAACAAACCCTCTGCTCCTAAAATAGTTCCTAATTCTGCTTGCGCCCAAATTTTTTTAGCATGAGCGACTCGAGCGATTTTTTGAGACAAACTAATATTCTTTTGCCACTTCTCTAAGCTAGCGTCAATGTGAACGGAATTATAACCAATCTTAATGCACTCTTGAATTAATTTTAAGTCTTTACCGTGATCCAAATGAATTGCAATCGGTACTTTCTTGCCAACAGTATTAGCTAAAGTAGTCATGATCGCAAATAATGTTTCTAAATTGGAGTAGCGAATCGCTGACTCAGAAGTCTGAATAATCACCGGGGATTTCTGAGCTACTGCTGCACGGACAATTGCTAAAGTTATTTCTAAATTGGAAGTATTAAAAGCGCCAACAGCATATTTTTGCTTTTTGGCTTTATTAATAATTTGAGAAATTGGAACAATCATAAGACTGATTTTTTAATTAATTCAATAAAAGTACCTGCTTCTAAACTTGCGCCACCAACCAAAGCGCCATCGATTTCTTTTGTTTTGACAAAAGACTCAATGTTCTCTGGGGTAACTGAGCCACCATACAAAATTTTGACCAAAGGCAAATCCGCGCCTTCCAAAACATCGATTAAGCTTTGTTTGATGATCAAAGCTGTATGTCGTGCTTCTTCTGGCTGTGTTGCTTGTCCAGAACCGATCGCCCAAACTGGCTCATAAGCAATAATCAAATTCTGTTCGGGTTTGATATCCACACCTTTTAGGGCAGTTTGTACTTGCTGCATAATCACTAAATCTTTGCGCCCTTCTTTTCTTTCGTCAAAAGTCTCGCCAACGCAAAGCACGGGCGTTAAATCATTTTTTAAAGCAGTAATAATCTTTTTGTTAACCTCAACATAATCTTCATGAGCAAACTGGCGTCTTTCTGAGTGCGCCAAAATTAAATAATGACAAGAAAAATATTTCAAATTTACTGGAGAAATTTGACTAGTAAAAGAGCCAAAATCTTCTGACCAAGCATCTTGTGCTCCTAGTTTGACGCCAGTGTTTTTTAAAATTTGAGAAACTAAGGGTAAACTCAAAAAATCTGGCGCAATACCAATGTCTACACTTTTAGCTAATTTCCCGGTAACAAGTTTTTTTAATTGTTTGGCTTGCTTAACAGATTCTTCAACTGTTAATTTCATTTTCCAATTACCAATTACAATTTTTTTCTCCATATTCATTATAAATTAAAAAAAGAAAATAGACCGAGAGAAATCAAAGTCACTAAAATACCAGCTAAAATCACCCCAGCAGTAATATAAAAAATTGATTCTTTTTTGGAAATATCAAACAACCAAGCGGCTATCGATCCGGTCCAAGCGCCAGTTCCTGGCAAAGGAATGGCTACAAAAAACATTAAAGCTATTTTACCCCAAGTAGCGTAGCCAGAATCAAATCTTCTTCTGGTCTTGGCAAAAAGCCAAGAAAAAAATCGATCAGCTGACTTAAAGTTTTTTCTTAAAACTTGGGAAATAGGTCCAATAAAATAAATAATCAAAATAGCTGGAATAATATCCCCCAAAATTGACCATAAAAAAGCTGACCAAATTGGTAAATTCAAAACTTGTAAAGCAAAAGGAATAGAAAACCTCAATTCCGTCACTGGCAACATTGCCAAAATCAAAGTCAATAATTCTGGGCTTAAAGGCAAATTATATAAAAAATCCATATCGTTCTAATTATAAGCTAAAACCGGCTTATTTACCAGTTAAAATTATTTAAAGTCCAAGCTAATAAAATTTTTAAATCTTGAAAACGATCTTCATGTGTTTTGGATCCCAAAACTACACCAATGATTTTATGACCATCTTTTGAACGGGCTTCTGAAACCAAGCAATAACCAGCGGAATTAATGAATCCTGTTTTACCAGCAATAATATCCAAATAACTATCTAACAATTTATTTGTCGAAAATATTTTATGCGCTCTGCCGCTAAAATCATTAAAATTATAAATTCTTTTTTCTGTTGCTGCTTGAATATCTTTATTTTCTAAAGCAATTTTTGCTAATTGTAAAATTTCTAAAGCAGTAGAATGATTTTGATCAGTCAAACCAGTCAGGTCTTCAAAATGTGTATTTTTTAATCCCAAAGATTCTGCTTTTTGATTCATCAGTTTAATAAAATCATTTTTGGCAATTCCCGTGCTCCGCACCAAAGCATTAATCGCGTTATTATCTGAGGCAATCAAGCCAGCATAAAACAAATCTTTAACTGTCACTGTTTCGCCACGCAAAATATTTGGCGCTGCTCCACCGACCTCATCAGAAATCTGCATAGTCACTGATTTGTTCCAACCAGGATTGTGCTCTAGAAAAACCAAAGTTGTCATTAGTTTGGTAATGCTAGCCAGCGATCTAACTTCTTCAGCATTTTTTTGCCACAAAATTGCTCCACTTGCCAGATCCAAGATTGCTGCTGATTCAGCGGTAATTTTTACTCCCCAGGAATCAAAATTATTTTTCTGCGGCGCCTTACTAGAGCTACTCAGTTCTTGCTTTGTAAGATTGACATTTTGTTCTTGCAAACTTAAAACCGGCGCAAAATTCAAAGGCGCCGCAATTAAATTTAAACTCAAAAAAATTGTCGCCAAAACTTCCCACATTAAGCAATCTCCTCTTTCTTAATTTTCTTAAATTTACCAACTGGTAAATTTTTAATGTTTAATTTTCCTTCACTTAAGCGAATCAAAGTTAACACTTGTAAACCACAAACTTTGAGCATTCTTCTGATTTGTCTTTTCCAGCCTTGATGTAAAACAATTTCTAATTCAAATTTATTTTTTATTTTTACTTGATCAGCTTTGGCTATTCCTTCTTCTAGTTTAATACCTTTTTTCAATTTCTTAACTATCTCTTCATCCAAAATCTTATCAACACGCACTAAATATGTTTTAGAAACTTTAAATTTAGGATGAGTAAGCTGATAAGTTAAATCTCCGTCATTAGTTAACAATAATAAACCCTGGCTATCCTTATCCAAACGCCCAACTGGGTAAACTGCCGGCTGTTTTGGTACTAGTTGCAAAACATTTTTTGAATTGTGCGGATCACTAACTGAACAAATATAAGCTACCGGCTTATTTAACAAATAATAAACTTTCTCAACATCGCCAACTATTTTATTATCAAATTTCACTTCGTCTTCCTCACTTACTTTAGTAGCAAGTTCGGTAATTATTTTATTATTTACTTTTATTTTGCCTGACAAAATTAGCTCCTCCGCCTTACGGCGAGAAGCAATTCCGTGATTTGCTAAAAATTTTGCTAAGCGTTCAGCCATTATTCTTGCTCTTTATTTTCTACGAGATTTTCTACTTCTGCGCTTTGCTCAAGTTCTTGGTTTTTTGCCGCTGCCGCGGGGGCTGCTTCATCGGAGTTTTGACTTGCTTCTAATAATTTTTCTAAATTCTCATTGCTATTCAAACTAGCAAATTCTGGCAAAGCCTCTACAGAATCAATGCCTAAATGCCGTAAAAAATCTAAAGTTACTGAATATTTTGCTGCTAAATCATTTTTCTCTTCTCGTGATTCAATCAATCCCCGAATCATCAGATTGCGTAAAATCACGCTACAATTTACTCCTCTGATTTGCTCTAGCTCTTCTTTGGAAATGGGCTGGCGATAAGCAATAATCGTCAAAGTCTCTAAAGAAGGTTTGCTTAACTCTCCGCTACTTTCATCTTCAAAAAACTCTCGTAAAAAATCTGCATACTCTGGATTTGTCACAAACTGTATTTTTTCATTGTTGATTGCCAAATGAATGCCACTTTCTGCTTTGTTATATTTTTCTTGTAATTCAAAAATCACCTGATCAAGCTCTTCTTTGCTACTTTCAAACAAAGTAAGTAATTCTTTTTTAGCAATTGGTTTACCGAGTGCTAATAACAAACTTTCTAAAGCAGCAATTTTTATTTTTTGTTCTGACATATTTTAAAGTCTTAAAATTCTATTTCTTGATTTTTGTCTCGCCTCGATTCGGCGAAGCCGGTCAAAATATTCACTTCGCCAAAAAGAGCATCTTGATTAACAACAATTTCTCGTTGTTTAACTAATTCTAACATCGCTAAAAAACTGACAATGATCTCTGTTTTGTCTTTTTTGTCTTTTAACAAATTACCAAAGGTTAATCTTGAACTATTTTTAATTAATTCTTTGATGTGTGAAATTTTTTCACCAATTGAAATTGCTTTGGCAATCACTACTTTTGGTAAATCAACAATTCGTTTAATTTTATTTAAGGCAATTTCAAAAAAATCTTTCAAAATTTCTAAAGAAACATTGCTTGGCGGATTAAATCCCTCAGCTTTTTCTAACTTATAAGGATTTTGGCGAGTATAAGTTTGGCGATTCAAAGACCAAAGGGCATCTATCTTTTTACTAGCCTCATAATACTGTCGATAAATCTTCAATTGTTTTTCCAAATTCTGAGCATCTTCGTCAGCTTCCAACTCTAGATTTGGTAATAAATATTTTGATTTCAGATAAATTAATTTGGAGGCAATTAGCAAAAAATCTGCCACTTCTTCACTGGCAATGTCTTCACTGTTATCTATATAATCCAAGTACTGATCAGTAACAAGGCTCAAAGAAATTTCAGTGATTTGTAATTTTTGTTTTTCGATTAGTTGCAAAAGAAGATCAAGTGGACCTTCAAATTGCTCCAAAGAAATTTTGTGCATTATTTATTTTATTTTTTCAAACTCAAATGCAATTCATCTAGCTGCGCTTTTGAAACATCGCTTGGTGAATCCATCAAAGGATCACGATTATCTGAAGTCTTTGGGAAAGCCATGACTTCGCGGATGCTGTCTTCGCCAGCTAAAATCATCAACAAACGATCCAGGCCAATAGCAATGCCGCCGTGTGGTGGCACACCATATTTAAAAGCTTCTAATAAATGACCAAATTGAGATTGTACTTCTTCTTCACTATGGCCCAAAGCCTTGAAAACTTTGGCTAAAATCTCAGCACTGTGCGTTCTAATACTACCGCCAGCAATCTCAGAGCCATTTAAAACTAAATCGTATTGTTTGGCTTTGATCTCACCTAAATCTCCGGCTTCTACTTTAGCCAAATCAGCCTGATCAAAAGCGGTAAATGGATGATGAACAGCGCCCCATCTTTCGTCACCTTCTTTGTATTCAAACATTGGAAAATCAACTACCCAAGCAAAAGCCAGTTCATCTTTGTCTTCTTTATTTTTACGCAAATCTGGTTTATCACTTTGATATTTTTCCATCGCCTCTTTATAAGTCAAACGAGGAAATGGAACGCTCATGATCTTTTTATCTGGAGCAACAACTTCCACCATTTTGATCATGATGGCTTCTAACATATTGATAATCTCCTCCTGATCAACAAAACTTCGCTCTACATCAATCTGCGTAAATTCAGCCTGTCTGTCACCACGTTGATCTTCATCTCTAAAACAGCGAACAACTTGAAAATATTTTTCTAAGCCGGCGACCATCAACATTTGTTTGTATTGCTGTGGACTTTGTGGTAAAGCATAAAATTTACCAGGATAATTTCTCGATGGCACCAAAAAGTCTCTTGCGCCTTCCGGAGTACTCTTGGAAAGATATGGAGTCTCAATTTCTTTGAAATCCAAAGCGTAAAATTGCTCACGAAAATTTTTAATCACTTGATGACGCAAGTTCATATTTTTGGCCATTCGTTCGTGACGCAAATCTAAATAGCGATATTTTAATCTAAGTTCTTCATTGGCTTGTCTTTCTTCGTTGACAATTTCAAATGGTGGTGTTTCAGACTCAGAAAGGATTTCTAATTCTTTGGCTAAAATTTCAATTTTACCAGTAAGTTGATCTTCGCGTTGTTGTTTTACTCCGCGCTCTTGGATCACGCCTTTGATGGAAACGACAAATTCACTGCGTACATCGTCCAAAATATCCGCGCCTTGCGTCATTTCATCTGGCACACAAACGACTTGGATAATACCAGTAGAATCTCTTAAGTCGATAAAGCCTAATTTACCCATCCGACGATAAACATGCACCCAGCCTTTGAGAATAACTTCAGCGCCGGCTTTGAGGTCAACTGTTTCTTTAATGTAATTTTTCATAATATTTTATTTATAAATGGAGCCGAGAACAGGAGTCGAACCTGCGACCCACGGTTTACGATACCGTTGCTCTACCAACTGAGCTATCTCGGCAAAAACTCGCTTAAAGCGAGTAAATTATTCACCTAAATATTTTTCAATCTGACTTTTAAGCAGCCCTAAACCTTCTTTCCCTTCAGGAGAAAGCTCTACACCCTTTGCTCTTAATTCATTTAGATTAGCCATCATTCTAGTAGCATCACCAATCCTTTGATTTGCTATTTCATTAGCCAAATCCTGTTCTTCACTTCTTTCTGGATTAAGATGGTCACCTTGTCTTTCAAAGCCCATAAATTTATTTGTTAATATTTTATTAATTAAGGATTTAAACGACTAATTGTTCTTGGAAAAGGAATCGTCTCTCTAATATGAGGAATACCGCAAACCCAAGCGACAATGCGCTCCAAGCCAAAACCAAAACCACCATGAGGCACCGAGCCATATTTACGCAAATCCAAATACCAAGAAAATGCATCTTCTGGCAAGCGATGCTCTTTGATTCTCTTTAATAGTTCTTGGTAATCATCTTCTCTTTGAGAACCACCAATAATCTCTCCATAACCCTCAGGAGCTAACAAGTCCGCACATAAAGCCTTTGATTCATCTTCAGCGTCTCGCTTCATATAAAAAGCTTTGATCTTGCTTGGATAATGGGTGACAAACAAAGGATTGTCATACTGTTTGGTCAAAATTGTTTCGTCATCAGCGCCTAAATCTTCACCATCTTTGATATCAGAACCAAGCTCTTGCAATTTTTTCACAGCTTCAACATGAGTAATTTTATAAAATGGCTTAGTAATGTTTTCTAAGGCTTTAATATCTCTTTCTAAAATTTCTAACTCTGCTTTATTTTTTTCTAAAACTGCCGAAACCATAAAACGAATTAAATCTTCTTGGACTTTCAAATTTTCTGCCAAGTCAACAAAAGCCATTTCTGCATCCATCATCCAGAACTCCGTCAAATGACGACGAGTTTTAGATTTTTCTGCTCTGAAAACTGGACCAAAATCAAAGACGCGTCCATGAGCAGCAATTGCTGCTTCTAAATAAAGCTGTCCGCTTTGTGATAAGTAAGCCTTGGTATCAAAATAATCCAATTCAAAAAGCTCAGTTGTGCCTTCACAAGCATTTGGTGTCAAAATAGGAGAATCAATTTTGATAAAATTATGTTCTCTGAAAAAATCATAAGTAGCGGAAATTAAAGTGTTGCGTACACGCATGATTGCCCACTGATGACTGGAACGCAACCATAGATGACGATTGTCCATTAAAAAATCTACACCATGTTCTTTTTTGGCAATCGGATATTCCTCGGCAATTTGATAAAACTCAAAGTCTGAAACTTGAATTTCATACTCTTCTTTCTTTGGATGTTTAGAAACTTTGCCGATTATTTTAACCGAACTTTCTAAACTGACTTTTTGTAGCTCTTGCCACTTTGTTTCGTCTAATTCTGTTGAACTCAAAATAGCTTGCGCAAAGCCACTTCCGTCTCGCAACTGCCAAAAGGCAATTTTTCCAGATGAACGAAAATTAGCCACCCAAGCCTTGATTTCTACTTCTTGATCGACGAATTTCGCTAAATCTTTGATTAAAACTGTTTCCATAATTTTTATAACAATTGTTTAAATAATACCTAAATTTAAAGAAAAAAACAAGGGAAAATATGGCTGCCAGGACAGGATTCGAACCTGTAACATCTGCATTAACAGTGCAGCGTTCTACCATTGAACTACCTGGCAAAAAATATCAAAAAACCGGTCCTTTTGGGACCGGTTTGGAAATTTGAATTAAACACCAAAAATTACCGGTCCAAGAATCGGTTATTATCATTATTATTTGAGTTGTTGTATTTTTGGTAACCCATATTTATACTTAACTATAAAACTACAATTTTGTCAAATATCCCTACCCTTTCTTTAAAAACATGTCCTTAAAACTAAACTCAACTTCATTTCTTTTAACGTTTGCAAACTCACTTGCTAAATTGACAATAGGTATAATTTTCTTCATATTTTACATTTTACTAGATAAACGACTAATTGGCAAAAGTAAATAAAAAAAGGTCGACCCGAGGATCGACCGTGGAAACAATTCAGAAGTCAAGATTACACCCCGCCGCGAATAAACCCATAAATCCTATATGGATAACCGTTAGCAAGATTACACCCCGCCAAAATATGCACAAGTACAAGAGCGGGATCATTAAGTAATTTCTGCAAAAAACGCTCAAAATATTCCGGCGTATTTTGATTCAAACCATCACTTTTCATATCCCTCTCAATCTGATCAAACCTATCATGATGCCACTGAAATAGACGATCAGAATAAACGTACTCCGCATCATCAACACAATCCATTCCGAAAGAAAATTTCACTTCAACACCTGAGCTCAAAAAAATAGTCTGTGGCTTCTTGAAACGACGATCAGTGTAATGAGGTTCAAGGCAACCGCTTTGAAACAATGCCTTTTTGTCGGTGATGCTCAAACTCATCTCTACCTCCTCAAAAAATCTTGTGCATTTTTTCTTTTGCTGTGTTAAGAACGAATATATTATAATAACACAAGAATATAAATATGTCAAGAATAACAAAAAACAACCCCCGGTTTGGGGGCTGTTTAAAAGTTTATTTATTCACTAATTTCTATTTTTTCTTCAATTGCCTTGATTTCTACCGGTTTAACTTCAGCAGGTTTTTCAACTTTGACTTCCACTTTTGCCTCTGGCTTTAATTCTAATGGCTCTACTTTTACCGACTCTTTTTCTACTTTTTTAACTTCTTTAATCAACTTAACCGGACTTACTGAACCACCACCAAAACTAGGCTTGATCAAATTGATCTGCAAGGCATAAAAAGCTTGTTCGCCATTTTCAGCAGTCACTTTGACTACCAAAGTATCCTGATTAACAAATTGATATTTAGCTTCTGAAATCATCGGCTTGAGTTGCTCTTGATTTTCTGGATAAACTTGCTTATCTGCGCGGTAAACCAACAATTCAACTTGAGCTTGCTGATCTGTGGTTGCAACTTTTACTTGAGATAAATCATAATTACCAAATAATTTTACTTGTGCTGGTTTACTTAAGTCCAATTCTTTTCCTAAATACAAGCCGGCTAATTTTACAAAATCATTATTGGCAATTGTCAATGAAGTCAAAGTATTATCAGCGCTATAGACAATCGCTTGATAAGTCACTGTTACTTTATAAAGTTTTTGCTCACCGTTTTCTGCTGTCACTCTAATCACGATAACATCATTTGGCAAAAGGGGTTCTCTGCCTACTATATCTAAACCAAGATCATATTTCCAAGTAGTCCAAACTCCATCACGATAAATCAAAACTTCCACGTCAGCATTTTCCCGATCATTAGCAAAGGCTTGTACGCCTTTGAAATTATCAAAATCTTCTACTTCCAAAATAGCTCCTGTACTAGTAGCACTTTCTACCTCTACACCTGGTAGATCCAAAACGTTTTGATTGCCAACTGCAAAATATTGCAAGGTATTATCACTACCTAATTCACTACTTTGTTCAACTAGAGTATCTCCTTGTAATAAATTTAATCGGTATAAATATTTATTACCACTAATGTCTTCTAACCACAAAATCATTACTTCGCCAGCATGTAAATCCATTTCCGCTAATAACTCATCAGTACCCGGGTAAAGCAAGCTCCAAGGCACCCAATAATCATTCCAAGTATACAAAACAGCCTTTTCTAAATTTTCAATGTTATCTAATTCAATAGTAATTCCTTGGGCTGTTTCAAAATCAAGAATTTCTAAATTAGCTCCAAAGTCAATCATGTTCATACTTGGGTACTGCATTTTCAAACCAGGCAAACCCAGCACACTTTGTCCATTTACTTCAAAATCGATCAAATAATCAGAAGATAATCTTGGCTCGTCTACATATATTTTTACCTTGTACCAGCTATTAGTTTGACCATCTTCAGCAGTAATGCCTAAAGCCAAAACATCATTAGCTTCAAAAGATAAAGAATCTAAAACTTCTTCAGATCCTGGATATAAAATATCATAAGGAATCCAATAACCTCTAAAAATATAAAGAATTCCTCTGCTGATTTTATCACTATTTGTAGTAATCTGAGTACCAATAAAATTATCTATATCATCAACCATTAAAGCAACTCCTGGAAGAGAACTAAGCCAACCCTGGCTAGTTGCTGGCTCTGAACCTGGCAAACCAATGATCTCCTGACCGCCAACAACCCAACTTAATAAAGTAGAATCAGTACTAGTAGTGTATTGATTTCCTTCTGGGTCAACACTTTCGTTGCCGCCATTTCCTCCGCCATTGGAAGAGCCCCCAGAATTAGATCCTCCACCTCCGCCAGAAATAAATCCTTGATTATTATTTTGATTATCAGTATTTTCATCTACTGGTAAATTTTCATTATCAAGATCAACTAAACATTGCCCGACGTCAAAACCAGTAGCCGCAGCAACAATCACATCGGCACAGGGATCGTATTCTTCTTCAACAAGTGGGATTTCTTCTACGACCGGCTCTTGAATTGCTAAATCTTTTCCGGAAAGATCGTAATCTTTTTCTTTAGTATCTGTATAAGGAGCTGTACCAAACAAACCATAAGTGTCTGCTGGCACTCCTGAAACTTGCCATTCTGGACCAAATTCTTGATCACCCAAAACTTGCTGAATTGGTTCAAGATTCTGTTCAATGACCGTTGTGTCTCCCAAAGCCAAAGGATCGGTTTCGGTTTTTCCAAAGCTAATTACGCTTTGAATAGAGGCGTAAGCACCTAGCACAAATAAAAGAAACAAAAGAAGATACTTGCGCTGCTTCTTTTTTTCCTGATAAATGCTTTCATTAAAATCTTCCTGCATATATTTTAAGATAATTTATTTTATAATCTGACAATTTTCCATCTTTACTATACCATAATTCACGAAAAAATAAAAACCCCTGCGCGTCAGGGATTTTTATCTAGTATATATTTTATCTATTTTCTAAAACTGGAATGTTTTCCGGTTTAATTTCTTCCACTGACTTTTGAGCGTCTTGCTCGATCATTTGCGGTTTTTCTTCAATTTCTACTAATTCTTCACTATCTTGAAATTCAATTACTTCTATCTCTACTGGTTTAATTTCTTCCTTGATCTGAATTGGTGAAATACGGGCTGTGCCGCCACCAGAACGAATTGGCTTGATAATTTGTTCTTTTTTAGTAATTTCTTCTTTGCCTACTATCAAAACTTCAACATCTTCTTTGCTTAATTCAGTTACTGGAACTTTTGGTAAAATAGTAACTTTATACAAAGTTTCAGTTAAACCATTTTCAGAAACCACCCTGACGACAATCACATCGTTTAAAGTAAATTCTTTTTTGCTTAACTCATCAATGTCTTTGTTTTCCCATAATTGCCATTTTTTGTCTCTTAACAAAGAAACTCCCAAATAACTAGCATCTGGATCATTAGCTTCTACAAATAAGCTATTTAAATCGATGGAATCAACACAAGCATGATCTGACCATTCATGACAATTTTCTTCGCTGATTACTGGTACAAATAAACTCGCGCCTTCATCTTCCATTTTGGCAACTTTGACATTGTCTAATTTTAAAATATCATTTTGACCGATGCTAAATTTCTGCAAACTTGCATCATTAACTTGATTGCCGATGATATTTAATTTATAAAAAGCTTGAGTTGTGCCATCTTCGGCAACTACCGTTACCTGGATAACATCACCGGGCAAAATATTTTCTTTATGTAAAGATAAAATCTTTTCGTTTTCCCAAATAAAAGTTGGTGCTGGGTAAACCAAAATTGCACTTGGACGGACAATTTCTACTTTAATATAACTAATGTTTTGATCTTCTGGCTCTAAAAATAAACCAAGAAAATTTTTGTTTGGATCTAAACAAGTTTGACTAGAAACTTCTGTTTCTGAACAAAAATAATCATCAATTAACAAATTTGCTCCTGTTTCAGTAAAATCTTTGACTGTTAAATTAGCAAAAGGCAAAACATCAACGAAATCAACTTTAAAAATGTTTAAGTTAGCATTATCAGACAAAACGATTTCCGATCCGCCTCCGCCACCATTACCGCCTCCGCCATAAATAGGTCTAGTGGAAGTAGGGGTTGAAGTAGCCTCTTCATCTTGCAATAAATCTTGTAAATCTTCCCACATCAACAAACACTGATTAACAACGTCATCATTAATATCTTCTGGATTTAAAGCAGCCATCACAATATCAGCCTCAATACAATCGTCTAAAGTTAAATCTGTCAAAAGATCTTCAGTTGAAGTAGATAAGTCTTCTGCTGGAGCAACAGGAACTTTTGGTGGAGCTACAAAATTTGGTCTTTGACCACCAATTCCACCGACAAAGTCATCGGTACTAGTGCTTGACTCATCGGCCACTTCTTCTACCAAAAGCTGTTCAGATGCAACTTCTTGATTATTATCGCTAATTTCTGGTGCTTCATCACGACCAAAAACGATAATACTTTGAATTAAGGCATAAACACCTAAAGCAAACAAAAACCAAAAAAAGAATTTCTTTTTCTTCTTTTCTTCTGGCTGAGGATTTTGATCCAAATTTTCAGTTGGCGTTTGAGCAACTTGATTGTCTGGTGATTGATCTAAATTATTTTGATTTTCTTCCATATTTTTATATAAATTATTGACGTTTCATTATAACATATTTAAATTTTAAGGCAAATCATCTCTGATATGATACCAAAAAATTACATAATTCAACTTTTGCGGATAATAACATATTTTATATATTCTGTCAATATGTATTGACAGAAAAGTAAATATATGATATAAAAATACATTAATTACGTTCCTTACAAAGGAGATTGTTATAGTGTCTAGATTAACTAGATCATAGTTAGTTTGCACACTGTAACAGTCTTTCAACAATCCTCAAACAGGAGAACAAAGCCATGTTCAAAAAGTGGTTTCCTAATCAAAGCAACCAGAGAGAGTCGACGTCTTCAACGCGAGTTGAGTAAGCCTTAAGGAGGGAACAATGAGTCCCAAGACCAAATTTTACTGCTGGCTGGCGGCGATGACCGTCATCACTCTGACGACTCTTTTTGTTGTCAACGCAGTGAGTGGTAATCCCACATTAGCCATATCCGCCGCATTCGGCGCGTTCGCTATCACCGTAATAGTCGCGCTCGCTGTCGCCACATCATCTGTCGTGCTCGCCGGACTCATCGCACTCCTGATCGCCAGCGGAGGCGGAGTGGTCGCGTGCGCTGTCGCACTCCTGATCACCGCCAGAGCCGGAGTGGTCGCGAACGTCGACGCATTCGCCGGACTCGCCGCCGCATCCTTAGCATTCGCCATATCCGTCGTAATTATCTTCATCCTTTCTGCTTATAAGAGCACTCTTTCCAAGAGGCATATCCTTCTTTCAATGACGGTGGTATCCATTGTCATCGCCACCCCGATGCTCTACCTCGCACTGCAGTAGAACATTGAAACATTGACTGTTTGAAGACCAAAGTCCCTCACGTGCACTATGACGTGAGGGCTTTTATTTTCTTTCTAAATGTTGGAACGGATCAACCACTGCTCCGCTTTTGTATTTTTGCTGTTGACTAATTGTTTCGCCAATAATTTGAGCTGTCTCCTCTGGCTGATACAAAGCCTGACGTCCTTGTTTAAAAGCTTTTTTAAACAAAGCAGTATTAGTTGCTCCTGGAGTAACTGTCAAAACTTTGACAGTTTTCAAATCTTTGGCCAAAGATTGACCAAAACCAACCACACCAAATTTTGAAGCACAATACACGGAAAATTCTTTTTTACCTTCCAAGCCAGCGCCAGAGGAAATATTCACAATCAATCCTCTGCTCTTTTTTAAATTTGGCAAAAAATATTTTGACATCAAGATTGTTGCCTGCAAATTAACAACTAAGGTTTTGACAATTGCCTGATCTTGATAAGTTTCTAAAAGACCTGCCAGTGGCACGCCGGCGTTATTTAACAAAACATCAATTCTCTGATTCTTGAGTTTAGTGGCGATTTTTTTTATTTGTTGAACTTTTTCTAAATCAATGACAAAAGTCTGAATTGTTATCTTTTCTTTTTCGGCTAAAGTTTTGGCTTTTTTTTGCCAAGTTCCTCTTTTTTTATCCAATAGAATCAAATCAAAATTATTTTTGGCCAGCCAACAAGCCGTAGCCCAACCAATCCCTTGAGCCGCTCCGGTGATCAAAACTGTTTTGGAAGCTTTTGAAAAAATCATAAGTTTTTAACTTTAACTTTTTTATAATAAAAAATAAAAATAGTTTTAATGATTTCAATTGCTAAAATTACTCCCACTAAAAAGACCAAAATTACTCGCCACTCAGACCAAGTCAAAGGTACGGTGTGCAAAGCTTGATTTAAAAACGGTAGATAAATTGCTGCTAATTGTAAAAATAAACCAAAAACTACAGCTAAATTTAAATATTGATTTTGAAAAGGATGGGAAGTAAAAATACTGTGTTTTAAACTACGAATACTAAAAACATAAAATAAAGTATCAAGGCCCAAGGCTGTAAAGACCACAGTACGAGCTAAGTCTTCGTCACCATGTCGCCAAAACCACCAAAAAATCCACAAACTAGATAAAGCGGTAATCAAACTAATAATAAAAATCAAAAATTTTCCTTCAAAATCAAGCAAAGTTTTTTTGTTTAATTTAGACTTGGCATTCATCGCCTCTTCATCTTCTGGTTCCATAGTCAAAGCCAAATTTGGCAAACCATCGCTGACCAAGTTGATCCACAAAATCTGCGCTGTGGCAATCGGCAAAGGCCAACCCAAAAGCATCGCTAAAAAAATTATAATAATCTCTGAAAAACTATCAGACAATAAATATAAAATAACTTTGCGAACATTATCAAAAATAACTCGTCCTTGCCTGATTGCTGTAACGATAGTTTTAAAATTATTGTCCAACAAAACTAGATCTGCTACTTCTTTGGCAACATCCGAGCCAGAAGAAACTGCTACGCCGATGTCGGCTGCTTTCAAAGCCGGTGCATCATTGACGCCATCGCCAGTCATCGAAACGATCTCTCCTTTTTTTTGCCAAGCTTTAACAATTCTTAATTTATCAGCCGGAGTTACCCGAGCATAGACTTGCACTTCATCGATCTTTTTTTCTAGCTCAAGATCGCTCATTTTTAATAAATCTTCACCGCCCAAAATATTTTTCTGCTCTATTTTTAAACCCAAATCTTCGGCAATTTTACTGGCTGTAAATTTATTGTCTCCAGTGATAATAATTGTCTTAATCCCGGCTTTTAAAGCAATTTCAATCGTCTCTTTAGTATCTTGACGCAAAGGATCAGAAAGACCCCAAAGGCCAACAAAAATCAAATCATGCGGATTTGTCTGACAAATTTTGATATCTTTTTCTTTCCGAGGAATTAATTTATAAGCTCCAGCTAATACTCGCAAACCTTCGGAACTTAAATCTTGCCAAACCTTCAAAAAATGATCGCGCTTTGCTTTGTTTAGTTTAACTACTTTATTCTGATTTAAATAAAAGTCTGAAAATTGAAAAACTTTTTCTGGTGCACCTTTGAAAAAAATAATGTCATGTTGATGGTCATAGCTATGTCTAGTGACCATGTACTTGTATTTTGAATCAAAAGGAATTTCTTCTTTTCTTCTAAAACGATGTTCTAAATCTTTAATTTTTGCCAGCTGTGAACCAAATAATAACAAGGCTTTTTCTGTTGGGCTGCCCAAGACCAACCAATCATCGATCGCATCATTAGGATTTTGCACAGCGGCATCATTACACATCATAGCAATTTGCATCAAACGCTCAATTTCTTTATCTTGTTTTTGATCTTTCCAAGAGCTGTCGCTTAAGCTAAATAAATGCTGACTAGTAAAAATCTTAGTCACTCGCATCTCTCCTTCAGTCAAAGTACCGGTTTTATCGGTACAAATCAAAGTCGTTGAACCCAAAGTTTCTGCTGAAACAAGCTTCCTAACCAAACCGTTGTTTTTCAAAATTCGCTGCATGCCAATCGTCAAAATCATTGTCACGCCGATCACCAAACCTTCAGGGATTGCTGAAACCGCTAAAGCTACGGCGACAGTAAACATCTCTACTATTGGCTGTCCTTCAACTAAACCTAAAAAGAAAACAAGCAAAGCAATGACAACAATGATTTTGGTAATATTTTTAGCAAATTGATCAAGATTTTTTTGTAAAGGAGTTTTCTCATCTTCTGTTTCTTTGAGCAAACTAGTAATTTGACCTATTTCTGTTGCCAAGCCAGTATTTGTCACTATTACTCGCGCGCGACCTTCCACAACCAAAGTGCCCATAAAAACAGAATTACTACGTTCAGCTAAAACCGTTCCTTTTTCTAAAACTTTTAGATTTTTTTCCTGCGGCCAAGACTCTCCAGTCAAAGTTGCCTCATTGACTCTAAAATTATTTATCTCTAACAATCTTCCATCAGCCGGAACTCTGTCTCCGGCTTGTAAAACAATCAGATCACCAGGAACCAAAAATCTGCTTTCAATTTTTTGTTCCTGTCCGTCACGAATCACTACACTTTCTTGTTTAACTACTTTGTTTAGTTTTTGTAGCGACTGATTAGCTTTTTTCTCCTGCCAAAAACCAATCACCACATTCAAAAGTACTGCCGCAAAAATAACATAAGCGTCTACAAACTCTCCAAAAACAAAGCTAATCAAAGCTGCAATTATCAAAACATAAACCAAAGCACTTTTGAATTGCGACCAAAACAAACGCCAAGCAGAAAATTTTTCTGCTTGCGCTAAAACATTAAGGTCATGACTATCTTGGCGCTTTTCTGCTTCTTTTTGTTTAAGGCCAAATTTTGTAGCTTCTAAATTCTGAAAAATTTTATCTAAAGCCAAATGATGCCAAACGATTTTTGTTTTGTGCATGTTTATATTATACCATAAAATGCAGTAATTCATATCTACTATTGACAAATAAATACTTTTATGATAATATTCAAAATCTAAAATTGTCCTTTTCGCTTTTCAATAACCAATCACCTCAAGCAACCGGAGCAAAAATGCAAGCCTTTCATGAGTGGTTCGTCCACGAACTCGAGCAACGGCAGAACACGATCGACAATCCCTGTCCGATCGAAGTCGAAGTCAATGAATCGGGTACGGTACTCGGTACCCTACCCGACAACCTGAAGCCCCTCTTCTTCCTGATGCTCGACCTGATCGATGAGCGCAACGAGTCCGCCACCGCGCTCCACGACTGGATCGTGGAACACCCCGGATTCCACCCGGCACACCCCGAAGATGCCAAGCCGGAACTGATCGGGGAATTCCAGGAGAAGAAGATCAATCACCGAGTCGCCTGCGACAAGCTGAAGACGATCACGTCCTACTTCTGGAGCAGCATCCACCACATCTTCCCCGACAGCCACAACCACAACAAGATGGAGGTCTGCAAGGACTGGCAGATCGTCTGCGGAGATGATGAAGGTGACATCAAGATCGATATCATCGGCATCGGCGGCATTCCCTCCGACTTCGTCGGTGGCTCCACCGTCGATCCCTTCGGCGACCTCCTCGGCAGCTTCTTCCGTCGAGGACACTGACGCCTCAACGCAGCAGAAATGATTGGCCACAGCCCCAAGTGCATCACGCGCTTGGGGTTATTTTTTTAAAACAAAATATAATACATTGATTTTTTTCTTAAAAATAAGTAAGATTAGCTTATAAATTTTAATTATGTCTACTTTAGAACAAATAAAATTAGTTTTACAGAAAAATATTTCTGAAATCCTAAATCAACAGCTAGAATTGGATCAAATAGGACTTGATCTTCCGCCAAATGAAATGTTTGGTGATTATGCTTTTTCTTGTTTTGAATTAGCAAAAATTCTAAAAATCAACCCTCAAGAAGTCGCTGAAAAATTAAACAACAAGTTTATTGCTGATCAAACTATTCTAGCCACCAAAAATGCCGGGCCATATTTAAATTTAGAACTAAATCCACAATTTTTAGCCAAAGAAACACTCCAGGAAATCAGTCAAACAAAAAACTTTGGCCAAAACACTTTTGGTCATGGTAAAAAAGTCTTGATTGAATTTTCCGGACCAAACACCAACAAACCTCAACATTTGGGTCATGTCCGTAACGATATTTTAGGACAAGCAATGGTCAATCTTTATCGTGCTTGTGGTTTTGAAGTAATTGCTTGCAATATTATCAATGATCGTGGAATTCATATTGTCAAAAGCATGTTGGCTTACCAAAAATGGGGCGACAATCAAACTCCAGAAAGTAGTAAAATTAAAGGTGATCATTTTGTAGGTAATTTTTATGTCAAATTTGAGCAAGCTTTAAAAGCTGAACGAGATGATTATTATCAAAAAAATAAAATCGATCTGACCAAACTAAAAGCCCAAGAACAACGTCAAGCAGAAGATGCTTTCTTACAACAATCGCCACTAATGCAAGAAGCTCACGAAATGCTAAAAAAATGGGAAGCCGAAGATCCAGAAACACGAAATCTTTGGTCAAAAATGAATTCTTGGGTTTATCAAGGTTTTGAGGAAACCTATCAAGCTCTTGGCATTAAATTTGACCAAGTTTATTATGAAAGCCAAACTTATCTTTTGGGCAAAGAAATTATCAAACTTGGTTTAGAAAAAAAAGTTTTCTTTCAAAAAGAAGATAATTCAATTTGGATTGATTTAAGCTCAGAAAACTTAGATCAAAAATTGGTTTTACGTGCTGATGGCACTTCTGTTTATATTACTCAAGATTTAGGCATGGCAAAACAACGCCATGATCAATACAAGTTTGATCAAATGATCTATGTCGTGGCCAATGAGCAAAATTATCATTTTCAAGTACTATTTGCGACTCTCAAAGCGATTGGTTTTCCTTGGGCAGAAAATTTACACCATTTAAGCTACGGAATGGTCAATCTTCCTGATGGTAAAATGAAATCTCGTGAAGGCAAAGTTGTTGATGCTGATGATCTTATTTTGGAAATGAAAAATAAAGCCAGCGAAGTAATGGCAAAAGCTACTAAACAAGTAGCAAGCTCTGTTGAACAAAAAATAAAAAGTTCCGAACAAGTTGGTTTGGGCGCTCTCAAATTTTTCTGTCTTTCAACTAGCCCACAAAAAGATATCACTTTTAATCCAACAGAAAGCATTTCTTTTGATGGTTATACTGGACCGTTTATTCAATACACGCACGCTAGAATTAATAATATTTTAACTAAAGCTGAAAAAATCCCACAATTTGCAGATTTAAATTTTAATCTAGAAATCTCCGCTGAAGAAAAAAAATTATTAAAAATTTTACTCAATTTTCCAGATAGCATCAAAAATAGCGCTCTTGATCACAACCCAGCGACCCTTACTCAATACCTATTTGACTTAGCTAAAACTTTTAACAATTTCTACCAACAACATTCGGTTTTACAAGCCGAGAGTCCTGATTTACAACAATTCAGATTATTTTTGGCAAATGCTACCAAACAAATCTTAAGCTCTGGCTTAGAACTCTTAGGCATCGAAGCCCCAGAGACAATGTAACTTTTTCACCAAGGGGAACAAATTTCCCCTTGGCATCCCCTTTTTATTGACAAGAAAAGAGAAATACCTTATAATCAAGTTCGTAATTTTATAATGCGCCTATAGCTCAGCCTGGTAGAGCAGTTGCCTTTTAAGCAAACGGTCGAGGGTTCGAATCCCCCTGGGCGCACCACTCACTTAAAATTAATCAAGGTGCTCTGACCTTGTTTTTTTATTGACAAAATAAATAAGTAGTATAAACTTAATAAGTAAAATAAGTCCTTCCACCCGTCCATCTTAAACCAAGGAGGTATGCCATGCATGCCAACCACGCCCCGCCCACGATGAGCACCGATCTCGTTTCGCCCCTGCGCCGTCAGCTCAAGAGCACCGAAATCGTCTAGAGCCACCAAGGCAGACGAGGCTATTGAGCTTCACCTACGGCTCGCGCCACGCGCGAGCCGCTTTTTTTATCCAAAGTTTGACAAAATTAGAAATATATCATAAAATAAAAACTCAAGGAGTGTGAGTATTCTCAAGACTGACTTGGGAATCTCCCTCAACAACCATCAACCGTGGCTGTCCGCAAGGACGAAAGGAGCCGGTCTATGAAGACCCCCTGCACCGCCATCATCACCCAGAAGAGCACGGAGATCGTGCAGACCACCGAGAAGAACGGCCAGCTCAAGGCCATCGAGCAGATCTAGCTCCAGCGGGAGTAAATCACTCGAAGCCAAGAAGCTGAAACACCCACGGCTCGCGCCACGCGCGAGCCGCTTTTTTTATTGCATAAATTGTGTTTAAACTGTCAATAAAATTGCCTTGAAAAAAGCTAAAAAATAAGGTAAGCTAACTCTACTAAAACAGGCTTTATGGACAAAATGCCCCCACAAAATCTAGAAGCAGAAAGCTCATTATTGGGTGCTTTGTTGATCGACAAAGAAGCAATTATCAAGGTTGCAGACGTAATTAATGCTCGTGATTTTTATAGCAACAAACACGGCATGATTTATGAAACCATTTTAGACCTATTAGAACAACATGAGCCAGTTGACATTGTTTCGGTTTCCAATCGTTTAAATGAAAAAAAACAACTAGAAACTATCGGCGGAAAAACTTATATTGCCGAACTTACTGCTGCGGTTCCAAATTCTTCACACGTCAAATCTTACGCTAATATCATTCGCAAAAAATCTATTTTGCGTCAGCTAGAATCTGCTGCTGCTGAAATTTCAGAAATTTCTTTTTCGGAAGTTGATGACGTTGATAAAACTTTGGATAAAGCTGAACAAAAACTTTTTGCTATCTCTCAAAATTCACTCAAACAAAATTTTGTTCAAGTCAAAAATATTTTGACCGACACTTTTAATCGTATCGATGAATTACATAAATCTGGTGGTGCCGGTGTCCGCGGCGTTCCTTCTGGCTACCCAGACATTGATCGACTTTTATCTGGCTTCCAAAAATCAGACTTAATAATTTTAGCTGCTCGACCTTCGGTCGGTAAAACAACTTTTGCTCTTGATTTGGTCAGAAATATTGCGATCAAATCCAAAGTACCAGTCGGCATGTTTTCTTTGGAAATGTCCAAAGAACAGCTAGTAGACAAATTACTTGCCGCTGAAGCTGGCGTTGATCTCTGGCGAATGCGTACTGGAAAACTTTCTGACAAAGAGGAAAACGATGATTTTCCGCGCATTGGACGAGCAATGGGAGTCTTATCTGAAGCACCAATTTTTATTGATGATTCCGCTAATTCAAATATCTTAGAAATTCGAACCAAGGCTAGACGTCTAAAAATGGAACATGGTTTAGGTTTTTTGGTGATTGACTATTTACAATTAATGGAAGGGCGAGACAGAGAAAATCGAGTTAATGAAATCTCTGAAATTTCTCGAGCTTTAAAACAATTAGCCAAAGAGATTGACGTACCAGTACTTGCTTTGTCTCAATTATCTCGTGCTGTGGAAAACCGAAGTCCTGCTATTCCAAAACTAGCTGATTTAAGAGAATCAGGCTCAATTGAACAAGACGCTGACATTGTCATGTTTATCTATCGTAAATCAAAAGATAAGAGTCGTGACTGTCCAGAAGATGAAAAAAATTTGGCAGAAATTCACGTTGAAAAACATCGTAACGGACCAACTGGCATTGTCAATTTATTCTTTGATGAAAACAAGGTTACTTTCCGTAGCGTCGAAAGGGCCCAAAATGTCGGTACTCCGCCACCAGAAGAAATTGGCCCACCAATACAAACCAATGGCTGGCAAGATGCTCCTAATCAATAAACATTAATTAGCAAAATAATAAATAAAATTATGTTCAATAAATTAAAACAATTCAACGACTTAAGAAAACAAGCTAACGATCTAAAAAGCATGTTAGCCAAAGAAAGTGTTGAAGTAGAAAATAAAGGCGTCAAGATTATCATGGATGGTAATCAAGAAATAAAAACTTTTGAAATAAAACCTGAAATGCTAAAAGCTGAACACAAAGCTGATTTGGAAAAACAAATTAAAGAAGCTTTCGCTGAAAGCATCAAAAAAGTCCAGCGTAAGATGGCCATGAAAATGCAACAATCTGGCAATTTTAATTTACCAGGAATGTAAATAACAAAAAAACAATGGCTCATTTGCCAAACTTTATCCAAAAACTAATCGATGAGTTCGATAAACTTCCGGGAATTGGTCCTAAAACCGCTTCCCGTTTAGTTTTTGATTTGTTGCACCGGAAAGAAGATATCAAAATTTTAGCAGACAACCTCAATGCTGCTTATCAACAAATTCATTTGTGCCCCAAATGTTTTAATCTCTCCGACGATGGTTTATGTAAAATATGTCGCAATCCAGAAAGAAATACCAAGCTAATTGCTGTTGTTGCTCACAACCAAGATGTTGAAGCTGTTGAAAAAACCAGCAAATTTACTGGCACCTATCATTTACTCAATGGCCTACTTAGTCCACTAGAAGGAATCACTCCTGATCGTCTAAAAATCAATGAACTGGAAAAAAGAATCAGCGAAGAAGAAGTAGCAGAAGTAATTTTGATTTTAGATCAAAGTATGGAAGGAGAGGCAACGGCTATTTATTTGAGCAAGCTTCTCAAAAAATATCCTCTAAAAATCAGCCAACTGGCTCGCGGCATTCCAATGGGAGCCAACATTGAATATACTGATGAAGTTACGCTCTCCTCGGCCTTGGAAAACAGAAAAGAATTATAACAAAAAACCACTCTTGCGAGTGGTTTTTAAATTGAATTTAAACTAAGCGCTAATCTTTTCAATCTTAATTTCTGCTTTATGTTGACGATGGCCAACGGTTTTCTTATAACGAGTTTTAGCTTTATACTTAACGACCGTTACTTTACGATCTTTAAAATTCTTGACCAAAGTAGCTTCTACTTTAGCGCCTTTAATAATTGGATCGCCTAAAGTAACATTATCTTTATCATCAGCGATTAACAAAACATCATCAAAAACTACTTTTTCACCATCTTGTTTGGTTGGTAATTTTTCAATGCTTAAAACATCACCTTGTTTTACTTGATATTGTTTCCCGCCGGTTTTAATTACTGCTAACATATTTTTTATAATTTTTCTAAAAAAGTACTCATAGATTAGCAAAAAATCATTATATTGTCAACCTCAGGTATAAAAATATCCCAATTGCCCTGCATAAAATCAAATGGGTTGACAAAATATATATTATATGATATAATACCAAAGAATTGGACATTTTCACAACAAAAGCAGCAGTTGGAGGAAATCATGAATTGGCGAAAAATTGCACTTCTGTGCCTACTTCTTGCTTTGCCGATGTGGATGCTGATCCGTTCTATGCTGCCTTCGCAGTCAGTTATGGAACAGCTCCAGGAGATCGCCGATCGAACTCCCATTCACTTCGCTTTGTTGGTCGATGGACAGAGAATCGAGTATTTCGGCTTTGCCATCGATACCAGCACAGCAGCGGATACGAGTTTCGTCGAAAATCTCTACTTCTACGATCAAGTCGTGATCTGCAACATTCCAGGAGAGAACCAGTACCTCGAAGTACTCAAGGACACCCTGGATACGATCGACCCTCTGGGCACAGTCAAAGATCACGCTCCATTGGTCGGAGGCGACTACATCATCGAAGCCTACGATGCTTGGACGGATTCCCTCAAGTTCAGAGCGCGAATTCGCGCCGAACACATTGACGGAGAACCGTACATCTTCGATGATCAGAACCTTGTCAACAACTGACGCCCCCAATCCCCCCGGATCGATCCCGGCACAACACAGCAGCAGCTGTCGCGTGTCGGGATCATTTTTATTTACATCAAATCATCCCAAGTTCGCAAGGGATTTTTTTGTTCGGCTAAAATAATATTTTGCACTGTGATCAGGCCCAACAAAACACATTTATAGCGCCGCTCACCAACTGGTAACCCCAACATATCCAGTAAGCTCTGATAATTAATAGCTAAAACTTCTGTAATATTTTGACCAATCAACTTTTCACTTAAAATTGACATTGCCGCGACCGAAATCGCACAACCATTAGCTTCAAATTTTAAGTCCTCTATCTGATCATCTTTAATTCTCAGATCAACGGCAAGTTGGTCGCCACAAGAGCGATTCATTTGTTTGCCAGAAATTTTTGGCTCAGCAAGACGACCGTGATTGCGTGGCTGTTTATAATGTTCGATAATATTTTGAGCGTAAAGATCCATATGCGTTAAATAAATTTCTGATTAATTTTTTCTAATTCCCTAATAAAAATATCAATTTCTTCTTTAGTGTTATAAAAAGCAAGACTTGCTCTCACAGTCGCGGGCACTTGCAAAAAATCATGTAAAGGTTGTGTGCAGTGCTGACCAGCTCGAAGAATAATTCCTGCCTCTCCTAATAAATCACCAACATCATGAGCATGTACATTTTTTAAATTAAAAGCAAGGCTGGACAAATGATTTTCTACTATTTGTGGACCATAAATTTCCACGAAATCTAAATTTTGTAATTGTTGCAATAAATATTCTGTCAGTTCTTTTTCAATTTTTGCAATCTGATCCAAACCAAAATCATTGACAAAATCTATCGTCGCCCCATAAGCCACTACATCAGCAATATTTGGCGTACCAGCCTCAAACTTATGTGGTAATTCATTAAGTGTAAAGTGATCTAAAAATACATCGGCAATCATATCACCGCCACCCAAAAATTCTGGCATTTCTTTTAACAATTCTTCACCGGCATATAAAACGCCAACGCCAGTTGGACCAAACATTTTATGAGCTGAAAAAGCTACGAAATTTGCACCTAAATTTTGGACATCAATTTTCTGATGAGCGATAACTTGCGCCGCGTCTAACAAAACTTTAATTCCTTTGCTTTGCGCTAGCTTGATTAGATCACTGATCTCATGAACATTGCCCAAAGTATTTGAAGCCATTTGCAGGCTCAAAAATTTCACACCTGCTTGAGAAATTAATTCTTTGGCCTGTTTTAAGTCTAAATTTCCTTCTGGATCCAAAGTAATAAAAACTAATTCAATGCCAATTTCTTTTTTTAATTGTAACCAAGGTACGATATTTGAATGATGCTCAAGTATCGACAAAACTACCTTATCACCTGCTTTTAAAAAATGCTGGCCATAAGTTTTGGCTACCAAATTAATACTCTCGGTAGTATTACGAGTAAAAACTATTTCCTTTTTATTTTTAGCGTTGATAAATTTTGCTACTTTTTCTCTAGTTGCCTCATGCATTTCAGTAGCTCTATCAGCTAAAGGATTTAAACCGCGATGAATATTAGAATTGTGCTTCTGATAAAAATCAACTAAAGCATCGATCATCACCTGTGGTTTTTGGGTAGTTGCAGCATTATCAAAATAAACCAGAGGCCGATCATTAATCTTGGTTTCTAAAATCGGAAACAGACTACGAATTTTGTTCATAAAATTTTATTTTATTCAATAAATTATCTAATCTATTCTTAATTTCCGGATGATTAATTTTTACAGTTAATTTATCTAGCAAACTTTGCCAGATTAATTTTTTGATCTGAGCTTCTGTCAAAGCACGATTTTGTAAATAAAAACTTTGTTCTGGACTTAAATGACTAATTTTTGCGGCATGCGAGGCTTTGACTTGATTTGGCTCAACGGACAAACCAGGCGTTAAATTAACTTTAGCCTCTTTTGACCAAATAAAAGCTTCCATTTCCAAACGGGCTTCTGTATTAATCGCTGCTTTTTTAATCAATAAATCACTAAAATAATTAATCCTGGCTCGATCATCAGCCAAAGTTATGATTTTAATACTTCCTTCGCCAGCCGGATAAAGAAAATTATTATTTTCTTGCAAACTAAAATGCAAATCATTATTCAAATAAACAAAAACTTGATGCTCTAAATGACTATGACTATCTAAATACTGATTTAAACTAAGCTCAGCTGGACTTTGTAAATAAAAATAATAATTATGTAAAACACTATTAATTCCTAATTTGATAACTCTTGCTTCAGAAAAAAGACTGCCTTGTTGATTTAAAACAAAAACATAGTCTACCAAAACATTATCTTTGATAATAATTTCTGTTTTAAGTTTTTGCTTAAGCTGACTTTCTTGATCAATCAATTCAAAAACTAAACAGTCTTCACTTAAAACAATTTGTTCTTGCTGTTTTCTGCTACTCTGATCAATGATAATTATTTTTTTATTCAACATATAATTATCCAACGCTCCCTTCCATTTCCAGTTCAATCATTCGATTCATTTCTACTGCGTATTCTAGTGGCAATTCTCGAGTAATTGGCTCAATAAAACCATTGACAATCATCTTAGCTGCCTCTTCTTCAGAAAGCCCGCGTGAACGTAAATAAAAAATATCTGTTTCTGAAATTTTTCCAGCCCTTGCTTCGTGAGCAATGGTTGCCGTTGGATTATCAATCTTCATTTGCGGTATAGTTTCTGTTTTTGAATCATCATCAAGAAGCAAAGCATCGCAATTAACCGTTGCTTTGATATTATCTGCTTTGCCTTTAACTTCTAACAAACCGCGGTAAATAGATTTTCCACCGCCACGGCTAATACTTTTCATCACTATATTTGAACTGGTTTCTGATGCTAGGTGAATTACTTTTGCGCCAGTGTCTTGAATTTGCCCAGAGTTAGCAAAGGCCAAGCCCAAATGATCAGCCGAAGCTCCTCGGCCAAGTAAAACAGAACAAGGATAAAGCATGGTCACATTGGAGCCAAAATTTCCGCCAACCCATTCCATGTGAGCATTTTCAGAAACCATTGCTCGTTTGGTATTCAAATTATAAGCATCTTTACTCCAACTTTCGACACTACTATAACGAAATCGTGCATTATCTTTGACGTAAATTTCTACACAACCAGCATGTAAAGAATCAACACCATAACGTGGCGCCGAACAACCCTCGATATAATGTCCTTGAGCATCACTTTCGATGATAATTAAAGTATGTTCAAATTGTCCCATACCTTTGGCATTCATTCGAAAATAAGCTTGCAGTGGCAAATCGACTTTGACTCCTCGAGGAATATACAAAAAAGTTCCCCCAGACCAAACTGCACCATGCAACGCTGCAAATTTATGTAAATTTGCTGGCACTGCTTTCATAAAATGTTCTTTGACTAGTTCTGGATACTCCTGTAAAGCCAAGTCCATATCTTCAAAAATCACACCTTGATCTTTGAACTGTTGTTTTAAATTATGATAAATTGTCGTTGACTCATACTGCGCACCGGCTCCTGCTAAAAACTTTTGTTCAGCTTGCGGAATACCTAATTTATCAAAAGTGTTTTTGATATCTTTAGGGACATTTTCCCAAGTATCCGTAGAGTTTTCAGCAGCTTTGGCATAATAAGTAATTTTTTCTAAATCCAAAAGAGATAAATCTGGTCCCCAAGCAGGCATTGACATTTGATTGTATAAGCTCAAAGAATGCAAACGATGCTCCAACATCCAGACGGGTTCATTTTTACTTTCTGAAATTTGACGCACCAAAGCTTCGTCTAAACCCTGACGAGAAGACGACATGTAACTAGAATCATTAGCTGACTCCCAAGATTGCTTGATTGTACTCTGCTTATCTGACATAGCCTAGGAAACCTTTTTGATTAATCTCTTTTGCTAATTCTTGACCGCCAGATTTAACAATTTTTCCAGCAACCAAAACATGAACAAAATCTGGTTTAATAAATTCTAAAATTTGTGGATAATGAGTAATTAATAAAATCGTGCCTTTTTTTTGCTGATAATCTTTAATACTGCTTGCTACAATTTTTAAAGCATCAATATCAAGACCAGAATCAGTTTCGTCTAAAATCGCCAATTTTGGTTGAAACAAAGCCAACTGTAGCATCTCGATCTTTTTCTTTTCTCCACCAGAAAAACCAAAGTTTAAACTACGCTTTAATAATTCTTCTTTAATTTTTAATTTTTTGACTTGTTCTTTCAAAATTTCTTCAAATTCAAATACCGTTGGCACTTGCCAATCTTTGTTTCTACCTTTAAAAATATTTTGATAAGCTTGATACAAAAATTGATCCAAAGACACTCCTTCTATTTCTGGTGGATTTTGCCAAGATAAAAATAAGCCAAGCACAGCTCTTTCTTCTGGCTTTAAATCATTAATTTTTTCGCCAGCAAAAACAATTTCACCGTCATTAATTAACAAACTAGGATGTCCTAACAAAACATTAGCCAAAGTTGATTTACCAGCACCGTTTGGTCCCATGACCACATGAGTTTCGCCAGCCTTGATCTCTAAATCTAAATCTTGCAAAATATTTTTTTCTAAAACGGAAATCGATAAATTTTTTATCTTAAGTAAATTTGCCATATTATTATTTTAAATCTCTCAATAAATCTGCCAAAGTTTTTTTAGCAAGCATGATTTTTATTTCCGACATAATACTTGGCCACAAAGTTTTGGCTTCACAATTATGAAAGGCTGAACAAAAACTAGAACAATCATGACGATTTAGTTTTATTTCACCTTCTAGAGCTTCTACAACCTCTAAAACACTAATCTGCTCTGGATTTTTGTTCAAAGCATAGCCGCCAGTTTTACCTTCTTTACTAAGCAACAAACCAGCCTCTTTCAAAGGCTTGGTAATTTGGGTCAAATAAGCTGGTGACAATCTTCTGGCCTCAGTAATCTCATTCATGGAAACCAAGCCTTTTTGATAGTTTTTAGCCAATTCCAGCATAATTACTAGACCATAGTCAGCACGAGCAGAAATATCAAACATTGTTTTAATTATTTAACTATAAGTAAACAGATTATATTTAAAATCAGCAAAATTGTCAATAACAAAAAACAGCTGAATTAAGCTGTCTGGTGACCCTACAGGGAATCGAACCCTGATTGCCAGGATGAGAACCTGGTGTCCTAACCGTTAGACGATAGGGCCTTGAGTAGATATTTTTAACAAAAAATAAACTAAAAGTCAATTATTTAACTGGTCCAACTAACAACTCCTCTGCTTCCCAAGGCTTGGCCATTACTTCATAAACCACCTGCTCCATTTTCATTCCTCGTGAACCTTTGATTAAAATCAGATCATCTTCTTTGATTCGATCTTGCAAAAAATAACCAGCTTCAATTGTAAAAGGAAAATGAAAAATATGGTCTTCGTCCATCCCAGCGAGCAAAGCCCCTCTTTTGATATCCCTTGATCTTTCTCCGATCAAAAATAAATAATCAATTCCAGCAGCAAAAACTTGCTGACCAAGATCTTGGTGAGCTTTTTCCGTCTCTTTGCCAAGTTCTAGCATGTCTCCTAAGACTGCAATTTTGCGCCCAGAACTTTCCATACTAGCTAAAATTTCAATAGCTACCTTTGAAGATTGTGGTGAAGAATTATAAGTATCATCAATGACCCAAGAATTTTTAATACCTTTGATCAAATTTGTGCGCCCTTTGGCCGGAATATATTTAGCCAATCCTTTTTTAATTTCAGCCAAACTAAAACCAAAATCCAAAGCAATCGCGATCGCCACTGCTGCCGCACTAGCATGTTGAGTTCCCAAAACTTTTGATAAAACAAATTCTTCTGTCTGACCTTGATAAGTCACTTGAAAAGTTGTTGCAAAATTAAAACCATTTTTAACGATCTTAACTTGACTCAACTTAATATCGCTTTGTTCTGCTTGGCCAAAAGAAAAAACTTTTGCTTTTGTTTTATTTCTGAAAGTTCTAATAAACTGATCGTCCTCATTTAAAATTGCCAAATCTTTTTCAGTAAGTCTGGCTAAAATTTGAGATTTTTCTTCAGCAATTTTTTCCAAACTACCAAAAAATTCAATATGACTAGCGCCAATTTTAGTCAAAACTGCTACATCTGGTTTGGCGATGCTCGTTAAATAAGAAATATCTCCCGGATGATCAGCTCCCATTTCCAAAATTAAAATTTCTGGATATTTTTTATTTTTAAAAACGAGCAAAGAAAAAAAGCTGGAAAAAAATATTTTTAACCACTTCCAATAATTACTCTGAGCTGAATTTTTGCCCAAAATAGTCAAGGGCAAGCCAATTTCATTATTATAATTTTTAATATTTCTTCTGACTTTATACTTTTCTTGCAACACAGCAAAAATTGCTTCTTTAGCCGAAGTTTTGCCAACGCTACCAGTAATAGCAATTACTTTTGGCCGATATTTGGCCAAAACTGCTTTACTTAAGAAACCCAAGATAAAATATAAGACTTTTTTCATAAAAACTAACGATTAGGTGGAATCTGGTAATATTCTAGCAGAAATTTGGCAATTTCGCCAAATAAAGGCGCTGTAGTATCTGCCGCAAAAGCAGCGGCTTTGGGAAAATCTAATTTAGTAATCATTGTAAATTTTGGATTTTCTACTGGCGCAAAACCAACAAAATTATGAATCACTCGACTAGAATCATAATAACGACCAGTTTCTGGATTAGCCACCTGCGCTGTTCCCGTTTTACCAGCTATATAATACCCTGGAACCTGCGCCTTGGTTGCATGACCATTGTCCACAACATTGGCCAACATTGCCGAAACAGTTGCTGCTGTGCCTTCAGAGATTACTCGCTTCAAAATTTGTGGCTCAAATTCTTGTTTTTGACCATTATCATAATCTATCTCACTAACTATATAAGGCTGAACTAAATTACCTTTGTTTGCTAAAACATTTATCGCATTAAGCATTTGCATCGCTGTAACAGTAATTCCCTGCCCATAAGAAGCTGTTGCTTTATAAATATCACCTTTTTTATCCAAAGAAGAAATGTCGCCTTTGTTCTCTTGGCTAATTTTTAATTTAACTTCCTGACCAAAACCAAACTTTGACATGTAGTCTTCGTAAATTTTATTTTTAATATCTTTAGTCGCAAAAATTACACCAGTATTTAAAGAAGATGCCAAAACTTCCGTCATATCAACTAGGCCGTGTGCTTCTAAATCTGAATTTTTAACTACAAAACCACCGGCAAATTTTACCTCACCTGTATCTTCATAGACGGTATCTGCTTTCACTTTTCCAGTATCTATGGCAATTGCCATAGAAATTGCTTTCATTACTGAACCTGGCTCATAGACATCATAAACTGCCAAATTATTGTAGACGTCAATATTTTCAACTTGATTGTATTGATTTGGATCGAAGCTTGGATAATTACACATTGCCTTGATTGCGCCAGTTTGCGTCTCCATCACGATCACAGTCCCACTTTCTGCTTCATAACGCGCCACAGCCCTTTCTAGAGCCTTACAAGTCTGATATTGAACCGTGCGATCAATGGTTAAAACTAAATCTGAACCATCTTCAATCAAAGATTCAATTTCTGAAAAAGGCAACAAACGTCCACTGATATCTTTTTCTGCAACTACTCTTTTTCCAGTACCCGCCAAATCATCTTGCCAATAGGCCTCTAGTCCATATTTACCAACTCGGGAAACTCCGTCTTCAGCAAAACCCAAAAAGCCCAAAAGATGAGCGCCAACTTCTTTATCTGGATAAAAACGTAAAATTTGTTTATCCCAAAAAACACCAGTTGTCAGCTGTTTTTCAGAATCAATTTTGTCTTTGTTAATATCCGCCAATAAATTGTCTAAAGCTGCAATCAAAATTTCTAATTTATCTTGACTAATATTTTTTTTAATCGCTTCATACTGATCATTAGTCTTTTCTAGCTTAGCCAATGTTTCTTCTGGCTCAACTTCCAAAACTTCTACTAAAATATCTCGTAAATTCTGTGGTCTAGTTACTAATTCTGGATTCACATAAACTTCGTAATAGATTTCATTGATTGCCAAAGGATAAAGCTGGCTATTTTCTTTTTTATCAGTAAAAGCAAAAATTTCACCACGCTCTGGCTCAAAAACTTTGATTGTTTGATGTTGTTTGTTGGCAATTTCACGATATTTTTCATTTTGCAAAATCTGCAAATAAAACAAACGAATCACAATAGCAATAATCAACAAAAAAATAACCCATTGTAGGGTATTAATCCGAAAATTACTCACCAAAAGATTATTGTGATTGTGACGATTATTATACATTGTAAAATAGGCTCTAACGCAAAGCGACCGCTTGCTCGTGAGATGCTAGATAATAAATATTATCTGTCTTCACCAAGTCTAAATTTTTACTAGCATTTTCAATTCTTTCGATTGATTGCAAACCAGTTGCTTTGACATTTAACAATAAAATTTGTTGATTCAGATCTTTGATTCCTTGATTCAGATCATCCAACTCAAAACTTTGTGTGGCAGCATGATTAATGGAAACTAAATATCCTAACCACAAAAATACCAAACTAAACAAACAAATCTTCTTAAAACTGTGCAATAAATTAAAAGGCATTTGTAATTTAGCTTTAATGTTTTTCATATTTTTTATTTTTGTTTTTTGTTCTAAAAAATAATTTAAATTTTTTCAGCAATTCGTAAAATTGCACTACGACTTCGAGGATTATTTTTTACTTCTTCACTACTTGGCTTAATCGCCTTTTTAGTAATAATTTTTAATTTTGCTTCCGTATCACAGTTACAAATCGGAGCCTGTGGTGGGCAAACACAAGTTTGACTAGATTCTTTAAAAAAATATTTAACAATTTTGTCCTCCAAAGAATGAAAACTAATAACCGCTATTTTTCCGCCCGAAGGCAAAATATCTACCGCTTGTGGTAAAACTGTTTTAACATTATTCAACTCATCGTTCACGGCAATTCTTAAGGCCTGAAAAACCTTAGTTGCTGGATGAATTCGAAAACGTCCTAAACTTGTTTCTTTAATATTCAAAATCCGGAGTATGGTCAAGACAAACATGGAAGTCGTAAATTTTTGTTTTTGTTTTATCCACGAACTTCTATTTTTTATTAGGCCTTGGGCCAAAATATGGGCTTTTGGTTCTTCACCATACTCCCGAAAGATTTTGCATAATTCACTTTCAGACCAAGTCAAAATGATATCTTCGGCGGTCAAAGTCTGATGTTTAGGATCAAAACGCATATCTAAAGGTCCTTGATCCTTGAAGGAAAAACCACGCCCAGAACTATCTAGCTGGTCAGATGATAAACCTAAATCCAAAACAATACCGGCAATCTCTCCAATTTCTTTCTGCTTTTTCTGCCATTCTTCGGCTAAATGGATATAACTCTGATTAACAATGAACAATCTTTTTTGATATTTATTTAATCTTTTTTGACTAGCCTTAATCGCTCTTTGATCAAGCTCAAAAGCCAAAACTTTACCGCGTGGACCATTCTTTTCTAAAATCTTTTCTGTGTGTCCTCCGCCACCTAAAGTACCGTCAATAAAGTTTTGATTGGCCTTAATTTCTAGACCCTTAACTACTTCTTCTAGTAAAACAGTTTGATGCTGAAAATTATCTTTCATATTAAATACCCAAATCTACCAAGCCTTCAGTCATTTCATTGGTGTCTTTTTCAGAAACCATCTGATATTTAGACCATTTCTTTTCATCCCAAATTTCAATTCGATTATACAAACCAGCTAAAATTACTTTTTTATTTAAAGTAGCAAAGTTTTTTAAATAATCTGGCATCACAATTCTACCCTGTTTATCAAGAGAAACATCCATTGCGCCAGCGAGCATCAAACGAGAAAAAGCACGAGATTTAGCTTGGCTAATTGGTAAAGCTGATAATTTTTCTACTAGTTTATTCCATTCTTTGGTAGTGTAAACAAATAAACAATTATCCAAGCCCTTAGTAATTATTGCTCCATCTTTAAAGAAACTCCGAAACTTTGTTGGAATTGCCAAGCGATTTTTTTCATCCAAATTGTAAGCGTATTCACCAATAAACATATTTATCCACAGGCTAAGTGCTTAATTCCCCACTTTTTACCACTTTTTTATTCATTAACTCCATTATACTCCACCACAAAACACTATGTCAAACAAAGGTCTGTGGAAAACTTATAAAAAAACAACCTCCTGGGTCAATCAGACCCAGGAGGTTGTTCATAATTTTCTTTAATCCTCTATTTTAAATTTATTTTTCTTTTTACTAATCGTAATCTCTGCTTGTTTGGCATATTCTGGTTTAATCGCGACAAACTTTTCTTTTTGTGCCAAATCATTTTTAGCTTTAGCTAAAATTTCTTGCTCTTTTTCTAGATAATCAAAATAAGCAACAACCGGAATGCTCCATTGCCAGCCCAAACTATTTAAAATAGTAGTTGCGACTTTGACTTGAGTCAAACTGCTTTCTTTGATTGCCAAAGCTAAACCAGAAAGATCAGAAAAATCTATTGCTTCTTTAGTTACTAGCTGAGCCAACTCTGGCAAAATATTTTCTTCACCAACAAGCATGTCAAAATTATGTTCTTTGACTTGGTCATCATTCAACAAATGCCACTTGGCGTTATTATTGTCTAAAATGTTTAAAATTAAAATCATCTAGTTGTTTATTTTTTATTTCTTTGGCCATTTTATCGATCACAACGATATTTTCATGCGACAAAATATCATAAATAAATTTATCTGTCACTTCAAGTCGATAAAAATAATCTTGTTTAGTCAAAAAAGTATAGCGTAAATTTCCCACCACACCTTCAGCAATTTTTTCTAAATATTTTAAGACATTAGTTTTATTTACCTTACCGACAATCAAGACATCCGTCTGCGTCGGAACACCAGTCAAAACACCAGTCAAAATCAAAAGTTGTAAACCAGGAACCTTAGACATTTTGTTGGCCACCTGCATTTCTTCTAAAGTGGTAGCCTTAAAAATTAAATTTTTTAATTCATTTAGCAGTGGCCAAGATTTATTAACTTGATAAAATTTTTTAGCTTCTTTATTTTCTGATTCCAAAAATCCTATTTTAGTCAAATTATCCAACTCTCTTCTGACGGAATTAAGCTGAACACCTAAAACCCTAGTTAATTCGCGAACAAAAATCTGCTCATCTAAATGAAGACAAAAAAATCTAATAATCTTAGTTCTGGTCAATGATGAAAAAATTTGTTCTAACATTGGAAAGCTCAAATCGCTGTCACGCGAATTTATTTACTAAAATAAGCAAATATAGTATAATATTATTTGCAAGAAATGTAAAATGACAGAACTAAAAAAACAACGACTATTTATCCACGATCACTTAAATTCTCGAGAATTATCCGAAATTTATTTGAGCGAAATTAGAACTGCTGGTCAGTTGTTTATTTTAACTGAGCTCCCAAAAGAAAAAAATGAATACCAAGCAATCATTGACCAAATCACTTCTGAAATAGGAAATTACTTTGAATCTAACTGTGAAAAAGATTCTGAAACTTTACTAGAAGAAATATTACAAGAACTAAATAATTTATTACCAGAACTTGCCCCTCAAAAAAATAAGAATTGGTTTCAAAAAATTGACCTGGTTGTTGGTATTATTGCTGATAGCTCTATTTATCTCGCTGGCATCGGTCAAATCGAAGCTTTGTTGATTAGTCATAATCAATTCACCAAAATTTTAGAAAACAGTGCGGAAATTAATCCTGCCAAAATATTTACTGACATTATCGCCGGCCAACTAGACTCTGGCGATATTTTGATTATCTCTACTAATGCTTTATTTGATTATATTTCTCGAGAAAAAATTCGCTTAATTACCCAAAAATATACCCCTCAGACTGCTGTTGATCAAATTCAAAAATTACTTGAAACTGTTCCTGATTTTGTTACTTTTAATTCTTTATTTATCAAAAATCCAGGCAACCACGACATTGAACTTGTTCAAACAAAAACCGAAGATGATTCAAATGATTATTCTATTTTAGAAAAAACTCCCCAAGAAAGACCACGAATTCAACAGCAAAGAACTGAAAATATCAAAAAAAAGCAGAAAGAAAAAGTAAAAACTAAATTGGTTTTTGATAAAAATGGCTTACAAAATATTAAATCAATTCAAAAATTAATTTTGGCTTTAAACTTAGCAAAAATTTATTTCTCAATTATTCACCAAATTTTTGCTAAAATATTTTCTTACTTAAAATCAGGATATTTGTTTATTTTTTCTAGTCGTTATCGTCGTCAAAGCGAAGATAGTTTATTAGAAAAAACTAAAGAGACTGTCCATAAAAAAGTAAATTGGTTCAGCTATTTGACTTGGAAGAAAAAAATACTAATCATTGCCCTATTGGTTGTTATTCTAATCTTTTTACAGGGCTTGGTATTTTTAACTCAAAAAAAAGCCGCCAATAAACAAGAGCTAAGCTATCAACAAAATATTCAAAGCATTAATAACACCCTAAATGAAGTAGAGGCTAGTCTAATTTATAATGATGAAAAAAGAGCTGAAGAATTATTGCTCAACATTCAAAAAATGCTAGATACTTTAAATGCCCAATCTCAAGAACAAGAAACAGAAATCGCTGAAGTTAAAGAACAAACTGCTCGTTTGATCAACAAAATTCGTCATATCAACTACGTCTCAGATCCTTTAGAGCTATTTGATTTAAACGCTTTAAATAATTCTCAACAAATTGTCCAAAAAGAAGGAAGTTTTTATCTTCTAGATCAAGATGCTCTTTATTTACTCAAAGATAACGCTGTAGAAAAAATCAGCGATTTCCCAAATGGACAAACGCTTGCTGATTGGCCGAAACAAAACAAGCTAATCTTAAGTGATGACCAAAAATATTATATTTTTAATTTAGACAATCAGAAAATCGAATCTTTTGAGTTTACAAAAAATAGCGGAAACACCAAAGTTCAAGATATGGCTATTTATAGCAACAATCTTTATGTCTTAGATGACGCTAATAGTCAAATTTTTAAATATCCAGAAAGAGGCTCATCTTTCAGCAACGGCTCCAGTTGGCTTAAAGAAGAAATAGATTTAAAACAAGCCTATAGCCTAGCTATTGACGGTGACTTGTATTTGACATTGGACAATGGCGAAATCAAAAAATTACGCAAAGGAAAATTAGAAACTTTTAGCTATCAACAGCCACATCCGGTAATTGGGCAAAAAGCAATTATCAAAACCTTTGCTGAATCAGAATTGCTTTATTTGATTGACCCCGATAACCAAAGAGTAATTATTTTTGACAAAGAAGGAAAAATAAAAGATCAATATACTTCGCCAAAATTTGATAGCTTAGTTGATCTGGCAATCGACAGCGAAGAAAAAGCAATCTATTTACTAAGTGGCAATCACCTATATTTATTAGCTATTAATTAATAAAAAATCAAACAAAAAATACTCTCAATAATTTGAGAGTATTTTTTACTGATAAAAATTTATTTTAAAGTGATTGTGGCACCAGCTTCAGTAAGCTTAGTTTTGATGTTTTCAGCATCTTCTTTACTAGCACCTTCTTTAACCATGATTGGAGCACCATCGGCTAAATCTTTAGCTTCTTTTAAGCCTAATTGAGTAACTTCTCTGATAGCTTTAATAACACCAATTTTGTTATCACCAGTTGAAGTTAATTCAACGTTAAAGCTTGTTTTTTCTTCGGCAGCTTCAGCGCCAGCTGCAGGAGCAGCAGCCATAGCTACTGGAGCAGCAGCAGAAACTCCGAACTTATCTTCTAAAATACCGACCAACTCTGATAAATCCAAAACTGACATTTTTTCGATTTCTTCGACAATGCTTTTGAATTTAGCTGGTACTTCTACATTTTTTTTCTCTTCTGACATAATTTTATTGATTATTAATTTATTTATATAATTATTTAATTATTTCTTTTCTTTGACAGCATTTAAAACGCCAACCAAATTACGTAAATTACCTTGTAAAACACCAACGATTCCAGAAATTGGAGCTTGCATTGTACCAACCAATTTGGCCAATAATTGCTCTTTGGAAGGAAGATTAGCAAGTTTTTTAACCATTTCTGGCATAATAATTTTACTTTCTAATACTCCGCTACCCATTTCTAAGTTTTCGTTTGCTTTGACGTATTTATTTAAAACGCTTACTGCAGAAATTTCATCTTCAAAAGAAAAAGTTGCTGCAATGTTACCTTCTAAATTATCAATACTTTCTACGCCCTCTAAATCCGCTAAGGCTTTTTTTAACAAGGTTTTTTTGATAACCAAGTATTCTCCGCCGGTACTTTTTAATTCATTTCTCAAAGCTTCAATTGTTTTTACTGGCAAACCTTTGTCAGCTGAAAAAATAACCGATTTACTTTGATCAATTTTATCCTTGATACCTTGCAAGGCTTCCTGTTTTTGTTCTTTAGTTTTTGGCATATTATTATATTAAAAAATCTGCGTTATTTACCGCAGACAATGAAAATTCAAAAGATTTCTCACCTCGGCAGGATTTATATTTTAGCTAATTTTAGCTAAAAAACCTACTATCTTTGGTAAATTAAACTATATTGTGTAAACATTATATACAAAAAATATCTTTTTGTCAAGAAAACAAAGCTTAATCTAAATATTTAGCTTTGTTTCTTAAATGTTCTTCGTAAGTTTTGCTATAAATAACTTCGCCTTCTTTGGTGGTCAAAAAGTAATAGTAGTCATTTTCAATTGGATAAATCACCGCTTCAATACTACTAATACTGGGATTAGAAATCGGACCCGGTGGCAAACCACGATATTTATAAGTGTTATAAGGAGAATCAACTTGCAAGTCAACCAAAGTCGGCTGAGCCAAGCCTTTGCCGGTTACGAAATTGACCGTTGCGTCTGACTGCAAGCCAATGCCTGCTTCCAATCTTTTCAAAAAAACATCCGCAATCTTTTTCTTATCCTCTCCTTGAGGAACCTCTCTTTCAATGATTGAAGCTAAAGTGACAACTTCAAAAATTGTTTTATTTTGACGAGCTATTTCTGTTGTTAAGTCTTTAGTCAATTTGCGATCAAAATTATTCAAAACTTTCTTTATCAAATCCTCTACTGTAGTATTGGTATCAACAAAGTAAGTATCCGGGTACAAATAGCCCTCTAGACTGGCACTTGCTGGGGCGTCTTTTAAAAAAGTAAATTCTTCCTGCCAATCACTTTTATTTTTCGTTAAATCCAAAAATCCTTGGTAAGAAAAATTATTTTTCTCCAAAACATTTTTAAGTTGTGTTAAATTTCTACTCCAGCCCTCAATAATCGTCAAACTATTTTGTTGATTAGTTGGGACTAATAAAATTAAATTACTTATCTCTCTAATTGAAATATCTGCTGGAACAGTGTAGATACCAGCTTTGACTTCACTTTCGGATTTTTTTAACCAAAGCCAAGTTTCAAAAACAAATTTATTTTTGATCAAATTATTATCAGCCAAATTAACGCTGATTTCATTTACTCCTTGTCCTTGTTTGATAATAAAAGCTTTATCGGTATCCAAGCCATTACCAGAATTTAAAACCAAAAAAAACCAAGCAATGACAATTATCGAAAATAAGAATAATAATTTTATTAATTTCATAAATATTCTTCTAAGCCTTTTTCTTTAAAAATTTCCAGTAGCTTTTTAACTTCTTGCGCCCGATCAGCGTGACATAAAAAAATAACTTTATCTGTTTCTACTAAAATCAAGTTTTCTACTCCCAAAGTTGCTACCACCTTTCCACTAGAAGAATACAATAAGTTATTGCGACTTTCAAGGCCAACATGAGAAACATTGCTAACGTTAGCTTGATTTTCTTTGTGTGAACTAATATCTCTGACCGCTCGCCAATGCCCAACGTCAGCCCAGGTCAACTCAACTGGCAAAACAAACATTTGCTCTAAATGCTCCAACAGATCATAATCAATCGAACGTGCTTCTGCTGTCTGATAAAATTCTATTAAAATTTCTTGGTATTTTTCTAAATCTTGTTGATTTAAAGCTTCTAATAATTTTTCCAAATAAACAAAAACATTTGGTAAAAATTTTTGATACCAATTTAATAACTGTCTTGCTGAAAAAATAAACATTGCTGGATTCCATAAATATTCTTGGTTAGCTAAATATTTTTCAGCAGTTGCTAGGTCTGGTTTTTCTTTAAATTGTTGAACTTGAAATAAATCATGCTCAGCAATTTTAGTCAGAGCCGGACCTTGAAAGTGAATATAGCCATAGCCTGTTTCCGGATACAGAGGCTTAACGCCAAATAACAAAAATTTGTCTACATTTTTGGAAATCCACTCTGCAGATTGCTCTACTAATTCTAAATATTTATCCTCTTCAGCGATAAAGGCATCGCTCGAAGAAATTAAGGCCACGCCTTGTGGATCACGATGCAAAATATGAACCGCGGCCAAACCAATTGCAATTGAAGTATTTTTGCCAAATGGCTCAAGAATTAAATTTTCAGAAGAAAAATCTACTTGATTAGCAACAAAATCTTTTAAATTTTCTGTTGTCACAACAAAAATATTTTCTTTGGAAAATTTTTTATTTAAACGCTGATAAGTTGCTTGTAGTAATGTTTTTTGGTTAGCGCCAAAAGCCTGCACTTGTTTTGGTGCACTTTTAGTAGAAACAGGCCATAATCTAGTGCCATTGCCGCCGGCTAAAATAACAGGATAAATCATTTAGAAAAAATAAAAACAAATAAAGCCAAAAGTCCAGTATAAATAAAAAACCAATGAAAATAATTATGATTAATAATCTTTTTTAATAAAATCAAACTAAAATAACCAGCAATGATTGTCAAGATAAAACCATACAAATAAACCCATTGCCAAACAAAATTATCTAGCGCCAAGAAAAACGAACCAGCAATAGCAGGGATTGCCAACAAAAAAGCATAATCAAAAGCATCTTTTTTCTTAATCCCTAAAACCAAGGCCAAAGCAATCAATGCTCCGCTTCTGGAAACGCCAGGTAAGACCGCAAGACCTTGAATCAAGCCCAAAACAATGGCAATCGCCCAGCTCATTTTTGCTCTTTCCTTAGAAAAAGCGGTTGCCAATAACAACAAACTGGTTACCACTAACCAACCGGCGACTGAAATCGGATTGCGAAACAAATCTATTTGCTGATAAAAAATCCAACCCAAAAAACCAGTGATCACCGTGCTTAAAATTAAATACCAGGGCCAATTTTTTCTTTGGTTTAGAGAAAATTTCTTTGGCCTAAATAATAACTTTAAAATTTCCAGCCACTCTTTACGGAAAAAAACTAAAACCACAATCAGACTGGCCAAATGTAAAAAAATATCAAATTCCACATTGACTACTAGACCTAACCAATGTTCGAATAAAACTAAATGCCCCGAAGAAGAAATCGGTAGCCATTCAGCAATTCCCTGTACCAAACCTAAAATAATGCTTTGAAAAATGGTCATTTTTAATTTTCTTAATTTTTGTTATAATAGTGATAGATTATTAACCAACAAACTATGTCTTATCAATTATGGCTCATTCCCCTGATTTCAATGTTCGTCGCGCAAGCCTTGAAAGTCGTTTTTTTCAAATCAACAACTTGGGACTGGAATCGTCTCAAAAGGATTAATCAATACGGCGGAATGCCCTCTTCTCATTCAGCCATGGTCACCTCACTAGTCACTGTTCTGGCCTATCACCAAGGATTTGATTCGGCTGCCTTTGCCATTGCTCTAGTCTTTGCTCTAATCACCGTCCGAGATGCTTCTGGTTTTAGATTAGCCATTGGTAAACAAGGTGAGATTATCAATAAGTTAATCAAAGAACTCCCAGATGATCAAGAGTATAAATTCCCAGTTTTAGGTGAAAAATTTGGTCATAAAACCACAGAAGTGATTGTCGGTATTATTTTTGGTTTTTTCTTTACACTTTTCTTAATCAATTTTTTATAAATTTAAATTAAAGGACTGCCGGTCATGGTCGGCGGTTTTTTTAATCCCATAATTTTCAAAACTGTTGGCGCAACATCAGCTAAAACTCCCATTGAAGTAATTTGACTCAAGTCTGTGTTAGCCATTCCTGGTAAAACACTTTTGCCGGCAAACTCTTGCCCAATCACAAAAAATGGCACAGGATTATTGGAATGTTCCTTAGTAATAATGCCATTTTGTAAATTGTACAGCTCTTCACAGTTTCCATGATCAGCGGTAATCAAAACTACACCATTGTAAGACAAAACAGTATCTACTATCTCGCCAATTAATTTATCTAAAATTTCAATCGCTTCAATTGTTGCTGCTAAATTTCCAGTATGCGCTACCATGTCTGGATTAGCAAAGTTAGCTACAATAAAATCATAAGTATTTTCCTTAACACTTTGAATCATTTTATTGCTTAGCTCTCTGGCTGACATTGCCGGCTTTTGATCATAAGAAGAAACATGCGGCGAAGGAATCAAAGCTCGGTCTTCACCTAAATAAACTTTTTCGTTACCACCGTTAAAAAAATAAGTAACATGGGCATATTTTTCAGTTTCTGCAATATGCAACTGTTTCAGACCAGCTTCTGAAATTACTCGCGCCAAAGGCATGTCAATTACTACTTTTGGAAAAGCAACGCTAACCGGTAAATCGGTCTCATACTCTGTCATGGTTACCATTCTCAAATTTTTTAAATAAGGTCTTTCAAATTTTTCAAAACCAGGCAAAACCAAAGCCTTGGTCAATTGCCTAGCGCGATCTGCTCGAAAATTAAAAAAAATCACTCCGTCACCATCTTTGATTTGCCCTTTAGCTTGTCCTAAATCATCAACAATCACGGTTGGCAAAAACTCTTCATCATAAACCCCCTGTTGATAAGAAATATTAATCGCCTCTATTGGATCTTCGTATTTTTTTTCTGACAAACCATCAACAATTGCTCGATAAGCCTTTTCTGTTCTATCCCAGTTATTATCTCGATCCATAGCATAAAATCTACCCGACAAAGTAGCAATTGCTCCTAGACCAATAATTTTTAATTTTTCTTGTAGTTTTGTAATATAACTTAAAGCCCCGTTAAAAGGCGTGTCACGTCCATCTAAAAAAGCATGCACATAAAGTCTTTCAACTTTTTGTTGTTTGGCTAGTTCAACTAAGGCATAAAGATGCTCATTGAAACTATGTACTCCACCAGAGGAAACAAGTCCCATGATATGTAAGCTTGATTTTTTTGTTTTAACCTGCTGACAAACCTCTATAAATGCTGGGTTCTGATAAAAATCACCTTCGGCAATTGATTTTGTGATACGGGGTAAATTTTGATAATAAATTGTTCCTGAACCCAAAGACAAGTGACCTACTTCTGAATTGCCCATCTCGCCCCAAGAAAGCCCTACAGCTTCACCAGAGGCAGCTAGCGGCATCACAGGATAGTTTGCCATGTATTTATCAAAGTTTGGCGTTTTAGCCAAAGCAATAGCATTAGCACGCGTTGGTGGCGCAATACCAAATCCGTCTAAAATTATTAAAACAACTGGTTTGGGTCGCATAAATTAAGATTTGATTAAAGATTTTTCTTTCATTAATTTTGGCTTTGTTAAACCTAAAATATCTAGAATAGTTGGAGCAATATTTGCTAAAACCCCAGTTTTTTTTAATTGGTATTTCTGATTGCTAATGACAATAAAAGGCACTAGATTAACCGAATGTTCCGTATCTACTTCTTTTGTCTTGAGATTGATCATCTCTTCAACATTACCATGATCGGCGGTGACAATCACCGTTCCTTTTACTTTTTTTACTGCTTCAATAATTTTACCTAATTCTTGATCAACTACTTCCACAGCTTTAATTCCTGCTTTTAAATCGCCAGTATGACCAACCATATCTGGACTAGCAAAATTAACGCAAATAAAATCAAATTTATTTTGAATCACACTTTTGACCACGTAGGTGGATAACTCTTTGGAAGACATTTCCGGCACCTTAGCATAAGAATCGACATCTTTAGAGGCTATCTCTACTCTCTCCTCACCAGCAACTACATGATCATAGCCGCCGTTAAAAAAATAAGTAACATGAGCATATTTTTCAGTTTCTGCTAAATATAATTGCCTTAAATCACGCAAAGCAATTGGCAGAGTTTCTGGAATATCAATTCCCGGAAAAGCGGTCAAAATACTGTCTAAATCTGGTCCAAAATCAGTCAAAGCCACAAAAAGTAAATCTTTAAAAACTTTTCCTCTTTTGAAGCTGCCGGGATTTTTCTTTTCAAAATCTTTTTGGACAAAAACCTTGCTTAATTGTCTGGCACGGTCTGATCTTAAATTAAAGAAAATGATTGCATCCTGATCTTTGATTGTGGCTACTGGTTTTTTGTTTTCAAAAACCACAGTTGGTTGGATAAATTCATCACTTTCCCCTCTATTATATGCCTGACTAACGCCTTCAGCGGCAGACTCCACCTTTATTCCCTCACCTTTAACTAGAGCATTAAAAGCCAGCTCTGTTCTGTCCCATGATTTTTTACGATCCATTGGATAAAAACGCCCCATGATCGTTGCTATTTTTATTCTCTGACGTTCAAAAATATTTTTATATTTTTCTAAAATTTTTAAAGCAGCAAATTGCGGACTATCACGACCATCGGTAAACAAATGCAAATAAATATTAGCCTTGGTTTTATTAACAAAAAGACTTAGCAATGACAACAAATGATCATTGTCAGCATGAGGACTAGAGCCATCAGAAAGCAAACCCATCAAATGAATATCTGAATTATATTTGGAAACATGCTTTACAGCTTGCAAAAAAGCTGGATTTTTGAAAAAAGTACCATTGTTAATACTTTTGGAAATCGTAATTGCATCTTGTTCAATGATTCTGCCGGCGCCGATATTCATGTGGCCAGCCTCTGAATTTCCAGGCTGCTCAGTAGGCAAACCAACGTATTTCCCAGAAGCATTAATCAAAATATTTGGATATTTTTTATAGAGAGAATTCATCACCGGCGTTTTTGCCAAAGCAATAGCATTTCCCTCTGTTTCCTTCCAAACGCCCCAGCCATCCAAAATCACCAAAACTAATGGCAGGTTTTTATTTTTAGACATATGCATAAAATTATTTTAAATCCTCTTCAATACTTAATAAACGATTATACTTTGCGATTCTCTCTCCTCTGGCTGTAGACCCTGTTTTAATAAACTGAGCATTGACAGCTACAGCTAAGTCCGCAATAGTCGTGTCCGTGGTTTCTCCACTGCGATGAGAAACAATCACTTGATAATTATTTTTTTGAGCCAAACTAATTGTCTCTAAAGTTTCTGAAAGTGTGCCAATTTGATTTGGTTTAATCAAAATACTATTTGCTACTTTCATAGCAATGCCTTTTTGCAAACGCTCTTTATTGGTCACAAATAAATCATCACCAATTAATTTAATATTATTTTGTTTAACCAAAGGATTTTTAGTAAAAATCTGCCAATTTTCCCAATCTTCTTCAGCCAAAGGATCTTCCAAAAATTCCAAAGGATAGTCATCAACCAGATCGGAATAATAATCAATAAAATCTCGACTAGAAAAAACTTTCTGATCTAATTTTAGATTATAAGTACTAGTCTGACTATCATAAAAAACAGAAGATCCAGCGTCAATTCCTAAAACAATATCTTCTCTAGGCTCATAGCCGGCTGATTCAATCGCTTGAATCAGCAAATCAAAAACTTCACGATGAGATTTAACGTTTGGCGCATAGCCACCTTCGTTTCCTAAATCTGTATCATAGCCAATCGAATGTAATAGCTCGCCTAGAGCATGAAAAATACCACTAGCTTGTTGTAATTTTTCTTTAAACTCAGGAGCTTTGTGGGGTACAATCCAAAATTCTTGCAAATTAATATTTGAGCTCGCATGCTTACCGCCATTAATCACATTGACCACCGGCGTTGGTAACAAAAAATTTTTCAATTTAGGATTGTATAAGCTACGTAAATATCGATACAAGGGCTGACCAGTAGATTTTGCTGCTGTCTGAGCCAAAGCCAAAGAAACGCCTAAGATAGCATTAGCGCCCAATTTACTTTTATTTTTTGTGCCATCAAGATCAATCATTAACTGGTCAATTTTTTTCTGCTCAGTCACTCGCAAACCAACTAATTCTCTAGCAATCAGATCATTGACGTTGGCTACTGCTTTTAAAACACCTTTGCCACCATAACGAAAAGGATCGTTGTCTCTTAATTCATGAGCTTCAAAAATTCCAGTAGAGGCTCCACTTGGCACCGCGGCTTGTCCGATCAGGCCATTTGCTAATTCAATTTCTACTTGCAAAGTGGGCTCACCACGTGAATCTAAAATTTCTAAAGCTTTAATTTTTTTTATTTTATCTGGCATGCTAATATTTTATTTCTTTAATAAAGCTTCTAAAGCTGGCATTTTTTTGCCTTCCAAGAAAGTGATCATCGCTCCTCCGCCAGTAGAAACAAATGTAAATTTTTTCAATAAACCAAGCTCGTTAAGCATTGCTACCGTTTCTCCACCGCCAACTATGACCTTAGCTTTAAGTCTAGCTAGTCCTTTGGCAAAATCCTGTGAATTAACTGTTATTTTTTGATTTTCAAAATAACCAAGGGGACCATTCCAAATGATAATTTTTTCTTTTTTTAAAGCCGTTAAATAACTTTTTACGGTATCTGGACCAATATCTAAGGCTAAATGATCTTTTATTTTTTCAGATACTTTGGCTGTTTTGTAAACTTTAGCATTTAATTTTTTGGCAAAAATTAAATCAAGGGGTAAGATTATTTTCTTCTGATCTATTTTTTTAGCGATAACAAATTCAGATTTAGCTATTTGCGGAAGCATAAAATCATGGCCACGAGAAACTAAAAAAATATTAGCTAAAATGCCACCCAAAAAAATCGCATCAGCTGACTTAATAAAATTTTCAATTAAAGCAATCTTTGTATGCACTTTTGCGCCACCTAAAATCACTGCCAAATTCTTCTTGGTTTTCAAAACTTCACTTAAATTTTTTATTTCTTCTTCGACTAAAAAGCCAGCATAACTTGGTAAAAATTTAGTGATCGTCAGCATTGAAGTATCTTGACGATGCATATTTCCAAAAGCGTCATTGACATAAATATCAGCAAATTTTGCCATTTTTTTTGCTAAACGCTGACAATTTTTTTGTTCTCTTGGATGAAAGCGAATATTTTCCAAAATCACCAAATCTCCATCGGCTAAACTTTGACTTTTGTCTAAATTATCCTCTACACTACCCGCCCAAAAAGTTACTTTGTGTTTTAATATTTTTTCTAAATATTTAGCAACTGGCAATAAAGATAAATCTTTAACCACCTTGCCTTCTGGTCGACCAAGATGAGCCACGATAATCACGCGAGCTTTATTCTTTAATAAAAAATTAATGGTTGGCAAAACTTTTTCTAAACGCCAAGTGTCTTTGGGATTAATTTTTCTCTGCTGAATCGGCACATTAAGGTCCAGACGCAACAAAACTCTTTTTCCTTGCCAATTTTTTAATTGCTTAATTGTTTTTAATTTCATAATTATTTTTGACCAGAAGTAAAAATTGATTTTACAGCACTCAGATCGGTTAATTGACAAATACTGTTCACTGGAATAGTTGCCCAAATGTAATCAAAAACCACAGAATTATAATCCAAAGAAATTTCTAGATTTTTCAACTCTTGCTCAAGCTCCTCACTTAAAGGCAAACTCTGAAAACTAATAAAAGCTCTCAGGGTTTGAGTTTCTTGTGGTAAAGCTAAAATTGTTTGATCTAATTTCTCAGAATCATAACAAGCAAGTGTTTGTTCTAGATTTTTTGGCGTTTTGCTGGCAGATTTGTTTAAAAATAAAAAAATGCCCAAAACCATCAAAAAAATTAAAATAAATAACCAAATTGTGTTAGTAATTTTCATAAATAAAAATCGGATTGTGGACTTATTATATCATATTTGCTAGATAAAATAAAACCACAAAATAAACAAAAAACTCTCAAGATTTTGAGAGTTTTTTGTTTATTTTCTATACTTTTCTGCAAAATTTGCAAAATCTTGTTTAAGTTTATCCCAAGAATCCTCTGTTTCTCTTTTTTCCTGAGGATTTAGCTCAAAATAATTTCTGCTACTAAATTTAGGAAATTCACAAACAGAGCAGAGCCAAATTCCTGAACGATAAAACTTTGGGTTATAAACTTTAGCAATTTTCGCATCCATTGCTCTTTGTAAACTAGAAAATAATAATTCACCATTATCAGCCACAGCTAAAGCTTCGTGCCACTCTAATCTTCTATCTGTTTTATTTTTCATCAACTCCAATAATTTATCAATTCTTTCTTGATCTGTCTCAGCAAATCTCTTAGTAGTTAAAGGATTCCAGTCATCCAGAGCTGGTATTACTGCTCCGCCGTCAGTAGAAATCGCCAATCCTTTTACCTGCCTTGAATAAAAAATCGCCTTGTTTTCTGCAATTTCTAAAAAATTTTCACCAGATTCTTCAAATTCAAGATTATTTTCTAAATCAATAGGATCAAAATAATCTTTAACTATTTCAATCAAAAAATTCCTTTTATATGGATTACCCGTGCCAATTAAAATATTTTTCATTTATTATTTTCTACCCCTAAGGCCAATTCTATTAGCTCACTAATCAAGGCTTTAAAACTTACACCGCTCGCTTCCCATAATCTTGGGTACATACTAAATTTTGTAAACCCAGGAATAGTATTAATTTCGTTAACAATCCACTTATTCTCTTTACTCAAAAAGAAATCTACTCGAGCTAAACCAACGCAATTCAAAATTTTAAACACTTTTATTGCCAAATCTTGCGCTTCTACAACTAATTCTTGCGACAAACTAGCCGGCACAATCAAGCTAACGCCATTTTCATCAAAATATTTGGCCTGATAAGAATAAAAGTCATGCTTCTTTTGGCTTGCGACAATCTCTCCTAAAATTGAGGCTTTAGGATTTGAATTACCAAAAATTGCACATTCAATCTCACGACCAAAAATATTTTTTTCAATAATAATTTTAGAATCAAATGAAAAAGCCTCTTTTATCGCCTCTAAAAATTCTGACTCAACTTGCACCTTACTAATGCCAACGGAAGACCCTAAATTTGCCGGTTTGACAAAAAACGGCAAGCCTAGTTTTCTAACAATTTCATCAAAATTAATTTTTTCTTGCTCATTATTACAAAAAATTAAAAAATCACCAATTGGTAGACCAGCCTCTTTTAACAATCTTTTCATCACGTCTTTATCCATGCCAACGGCAGATCCTAAAACTCCAGCGCCAACAAATGGAACGCCAGCTAATTTAAGCAAACCCTGCACAGAGCCATCTTCCCCATAAGGACCGTGTAAAATTGGAAAGGCTAAATCAAATTTCTTTTCTTTTTGACCATTTTCTTTTACTACCTGTCCTGCCCCACCAAGAATCAAAATACATTCTCCCAAAATATTACCTTCTGGATTAACAACGCTTTTAACAAAGTACCAATTCCCAGATTTGTTGATATAAATTAAAACTGGTTGATATTTTTCTTGATCAAGATGCTCAAAAATTGCTTGAGCGGAATTAATAGAAACTTCATGTTCAGCTGATTTGCCACCAAAAATTAAAGCTATTCTTTTTTTTATTTTCATAAATAAATTATATATTTATTTCTTTAAAAATACCAATTAAAAAGGGTAGCAAAAGCTACCCTCGCCAAATTAAGGCTCGGTATATGAGTAGAAAGCATCACAATGTTTAACTAATCCATCCATTTGATTACCATAATTAAAATGCCATATTTCCGGACCATAACAACTAAAGCCAGCCTTGACCATCGCCAAAATCAAACAAGAGCGATTCTTAATAACCATGGCATCATTATCAGAGAATGCCTTCCTTCTAGCCTTCAGATGATAAAAAGTGCCCGCATCCTCTTTCATCCAATCAAAGGGCACTCCCAAATCAACAGCAACGCCATCTCTAAATGGCCAGACATCAATTGATCCACCTGTAGCATGTGGACTTGGGACCATTGAATCTTTAGAAGGCCAACTCACATAAGCGCGATTTACATCAAACATTGCCGACTGTACATTTTTTGGCAATGTAAAAAAATAATTCCTAACATCATCACAGTCAACTAAACCCGAAAACCCAGCTGATAAATTAAATTTATCAGCAGTAAATTCTCTCATGTAATACCAGAAAAGTTTCTCCTGTAGCTCATAAGACCGCCAACCATCATAAACGATTAAGTCAAACCCTTGATCCAACAGAATGCTCCTGGCCTTCAAGAATCTATCCAAAACTGAACTTCTAATAAAAATTCTATGATCCGTAGTCAAATGCATGGAATGACAATAATACGAATAACGCATTTCGCTAGGGATTTCCACTAGCAGATCATTATTTTCAATGATTCTCACTTTTCTCCAATCGCCAAATTTGTAAGAAAAAAGTGTTTGAAAACGCACCAGCTGCAATTTGAGTTGATTAAACATTTTCGCTTCTCCTCTGTTTTGAATGTGCTTTTCTTCATGATATTTCCAACAAAAAACCACGCCCAAAATGGACCTGGCCTGTTAAAAATATTTAATTATTAAATCTATTTTACACCTAAAAAATTATTTGTCAAGACAAAAAGATGAAAGCCTATCAGAAATATACTTAACGCGTTTATTCAGTTTTTTTCTATTAATTTTTATAAAATTTTTAAAAATTTCTGAATTAGCTAATAACCCAAAAATTAAATCTTCGTAATTAAAACCTAACTGGTAAAAACCAAGGGCCACAAAATCATCGGCAGAGAGGGCTGGTTCACCGTTCATTTCTATTACTGTTGCTACTTGCTTATTTAATTTTAAATCTAGTCTACTGTAAAATTGAGTATGTAAATATTTATTAGATAAATTTGTAATATTTTTAATATTTTTTACTGATTTTTTTGATAAAACTGGATCGGTTAAAACTTGACTATCTAATTCCAAATTCTTTGCATTATAATCGTAAAATAATCCATTGTATTTAATTTCTATCGGATTCATTATGATGGTCAAACCGCAAATCTGCAAGAAAACGCAAGTGAATTCCCTTCCAACAACATATTCTTCAAATAAAGGAATTTTATTATGTTTTAAAATTTTATCCGAAGCTATCTCTTTTTCATTATTATTAAAAACTAAATAAACATCTTCACTAGAAGACCCATAATTATCTTTAATAATTATCGGGTACTTTAAATCACGTTGCATTACATTAGACAGGGTAGAAAAAGTTGTTAAAATATTGTTATTGTTTAAAATTTGATTTGTATAATGTTTGTCTCTAAGAATTCTCAAAACCTCTTCTCTCTGTCCTATAAAATCTATGGAGTTATCATATATATACTTAAATAGCCTTATTTTTCTATATACATTATTTGTATTTGAGTCTATTACAAAAAATAAATTACATTTTTTAATATTTCTAAAATTAATTTTTTTGTTTAAAGAAATTATTAAATAATCTATTTTGTGTTTTTGTAATATACTACAAATTTGCTCCAATGAATCCCTATTATACTTTCTCTCAATTCCCAAGCCGCCATATATTATTCCGATTCTCATAATCGCCTTTGATCAAAAAATGATTACATTACCTTTTTCGGAAAAAGAATTAGAAAAATCCTCTCCAGAAATTTTCCAATTAGAATGCTCGTAACTCCCCTCTGACGAAGGATGGTGTAATATAAAATCATCTATTCGTCCATTTGAAACATCGGTCCCAAAAATCAAAACCAAATGACCACCTCTAGGCATGACATCAGTGGAGCCATCAAGTTCTTCATATTTTTTACCCGCCTCAAACCCAACTGTAACAGATGCAATAACCATTCTTTGATTTTGAATATGTGTTGCAATTCTTTTAACATTAGCCCCAACAGACTCCCTAAATCCATCTAACCCCAAGGAATTACCTAAATCGACTAATCCTTGATGTTTCCAGCCATGCTCCTCATCATAAGCCCCTAGAGCTAAGCCACGATCTAATAACTCTTTTAATTTAAAATCTTGATCTGGATAATTTTTTAACAACACCATCTTTAAACAAGCTAGACCACAAATTCTTTCTGACCAATACTCTGCTTCATCCCAATTATTAAAACCTTCTTTTTGATAATTTTCTTTAGTTAACCTTTGTGAGTAAAAAGGAACATCGCTAATTTCAAAATGCCCATCGATGATTTCCGATCTATTTTCAAATAAATTTTTAAATTTCATAAATATTGTGCCTTGCATTATTTAATAACCAAATTAAAACTTGATAAAAATTTAACCTCGAACCCAATGCCGAATAAATAAAATTACTATCACTATATAAACCAGGAACGCTATTTACCTCTAAAAAATATACCTCCCCATTTTTAGACTCAATCAAATCAAACCTTGCTCCACCCTTAATCTTTAAAAAACTAGAAATAACTCTAATTTTTTCAAATATTTTTTTCTTATTCTTGCCATAATAATATTTATACTCACAAAAACCATCTTCGTATTTAGCTTTTTTGTCATAAAATTGAGAATTTTTCATAATAATTTCTACTATCGATAATGGATTATAATTTCCACAAGACTCCAACACACCCACCGTTAAAATTTTACCAGCAACAAATACTTCTGTAAAATTTTGATCATAATTATCAAATATTTTCCCATTAATATTCAAATCTATACTCCCACCACCTCTTATTTTTTTATGAACAAACAAATTTTTCTTAACCTTACTAAATCTTAAATCAAAATTATCCAGTGGAGTATTTACATTCAATTTATTAACAATCCCTTTAAAAAATAACTTATCAAAAGAAACCACGGAAGTATATACATCAGAAAAAGTATAATCTACATCTAAATAATCTAAAATAGATGCCAAATGTCCACTCTCGCCAAAGGTGCCATGCAAACAATTAAAAACTATAGAATTTTTGGACAATCTATTAACCCAATCTTTGTCAACAGACGGATCAATCATCTCTATCTGCCAATTATTATTTAGTAATAATTCACGCTTCACGGCTTCCCCTGAATACAAAGAAGCCTCTCTTTCTTCTCCGAATCCACCAAAAAATATATAAATTTTTTTACTCTTTAGATTATTTTCAATTTTAGAAAAATTATCTAAAAAAAATTTAACATTATCATTCATAAGTTTACTAACAAAAAACCACGCCCAAAATGGGCCTGGCCTGTTGCAAATATTTAATTTGTATTATTATTCTACACCTAAAAAATTATTTGTCAAATGTTAAATTATTTTTTCTTATTTCCTTCCTTTTCTACCTCTGCAATCTGCTCCTTAGTAGCTAATGGTACTTGAAATTTAAAAGTACTTCCTTTGTCCTTACCTTCACTCTCTACCCAAATTTGACCATTGTGCTCTTTGATAATCTTTTGAGCGATAAATAATCCTAAGCCAGATCCGCCGGTATTAATCTGTGCTGCACCATCACCACGTACAAATTTTCTAAATAAAGCCCGGGCATCTGCCGGCTCAATGCCAACACCAGTATCTGTACTGCTAAACTCCAAGACGCCATCCTTAACCTCTGTCCTGACTTTTATACTACCCTGCGGTGTATATTTGATAGCATTATCAACTAAGTTCAAAACAACTTCTCTTAATTTATCCCCATCAGCATAAATTAAAGGCAAATCATTTTTTTCATCTACGTAGCTCAAATCAATTCCTTTGTTTTGAGCAGAACTAGCTAACTCAGTAAGCACACTGGCAATTAAAGTACTGATTTGCATCGGTTTTTTTTCTAACTTTAAACGGCCAGCTTCAATTCGAGAAACATTTAAGAAAACATTAATCGTTCGAGCAAGTCGAGAAGCACTCTCAAATAAATTTTCAATCAACTTGCTAATTTTTTCTGGCAAAGGCCCAAAGTCTCCTTCCATCATCATGGATAAATATCCTTTCAAAGCCGACACAGGGGTACGTAATTGGTGAGAGGCAATCGACAAAAATTCAGACTTTGCTTTATCTAGAGCTTTCAAATGCAAATTAGCCTCATTTAAATCATAATTTACTTTTTGTAAATTTTCGTATAAAGCCAAGTTTCGAGAAACTATTCCAACTTGACTGGTCAAAGAAGTCATCATCTCAATATCCAAGGGGGTAATTTTTTCACGCTCTATAGCCAACAAAAAGTGAACCACGCCAATGATTCGATCTTCAGAAAATATCGGCACACCAACTACAGTTTTAACACCTAATTTTTCTTGAATAATATTAATCACATTTTTCTCAACTGGGGGCGAGAAAAAATCACTCATTTGATGTGAAAAATTTATTTTTGCGGTCAAAACTGTATCCACACCATAATTATAACCCTCTGTTAACTCTGCTTCATAATGAAAAATGTCTTCTGGTAATAACTCAATATTTTCCTTAGCTTGTTTATTTTTAGTAACCGCTTTAACGCGTAATTTATGATCACCGTTGACAAAACTCAAAACTCCGCCAATGTATCCTAACTCCGCAGCAATGCTATCAGCGATCATTTGCGTCACCTTTTTTAGATCCAAAGTACGACTAACCATGTTGATGATCACCTGCATTGTGGTCAAATAACGGTTTCTTTCTTCTAAATTTAAATTTGCTTGCTTCAAACTTTCGGTTTTTTCATCAACTTTTTTCTGCAAATCACGGTTTAATTCTTGCACTTCTTCGTATAGCTTTGATTTCTCAATCGCCGTCGCAATTTGTGGAGCTAAAACTTTGAAAAAATCAATATCATCTGTTCCAAAAATATCTCCGGATAATTTATTTGACAAAACAAACAAGGCGTTAGTTCGGCCATTTTCCACGATCGGGATAGCCATTTCTGCGCCAATATTTTCAAACTCTTGAATGATCTTTTCTGTACTTTGTTTTATTTTTTCATCTTTTTTTTCATCCAAGCTTCTGACCAATTCCTCAGTGATCACTAAGTCTTGATTGTGATCAAAGTATTCAACTACTTTTTCAGTTAATTTTAAAGTATTATTTTTTTCTTGCGAACTGGTCGTCAACATAAAATAACCATTCTGCGGCATGAAAACTTTAATTTTTTTGATCTTCAATTGCTTGGTTAAAGAAATAACTAAACTGTGCAAAAGATCTTCTAGATCGATTTCACGAGCAACAATTAAGCTGGCTTCTCGCAAAACCGCAGAATAATTAATTTTGTCTTTATAAAAAATTTGATCGGTAACCTTAGCCCAGACTCTTTTGATTGGGTCTAAAAAAACAACAATTAAAATAGAGCTCAAAACTGTACTAATAATTCGACCATTACGCGTGTCGCCGCCAATTCTTGGTGCTAACCAAAAAATAGAAAAGGCAAAAAAACTAGCTACTGTACCAACCAAAACAGTATAGAGAATACTTCGAGTGATTATTAATTTAATATTCATCAAACGATACCTCACTATTGCATATGTAATAGATATAATATACAAACCAACCAAATAATTCCCAACTGGATACACTTGAGAAAATTGTGGTAAAAAATTAAATACTCCACCACCAAAACCAAAAAAAGCGGAATACAAAACGTATCTTATTTGCTGTTTCTTCATTCCGTACTCCTGATTCCCTATTTTTATTAATATAAAAATTGAAAGACAAGCTAAAAATAAAAAAAATAATGGAAACAAAAAATAAATTGGACCGGGCTTTATCCAAAATTTAAAATTAAAAACGGACTCTAGCCCACTTTTAAAAAGTGTAGAGAAACTCAAAGCCGACAAAAAAAATGCAAAATAATACCCAAATCGAAGAAATTTCTTTAATTGATTTTGCTTATTAGTTAAATTAATTACAAAATGAAAAAATAGTATTGGTATAAATATACCAGAAATATCTAATACTACTTGAGAAAAATAAGCCAGCTTGAAATTATCAAAATAAGTAACGCCGGCCAACCCAAGACTCCATAAAGCAGTAACAAAACTAACACTAGCCCATATTTGATTCAATTTAAATTTATTTTTTCTAAAAAAAACAAAACTAGCTAGTCCTAAGCTTAAAATTCCCGTTATTAAACTAGATAAAGAAAAAGCGCTCATTGTTTTATGTAAAATTTAATATCCTCCATTTACGATTAATTGATACAGATAACATCTTTTTTTTAGGATTCACAACTATGGGAATATCAGCCCAATTTAAAAGCTCAAAATCCGAATAATGATCAGAATAAACATGCACTAAAGGCCTATGCTTAAATCGAAAATTATTATGCAAAAATTTACCAGCCGCCAACATTTTATCTCCACCATTCAAAACAACGCTTTTTAATTCCCCTGAATAAACATTGTTTTTAATATCTAAAACAGTCGAAATATAAAAATCAATATGTAAAAATCTACAAAATTGCTCAGCTATAGGATGTATTACATTTGATATAAGAACAATAATATCGCCCTGTTGCTTGTACTTATTTATTAATAAAATAGCATCTTGAAATAAGTCATTTTTTATCTCAGCAAAAAAAAATTTATTCATCAAACTATACACCTCGCAATCATTCCACCCAGCAAAAATGCTGGCTAAATACTTTAAGCCAAACTCAATATTCTTTATTACTCCTATTTTATATAAAAAAAACCAAAAGAAAACCAATGGCAAAGACATAAAGTGAATATAACCATTTTTATAAAGATATATGATTAATTTTTTTTGTGTATACCCATTAACAATAGTATTATCTATGTCAAAAAAAATAACTTTTTTCTTACCATTAATAATCATAAGTCTGTCCACATAAACCACTGATTGTCTTCATAATCTTTATGGTTTCTTTATTAAAATCTTGACTCCTTACAAAAAAAACTTTCCCTATATTAATCTTACATTTTTTAAATTTTGGAAATCTATTTTCCGGTGGCCAAGCCAAAAAAGTTCCCTCAATGCCTATTGGTAGAACAGGAATGTTGTATTCATGTGCGAATTTTGCCACCCCACTATAAGCCTTACCAATACAACCATTCCTAGATCGAGTTCCTTCTGGAAAAATTCCTAGGACCCCCCCACTTCTCAATACATCGCCAACCTTTACATAAACATCGTTTTTATTATGAGAATTTCTATCAACTTTAATCTGCCCAGTCATTTCCATAATTGGCTTCCATATTTTACTCGAAAAAAATTTTTCCGCGGCTAAAAATGATATTCTTCTAGGAAATAAAATAAATAAAATAATAAAATCTAAATAACTGTTATGGTTAGCGGCTAAAATAAAATTACCATCCGGAATATTGTTTTGGTTATTTATTTTTACTCGCCATAATAGCTTAATTGGTAAGTAAAATAAAAATCTTAATAAAAAATACATTATGTTATAAATTTCTCTTTAATCCTCGCTCTTCTTAACTTTAAAGTCGGTGTTAATAAGCCATTTTCTTGTGAGAATTCTTGTTCTAATAACTTAAAATTATTCACCCTCTCTAAATGCGACCAATCTTTTAATTTTTCAGACAAAACATCAGAGTAAAGTTCTAAAACCTTTGTGTTATGTAAAATATCTGGAAATGAATAATTAAGATCATGCTCATTACACCAAATTTCTAATTCTTGAAAATCCGGTACAATTAACGCCGCGATATTTTTTTGCTTATCTCCATAAACAAAGCTTTGGGAAATAAGCTTACTCTCATTTAGCGTATTTTCAATTGGTTCTGGAAAAATATTTTTACCAGTAGAAAGAACAATCATATCTTTCGCTCTACCGATAATCGTTAAAAAACCATCTGCGTCTAAAAAACCAAGATCTCCAGTATGAAACCAAGCATCATTGTCGATCGCTCGCGCACTTTGTTCCTTATTATTATAGTATCCTTTCATCAAATTGTCACCTTTGACTAAAATCTCTTTATCTTCACCAATTTTTAATTGATTACAACTCAAAACTTTTCCTACAGTTCCAAATTTGTAATTCTTTAGTTGATTCACTGCGATAATTGGAGATGTTTCGGTTAAGCCATAGCCTTCGATTATTTGAATTCCAATATTAGCAAAAAATTTAGCAATTGCGGGATTCAAAGAAGCACCACCAGAAATAGCCATTCGTAGATTACCGCCTAAAATTTTTCTTAATTTTTTAATAACCAATTTATCCAAGAAGAATAAACTAATTTTCTCTTTAAATTTTAATTTTCGCTGTTTTTTATACTTTGATAAATTAAGAGCTTGAAAAAATAAATGTTTCTTAAAATCCCCTCCAGCTCTAACTTGATCAAAAATTTTATCATAAATTTTTTCAAAAATACGCGGCACAGCATTAAGTACTGTCGGCTGAGCTAACTGAATATCTTCCACAATTGTTTTGCTGTTACGAGCAAAATAAATACTGGCACCAGAAAATATTGGCGCGTAATACCCGGCACATCTTTCAAAAGCGTGAGAAAGCGGCATAAAAGAAAAAAACCTATCACGATTAGTAATATCAATCACGGCTTTGGCCGACATAACATTGGTGATTAAATTTTTATGGCTAAGCATCACTCCTTTTGGATCACCGGTGGTCCCAGAAGTGTAAATAATCGTATGCAAATCATTGTCATCAACAACTATTTTTTCCAAAACATCATAACTATTTTTGACAGGCATTTTCGGCCACAACTTAATTACTTGATTTAACTCTTTGCAATCTCCAACAACTACGATATTTTTAAAAGAAAATTTTAACCAAATATCTTTAAATTTATTAAAATATTCTTCCTGAATAACTAAATAATCAACGTTAGCATGACTAAGTATTTGCTCAAGTTGCAAGCTATTATAAGTCAAATGTAACGGCACCAAGATCAAACCCAAACTAGCCAAAGCTAGGTCACTGACAATCCATTCCGGACCATTGCTCAACATTACAGCAACTTTTTCTTGTTTCTGCCAATTCCAAGCATGTAAATTGCTCACCAAGATTTTTCTTTGTTGATTAAGTTTTTGATAAGTAATTTTGTGATACTTTCCGCCAGAAAAATAAGCCAAAGCAATATTTTTAGGATACATTTTAGCTATAGACTCAAATTTTGTAGCAATCGTGAACATAAAATCAATGTTTCTTAATAAATTCTAATGTTTTTGAAAAAATAAAATCTCTCCTGGTATTATCTACTACGTTATGTTCGTCTTTATTTAAAATAAACAAATGTTTGTCTTTGGTATTTGACAACTCTCTAAATAAAAATTCAGAACTATAGGGATCGGAAACTAAATCGTCACGAGAGTGAATCACTAATACTGGAACAGAGACTTGGTTAATTTCTTTCTTAGTCTTCTGGTCAATGAAATCATAAAAATTAATAATGCTGTTAATTGGAATATGATTATGTCTTCCTTGATCACGAATATTTTCCTCCTCCTCTTCACTGAGCCAATATTTTTTGTAAGTCTTTTTAAAAATCTTGGCCAAAGGCAATAAAAGTCTAATTCTTTTTTCATTGCGCATAAAAATCGGTAAGCCTAAAGAAATAACGCCAGTCACATCATCTTGATACTTTACCGATAAACTAAAAGCTAAATTTGAACCAAAAGAATAGCCAATAAAAAATATCTTTCGATACTTACCAATATTTCTAAGTAAACAATCCTCTACTGTTTTAAACCAATCTTCAGCATTACTAGCTGCTAACCTTGCTGTACTTGAACCATGCCCTGCTAACAAAGGCACTTCAACATCCATCTTATTGATTGCCAAAAAATCTGCCAAAATCCAGAGATCATAAGGTGTGCCAGTGAAACCGTGAACTAAAATCACCAAAGTATCATTGTTCTTTTTGATACTAAATGGCCAAGCTTTTTTTGTTACCCCCTCCAATTCAACAAACTTTTTTTCTTGTTGTTCAATCATGATCTTATCTTAAGCTTTATATTTTTTTTGAAGAAAAATATGATAATCCTTATCTTTTTGAAGCTGCTGATCAATCAAAGACCTTAGCCAATCAGCCTTTGGCATACCTTCTGTTTGTGCACGCCAAGCTAAATAATCAGACATTTTTGGCGAAACACGTAAAGTGTATTTAACGTTAATGATGTCTCTGCCGCTATCTTGATCTAATTTTTGCAAAAAATTTAACAAAATTTGATTAATATTTTTAATAGCGCAGGCTTTGATTTCTACTTTATTTTTAAAATTTTTGTTATCACCCAAACTCTTCAAAGCTTTATTTTTTATTCCTTGTTGGTCAGTCAAAAATAAAACCGGCTTATTTTCTGAAATTGCCAAAGCAACGAAATAGCTACTTTCCTCTGCTAAATTCTTCCCATAAATCACCAGGGCATCTGCCTGAGCCAAAGAGGCATCGCCGGGTTTGTTGGCATTGAGATTACTAAAAGTTTCTACTTGCGCTTTACGCAAATATTGCAAAATAGCTCGACTGACTTCATTTTTTGCTTGACTATAAAAATAAACTACCATATTATTTTTTAAAATTAACAAACTCATCAATTAAATTCGCTTTTAACATTTTTGGCCAATCACTCTCTGCGACATTTGCCATCAACCACAAAACTTTGGCAATCACTGTTTCTTTGGTACAAGAACTGATGGTGCTAAAATCTTTTTCTTGTTGTAAATACTGAGGATGATAAAGAATCACTGTCTTTTCTAAAGATTTAAAATACTTAATCTGTTCAAGTGACAACTCTTCATCGTGTAAAAACACTAAAACAGCCTGATAATTTACAAAAGCTTCTTTGGGCCATAAATTTTTTTCCTGCAAATAATCATCAATAATACACAAACCTCGGGACAAATTCTGATATTTCTTGGTCAAATTTTTAGAATAAGCTAAATTATTTTTGTAACTAATCCCAAAATCTATTTTAGCCAAATAATCGTCATCAACACTGCTCAATACATATTTTCCTTGTTGATACTCTAATTTTGCTTTGATGCCAGCAACCAAGCGACTGCCAAACATCACCGCTACTTGTGCCAATTCTTCTCCTGCTACTTGCACAGCATTAATCAAATTGGATCTCAAACCCAAACCCCCTTGATTAGCAATCAGATCTTGCATGATTTCCTTTTTTTCTTTGGTATAAGCTCCGCTCATTTGTGAAGCGGTAACTACGATAGTTTTTTTAAAATTTTGCAATAAAAAATTCAAAACCGTAGCAGTCAAAATAGCTCTTTCTGCTTTGGTCACCACAACAAATCCGTCATAATCTGCTTCTTTTTTGATAATCAAGGTTGCTAATTTTTCCCATAAAGAAAAACTAAGCTGCGCTTCTTCATTGACCACAAACTCTGTTTCTACTGCTGACAAAATTCCTAATTCTGGCATAGTATTGAGCCATAAATCAACATCACCAGTGTTATTGACTGCCAACATATTTTTTGCCTTATCAACTGTCCAAGTACCACCGGCTAAGAGTAAACAAATTTTCTTCTTAGTTTTGGTCATTACTGTTTACGATTAAAGGCTACTAAATAAAATACAACTAAATTCATGGGTATAGTAAAGATTGGGCCAACCCAAATATATGAATGAATATCAAAATAATCTAAAAATAAATCAAAGTACGCACCAACAACAAGGCCTATTAATATAGTAATAAATAAAAGCTTTGTCCCTAATTTAAAGTGAGATTCGATATTGACGTACTTAGACCACAAAATATACAATGAATAACAAACCATGGCTATAAATAATAAACTATACAAAATATAAAAAGGCTTAAAATAAGTTACATAAACTTCGTGAGCATTATTAATTCTACCAAAATCCAATATGTGAGTTTTCGTGTAAACAACAAAAGAAATAGCAATCGAAACTCCAATGATAATATTTCTATGAATTTTCTTTATTACTCTAGTTGGAAATGGAAAATAAAAAATGAAATAAAATAAAAATACAGATATAAACCAAGCAGAAAGATAAGAAGTTTGAAAGAAAAACTTAGAAACGGTCAGGTCAAAAAACGCTAAACTAACAAACAAACTAGTGCCCCAGCCAAAACAAGAAAGAGCCAACAAAGAGAAATAAAGATTAATTTTATTTTTTACACCTCTGCTCAAGATAAAAATGGCCATGCCCAAATTAATCAAAGCAGATATTAACAATAACCAATTTTTCCAACCCAAAGGTGATGTTAAAAAATCCATATGTTTAATATTCTAATTTCTTATCTTTTTTTAAAAATATTAAATAAAATGCTACAAAATTAATAGCCAAAGTAAATAGTGGACCTAAATAATAAAATCTAAATTCATCAAAATACATGGCGTACAAATTAAAATAGCTACCAGCAGCAACTCCGACTATCACCCCTAATAACACCAAGAATATTGATCTTTTAAAAATCTTATCTGCCTTCAGGTATTTTAACCATAAATGCACAATTGCTAGCAACATTAAAATACTTAAAACAATTGTAAAGATTAAGTAAGCGATCGGCTCATAAACAACCGTATTTAAATAATTAATTTTAACGGATAAAGAAAATTTTTGGTAAAAAAATAAAAAATACAACGAAGCTACATAAAAAATAAAACTAAGAATCTTTTTAAAATAATCATTTAAATTTACATTTTTAAAAGGAAAATGAATCGTAAAATAAAAAAGATTTAATACTACTAATAAAGATGCAAAATAAATAAAGCTAGCAGAAAATCTGACAACTTCATAATTATTACTCAACCTAAACAATAATAAACCACCAGCCCACAAAATATTAAAAAAGGTCATCAAGGAAAAGTACTTATTTATTGGATTTTTCCAACCGCGCCTAATAATTATAAGGCTCATTATCAAATTTAATATCGCTGCTAAAAATAAAAGTAAAGCTTTATAATCCATATAATTAAATTATTTATTTGCTAATAACAAACTACCAACAGCAATGTCTAAATATTTTTGAATATTTTCCATAAATTGCAACTGCTGACGAGATAGTAATTTTTGTCCATGGTCAATAATCAAAACTCCTAATAATTGTTGATTATAAAAAATTGGCAAGGCTAAATCAATTTGCTGTTTTTGTAAAGCCACTGCCAAATACTTATCTTCCTGCCAATAATCAAGCTCCGCCTGATGAATCAACTTGCTCTGGCTTGCCAAAAACTGCAATAGTTGACTATCGTTTAAATTTAATAAACGCTCACCAACTGGAAAAACTTGATGAAAAACCTCATGATTATTATGCTTAGCCAAATAAACAAAAATTTCTCGGTAGCTAATCACCTGACTTATTTCTTTGGCTAGTTGCGAAAAAAGAGTATTCAAGTCTCTAGTTGAACGTAAAATTTCAGCAATGCTTAACTCTGCTTGTTTTATTTTTTGATTAGGATTAAAAAATAAAAGATTTACTAAACGAAATAAAAATTTATACAACCATGGAGAGGTGAGCCCGATAAACAAAACAAATAAAATTTGGTCTAAGACATTTTTAAAATCTAAATCAATAAAGTTTAATAATAACCAGAAAATCAAATAATAAATCACCAAGACAATAAATAAAGTCAGTAAATCAATTGCGCTTTTAGAAAATGATAATTTTAAATCCAAAAAACGATCATGCGAAAGAGCATAAACCAAAACAATCGTAAAAAATACCGAAGAGTCAACGCCAATATAAAATAATGACTTAATATTGATCAGAGGTAAAATAACGCTAAACAACAAACCTAGAATAGCTGTAATTGCTGTACCAAAAAAAATATAATCAATTTGTTTTTTGATAACCAAATTTGCTTGCCGACGATTTTTCAACAAAAAAGATAGAGCAAAAATTAACAAAGCAGCAAAATATATACTAAAAAACCAATACAAATAACCTTGTTCAAAAACAAACCCGCTTTCAGTCAAAGTGACCGACTTGACATTATAAGCAGTAAACAAAAAAGGAATCGCCACAATCGCTGGTAAAAATAAAGCATTTTTTTTCCAAGCTACTAAATTTTTCCACAAACCAAACAAAGAAAAAACCAGCCATACAAAGGCTGGAGCCAAAAAAAGATTAGGCAACAAACCAAAACGAGCGCCTAATAATAAATGATCTGTTCCTCGAAGCCAAAAAACATTAGTCAACTCAATTACCTCCCAAAGAGTAATCAAAAAAATTAAGACAAAAAGCGGCACTCTTTGCTGCTGTTTTTTATTTAAGCCAACATAAATCAATAAAGTGATATTGATCGCCAAGGCCAGCCATAAAATAAGATTAGCTAAAGTCATTATTTTCTGTTTAAACTAGCCGTCAAAACGGCCAGCCGTCATTAAAATCATAGTAAAATAACGCTCTTTTGTCAAATCATTTGAGTTGACAAAATTGGTAAAAAATGTTTAACTAATTAATCACATCGCACCTTAACAACAGGAGTACAGCATGTCTACTTTTCCTGCACTGCACCTTGCTCCTGTTACCAGAAGCAAAAACGTCGCGCTACTGTTTCTAGCTGGCCTATGGTCAGTCGCTGAAGTCTGGTCTGAATGGCAACAATTAGCCGCAAAAAGAGGCTACGGAAGCTGGGCGCTAACCCTAAAACCCAAAACAAGAGCAACGTCACTCAAAGATTACGCGTTATACGTCTTGGACTTTCTCAAGGAGCCTGAAGGACGCGGCACCAACCCTGTGATCATCGGGCACTCCATGGCTGGATTAGTGACGCAAATGGTCGCTGAACATTACAATCTCCCTGGCGTGGTTCTGCTCAATAGCGCCGCTCCAGCCGGAATTAGTAATTTTAGCCTGCCTTTAGCCTTACGCATTTTTCCATATCTCAAAAGCATCTTGGGCAATGAGTTATTCATGCCGAGCTTAAGAGACTCCAAGGCTCTCTTATTCAACAATCTGGGCAATGTCACAGCTGAAGTGATGTCAGCCTATCACCAAGAACTAGTACCTGATTCTGGAAAAGCAGCCAGAGAAATCATCCTGGGAACAGTAGCAGTCAAGCACACTTACTGCCCAACACTGATACTTGGTGGTAGCCAAGATCGAATTCTGCCTACCAGAATTCAAAGAAAACTAGCCACCAAATACTCCTCCGCCATCTATCTGGAAGTAGACCACGGGCATGTGACAATGTTAGAGCCTAGCTCTGACCTCGTTCTGCACGCGATCTTAGATTGGACCGAAAAACTCCCGCCTCTTTGAGGATCGGGAGTTTTCTTTTTTAAATTAATATTTTTAAACAAAAAATATTACAATTATCTCTTAATTTATCCCCATAAGCTTAGACATTTCAATAATCCATTGACTTAAATCTTGATTATTTTTCCATATCTTTTTACCGTTCATAATTAATTTTCGATGATTTGGGTAACCTATATTTTTTATTTTACCATGTAATTTAATAAAATCTTCAGTATCCTGTAAAACTGCATTAAAAATTTCAGATAAATCCCAAAATTTTCCTTCTTCTGTATTTAAATGTTTAAATTTTTTAGAAAAAGTTATTTGAACAAAATCATAAAAAATAAAATGAAGCATTTCATGAAAAATAGTAAAGAGCTGAATTTTTTTATTATCATAAAGAAAAATCTGAAAACTACCATCATCTAAAAAACGTGGACAAAAATCAAAAATAGAAAAAAATCCAGTAAACTTCTTTTTGGGCCATGGATAATGATTAAAAATTTTATCAACTACTTTAAAAAAATAATTCTGAGATTCATCAAGATAAATAGAAGTTTTTTTGCTCAATTTTTCTAATTCATCAAAATGAAAATTATAAAATTGAAAAATATATTTATTCAAAAAAACTTTAGCATTCTTAGAAGACTCAATTTCTAAAAGTTTTGGATGATGATTCAATGCTCTTTCTTGCCAAAAATTACAACCACCAATTTCTTGATTATTAAAAAACTCCCAAGCTAAATCTTGGTCTAATTTTTGATTAAACTTTAATTTTATTATTGGATTAGGCATAATATTATTATTTATAAAAAACTCACTAACATTATATCATTTTTTAAAAATTTATCCCCTAACATTAATCAAATTACCACTGCTATATCTTTTTAAGCCTCGGTAATAAACCAATAAAGAAAAAAGAAAAAATATAATTGTAAATAAAATTAAATATAAAAATTTACTCAAAACAAATTCTTTTAACAAATCAGCTGGCCAAAAAGTAGCAAAGCCAGCTGGAATAACAAAAAAGATAATAAATTTAACCACTCCTTGGAAAACTGACGATGGATTAGTAGAAAAGGCTAAAAAAGCATGAAATAAACTACTTTGCAAAACTTCATTGCGACCAAGCCAAAAACTCAATGAGCCGATTAAAATATAAAAGGCTAACAAAATCATTGCCCCGCTCAAAATTCCAAAAAATAACAAAAAGATTGATAAAAGATTAGCTGGAAAAAATAAGAAAAAAGCGATTGGCGCAAACAACATATCGCCCCAGGCTGACAAATCAGTTCTACTCACCAAAGCATGCAGTAAATGATTTTTTGGAAAAGAAAAATAAAAATCTAATTCTCCATTGCTAATGATTGTCCCTAAATTTGCGGCATTGCCAAAAACAGCATTAACCAAACCAAATCCTCCAGCACCAAAAATCCACAAAGCAATCATCTCTCGAAAACCAAAACCGTTTAAATCACCAAAATATTGAAAGAAAAAATACCAAATCAACAAAAATAAACCGTCGTTTAAAATCATAAATATAGCCTGGCTCAAAAAATTAAAACGAAACTCCATTGCTGAAGCTAAATTATATTTCAGATAAGCCCAGATAAAATCCAAATTTTTAACCACCATTGATATTAACTTTTTTAACACCTTGTCCATAAATTATTTTAATTAAAAAACAAAAAATAATAATCCAAACTACTTGCCTCGTGACTAAAATTTGCCAATAAACCAAATCAAAATTTACCATTGTCTTTGCTGGTCCGTACAAAATACCTTCAAAGGGCAAATAATGAATAATTTTTTGCAAAAACTCTGGATAAACATCAATCGGAAAAAGCAAGCCACCAAAAATAAAAACAATTTTCTGATAAATAAAGCGCAGCGATCTAATATCCTCCAACCAAAAAGCAAATAAACTAACCGAACCAGCAATGACAAAATTTAAAACTACCGCCAAAAAAACAGAGCTTGCTCCCGCTAAAAATGACCACAAACTAATTCCTAATAAAGGAGAAAATAAACTAAGCAGTAAAACTCCGACCATCGCTTTGATCAGCATACTAACTACAACTCGCCCTAAAAAATAGCTAAAATAATAAGACATAAAGCTATAGGGCTTACTCAAAACATAAGCAACATTGCCATTTTTTATTTCTTCGCCAATGGTCAAAATCACATTTGGTTGCGAAGTCAAAATCAACTCAGTGATAAAAACGTACCAAATCATTGCCGATAAACTGAAACCAACAATTAATTTTTCTGGATGTTCAGCGTAAACTACCAGCCAAACCTGACTCATCACAAAGGTAATTAATAAAATAAAAATATTAGAATAAAAAAGCTCCAAAGGATAAGCCAAGCGATCTCTAACGCTCACCCTAAAAATAGCCAAATATTTATTTATTTTTAAGAGAATTTTGTGCATAAATGTTACTAATAATCTCCTCCATCGGCGTCTCAAAAATACCGATATCTTCTACTTGATAAATATTTAATAATTGATCCAGTACAGCCTTCACCGAAGTTTTTTTGACATCCAATTCAAATTGCCAATTATAATTTTCAGCTTTTAAAATTCTTACTCCTGGTATTTTTATTTTCGACTTCACATTTCCTCCATTAATAATTTTTAAATCAATAATTTTGTAAGCTGCATATTTTTCTTTCAAAGCCTTGACTGTGCCGTCAAAAATTATTTTTCCCAGATCGATTACTATCACTCTGTCAGCAATTTTTTCCAAATCACCAGCATCATGAGAGGTTATAAAAATTGTTGTCCCCTCTTCTTTGTTCATGGTATTTAAAACTTCTCGCAACTGTTGTTTTGCTACTACGTCCAAACCAATCGTTGGCTCATCTAAAAACAATATTTTTGGCTGATGAATTAAAGAAGCAATCATTTCACAACGCATTCTTTGACCTAATGATAATTTTCTCACTGGTTGATACACGAAATCTTGCACTTGAAATTTATCAATCAAAAAATCTAAACGTTTTTTAAATTTTTTTGCTTCAATTTCATAAATCTTACCAAAAAGATAAAAAGTATCCATTGCCGGTAAATGATACCAAAGTTGAGGTTTTTGACCAAAAACTGTGCCAATTTGAAAGGCTAGTTGCTTACGTTCTTTCCAAGGAGTCAAACCAGTCACCTTAACTTCTCCGCTATCCGGATGCAAAATTCCCGTCAACATTTTAATCGTCGTCGATTTACCGGCTCCGTTTGGTCCAATAAAAGCTACTTTCTCACCTTTGGCAACTTGAAAACTAATTTGATCAACTGCAATAAAATCAGCTAATTGCTTTCTGAAAACCGACCGAAAGCTGGCCTTCAAGCCCAAAGCCTTTGTTTTCTTTTCAAACTTTTTACTCAAATTTTTTACTTCTACTGCTTGCATATTTTTAAATTTATATTCTAAAAAATCGCCCAAGATATTGGACGACTTTTTGTTAATTTGCTGAAATTTTAAATATTTATTAGAAAATATTAAATAACAAAAAGTCTATCCAAAAAACCATCGACAATAACTGGATAGGATGCGCGCAAACACATTTTGTTACTTAAATTATTCATATATTTTTACTATAATGAAAAAATAATATTTTGTCAAATTCTATACTTATACCTCTGTAATTATCTAGGCAAATTAATACCAGATCATCATTTTTTCTTTCACCAATTTCATGGTTTTTTCTGCTTCTTTTTTGGCTTGGGCTGTCCCCTTCTTTAAAATCTTCCAAACTAAATCTGGATTTTCTTCGTATTTTTTTCTTCTAGCTCGAATTGGAGCCAAAAAATTATTTAATTCCACAATCAATTGATCTTTAAAAACTTTGTAGCTAGTAATTCCTTTGAATTCTTTTTCAATTTCTTTTAAAGTTTTTCCCGTGGCAATACTATAATATTGCATCAAATTAGACACATCGGCTTTTTTTACTTCGTCAAACCTCACCAAATTTACAGTATCTGAATCAGTTTTGGCTTTTTTTACTTTTTTTTCTACTTCTTCTGGGGAATCTGAAAGATAGATTGCATTATTAAAAGACTTTGACATCTTTCGACCGTCCAAACCAGATAGTCTAGCAATTTCTCCATAGACACCTTGCGGATAAGGAAAAAGCTCTCCATAATAATTATGAAATTTTCGGATAATCTCATTAGTCTGTTCTAGCATTGGCTTTTGATCTTCTCCGACTGGCACCACATTTGCTCTTAAAAAAGTAATGTCGGCTGCTTGCGAAACAGGATAGCCCAAAAAACCAAAAGTAACATTACCGCCTTTGAAAATATGTCCTTTATCACCAATTTCATTTTTAACCGTTGGATTACGTTGCAATTCACTAACTGTTACTAAATTAGAATAAAAAACTGTCAATTCTGCAATCTCCGGAATTTGTGATTGAATAAACAGGGTTGTTTTCTTAGGATCAATACCAACTGCTAAATTATCTAGAGCTACTTCCAAAACATTTTTTCTAACTTTCTCTGGCTCAGCAAAATTATCAGTCAAAGCCTGAACATCAGCAATCATTACAAAACTTTCATACTGGTCTTGCATTGCTACTCTATTTTTTAGCGAACCAACATAATGACCAAGGTGTAATTTCCCAGTTGGACGATCACCAGTCAAAAGTCTTTTTTTATTTTGCTTGTTTGTCATAAAAATAATTTTTATAATTTTATAAATTTACTCGCGTCGCCTTTTGTCCATCTTTTGTATCCTCTACTTCTATACCGATTTCTTTGAGCTGATCACGTAATTGATCAGATAAATTCCAATCTTTATTTACCCTTGCTACTTGACGCTGTTTTAACAAATTTTTTTCTTCATTTGAAAAAGTCAAAGATTTTTTGACTAAATTCTTCAAATCCAAGCCCAAAATTTCATCCATCTTATAAATTGTTGCCATTTTCTCTCCATCTTCTATCTGATCATCAGCTAACAATTCTTGTAAAACAGCTAGGGCTTGCGGCGTATTTAAATCATCACTTAAGCTTTTCTGAAATTTTTCTAAATATTTTTGATTAACCTTTTTGCCAAGCTTACGCCCAGTAATATCCCTAACAATGTTCACCAAACCAGTTTGGGCAGCCTCTAAAGCTTCCCAAGAAAAATTTAAACTCTTGCGATAATGAGCTTGCAAAACAAAATAACGAAAGGCCAGTGGTGAAATATTTTTTTTCTCTAAATCCGTCAAATCAAAAGTTGTGCCCGCTGACTTAGACATTTTACCATCTTTAAACTTTAAAAATTCATTGTGCATCCAATAATGAGCTTGCAATTTTCCAGTTGCCGCCTCACTCTGGGCCATTTCATTTGGATGATGAATTGGCAAATGATCCACGCCACCAGTATGAATATCAAAAGTGTCACCTAAATACATTTGACTCATCACCGAACATTCAAGGTGCCAGCCAGGAAAACCCTTACCCCAAGGAGAGTTCCATTCCATGTCTCGCTGAAAATCAAGTGGCGAAAATTTCCAGACTGCAAAATCAGTAATGTTTTTCTTTTCTTTATTTTTTTCTACTCTCGCACCTTCTTGCAAATCAATATTTTGAATATTAGCCAACTTTCCGTAATCAGAAATTTTAGAAGTGTCAAAATACAAACCATCAGAAGTTTGATATAAAAATCCTTTTTTTTCTAAAATCTGCACAAATTTAATTTGCTCTTTGATTGTTTTGGTAGCTCGAACAAATTTGCTTGGTGGTAAAATATTTAATTCTTTTAAATTATCTTTGAAAACCTGAATAAAAAAGTCCGCAATCTCCCAGGCATTTTTACCTTCTTTTTTTGCTGCTTTTTCTAGCTTATCTTCTCCGCTGTCAGCATCTGAAGTTAAATGTCCAACATCGGTCAAATTCATGATGTGCTTAACTTTTAAACCCTCTGAATCTAAAAATCTTTTCAAGACATCCCAGACAATATAAGCTCGCAAATTACCAAGATGCGGATAACTATAAACCGTTGGCCCACAAGTATACAGGCCTACCTGGCCTTTTTTGATTGGCCGAAATTCCTCTTTTTTCTTGCTCAAAGTATTGTTTAACAAAATCTTCATATGCCTATATTTTAGCTAAAAACTAAATAAAAAGCAAAAACGGCCCCGCATAATGCGGGGCCGCCTAACTCACAAAATATTAAAAAATATTTTTAATCATTTCTACCAAACGATTAGCGTAACCCCATTCATTGTCATACCAAGCGACAATTTTAACCATATCTCCATCAACAACCTTAGTCAAAGACAAATCAACAATCGAAGAACGAGAGTCGCCAATAAAATCAGAAGAAACGACTGGCTGATCAGTTACTCCTAAAATTCCTTGAAAATTCTTCTGTTTGGAAGCTGCGATCAAAGCATTATTAATTTGGCTAACAGTCACTTTCTTTTTCAAAACAAAAGTAAAATCCGAAAGCGAAACCACCGGAGTCGGAACGCGAATCGACAAACCGTCAAATAAACCTTCGAGCTCAGGAATTACCTTTGCTGTCGCAATTGCCGCTCCTGTTGTTGTTGGAACAATATTCTGTCCTGCTGTCCGGCCACGACGTAAATCTTTGTGCGGACCATCAACTAAACTTTGATCAGCAGTATAAGAGTGAATCGTTGTCATCATTGCTTTGGCAACGCCAAATTTACTGACCAAAATTTGCGCTACCGGCGCAATGCAATTAGTTGTACAAGAAGCATTAGAAATTACACCTTGATTTTGATAAGTCTTTTCGTTTACTCCCAACAAAAATGTCTCGACATTTCCACCTTTGGCAGGTGCCGACAAAATCACTCTTTTGGCTCCAGCTTTCAAATGAGCAGCCGCGGCATTATCTTTGACAAAACGACCAGTACATTCCAAAACCACCTCAACTTTTAATTTTTTCCAAGGGAGTTTTGCTGGATCTGGTTGCGCGGTAATTTGATATTTTTTGTTATTCACTGTAATAAAATTTTCTCCGTGAGAAATTTTAGCTGGATGAGTGCCATAAACTGTATCGTATTTTAATAAATACGCTAAACTTTCAGCTGGCGCCAAATCATTGATTGCTACTACTTCATATTTATTACTTTTAAGCATAATCTTAAAAGCTGCTCGGCCAATCCGACCAAAGCCATTTATCGCTACTTTTATTTTCTTAGTTGCCATATTTTTATTTTAAATTTAATTTCAACAGATTCATTATAACAAAAAAAGAAGCTTTTGACACTTCTTTTTAAAAATATTAATTACTCAAACAACCATCGCAAGATCCTGGCTCTTTTTGGCAAAGTTTACCTTCCAGATAAGGATATTCAACTATTGATCCATCTATTTTTAAATCCACAGTTTGCTTCAAAGGATGAACAGCGGTCACTCGACCTAATCCTGCTTTGGTTTTTATTTCATCTCCGACTTCTGGTAATTTGTCCAAACCATATTTATAAGCCTCTTCCTCATAACGCAAGCAACATTTCAAACGACCACAAATACCAGACAATCTTTCGTTACCACGGTGCATCAAATCTTGATCTTTGATATATTCCGCATTGACATTGCCTAAAGATTTGAGCCAATTCTTGCAGCACAAAGGCAAGCCACAAGGACCATAATCTCCGCAAATTTTTGCCTCATCTCTGACGCCAATTTGCTGCAAACGAATTTTTTTATGAAATTTAGAGATCAAGTCTCTGACTAAATCTCGAAAGTCTACTCTGTTTTCTGAAATAAAATAAAAAGTTAATCGAGTGCCATCAAGAGATTCGTGAGCGTCTACTAATTTCATCTTTAGATCTTTTTTTTGACAAGCTTCTTCACAGTCTTTTAAATACTGAGCAACTTTTTGTTTTTGCTCTTTTCTGGTTTTGATTTCCTCTGTTTTTGCTGATCTTAACAAAGGCTTAACTTCTTCAGTTAAAAAATCCTTTGGTTTTTCTGCTCCCTGCCAAGTAATCAAGGCCAAATCCTGACCCAAAGTAGTTTCGGCCATAACCCAGTCTCCGAGATTAAAAACATTATGATTATCTTCGCTAAATTCAGCTAAAAATAAATACTCTCTCTCCGCTGGATGAAATTGGACTTTAACAAAAGGCATATCTTATCTTATTTAAAATTAATTGCATTATGGCAAAGAAATGATCTTTTTTCAAGCTCAAGAAAAAACTGTCCCGCGGGTCAGCCGCGGGACAGTCGAAAAATATAAATTATAAACTACGGTAAACAAAACTTTCTAGCTCAGCATTATTCTCTGTTAACAACTGTTCGATATTCTTTTTATCATCCTTAATAAACATTTGTTTCAACAAACAGACTTCTGTGTAAAATTTCTGTAACTTACCTTGCAAGATTTGCTCCAACATTGCCTCTGGCTTACCTTCAGCTTTTAACTGCTCAGCATAAATTTCTTTTTCTTTAGCCAAGACATCTTCTGGAACATCTTCTGGTTTCAAATACTTTGGCGCCATTGCAGCAATATGCATTGCAATATCTTTTGCCAAATCAACGCTACCACCTTTTAAAACCACGACGCCGGCAACTTTATTATTGGAATGCAAATAATCACCAATAATTTCTCCAGACAAAATTTCAAAATCTGGGGCTAATCTTAAATTTTCACCAATTTTGACAATCAAATTGTTTTTAATTTCATCCTCTGCCCAAGCGGCAAAATTTTCTTTTCCTAATTCTAACAATTTTTCAGCAAAAACATTGACTGAGGAAATAAAATCTTCATTACGAGCAACAAAATCAGTTTCACAATTCAAACCAACAACAGCAACCTTGTTATCTTTTTTGACAATCGCCAAAACTCCTTCACTAGCTTCTCGATCAGCTTTTTTGGCAGCAATTTTTGAACCAGCTTTGCGTAAAATTTCAATTGCCTTTTCTTCATTGCCGTCAGCCTCATCCAAAGCTTTTTTGACATCAACCATGCCGGCACCAGTAATTTGTCTAATTTTTTTAATTAACTCTAAAGACATAATTTTTTTAATTTAAATTTTATTTTTTAGAATTATTAATTGCCTCAGCAATTAAATTAGTAATCACTTCAATTGATTTTATTGCGTCATCGTTAGCAGGAATTGGATATTGAACCATTTCTGGATTAACATTGGTATCAGTCATAGCGATTACTGGAACTTTCATTTTGTTTGCTTCCAAAACAGCGGTTTTTTCTTTTTTGATATCAACTACAAAAACTGCAGCCGGTAATTGTTTCATGGTTCTAATACCACCAACAGTGTCTTCTAACTTAGCAATTTGCTTAGTAAAAGTAACTTGCTCTTTTTTGGTATACTTTTCCCAATTACCTTCTTCTTTGTCTTTTTCAAGCTTTTCTAATTTTTGAGTCAAACGGACAATGTTATTAAAATTAGTAAAAGTACCACCCAACCAACGACCGATAATATAAGGCATGGCGCTTGAATCAGCGGCTTTTTTAACAATTTCTTTGGCCTGTTTCTTAGAACCAATAAACAAAATTTTACCATCTTTTTCGGCAATCTTGGTGGTAAAATCTAAAGCCTTTTTTAAATAAACCACAGTTTTTTCCAAATCAATCACTGAAATGCCATTGCGCTTGGTAAAAATAAAAGGAGACATTTTTGGATGTCTTTTGTTGGTCTTATGACCAAAGTGAACGCCTTTCTTCAAAAGCTCTTCTAAACTTGGTAACTTAAATTCTTTCATAATTTTCCTTTCTTTTTCAAGATAAAATCTTGAATTAACCCACATTTTACAAAATTTAGCTCAACCACACGCTTGTGCGGCAAGGGGGCTAAAAAACTAATAAAATGCTTGATTTTTAAAATTAATTAATAAAGTGCCCATACTTTAACACAAAAATTCAAAAAAAGCAAGAGTGCTCGACCAAGGCTTTGGTATTGACTTGAGATAAAAAATATGATATTCTAGCCAAGCATTAAATTATACTTTGTTATGAAAAAAGATACACATCCAACTTATCATGAAGACGCCAAGATTATCTGTGTTTGTGGAGCAATCCATGAAATTGGCTCAACTCAAAAAGAAATACACGTAGAAATCTGTTCTGCTTGTCATCCTTTTTATACTGGTAAAGAAAAATTGGTAGACACTGCCGGCCGTGTTGATCGTTTCAAAAAACAACAAGAATTACAAGAAAAAACTAGCGCTGTCCGTAAAGGCAAGGCTGATAAGAAAAAACGCGCTGCTGTCAGAAAAGCTGAGAAAGAAAAGGAAAAAATTAAAGCCGAAATCGAATCAAATAAATAACACTTCTAAAAGACAAAAGGCTCTTAAATTTTTAAGGGTTTTTTGTTTTCCTGAAAATATTGCTATAATTTAAAAATATGAATGAAAAGATAAATAAAATTAAAGAAGAGCTAAAAACCATTGAAGCTGAGTTACAAGACCCAAGCATAGTTTCTGATAGCAAAAAAATGGCTGTTTTAGGAAAAAAATACAATCAGCTCAAAGAAATCATTAGGCTTGCTGACCAACAAGATAAACTAGAAAAAGACTTAAGTGAAGCAAAAAGTATTTTGGCCAACGAAAGCAATGAAGAGATGCTAGCCTTGACCGAAGAAGAAATTCTTGACTTAGAACAACGCTTGGAAAAAAACAAGCTTGACTTAGAAGACCTACTAAGCCCGGCTGATCCTAATGATCATAAAAATATTATTTTGGAAATTCGGGCTGGTACCGGAGGTGATGAATCATCTTTGTTTGCTGCTGACTTATTTCGAATGTATTCAAGATTTGCTGAAACTATGAATTTTAAAATCAACATCCTTTCTCAAAGTAGAAATGAAATTGGTGGCTTCAAAGAAATCATTGCCGAAATTAGCGGTGAAAACGTCTACAAATATTTTAAATTTGAAAGTGGTGTCCATCGAGTTCAAAGAGTTCCTGAAACTGAAAAAGCTGGTCGCGTACACACTTCAGCAGCAACCGTTGCTGTGATGCCTGAAGCCGAAGAAATTGACCTAGTGATCGAAGCAAAAGATTTGAGACTAGACACTTTTTGTGCTTCTGGAAATGGCGGTCAATCAGTAAACACTACTTATTCTGCTGTGCGGATCACTCATTTACCAACTAATACTGTTGTCAGTTGCCAAGATGAAAAATCCCAAACTCAAAATCGCTTAAAAGCAATGCAAATTTTACGCTCTCGTATTTTGGCCAACTTAGAAGCTCAAAAACAAGCCGAGCTCTCCGCTACTCGTAAAAGCCAAGTAGGCTCTGGAGACCGTAGCGAAAAAATCAGAACTTATAATTTTCCTCAAGACAGACTTACTGATCATCGAATTAAGCTAACTGTCCATAATTTATCTAATATTCTAGAAGGTAATCTTTTGCCAATCATTCAAGAATTACAAAAAGCTAATCGTCAAAATGCTTAAATGACCATTAAGCAAATACTACAAAAATATTATTCTCAAAAACTAGCTTTAGAACAAACAGAAATTGATCTTTTGCTAGCTTTAGCTTTGCATAAAAAAATTGAGTATCTTTACAAAAATCCCGAAAAAGAACTAGCAATTTCTACCAAAAAAGCTTTTCAGAAATTAATAAGGCTCAGATTAGCAAATTGGCCAATAGCCTATCTACAAAAGAAAAAAGATTTTTTTAATCTCAAATTTTTGGTTAATCAAAATACTTTAATCCCCCGTCCAGAAAGTGAAATGCTAATTGAAGAAGCTTTAAAATTTTTAAAAAATAAAAATAATTTAAATATTTTAGATCTTGGAACTGGCTCTGGAGCCTTGATTATAACTCTTGCCAAAAATAATCAGCAACAAAATTATTTTGCAACAGATATTTCTAAAAAAGCATTAAAAGTAGCAAAAACCAATGCTCGCAAACATAAAGTTAAAATTAATTTTACACATTCAAATTTACTAAACAAAGTTCCTCAAATTAAATTTGATTTCATCATCGCTAACTTACCATATTTGACAACAGCTCAAATGAAAGAGCCAAGTATCAAAAAAGAGCCACGCTTGGCTTTGCTTTCTGGTCAAAATGGTTTAGATCACTATCGAGCTTTACTAAAAAATTTAAAAAAACACCTCTCAAAACATTATCTAATTTTACTAGAAATTGACCCTGAACAAAGTGCTGAAATCAAAAAAATAATTTCTCAATATTTAAGTAAAGCAAAAATAGAGATTCAAAAAGATTTAAACTCACTAGATCGCTTAGTAAAAATCTCTCCAAAATAAAACCCGTCTTCCTCCAAAAGACGGGCGCTTAAACCCAAAATTCCTGTAGTTGTCGAGATCCTTTAGAGTTCAGATTCCAGGAATGCACGACATTGCTCCTCACTACTCAAGAGAAAATAGAAAGCTACGTTACTGACTCGCTCTTCCACAGAAAGCGAAAGTCCCGTGATCACAAGACTAACAGCTTCTGTTGCTGTCACGACATTCTCCTGGAAATGCCGGCGAGCCGAAACAAAGATCTCAGTTCCTCTTTCCCCCATCCCCCGTAATAGCGCCTTCAAAGTGCCGCTAAGTGAAGACAGGTCTGGGGGTGGCGAATGAGCTTGCTGACACATGGTCATCTCCTTTCGAATTTGGGTTGTGGAAAGATCAAAAAAGCCTCTAATTCTATTAGAAGCTTTTTTTGCAAAAATGTCAAATTTTATTTACTCAATAATTTTATCTAAACTATCGACAATCTCTACCCAAGTTTGTCCTGGAACCAAAGGAATCTCTTGGCCTTCGTTAGTAAAAAATTGCGTACGGTTATTATCTTTCTTCCAAACTCCGCTAGTCTTGCCAAAGCGATTATAAACAATCGCTGTCCCACCAGAGGCAGTATCCATTCCTCGACGCTCCTGATCAATCAAATGACTCTCAATTACTTGAACAATGACATTATCAGCTTGCAATTGTTCACCGGTATCAGAGACTTGTTTTTCTTGATTGCGCCAACGTTGATAAATATTCAGAGCTTGACTATATTTCCAAGTGACCTGATAGTTCTCACTAGAAAAATTAACGATAAAATTTGGAATATAATCGGCAAGCAAATCTGTTTCCACAAAATTCCAAGTTGCAAAATCTAAACTAGTTGTCGCGACGTTTTTCCATTCTTTGAGTCTAGAAATATTACTAGCTGAAGTAAAAACATTATGCGGAGCATCTAGATTGTTATCTCGCCAAAAATAAATCTCGCCGGCACCAATCTGATCAATGTTTTCAAAATCATAATCATTGATCACACTCAAAGCTTGAGGGCTGCCGCCAACGTGCATATATACCCCACCATATTCTTCAGCCCAGTCCATAAAATAATTACGAGCTGATCTAACTGGTCCGATTTTATCCACGGCTATTTGACTATCAAAAACAGCTAACAAGCGAGTGATGTTTGCTTCTGCTAAAGCTTCGTAAACAATATCTGCCTGATCTACTCCAGCGCTATAAGGTAAATCATAAGAATTATCAATCATCACGCTAATTGGAAAAAAATCAAATTGCTCTTGATCTAGTACTCTCCCATTCAAAGGATGTCGTAAAACAAGTTCTTGATTTGATTCTTGATTTTGATCTGCGTCTAAATTTAATTGCCTTCCATCTCTAAATAAACCACTTAAACCAAAAACAATCAAAATAACTGCCAAAATAATGGCAGTTATTGAAAATAATTTTTTAAAATTAAATCTTAACATCAGCAAGAAAAAATTATTTAGTTTCTTCAGCTTTTGTTTCTTCTTTCTTATCAGCCTCTTCTCCCTCTTTTACCGGCTCAACAGCTTCGGCGACGGTTTCTTCAATCAGCTTACCTTTCTTTGGTAAATTGACAGAAACTACCGGATCAGTACCATTGGTCAAGATTTTTACTTTATCAGAAACTTCGATGTCTTCTACCAAAATTGACTTGCCAACGCCGGACAAAATATTTAAATCAATTTTTAAAGTTGCTGGTAAATCAGCTGGCAAACATTTAACTAAAACCTGATCACTCTTGATATTAACTTTACCACCTTGTTCTTTAACTGCTCTAGATGTACCAACAAATTCTAAAGGCACAACTGTAGTTAAAGGTCTTTTATCATTGATCAACAAAAAGTCAGCATGAATCACACGATCACTTACTGGATCTTGGTCGTAATTTTTGACGATTACTTTTTTATCCTGACCTTCAAGTTTAAGATCAATAATATTACTAGTACCGGCTTCTTTCAAAATTTTAATCAATTCACTATAGCCAACAGTGATTGCTAGTGAGTCTTGTTCAAAACCATAAATAACACCAGGCACCTTGCTGTTGTCTCTGATTTCGGTCAATTGACTACCCTTTCCGGGGGTACGAGTTGTAGCTTCTAATACAAAAGACATAAAATTGTTATAATTTATAACTTCTTAAATAAACTTTAAAGTGGCTATATTTAAGCATAATCCAAAAAAGAAGTCAATCCCAACAAAAAATTAAAAAAAGACAATCTCTAGTAAAGCCAAGGATTAAGCAGATAAAACTAGCTATTACGCATTTTTATGCTCTCAGCGATTCCCAGAGCAATCATCACGGCCCACATTGAACTGCCACCAGCCGAAAGCAAAGGCAAAGGAATTCCAGTCACCGGAGAAATCCCCATATTCATTCCAATGTTAATAAATAATTGAACCAATAGCATGCCAATGACTCCTAGGATAAAATAGGCCGCAAAATTATCCTGACTCTTACGCATAATCAAAGAAAGGCGATAAAAAATAAAAGTAAAAACCGCTAAAACCAAAGTCACACCTAAAAAGCCCAAATCTTCAGCAATCACAGCAAAAATAAAATCCGTTCCTGGTTCTGGCAAAAAATGCAAATTACTTTGTGAGCCCAAAGCTAATCCGCGACCAGTGAATTTTCCAGAACCGACGGCGACCATTGATTGAATTACATTATAACCATCGCCCATTGGATCTAAACTTGGATTTAAGAAAGTTAAAATTCTAGCTTTCTGATAATCTTCAAATAACCAAAACCAAGCAACTGTCACAACTCCTACAAAAGAAGCTCCTAGGGCAAGAAGATGTTTTCTTTGAATCCCCGTAAACAATAACATCACCACCCAAGTGCCCAACAAAACTAAAGCTGAGCCCAAATCAGGCTGCAACATGACCAAGGCCACAAAAACAAAAGTAGCAAGTCCTGAAAAAAAGATATGACGAAATAGCTTAAACTCTTGACCATGCTCTGAAAAATAACGAGCTAAAAATATCACTAAGGCAATTTTGGCAAATTCTACTGGCTGCAAACTAAAACCGGCAATTCTCAGCCAACCAGTAGTTCCATTAACTTCTGTACCAAAAAGTAAGAGTAAGAGTAAGACTAAAATAAAAAAATAAAAAATAACTTTTGCATAAGTAAGCCAAAGGCTATAATTCAATTTAGCAAACAAAAAAAATAGTGCTAGACCTGACAGGGCAAAAAAGATTTGCTTTTTGAAAGTCAGAAAATCACTATTTTCAATATTTAAATTCAAACTATACAAAATGCTGCAACTTAAAATCAGTAACACTCCCAAAGCCAAAAATAAAAACCAATCTAGTTTTTGCCAATTTGCTAAAACATTTTTCATAAACTAAAACGATCTGAATTCTCTGGCAAAATACTATCTGATTTAAAATTAGTCTGATCTAGCCAATTAACATCTACTTTTATTTCCGCTTTAGTTATTCTGGATAAATCATTGAGCCAAACTGCTTCCAAATCTTTATTCTCCAAAGCCTGCCAATCCTCTACTCGTAAAGTATTAATAGCCACCAAACGGTCAATGTTATACAGGGCAATTTGAAAATCACTTTGCCATAAATTATATAAAGACAAATTTTTAGCCTGCCAAGTCACTTTAGCTGGAATATCTATTCTTTCTTCATTGATAGTTTGGACACTTGGCCCTTGATAACGAATATTTTCTATCTGCCAATCCAACTGTGGACTGTCGTTTTCAAAACGACGCCAAGCCAGATCCAAAACTTCCACCTCAACGGTTTTGATCACTCCTACAAAAGAAAAGCCTAATTTTAATAAAAATTTATCTTGTGCTGGGTTTAAAAAACTATATTGCCTTTCTTGTGGTTCGCCATTAACAATAAAACGATATTCTAAATTGGTCACTGCCCAATCAGTATTTGGATTTTTTATTGTTGCTACCAGATTATAAAGCCTTCCGCTCACTGGCAAAACTTGAGCTGAGCTAATCGCAATCGTTTGCGGCTGACGTTGTTGATGATAAGTCTGCCAATCAAAATTTTTACTCAAAGCCTGAGACCATTGGTCCAAGCGTGGACCACCTAAATAGCTACTTAAATTAGCCAAGAAAAAAACATAAATAAAAACCAATAACAAAATCCCTAAAGTCCAAATTGCTTTACTAATTAATTCTTTATGCGTTAGCCACCAATATCCTCTTTCTAAATCTTGATCGCTTACTGGTTGATAGTCTTCCATAAATATATTATACCCCAATCAGTTAATTTGACCAAGAGTTCTTATTTTGCTTGACAAGTTTTTAAGGATTTGTTAGGGTATTTTTTGTCTTAGTTCATCAATCGGATGAGTAGCTCAGTTGGGAGAGCACCAGACCCACAATCTGGAGGTCAGAGGTTCGAGTCCTTTCTCATCCACTTGCACCCTAGCTCAGCTGGTAGAGCGTTGGACTGAAAATCCAAAGGTCCAGGGTTCAATTCCCTGGGGTGCATCCAATCGCGAGTGTAGCTCAGCTGGTAGAGCGCTAGACCCCGGATCTGGAGGTCGCCGGTTCGAGTCCGGCCACTCGCTTCAGCGCTGTTCTTGAGAATGGCGCTGTTTTTTTATTGACAAAAATCAAAAAATCGGTTTAAATATAAATAATTCGAACTTTCCAACCATTTTAAACTAAGGAGAAATGCTCATGCATCATCAAAAACCAACATGAAGAGCAGAAGTCAATCGTTTAGAACAACGCAACCGCGAGCTACAAGAGGAGCTCAAAAATTGCCATGATCCAAATGATCGATGGGTTTTACTAAGTTGCCTTCAAAACAACTTACGACTAATTAGTTCCTACTATCTAGGTCATAACTAAACCCTATCTCGGCGCCAATATAAGTACTACTTTGCGGCGCTTTTCTTTTTGTCAAAAATCTTCCCCAAAAAAACTCCTTGTGTTATAATACAGGTGGTTAATAAAAATAAAAAAAATTATGTTTGAAACTTCCAAAGATATTTTAAATTTGTTATTAGGCGTCTCTGTTTTTATGCTCGCTCTATGGCTTTCTTGGATTTTTTACCAAATCGGTAAAACTTTGCAAAGCGTCAACAAAATGATGTCCGGTTTCAACAAGGCCGCTGATGCTTTTACTGAGCTGATCAATAAAATCAAAGAAAAAACCAATTCCGCTGGAGCCTACCTTAGCGTTTTACTAAAAGGCGGTCAACAAATCATGGAAATGATCAAAAACAAAAAAGCTACAAAAAACAGTCGTAAAAAAACTGATTCTAAAAAATAAAAATAAAAACCCCTCTAAATAAACGCCTTACACAAAATTGGGGTTTTTGATTTGCAAAAAAAATGTTTGTCCACTTACACACTCACTCTCATTATAGTTTACTTGACGGGTTAGCAACGATTGACCACTTGGTTAATGCCGCTAAAGACAAGGGCATGAGTGCCTTGGCCTTGACTGACCACGGCGTGATGTCTGGTGCTATTGAATTTTACCAAAAAGCAAAAAAGGCTGGGATCAAACCAATTATTGGTGTTGAGGCATATCTCGCTCCCGATGAGTTAGCGAACAAAAATCCTAAAGAAAAACCTTATCATTTGATTTTACTTGCTGAAAACAACGAAGGTTATAAAAATTTATTAAAACTTACTTCCATTGCTCATTTGGAAGGATTTTATTATAAACCAAGAATTGACTGGGAAACTTTAAAAAAATACAGTCAAGGAATTATTGCTTCGACTGCTTGTCTTAATGGTCCTCTGGCTCGTCACCTTAAAGCTGGTCAACATTTACAGGCTGAAAAAAACTTAGAAAAACTTTTGGAGATATTTGGAAAAGACAATCTGTTTTTGGAGATGCAGTATCTTAATAATCCCGATCAACAATTAGTTAACATTGAGCTAAAAAAATTAGCAGCCAAACACGACTTGAAACTCATCGCCACCAATGACATTCATTATATTAATTCTGACGATGATCAAGCTCAAGATATCTTGCTTTGCATTCAGACCAAACACAAACAATCCGACACTGATCGAATGAGCTATCTTGGTGAAAATTTTTCCATGCTGAGTGAAAACGAAATGCAGGAATTATTTCCCGAAGATAAAAAAGCTTTAGAGAATACCCAAATCATCGCTGATCGTTGTAATGTCGAAATTGAGCTAGGCGTAATCCAACTGCCTCATTATGAATTACCAGAGAACATCAGCGCTGATCAACAACTAAAAAATATTTGCCTGGAAGGCGTCAAAAAAAGATTTGGTTTTGCCGCTGACGAAATTCCTCCGGAAATCAAAGAGCGTTTGGATTATGAACTAGAAGTCATAGAAAAAACTGGTTATGCTGCTTATTTTTTGATTGTTCAAGATTTTGTTAATTGGTCTAAAAATCAAAAGATTATCGTTGGCCCAGGACGTGGCTCTGCTGCCGGCTCTCTAGTTGCCTATCTGACTAATATTACAAATATTGATCCACTAAAATATGAACTGTTGTTTGAGCGTTTCTTGAATCCTGAAAGAGTTTCCATGCCCGATATTGATCTTGATTTTGCTGATGCTCGACGTGATGAAGTTTTGCGTTATGTTGAAAGTAGATATGGTCATGATCACGTTTCGCAAATTATTACTTTTGGAACCATGGCTGCTCGCGCCGCGGTCCGTGATGTTGGACGCGTCTTAAATTTTAGCTACGGTTATTGTGATCAAATAGCTAAAATGATCCCGATGTTTACGACCCTAGGCGAAGCTTTGGAAACTGTAGCAGAATTAAAAAAACTATACGAAGACGATCCTGAGGCTCAACGTTTGTTAGAAATGTCCAAAAAAGTTGAAGGCTTGGCTCGTCATAGCTCAGTTCATGCTTGCGGAGTTTTGATCACCAAAAATCCTTTAACTGACCACGTGCCTTTGCAATACGCTGCTGGCGATGACAAAACTATCATCTCTCAATACTCTCTTCATCCAGTAGAAGATTTGGGTTTGTTAAAAATGGACTTTTTGGGATTAAAAAACTTGACTGTTCTAGAACAAACTTTGAAAATTATCGAAAAAACAAAAAATATCAAACTTGATCTAGAAAATTTCCCCCTAGATGACGAAAAAACTTTTAAACTTCTACAAAAAGGCGAAACAACTGGCGTCTTCCAGCTAGAATCTGGCGGCATGAAACGCTACTTAAAAAACCTCAAGCCAACTGACTTGGAAGATATTATCGCCATGGTCGCTTTGTATCGTCCTGGTCCGATGGAATTTATTCCTGATTTTATTGCTTCTAAACATGGTGAAAAAAAAGTAGAATACCTCCACCCTAGCTTAGAGCCAATTCTTAAAAATACTTATGGCATTGCTATCTACCAAGAGCAAATTATGAATATTGCCCGCGAACTTGCTGGCTTTAGCTATGGCCAAGCTGATGTTTTAAGAAAAGCGGTTGGTAAAAAAATCAAAGAACTTTTAGATCAGCAAGAAGAAGCAATTATCAAAGGAATGATTGCTAATGGCATTGAAAAAAATACTGCCAAAAAAATCTGGGAATTTATTATTCCTTTTGCGCGTTATGGGTTTAACCGTGCTCACGCGGCTTGCTATGCAGCCATTGCTTATCAAACCGCTTATTTAAAAGCAAATTTTCCCGCTGCTTTTATGGCTGCCCTTTTGACTGCTGATCAAAATAATATCGATCGAGTAACAATCGAAATCAACGAATGTCGTAAAATGGGCATCGCCGTTTTACAACCAGATATTAATCAAAGTTTTTCAACTTTTGCGGTCATCAATGACGGCCAAGATAATAAAATTACTTTTGGACTTAACGCTATTAAAAATGTTGGTCATCATATTTCTGAAATTATTGTTGAAGAAAGAAAAGCTAACGGGGAATTTAAATCTTTGGAAGATTTCTTAAATCGAATCAAAGACAAAGATTTGAATCGTAAATCTTTAGAAAGTTTAATCAAGTGCGGCGCTTTTGATAAATTCTTAAGCCGCGGACAAGCCTTGGGCAATTTAGAAAAAATGCTTGAGTTTAATAAAAAAATTCAAAATGAAGCCAAAAGTGGTCAAAGCAATCTATTTGCTGATCTGCCACTGGCTAGCACTGTTTTTTCTCTAAAACTTGATCATTATCCAGAAATTTCCAGCAAACAAACTTTGTCTTGGGAAAAAGAACTTTTGGGCCTTTACTTAAGCGACCATCCTTTTAAAGAATATCTTTACTTACTAAAAAATAGCATTACCAAACTAAAAGACATCAAAAGACATGCCGAGCAAACTGTCAAAGTTTCTGGCATTATCACCAATATTCAAAAAATTATCACCCAAAAAGGCAAGGCCATGCTTTTTGTGACTATTGAAGACTCAACAAACAGCGTTGAAGTTTTGGTTTTTCCAAAAACACTAGAAAGCACTCTTCATGTTTGGCAAGATGAAAATTTGGTGACAATCACTGGAAAGATATCAGACAAAGATGGGCAAGCAAAAATTTTGGTAGAAAATGCCAATATTTTAAGTGAAGAAACAATCAAAGAACTAAATAAAAAACATTTGTCTCAACACCAACTTTGGCTTGACTTGCCAGCTGGATTTGATAAAGATAAAATGCAAGAGTTTAAAAAAATATTCGATAACTTTCCAGGAGAGACTCCAGTTTACTTAAAAATCAACAATGGAAAAATTCGTAAAATAAAAACCGACATCAAAGTACTTCCCGATGAAAAACTCAAAACAGAAGTTACTGAATTTTTAGAAAATCCCAATGCTTGGACACTATTAGAGTAATTAGCTATAATATATAATAATATTAGATAAAAAGATAAAATGACCTCAAAATACAAAACCAAACAAAATGTTTATGGAAAAATCGTTGCTTTTTTTCTAATCTTAGTAATTGCTGCTATTTTTATTATTTTCCACTTTGCGCTAGCTAAAGTAACGATCAAAATTTACAGCCAAGTCAAAAACCTAGAATACAGCTCCTTGGTTGAACTGTGGCCAGAAAATAGCCTAGAAGTTTCGGCTGACAAAATCTTGGGCAAAGTAATTCACCAAGAATTTGAACTCAGCGTTTCTGTTCCTAGTCAAGCTACCGCACAAACCAGCGAAAAAGCCGGTGGTTATGTCACGATCATTAATAATTATTCCAAAGACCAAGCTTTAGTTGCTACCACTCGCCTTCTCACTCCGGACAATAAACTTTATCGTTTACAAAAAAAGGTTATTGTCCCAGCTGGACAAAGTATTGAAGCTTGGGCTGAGGCTGACAAGGCTGGCGCAGAATACGAAATTTCTGAAAGCAAAATGATTATTCCTGGTTTATGGGAAGGTCTACAAGATAAAATCTATGCCGAAACCAAAGGCATGTCTCTCAGTGGTCAACCTGTTTATCAAGTCAGCGAAGAAAGTTTAGCGCAAGCTGAAGAAAAAATAAAAGCAGATTCTAGCAAACAAGCTCTAGACCTGATCAATTTACAATTACCACAAAAATTACAAATCAAAGAAAATCGTTTATTCTTAGAGTATCAAACTATTGAGTCTTCAAAACTTGGAGAGCAAACTAATGAAACTACGCTAACTCAAAAAATAAAAGTATCTGCTTTAGTTTTTGACGAAGAAACATTGCTAGAAATTGCCAAAAATAAATTCATCGAAAATTTATCGAGCACCAGCAAACTAGTTGAATTCTTACCTGAAACTTTTAGCTATCAAATTATAGAAATTTATCCAGAAAAAGAACAAGCTGTCATCGAAACTAAGCTCTCTGCCAAAGTCAGCTCCAAACAACATTTATTAGAAATCAACAAAGAAGAATTGATCGGTAAAACAGCCGATGAAATCAATCAATATTTAAACCAATTCACCATTGATCAAGCTGAAATTGAATTTTTCCCATTTTGGGTCAACAAAGTACCGAAATTCCAAGATCACATTATTATTGAATAAGTATTGACAAATTAGTAAATATATTGTATTTTAAGATATTCACAGCACCTCTCAGGAAAGGGACCAATAATGAATGAGCAAAAAACCTCCTCTCCCGCGCCCAAGCCGGAAACTCCGAAGACCCCTGGAACTAAGGTCGACTTGGAACCCATCCGTCGTCTCTTGGACGAAACCCAAAGGTCCGTCGACAACAACAAGGGTCTCCAGGACGTCCGCCGCCGACTTGGATGACCGCACATCGCCCATTCCACCGCAGGACCCAGTAAACCAACGACATTCCACGTCGTTATGCTTTACCGGGTTCTTTTATTTTTGACTAATTTTTCGCTTGGCGCTATACTGATTAGGCTAGATAAATGATTGGAATAGCTACCAACTATTCTACCTGCTTAAGTCAGGCATCTAATCAGACTAAATTTATCAGTCAATTCAATAAATTAAGTAAAACATTTGGGTGGAACCGTCTACAAATTGTGGACCCCAAGGCTAATTAGTCTTGGTTTTTTTAAACCTCAAAAAATATATGGAAGAAGAAAAAATATTTAAAGTCCGCCACTCGCTAGCTCACATTTTAGCAATGGCGATCTTAAGAAAATTTCCTGACGCCAAACTTGGTGTCGGACCAGTGATAGAAAATGGATTCTATTATGATTTTTTATTGCCAGAAAAAATTTCTGACGCTGACTTAGCTGGTTTAGAAAAAGAAATGAAAAAAATCGTTAAAGAAAAAATAGAATTTAAAAAATCAATTGCCTCTCGCACCGATGCCTTAGAAGAAGTCAAAAAAACAGAACAAAATTTTAAAACTGAATTAATCAACGATTTACCGGAAAATGAAGAATTAAGTTTTTATCAATCCGGAGAATTCAAAGATTTGTGTCGCGGACCACATGTAAGTGATAGCTCTGAAATAAATAGCGAAGCTTTTTGCTTAACTCATCTAGCTGGCGCTTATTGGCGTGGAGATGAAAAAAGAGAAACCTTAACTCGTGTTTATGGTTTGGCTTTTGAAAGTAAAGAAGAATTAGAAGCTCACTTAAAAATGCTTGAAGAAGCAAAGAAAAGAGATCACCGGGTTTTGGGCAAACAACTTGATTTGTTTACTTTCTCTGAGCTTGTTGGTCCAGGACTTCCACTCTGGACTCCCAAAGGAACTTTGATCCGTCAAGAATTAGATGCTTTTATTTGGCAATTACGCTCACAGTATGACTATCAAAAAGTAACCATCCCCCACATTACCAAAAAAGATCTTTATGAAGTCAGTGGACATTGGCAAAAATTTTCTGAAGAATTATTCAAAATCAACACTCGTGAAGGACATGAATTTGCGATGAAGCCAATGAACTGTCCACATCATACGCAAATTTATAATCACTTACCACGTAGCTACCGTGACTTACCACAACGCTATGCAGAGACCACGATGGTTTATCGCGATGAACAAAGCGGCGAGTTATCCGGCCTCTCTCGTGTACGTTGTATTACTCAAGATGACGCCCATGTTTTTTGTCGAGAAATACAAGTCAAAGAAGAGGTATTAAAAATCGTCAAAATCATCCAAACTTTTTACCAAGCATTTGGTTTTGAATTAAAAATACGTTTATCTCTTCATGATCCGGCTCAAATGGAAAAATATTTGGGCGATGAAGAAACTTGGAAAAAAACTGAAAACGATTTAAGAGAATTATTAAACTCCGCTAAATTAGAATTTTCGGAAGGTTTGGGTGAAGCCGCGATGTATGGACCAAAAATAGATTTTATGGCTCAAGATTCTATCGGCCGCGGCTGGCAAGTCGCTACAATTCAGCTGGATCGTAATTTACCGGAAAGATTCGACTTATTCTGCAATAACGAACAAGGAGAACAAGAAAGAATTGTCATGATCCACGCAGCGATTGCTGGCTCTTTGGAAAGATTCACTTCTGTGCTAATCGAACATTTGGCTGGCGATTTTCCACTCTGGCTTAGCCCCGTCCAAATCAAAATCCTAACAGTTAGTGAAAATCATGTTGAATTTTCTCAAAATTTAGCTCAAGAATTTAAACTTGCCGGTTTAAGAGTAGAAATTGATGATTCAAATGAAACTTTGGGCAATAAAATTCGCAAAAATTCTGCCGAAAAAATTCCTTACACCTTAGTTATTGGCGATCGAGAAATAAACTCTCAAGAATTAGCCGTCAGAGTTCGCGGTCAAAAAGATCTGCTAAACATCGACAAAGAAAAATTCATTCAAAGCAGCTTGGAAAAAATAAAAAATAGAGATTTAAATTTATAAATTTTAAAAAATATGGAAATCAAAACAGCTTTAACTTATGATGACGTTCTTTTGGTGCCTCAAAAATCCGAACTTAAATCTCGTAAAGAAACTGATGTTTCCACACAACTAAGCAAAAATATCAGACTCAATACTCCTCTGTTACCCGCAAACATGGACACCGTGACTGAAAGCCAAATGGCCATTGTCATGGCTTACTTAGGCAGCATCGGCATTATTCATCGTTTTTGTGATATTGACTATCAAGTACGGGAAGTAAAAAAAGTCAAACGCAAACAAAATGTGGTAATTGACGAACCATTCACCATCTCTCCTCAAAGCACTCTCAAAGAACTAAGGGAAAAAATCATTGAACACAATTGCCAAAGTTTTTTAGTATCTAGTGATGGCCAAAATTTAGAAGGCATTATTACTAGTCGGGATATTGATTTTGTCAAAGATGAAAATACCAAAGTTTCTGAAATGATGACTACCAAAGAAAAATTAATCACCGCGCCAGTAGGAATAGACATTGAAAAAGCAAAAAAGATTTTAAGTGATAATAAAGTCGAAAAATTACCAATTGTTGACGGAGCTTTTCGAATCAAGGGCTTAATTACTGCCACCGATATTATCCGCAACTATAACAATGGTCATGCCAGTAAAGACGCTAAAGGAAGATTACTTGTTGGCGCAGCAGTTGGCGCTGGCGATGACTATATGGAACGCGTCAAAGCTTTGGTTGAAGCCGAAGTTGATGTCTTGGTGGTTGACATTGCTCACGGACACTCGGTCAATGCTATTCAAGCAATTAAAAAAATCAAAGAGGCCTATCCTTCTGTCGATGTTATTGGCGGAAACGTTGCCACTGCCCAAGGCGCAGAAGACTTGATTAAAGCCGGTGCCGACGCGATCAAAGTCGGCATTGGACCAGGATCAATTTGTACCACACGAATCACCACTGGCTTTGGCGTACCGCAATTGACCGCTATTTTAAACATTGCTCCAGTTTGTCATAAATACAAAATTCCTTTGATCGCTGACGGTGGAATCAAACAACCAGGAGACATGGTCAAGGCTTTGGCTGCTGGTGCTGATTCAGTAATGATGGGCGGCCAATTTTCTGGCACCGAAGAAACTCCGGGTCCAGTTTTATCTTACAAAGGACAACAATACAAAATTTCTCGTGGCATGGCCTCGCTAACTGCTGCTCTTTCTCGTCCTAATGCCAAAGAAAAAATGGATCAAGTTACTCCAGAGGGAGTCGAAGCTCGAGTGCCTTTTCGAGGACCAGCCAAAAATGTGATCAATCTTTACATTGGTGGCCTGCGCTCAGGCATGAGCTATGCTAACGCTCGCAATATCCAGGAATTACAAAAAAACGCTACTTTTGTTCGGATCACCAACGCCGGACTCACTGAATCACACTCTCACGACAATCAAGTGTTATAAACAAAAAACTTGTGTTATAATAAAACTAAGTAAAAAATACTTAGTTTTATTAATTTATTCAAAAAATATATGAAGCAACTAAAAATTTTTAGCCTAATCTTGATCTTCTCTATTTTTGCTTTTGCTTTATCAGTAAATATTTCTAGAGCACAAGACAAAGAAGAAGATCCAATGACTTTAGAAAATTATCCTAGCCCAGAATTACAAAGTGACTCGGTCACAGCTGAAGATCTTGGGCTAACAACAGCAGAAGTTCAAACTCCAGATCAAGCGGCCTATTGGTGGTCAAAATTTAAAAATAATGTCCAAAGTATTTTTACTTTCGACTCAGCAAAAAAAGCTGAATTAGAAATTAAAAAAGCTAACTTTGAATTATTAGCTGCCCAAAAAATGAGCGAAAATAACCTTGATTCTACAAAAATCCAAGAAAGATTTCAGCAAGTTTTAGAAAAATATAAAGATCAGATGGCTCAAGTAGAAGCCAGAGTCCAAAACTTAGCCAGTGATAAAAAAGAACTTCTTTTAGAAAAAATAGACGCCCAACATTTAAAACAACAGCAAATCTTGAGAGAATTAGAAAATAAACTTCCTGAACAAGTCAAAGAAAAAATAACTGAAATTCGTAAAGAAAGAATTGAAGATTGGTACACAAAGCACAAAGAAAATTTAGAAAAACGTCTTGAAGCTAGTGTTGATAGCGATGCCGTCGGAACTAAATTCAAAACTTTGAATACCCTAGCCACTCTAGAAGATATGTCTGAGTTTTTACCGACAGAAGCTCAAGATGAATTAGAGACTATTGTTACAAAAACACAAGAAAAACTACAAAACAATTTACAAAATTTATCTAGCGCAGAAAAAATTAGGCTGGAAAAATACTTAGAAAATATTAATTTAAGCGCAATCAAAAAAGTACAACTAATAGATAATCTAAAAGACGACACCCTCTTAGGCATTCGCGTCAAAGCAGAAGAGATCAAAAAACAAGAATTAGAAAAAATAGAATCTCGTTACCAAGCTTTGGACGATGATGCTAAAGAATCATTTTTGAAAAATAATTTTACAAATAGCAACAATGGCGAAGCATCTAAAATTGAAATTCTTCGAAGATTACAACAAAATACTTCTCAAGAATTAAAAGATAAAATTCAAAAAATTAGCGCTGAAGAAGAATTAAAAATCAAAGAACAAATTCGTAATACAAGCAATCAAAAAACTTTAGATAATTTAGGAGAAAGCACTAAAGAACTGCCAGTAATACGCCGAGAAATCGAAGAACAAAAACTGGAATTACAAAAACAAGAACAAGAAAGATTAAGAGAAAGCGAAAAAAATAAACTAGAACTCTTTAAAAAACAACAAGAACAAGAAAGAGAACGCCTAAAGCAATCTCAAGAAGATTAATTTTAAACAAAATATAAAAAATCAACCACGTCAGACGCGGTTGATTTTTTTAACAATCATTGTTAGAATAGCCAAAGTCATTTAAATATTATTATTTTTATATAATGAGTAATAAAAAATTTCACTTGATTATTTTTGGCTGTCAAATGAATCTATCAGATGCTGAAAGATTAGCAACTGCCCTAAAACAATTAGGTTACCAAGAAACAAAATCCGAAGAAGAAGCTGACTTAATCGGCGTAGTTGCCTGCTCTGTCAAACAAACTGCTGTAGATAGAATCTATGGCAAAGTTCGTAACTGGCAACTAGTCAAAGAAAAAAGACCTTTGATCACTCTACTTTCTGGTTGTGTTTTAGAACATGATCGGGAAAAATTAAAAGACAAATTTGATATTTTTTTAGATATTAAAAACCTTGACGGTCTAGCGGAAAGTATTCAAAAAGCTGCTCCAGAAGAAAAACTAGCTCTCCCAAGTTTTTTTGACATTCAACCAAGCTACTACTCCAAGTATCGAGCCTACGTGCCGATCATGACTGGTTGTAATAAATTCTGTACTTATTGTGCTGTTCCATACACTCGTGGCAGAGAAGTTTCTAGAAACGGCGAAAGTATTATTGAAGAAATAAAAAATTTAATTAACAACGGCTACAAAGAAATTGTCTTGCTAGGACAAAATGTAAATTCTTACGGTTTAGACAAAATAAAGGCCGGTGAAAAAGAACTAGATTTTCCTCAGCTATTAACAAAAATAGATCAATTGGGTGGACATTTTTGGCTAAAATTTTTAACTTCTCATCCTTATGACATGTCCGATCAGCTGATCGAAGTGATGAAAAATGGTCAGAATATTAATCCCTACTTGCACCTGCCCGTACAATCTGGCAGCGACGAAATCCTAAAAAAAATGAATCGTCACTATTCTGTCGAAAGCTACATAGAATTAATCAACAAGGTTCGTCAAGCCATTCCTCACATTGCTATTTCCACAGATATAATCGTTGGCTTCTCTGGTGAGACTGAAGAAGATTTTCAAGCCAGTAAAAAACTAGTGAGAGACCTAAAATTCAACCTATCTTTTACCTCTCAATACTCACAAAGAACTGGAACGGTTGCCGCAAAACTACATGCTGATGATATTTCGCAAGAAACTAAAAAGGAACGCTTCAATTTGATTAATAATCAAATTGGTGAAAATGCCAAGGCCTACAACCAAAAACTAATTGGCGAAACTCACGAAGTTTTAATTGACGCTGTCAACAAAAAAGAAAATAACTACATTAATATCGGCAAACTAGAAAACTACGTCGCTATTCACCTTGCCAGTAAAGAGCCTTTGTCTATTGGTGAATTTTATCAAGTAAAAATCACACAAGCCGACTCTTGGGGTTGTCAGGCTGAAATTTTGCAAAAATAAAAAAGGGCCGTCTTTGACAGACCCTTAGTGACCCACGGAAGAACAAGGCAAGCTCAACAAGCTCGCATCAAACGACTCGGCGCCTTCACAGACTGACTGAGCATCGGCAAGCTCAGAGGCTTACTCAAAAATTGCACGCCAAGAGCAGCACAAGTCGTCTGTAATTCGAGTGATGGCATGCCAGTATTGAGAATCAATACCTGAAAATGATAATCAAAATCTCGTTCTAATTTCACCAACTTGTGCAATAAGTCAATACCCAAGAACCCAGACATATTATTATCCGTGAGCACAGCATTGATCCGCTTGACCAAAATCAACTTAATAACATCTTCTATATCATGCTGACCCCGAACCAAGACTTGATCACAATGATATACAGACTGAATCACTTCCGCGTACAATCCCAAGATAGTCGGATCATCATCCAGAACCAAAAACCTACGCGACTCTTCTATTTGCGTTGACATAAGTCGTCTCCTTCCCGCTTCCTTTTAAATGAGCTCATGCTAAACCCTAGTTAGACACTGGGGTTTACTTTTTTATTCTTATAACATACAATAGATTTAATGTCAATCCAGAAAAAAGAAAAAATTATCGTGATTTTAGGTCCAACTGCCTCTGGTAAGTCTGATTTTGCTGTAAAATTAGCCAAAAAATTTAATGGAGAAATTATTTCTGCCGACTCACGACAAATTTATAAAAATTTAGACATTGGCTCTAACAAAATCAGCAAAGCCGAACAGCAAGGCATTAAGCATTATTTACTCGATCAAATCAAAATAGATCAAGAATTTAGTCTTTTTGACTGGCAACAAACAGCCTTTTTAGATATCAAAAAAATTATAAAAAATAAAAAACTACCGATTATTATCGGTGGTACCGGGCTCTATCTCTCCTCTATTTTACAAAACTACCAACTACCTGAAACCGACAAAGAATTAAGAGCTAAATTAAATACTTTGGAATTAAAAAAACTTAAGGCTAAGCTAGAAAAAATAGACCCTCTTGGAATTAAAAAAATCGATCTTAAAAATAAAGTCCATGTTGTTCGAGCGCTAGAATACATTATTGCTAATCAAAAAAACTTTCGCGATGCTCAACAGACAAGCGACTGTCCTTATGATTATTTAATTTTTGGACTTACTTCAGAACGAGAAAATCTGTATCAAAAAATAAACCAACGCGTTGATCAAATGATCGATTCCGGCTTGGTCGAAGAAGTAAAAAAAATTTATCAAAAATTCCCTAATAAAAATTTACCAGCCTTAAGCGGCATTGGTTATCAAGAAATTATAAAATATTTAGAAAAAAAAATAAGCCTAGAAGAAGCAATAGACTTAATCAAAAAAAATACTAGACACTACGCTAAACGTCAAATGACTTGGTTTCGTCGGATGGAAAAACAAGGACTAAAAATAATCTGGAATAAAAATTTAGAACAAGTCTCAAAATATATTGCTAAATTTTTAGAAAAATAAAAATTTATAAACATCTCAAAAGACGCCGAATAATTATTCGGCGTCTTAATTTTATCAAATCTATTTAAATGTCAAAATCGTAAACTCAGGACTCAGAATGACAGTTTAGGCCATCTTTTTTGGTGTCCAATTTAAATCTTACCCTTGATAATCTCCTCTACTTTTTGTGGATTAGCCTTGCCTTTACTTTCGGCCATCACCTTACCAACAAAAAACTTGAGGAGAGCTTCTTTTCCTTGTTTTAATTCTGCTAGCTGTTTTGGATAAAGCATTAAAACTTTAATCACCAAATCTTCTAAGGTAGCCACGTCATCTATTTGAGCTAAATCTAATTTTTCTGCAATATTCGATGGATCTCCGCCGCTCTCAAACATGGCTTTTAAAATAGTTTGACCAGCGGAACTATTAATTTTATTTTGATAAACCAAACTGATCAACTCCGCCATATTTTCAGAACTGATTTTTAAATCAGAAAATTTAAAATTTACTGGCAATAAACCAAACAATTCATTGCTAATCCAATTAAAAGCTAATTTAGCAAATTTTGCTTTGTGTTTTTCCCAAATAACCTCTGCCTGATCATTTCCTCCTTCAGACTTGAAAAGCCAAGAATTCAGCTCTGACATGACTTGCTCCCAAAACTCTGACCAATCTTTACTTTGAACTAAAATTTTAGCGTCACTAGCAGAGAGAGAATACTCGGTAATTAAACGAGCAATTTTTGCCTGTGGTAATTCCGGCAAAGAATTTACTATTCCTTGCAAATCCTGATCAGAAATAATAAGCGGTGGTAAATCTGGCTCCGGAAAATAACGATAATCTGAAAATCCTTCTTTAGTTCTTTGCCCTACGGTTTCTTGTTTATCTTCATCCCAACCACGCGTCTCTGTTAAATGTGGCGGTGTATTTTTCTCCCACAAAGCAGTTTGTCTTCTGACTTCAAATTGCAAAGCCTTTTCCACGGCTTTAAAAGAATTAAGATTTTTAACTTCTGTTTTTGGATAAAGTTTATCTTCGCCCACGGGCCGCAAAGAAATATTAGCATCACATCGCAAATGTCCTTTTTCCATTTCCGCCTCAGAAACTCCTAGATAGCGAGCAAGTAAACGTAAATTTTGCAAAAAGATTTTTGTTTCTTCTGGCTGACGAAAATCTGGACGAGTGACAATTTCAGCAAGCGGTGTTCCGGCACGATTAAAATCAACTAAAGTTTGACCATTGAGGTGAATATTTTTACCAGCATCTTCTTCCAAATGCAAACGTTCAATGCCAATTCTTTTTGGTTGATTATTTTCCTCGATGACCAGATGTCCATCAACAGCTATCGGAATGTCAAATTGCGAAATTTGATAACCTTTTGGTAAATCTGGATAAAAATAATTTTTACGATCAAATTTTGATTTCTGATTAATCTGACAATTCAAAGCCAAGGCCATTTTGACGCCTAAATTTACCGCTTGCTCATTGATAGTCGGTAAAGTTCCTGGATGACCCAAACAAACCGGACAAATTGTGGTATTTGGTTTTTGATTTTCTCCATCATTAGAGCAAGCACAAAACATCTTACTTTTTGTTTTGAGCTGTAAGTGTATTTCTAAACCAATAATTGTTTCCAATTTTTGCATTTTAAGAACTTAAAGTTAGACTGATTATTTTTTCAATGTTTTTAGCAACATCATCGATAGACTCCACGGCTGGAATAATATGCCAATTTCCATTTTCTTTAACCTGCTTCAAATACCCTTCTCTCACTTTTTGATGGAATTCAGTTTTTTCTGCATCCAAACGATCTACTTTTTCAGATCTTATTCTTTCTGCTGCTTGCTCGGGCGTGATTTCAAAATAGATCACCGCGTCAGCTTCCAAATTATCTTTCGCCCAAGTATTCATTTTTTTAATCTCTTCCAAATCTAAATTTCTAGCTGCACCCTGATAAGCAAAAGTGGATCCATCAAAACGATCACACAAGACTATTTTACCAAGCTCCAAAGCTGGCTTAACAACCTCTTCGATATGTTGAGCGCGCGCTGCCAAAAATAACAACAACTCTGTCCGTGGATGCATGGCAGTATTATTTTTATCCAAAATCAGATTACGAATTTTTTCGGCAATATCCGAACCCGTGCCCCCCGGCTCACGAGTCACTAATACCTCTAGGCCTCTATTTTCTAAAAAAATCTGCGCTTTTTCAATCTGCGTACTTTTTCCAGATTTTTCTCCGCCTTCAAAAACAATAAATTTTCCTGATTTCATAGCTAAAATATAACACAATTAAAACCTTTTATCTATCTTTGTTAGCCTCTAAAAAACAATGCCGGCATAAGGCTTGATATTTATCTGCGCCACCAACTTCCACTGTGCCTTTGGCATCTGATAAACGATGTGTGCGAGAAGCAAGACCACCACAATTCATACATATCGCATGTAATTTTTTCACTACCTCAGCTTCAGCTAAAAGTTCTGGTAAACCAGGAAATGGTACTGCTTCAAAGGTCTGATCTAGAGCTGCAATAATTACCTTTTTGCCATCATTAGCCCAAATCTTTGCTAAACGCGTCAGTTCTGGCACATCAAAAAATTGCGCCTCATCAACGCCAATTATGTCCACGGAGTCATAATCATTATCTTCTAAGTATTTAGCAATATCTGCTGAATCCTTTTTAACAATCGCCGCAATAGCATCACCATTATGACTAACTACCTTTTGATCATCATAGCGTTTATCAATCTCTGGTTTAAACAAAACCACTTTTTTCTTAGCAATCTCAAAGCGCCTTAAGGTTCTCATCAACTCTTCTGTTTTTCCAGAAAACATGCTACCGGTAATCAAAATAATAAAACCACTTTTAAAATTTTCCATGATTGTTTTTTAAATTAATACCCCGAAGAATTAAAACCATTTTCTCCTCGATTTGTTTCTGATAATTCTTGAACTTCTTCAAAGTCTACTACTTCGATTTTTTGAATCAACATTTGTGCTACTCTATCTCCAATTTTAATCTGATAATCTTCTTTACTCAAATTAACCATCACCACGCCAATCTCTCCGCGATAGTTACTGTCTATAATTCCAGCCAAAGTATGCAGACCGTGCTTTGCAGCCAGACCAGAACGATCACGGATGTTGCCAACGTAATTCTCTGGGATTTCCAAAGCTAAACCAGTTGAAATAATTTTTGTTTCATTTGACTTAAGTAAAAAATTTTCACAAGATGACAAATCAAAAGCTGCATCACCTTGACGCATCATTTGTGGTAAAACTGCCTGTTCTTTTAATTTTTTTACTTTTATTTTCATTTTCTCATTAACTCTAAAAATTTATAATTTAAATTTTCTTTTGTTTGATGTTTTTCTTCTCTAATTATTTTAAAATCTTGTTCATAATCTGGAAACCAAGTGTCTACTTGATATTCAGCATCAATGATCGTTAAATAAAGTTTATCAACAATCTCAATCGCTTGTTTATAAATACTAGCTCCACCGATAAAAAATATCTCATCATCGTCCTGACTTTTTGCAAACTCCAAGGCTCGCTCTAAATCATTAAAAACTTCACAATCCTTGGCTTTAAAATTTAAATCTTTAGACAAAATAATATTCAAACGATTTGGCAACGCTTTGCCAATAGACAAAAATGTATTTTGTCCCATAATCACCGGATGTCCAGAAGTGATTTTTTTAAAATGAGCCAAGTCTTCAGGTAAATTTACTAAAAGTTTATTTTGATATCCCAAAGCTTTTTTGTTATCGATAACTGCAATTAAACTAATCATCATTTCATCACAATATCATGTTCACCACGTTTCACATCAAAACGACCAGGGTCTTGATCTAAATGCAATTTTAAACCAAAGCTGCTAAATTCTTTTTCCAAAATTTTAGCCATTTCGATTGCTCGTTTCTGCAAAGTTGGATGAACAAAACGAGTGCCTCTCAATTCCACTAAATAAACCAAAGCTGCTAAATCCCCGGTCACTCTGTTTGGTAAATTATAACCCATTGCTAAATAATATTGAGCAAGTTCTTTGCTTAAATTTAAATTTTTGATTTTTTCTTCTTGACTTAAAACAAAGTCCTTAGCTTTTTGTCGTAAATTTTCCGGTAAAGAATTAAAATAAAAATCCGCAAAACCATGTCGACTAGTCAAAAGCGGCATTCTTTGAATCACCGCTCGATGTCTTTGAATATCTCTAAAAGAACCAAAATCCAACATAAAGCCAAATTGCAAAGTTCCACATTCTGCAATAAATTTTGGTAACTCCGTTTTTTGCGGACGACTTTCCAAAACATTTTTATATGTTTTTAATAAGTCTTGGTTAATATTATTACACAACAAAGTGGTTTCTGGATAAGCATCGTGTTCAAAATAATAATCATTTTGCATCCAAGAATGATTATAATTTTCTGTAGTTTCAAATAATTTGTGACTAAAAGAACTTGGATAGGCTTCTTCCAAAGCTTCTTGCATGACCGCAGCAATATTTTGCACCTCTGCTAAAGGATGGTGACGCAAAAGAGCTATTTTGTCAGCTGCTTGTCGCATATTGGTATGCCAAGCAATATTAGTCGAAGCACCGGCTGGTAAAAAACCACGCATAATATCAAAAGCTCTGGCTGCAATCGCTTTCTGATAAATTTTTTCTTCCTCGTCTTCGGCTTTAGGAAATTGCTGACGCAAATGAGTTTTTACTTCTTCCATTGAATCAAGATAAAAACTACGCCAGCTTTCTAAAATCTCCTCTCCCTCTTTAGATTCCACTGGGTTTAAAAAAGTCTGTTGAGAGAAATCAACATAACGAGTTGACGCCTCTTGTCCACTATACAAATGCCAATCTTGAATTGCTTTGGCTGCCAACATTGAGATTCCTTCGACAAATAAAGTGATTGTTCCGCAATCACCAATAGATTTGTGGCCATAACCAACGTAAAAATTGGCCATAAAATTTTCAGCACCTTTTTTGGCTAAAATCTCCAAATGACTTTTAACTCCGCCAGTCGAACGAGAATGCAAAGCTTGAATCATTGCCTCTGACTCAGGATTGATTACAGCGCCAGTGTTTAAAACTAAAACCATTCCCCCGCTCTTCAAATTTTTTACCGTATGTTTTAAATCACCAATAGACATAAAATTTTATTTTAATAATTGATCTAATTGTTTTTGAAACTCTTCCAAAGAACCATCGTTATTCACCACCACGTCCGCTACTTTCATTGCTGGCGGAATAGTAAGTTCTGTTTCTAAATTATGATCGGCTTGAAATTGTTCCCAAGTTTTGGTCTGATCATCAGGATTTTCACCACGTTCGAGTAAGCGTTGATAACGATTTTCCATTGTTGCTTCAATAGAGACTAATTTAAAATTAGGCAATTTTTTCAGATATTCAATATCCTCCATACGCCTAATTCCTTCTACTACAACTAACTCCGCTTGAGAATTTTCAACATCTTTAGCCATTACTTCAGCCATCAGATCTTGCCCAAAAAATTCTCGCAAAACCGTAGAAATGCCAGACATGTTTTCACGAGTATGCTCTAAATACAAACGATCTAAAACATCTCTTAACATTGTTGAGAAACGAAAAGTTTCCGCTTGATATTTTTCTTTTAAATAACTAGCCGCCGTGCCCTTACCACAAGAGATGAGTCCGGTAAAACCTAAAATTTTTTTCTGCATAAATTACTTTACTAAATCAAGAGCCTTAATGGCCATTTGCTTAATACTATCTGGTAAATTAATTAAATTGTTTAACTCTTCTTTATTAAACCACCTAATATCACGACTTTCCAGATTCTTCGTAAAATTATCATCTTCGACTGTACCTAAATAAAACAAGCAATAATGATCGTGATCACCAACGTTATGGATATTAGCATGAAATGGAAGCGCTAATTTTTCTAGCTCATCCGGACCTTTTTCAATCTCCATGTCGCTGTATTGCAATAATTTTAAATCTAAGCCCGCCTCCTCTTTTACTTCTCGAATCACCGCCTGATCAGGAGATTCGTTTGGCTCAATGTGCCCGCCTGGAAAAAGCCATTTATTTAATTTTGTATGTAACATCAAAAGAACTCTATTATCAAAAATTATACAAGCGCCAACTGTCAAATCTACTTTATTTTTTTCTTCCATTTATGTTATTGATTCTTATACTCCTCTACCTCTTCGTTAAAATATTCTAGTTCAATGCCAGCTTCTTTAAACATTTCCTCGCTTTCTCCTCCAGCATGGTATTTTTTCTGACAAAATACCTTTTCTATTCCACAATTAATAATCATCATTGCACAAGCACGACAAGGGGTCATTCGACAATACAAAGTAGCCCGATCCAAAGAAATCCCTAATCGCGCAGCCTGACAAATAGCATTTTGTTCAGCATGAACAGTCCTTAAACAATGTTGGCTTTGATGACCATCTTCGTGAGTGACTGTTTTCATCAAATGACCAACTTCGTCACAATGCGCAATACCACGTGGAGAACCAACGTAGCCAGTGACCAAAATTTGCTTATCTCTGGCTACTACACAACCCGAACGACCACGATCACAAGTAGCGCGCTTAGCCACAGTATCTGCTATTTCCATGAAATATTGATCCCAACTAGGACGAATGTATTTTTCTTCTACCATAAGTTTAAAATTACTTCTCTTATTTTACCAATCTTTGGCCTCATCCGTAAACATTGACCACTACCAACAAAAATGTTCTAGCTAAACTTCTTTTAGTTTTTTCTCCCAAATTTTATAATCGGGTATGGTTTTAGCCACTAAAGCCCAAAATCTGACTGAATGATTCATTTCTCTTAAATGACACAATTCATGAACTACCACGCAATCTGACAATTCCGCTGGTAATAAACAGAGGCGATAATTAAAATTAAGATTTTTTTGGCTAGAGCATGAGCCCCAACGGCTTTTTTGATTACGAATTGCCACTCGCTGATATTCAAAATTATAAAACTGATTAAAATATTTTAAACGTTCCTCTACTAATTTTCTGGTTTGTTGCTTGTATTTTTTTATTTCAGCTGCGCTGTGCTTTTCTTTAAAAATACTTTCTTTTTTCTCTAAAGCTTCGATATTTTTTTCTAGCCAATCTTTGCGACTCAACAAAAACTTTTTGATTAAAAAAAACGGATAACTTTTACCCGCTGTCACTTGCAAGCTACCATCCAAATCCAAACTCAAACGAATGTATTTAGCAAATTTTCGTCTTTTTAAAATAAACTGATATTCTTGTTGTCCGATTAGCAAAGTTTTAACTTCCATGAAAATTAAAATTTCTGCAAATTATCTACTAAAACAGCTTGTGCGCTTTCGGTGTAGGCTCGCATCAAACCACCAACACCTAATTTTACACCGCCAAAATATCTAACTACCACAATTGCACAATCTATCGCTTCTTTTTTTTGTAATAAAAATAACAAAGGCTTTCCAGCAGAACCAGAAGGCTCTTTATCATCGGTATATTTTTCTCTTAACACACCGCTCTCCTGAAAACGATAAGCCCAAACAAAATGTCGTGCATCTTTGTATTCTTTTTTTAAAAACGCTATTTTTTCTTTAAATTCTTCTTCTGATTTTATCACAAAACAAAAACCTAAAAATTTAGATTTTTTAATCTCTATTTTTGACTGCTTCTCGGTGATAATTTTCATGCCAAAATTATTGTTCGTCAACAACCTCTCTTTTTTTCTCGTTCTTTTTATCTAGACCATTCCAAAAAGAAAAACCCTTGCACCAGGCATTATGCTCATCACCACGGTTTAATAAATCCAAACCAAAAAGGATTAATAAAACCGGCAAAACATAACCCCAAAAACTACCGTTAATAATACCCATTTGTTGCAAAAGCCATAAGATGCCGATAATCACCAACATTAGGCCAACTGACATAAATTTCTTTTGTTTCATATGATTAATTTAAATTTTAATGATTATAAAGATATTTTACTATTTAGCCTCACTTAAAGCAAGAAAAAACCTGCCATCCACTGGGCTACCTGTCATGTTTGCATCTCACGGATCAATTAACAAGGAGGGGTGTTAATAATCTTAAAATGCAGACAGATAGCCCACTAAACAGCAGGTCTTAGGGTCTCGTCAAAATTAAATATTTGTGCTAAACTCAGGAAAGTTTTCCGAAGTCTTGGGACACAAAATTATCATAAGCAAAATCGTTTGTCAAATGTGGAAAACTTACTTTGTAGCCACTCAAACTGAGGCTACGCACCAAACTTTAGCAGCACTTTCAAGCCCCCTCAAAAATCAAAATGGGGTGACTTTGTGGTGCCTAGAAAACAATCAACAAATCAAAGCTCACGCCGATTTACTAAATTTTTGGAAAGATCTTGACCGTCATCAATTCAAAATCCTCACTTGGCCTGATCAAGAAGAGCCAAGCTTAAATCTCTTGCAAGCAATTTTTGAAAATCAAAAAGCCATTGTTTTGACTAGTATTCAAAATTTAGGCCTATCTGTTCCTGCTTGGGATTTTTTAAAAAGTAATCGCCTCAATTTAGAAACCAAAGAAAAAATCAATCTTTTTGAACTAAGTGAAAATTTAATCGCTTTGGGCCTAGAACGAACAGAAGAAGTTTGGCAAGAAAATAACTTTAGCATCAAAGGAAGCTTAATTAGTATTTATCAAAATCAAACTATTTATCGTTTCAATCTTTGGGAAGATAAAATTGAAGAAATTAATCAAATCAATCCTCATGATCTAGATCAAGTCAAAAAAATAAATCAATTTTTTGTTTGGCCCCAAAAGATCAATAGAAAAGAACAACTTGATTTACACTTACCAAAAAATTGTCTTTTAATTACTAATGAAAAATACTCTTCAGAAATTAAAGAGCTAACTAATGACAAAATTATTTTTGATCCTTTCAAAAATAAAGCTGACTTAAATTTTGTCACTGAAAATCTAAATTTTCAACATCTCGATACCAAGCAACGTTTAGAGTCATTAAAAGAAGAAAAAATTCAAAAAATTATCTGGTTTACTAAAAATAAAAATTTAGCCAAAGAATTTTTAACAGAAGAAAAAATTAAGCCAAACTTTATCCAACTAGAAAAATCAGCTCCTTGGCCAGCTAGTTTTTATCTAGCAGCGGAAAAAACCATTTTGGTTAACGATAATTTATTTTTCTTAGAAAACACGGAAAAAAACTTAAGTCAACAACGACAAGCCTTCAGTCTAGACTTTCAACTTGGTGATTTAGTGGTTCATCGTGACCATGGAATCGCACGCTTAGAAAAAACAACAACTTTAGAAGTTGATGGTTTAAATAAAGAATATTTTGTTTTAAAATATGCACAAAATGATACTTTGTTTGTTCCTTTTGATTTGGCTGATAAACTAGAAAAATACATTGGTCCAAGCAACCCAAAAATCAATCGCCTTTCCAAAGATAACGCTTGGCCTCAAACTTTACGAAAAATAAAACAAGAAACCTGGGAGCTTGCCAATCAACTATTAATTATCGAGGCAACTAGAAAACTCCACCAAACCCCAAAAATTAAAAAATCTACTTTAACTGAAGCGGTAGCAAAAAACTTTCCTTATCAAGAAACCGCTAGCCAAAAACAAGCAATTGAAGATGTTTTTGCTGATCTTGACTCCCCTCTACCAGCCGATCGACTGATCTGTGGTGACGTTGGCTTTGGTAAAACTGAAATTGCCATTCGCGCTGCCGCGGCCACAGTTGATAATAATTTTCAAGTTGCTCTCTTGTGTCCAACGACAATTTTGGCTCAACAACACTATGATTTATTCGTCAAAAGATTAGAGAGCTTAGGAGTAAAAATAGCCTTGCTAAGTCGCTGGCAAAATGAAAAAGAAATTAAAAAAAATATTCAAGAAATCAAAGAAGGAAAGGTGGATATTATAATTGGTACGCATCGTATTTTGTCCAAAGATATTTTAATTCCGAAATTACAACTTTTGATTATCGATGAAGAACAAAATTTTGGTGTTGAAGACAAAGAAAAACTCAAAAAACACAAAAGTCAAATTAATGTTTTAACCTTATCAGCTACACCAATTCCCCGTACCTTAAACATGGCACTGTCTTTAATTAAAGACATTTCTCTAATCACTGATCCGATTAATAACCGTCAAGACATTATTACTGAGGTCAAAATGCTTAGCGATGAAGTAATTAAAACAGCAATCGCCACAGAACTAAAGAGAAAAGGTCAGGTTTATTTTTTACATAATCGCGTAGAGACAATTAGTCTAGCTTATAAAAAAATACAAAAACTATTCCCAAAAAATAAAATTGCCCTTGCTCATGGACAGCTAGATGATAAAACTTTAGCAACAACAATGCACGCTTTTGATTCGGGAGAAATAGACATTTTAGTTTGTTCAACGATCATTGCCAATGGCTTGGATATCGCTAACGCCAACACGCTGATTGTCACCGAAGCTGATCGCTTTGGCCTTTCTCAACTCCACCAACTACGTGGCCGAATCGGACGATCAAAACAACAAGCTTATGCTTATTTTCTTTACAGCAAAGACAGATTAAGCGCTTTAAGCCAACAAAGACTAGCTCATCTCAAGTTAGCCAGCTCTTTAGGTGATGGCTTCAAGATTGCCAATAAAGATTTGGAATTACGTGGCGTTGGCCAAATTTTAGGTAAAGCGCAATCAGGAAAAGTAAAAAGTATCGGCTTGGGACTCTATCAACAATTAATTTCTGAAACCGTTGCCGAACTTAAAGGTCAAATTTTAAAACCATGGAAAGATTTGGAAATCAAGTTAAAAATTCCAACTGAACTACCGCGCAATTTCTTTAGTAATCCGGAAGAAAAAATATTTTTCTTTCAGAAAATCAGTCGTTTAAAAAATCTAGAAGACTTAAAAAAAGCCAAAAATAAATCAAGTGACCATCATTATCAAAATATTTTATTTTTACAAAAATTAAAAATTTTATCTCAAGACACGAATATTATTAGCATTCAAGAGTATTCACAAAACCAAAAAGAATTCTTGAGCTTAAATTTCTTAGGAAAAATTGATCTCAAAAAAATCGTCGAATTACAAAAACAAAATTCTCATTGGCGATACAACGAGCAACAAATTAAAATCGAAAAAAATCAGCTTGGCGCCAATCTTCAACAAGCTTTAGAAGACTTAATCATTCTTTTAAAAAGGTAAAGCCCGAGGTTCAGACCTCGAGCTTTAGTGAAACAGCGTGCCTTGAGAAGACAAGATCTCTTCTTCAGGATCAGGAGTCCCTAACCTCTCGAAAAACAGACGACGGCTGTGGTAGTTCTGCAAAGCCTGCCAAGCAGAAAACAACACATCCGCTTTCTTTTCTCTTAGAAGAGCCTTGGTCACTCCCTTGATCCCGTGCAAACGACAGCAGTCAAGAACGTTCTGGATCAACTGATCCTTGTAAATGCCTCGACGATACATCTGACTCCTCCGCTGTCTTGATGAACTTCTTACTCAAATCAAAACATATAACAGTCTTTTTGTCAATCTAAAAACAAAAAAGTCTTTAAAAAAAGCGTTAAATGTGCTACATTACCAGTGTTCAATGAATAATATGCCAAATTTAGCTGACAACAAACAGGCCTTGTATGATTATCAAATTTTAGAAGAATTTGAGGCTGGCTTGGTATTGTCTGGCCCAGAAGTAAAATCCGTTAAATTAGGACATTTAAGCCTCAAAGGCAGTTTTGTTTCTATTAAAGATGGCCGGGCATACTTAAAAAACATGCATATTTCCAGCTACAAAAAGGCAAAATTAAGCCAAAGAGACTATCAAGCAGAACATGATCGTCAATTGCTGCTAAAAAAGAAAGAAGTCGATTATTTATTGGGCAAAAGCAAGGAAAAAGCCTTGACAATTGTGCCTATTTCGGTGTATACTACGCGAAGGTTAATCAAAGTAAAAATTGCCCTTGCTCGTGGCAAAAAGAAATTTGATAAACGCCAGGCGATTAAAACTCGTGATTTGAATCGAGAAATTGCTCGCAAATTGAAAACTTTATCTTAAGGGGATGTTTTATATTCGATGCTAAATGAAATAACGTGCCGCAGGTTGAGCTGATTAACTCACAAAACTGATCAAAACTAATAAGTGCAAAAAACTTATTTGCGAAAGCCAAAGAACTTTTCCAAGTTCCTCAACTTTCACCAGTTTTAGCCTAAACTGCTAAAACCGTCCTCGGCATTGAGCTTCAAGGGTGCCTAGAGGGCGTCATAAACTTGAAACTAGAAATATCTTGCGTTAGCCTAGATATTTCGAACCCAAAGCTAACTTAGGTCAATTGTTTTTTGTTGTTTTTTAAGCTTTTGATCGAATCAAAAAAAATAACTAAACTTGTAGACGTGTGTTAAGACATTTATCAGACAGGGGCGTGATTCCCCTCATCTCCACCAAAAAATAAAAAATCACAGCAATAAAATTTTATCTTTACAACTTGTTAAATTCTCTAAAAGAAAAAACAAGACCAATTTTATTTAAAAATTAAAAATACCGTCATTAGAACCAAAAGACATTTCAACAAACCAAAGATAGCTGCCAAAAAATTTTGGATCAATGGCCAAATTCGTGCCGTTGAAGTGGTAGTAATTAATGAACAAGGAGATAACTTGGGGACTTTTCCAACTCGCCAAGCAATCGACATGGCCAAAGAAAAAGACCTAGATTTAATCGAAGTCGCTCCTCTGGCCAAGCCACCGGTTTGTAAAATAATGGATTACGGTAGATTCCAGTACCAACAAAGTCGTAGTCAACCAAAAGCTAAAAAAGTAGAAACTAAAGGTTTAAGATTATCTTTCAAGATCGGTCAACATGACATGGAAGTTCGTCAAAAACAAACTGAAAAATTTTTTAGCCAAGGACACAAAGTAAAAATTGAACTACGCCTAAAAGGCCGTGAAAAAGCTTTTAAAGACCGTGCCCGTGAAGTAATGGAACAATTCTTAGAAGGTTTAAGTAGCTATAAAATAGAAGCCCCCTTAAAACAACAAGGCGGAACATTAACCATAATTATCAGTAAAAAATAAAGCAATGAAGTTGAAGACTAAAAAAGCTTTAAAGAAAAGAGTAAAAATTACCGGAAGTAAAAAAGTAGTCATCCGTACTGGTGGCCAAGATCATTTTAATTCCCGAGAAACTGGAAAGGTCAAACGTAACAAGCGCCGTGATAAAACCATATCAGAGGTCAATGTTAAAAATGTCAAACAACTTTTACCTTATTTATAAATTGTTAAGTAATAAACTAAAGCTATGCCAAGAGTAAAAAGAGGCGTCACTCATGTCAAACATAGAAAGAATATCCTTAAAAAAACTAAGGGTTATAATTGGGGCCGTAAAAAATTAATCAAACTTGCTAAAACCGCCGTCAACAAAGCTGGTCAACATGCTTTAGCTGATCGTCGTAAAAAGAAAAGAGTTATGCGTAGATTATGGCAAACACAGCTTAATGCTGCTGTTAGAGAACTAGGCTTAAGCTACTCAAAATTCATTGATCTATTAAAGAAAAGTGGTTCAGAATTAGACCGAAAAGTTTTGTCTCAACTAGCCCAAACAAACCCTAAGGCCTTTGCAAATCTAGTGAATGGCCTAAAGAAATAAATTTACTTTATAACACAAAACAGCCGAGCTAAGCTCGGCTGTTTTTAGATTTAAAAAACTAGTCAAATAAATTTTTCCGCTGCTTGATAAATAAAAATACTCCCAAAAATACTCCCAGAGAATCAATCAAAATATCAGTTGCTTGCCCTGAACGACCAATTACACTCATCTGATGAAACTCATCGGTAAAAGCATAGAAAATAATTGCAAGTACCACAAAAAGCAGGTAGTGCCTTTGCGTACTATTTAAACTTCTAGCCACCAAATAAGTCAAAATAGCAAAAACTGTCACATGAGCCAATTTACGTAAAATTAAATCTTGCCAAGTTTCCAGGCCACTAGCTAAATTTGGTACTGACGATAAATAAAAAATGAACCCTCCCCAAATTGCTGCCGCCAATAAAAACAACAATCTTCTTTGATTAGCAGTTAACATATCATTTAGTATAACAAAAAATCGCCAAATTGGCGACTTGCTAAGTCTTATATTTGTCTGGCGGGATGGAAGGGACTCGAACCCTCGACCTCCTGCGTGACAGGCAGGCGTTCTAACCAGCTGAACTACCACCCCAGCAGGCAAATATAAGACTTAAGTTATTAAAATAACAGAACTACTATACACTATTTATTTAATTTTGGCAAGACTCTAGACTTCTTTAAAAATAAATAAAAAATAGCTACCAAAAATAAGACTAAACTAATTAGCTGCGGAAAACGCAAACCAAAAACTATTGGTGCTGGATCAATTCTTAAAAATTCCAAAGAAAAACGGATTAAACCGTAGCCAGCTAAATAAGCCCAGGTAATTACCGATCTTTGAGGTTTTTTCTTAATCAAATAAACTAAAACAAAGAACAAAAATAAATCTAAAATGGATTCATAAAAAAATGTTGGCTGAAAATGGGTAAAATTTTTAAACCCCTCTACTCTGTTTACAGTAGCAATTGGGATGGCATACCAAGCGTCACTTGGTTTTCCAAATAATTCTTGATTAAAATAATTTCCCCAACGTCCCAAAAACTGTCCCAGAGACAAAGCTGGCGCTAACCAATCTGAAATCTGCCAAAAACTCATGTTGTTTTTCTTGGTCCAAAAGTAAACAGTCAAAACTCCGGCTAAAAGTGCTCCCTGAATCGCCAAACCTCCGTGCCAAACTTGAAATATCTCTAATAAATTATGCGAGAAATAAGTCCAAGAAAAAAAGAACACATGATACAAACGAGCACCGAGTAAACCAAAAATTAATAAATAAAAAAATAACTCATCTAATTTATTTTGAGAAATTTGTGGTTTATTTTTTGCTTTTTTTAAAGCATAAAAAGCTGCCAACAAAATAGCTAAGACCATCAACAAACCATACCAACGAATGCTAACTGGCCCCCAAGAAAACAAAGTCGCTTGAGCTAAAAAATCTTGCCAAAACATAAGCCTTATTGTTGCTTAATAATAAAGCCAATGATTTGCTCCCAAAGATCATAAGGAATCTCTCCGGGAACCATCTGACCATTAATAATATAAGTTGGAGTTCCTTGCGCTCCTAAATTAACGCCCTGAGCATAATCTTCTCTAATTTCTTGATTATGTTCTTCATTATCTAAACAAGCATTAAATGTATTGGTATCTAATCCGAGATTTTTAGCGTATTCTTTTAAGCTAGCCTTGGAAAAATCTCCTTGATTAGCAAACAATAGATCGTGATATTCCCAAAACTTATTTTGATCTTGAGCGCAACCAGCTGCTAAATGAGCATCAAAAACATCGGTGTGCAAACCTTCGGTTGGAAAATCTTTAAAAACAAAACGAATAATGCTACTAAATTTAGCTTCTAACTTTTTTAAATCCGCTTGATTACTTTGACAATACGGACAACCAAAAGATTCGTAAGCTACTATATAAACCAAAGGATCTTCAACTCCCCAAAAAGGATCATCTTCAGTCAATACTTGACTAACTTCTTTTTGATTTTCTTGATATTGTTCATAGCTAATCCAATTTGCCAATTCTGGATTAAAAATATCACCGCGACTAATATGTAAAAAACTACTAGCAAAAATCCAAGAAAAATATAAAATAATCAAAACTACTAAAGCCAAAAAAACTAAAAATATTTTTCCACTAAGCCTTTTATACCATGGCTTAAAATAACTTTTAGCAACTGCGTTGCTGACTCTTTCTTTTATTTTTTGTTCTGTGCTCATGATATTTAATTTGTTATTGATTATTTTCTAAAAAATAGCCTAAACTTAATATTTTTTCTTCTTCAAAACTATTTGCTAAAAGCTGTAAACCAATCGGTAAATTATTTTTTGTTTTGGCAATTGGTAGACTCAAACCACAAATGCCAGCTACGTTTGCTCCAACAGTAAAAATATCTGCTAAATACATTTGCAAAGGATCGTCAAGTTTTTCGCCTAGCTTAAAAGCTGGCGTTGGTGTAACTGGTGTTAACAAAACATCGACGTCTGCAAAAACTTTTTTAAAATCTTCTTTAATTAAAGTTCTGACTTTTTGAGCCTGTTTATAATAAGCATCATAATAACCAGCAGACAAAATATAAGTGCCAAGCATAATCCGACGTTTTACTTCGGCTGAAAAACCACCTGAACGGACTGTTTTGTACCAATCGTCCAAGGCTAAATTTTCTTGATCAGCAAGACCATAAAGTAAACCGTCGAAACGAGCTAAATTAGAGCTCACTTCTGCTGGCATCAAAAGATAATAAACAGCTAGAGCATATTTGGCGCTAGGCAAACTTACTTCTTTGATCTGAAAGTCATTGTTTTCTAAAAACTTTATTTTTTCCTCAATCGCTTTTTTAATTTCTGGATCTATCTGATCAGAAAAATATTCTTTTGGTACACCAATTACCAGCTGACGAGGATCACTTTCTTTGATCAACTTTGGATAGTTTGGCACAGCTTTGTGACTGCTGGTAGCGTCTTTTTTATCAACCCCAGCCATTGCTTTTAATAAATAAGCTACATCTTCTACACTCTTAGCCATCGGGCCGATCTGATCTAGTGAAGAAGCCATGGCAATCGAGCCAAAACGAGAAATTCGACCATAACTAGGCTTTAAGCCAACAATGCCACAAAAAGCCGCTGGCTGACGAATAGAGCCTCCTGTATCGCTTCCCAAAGCAGCTGGGGCAAGACTTGCTGCCACTGCTACTGCCGAGCCACCAGAAGAACCACCAGAAACACGAGTTTGATCATGAGGATTTAGAACTGGTCCAAAGGCAGAATGCTCATTAGAAGCGCCCATGGCAAATTCATCGCAATTTGTTTTGCCAATAACCAACATCCCCTCTTTTTCCAAACGCTCAACTACTGTTGCGGTATAAGGAGCAATATAATTTTTGAGCATCTGCGAAGCAGCGGTTGCTTTCAAATCTTTGACTAAAATAATATCTTTAACGGCCAAAGGTATGCCGTACAAAACATTATTTTTGGCCTCACCAATATTCTGATCAAGCTCTTCTGCCATTTTTAAAGCTTGCTTATTTACAGAAATAAAAGCATTTAAATTACTATGGTCAATCGCCTGCAAGTAACTCTCTGTAATCTCTTTAACTGAAAATTGCTTATTCTGCAGAGCGCGATTAATTTCGACAATATTTAATTTAGTCAATTCTTCTCTAAGCATTTTTTTATTTCTTGTTAAAAACCCCCGGACTGACCAAATAATCATCAGTCAACTGATAAGCCTGCCTGATGCTTTTTGGATCAGAATCTTCGACTTGATCTGTTCTCAAAACATGTTCTATCTCTTCTGCGCCGGAAATGCTCTCTGGTACTTGTTCTAAATTTAAATCTTTAATCTGATCTAAATACGCTAAAATATCAGATAATTGTCTTAAAAAACTATCTTTTTCTGCGCTAGATAAATCTAGTTTGGCAAGATTGGCGATTTTTTTAATTTCTTCTGCTTGCATATTTGATATTTTAACAACAAATCAATAAAAAAGGAACCCGGACTACAACATGGACCTAAACTGTTTTTCACTAATAATTTTTAAATTTAATTTTTCTGCTTTGGCGAGTTTTGAGCCAGGATTTTCTCCGGCCACCAAATAATCCAAATTTTTACTGACACTAGAAACTATTTTTCCGCCCTGAGCACGAACCAAACTTTGGGCTTCGCTTCTTTCAATCGATAAAGAGCCGGTAAATAAAAATGTTTTATTTTTAAATTTACCGCTACTAATTTTTGGAACTTCAATTTTTATTTCTAAGGCGAGTAAATCTAAAATTAATTTCTGATTATGCCGATCTTCAAACCAAGTCCTGATTGAATTAGCTACTTCTGGACCAATGTCTTCAATTTTCTCCAAATCTTCAAAACTCGCCTGAGCTAATTTTTCTATCGAAGCAAAAGACTCTGCTAAAGAAATGGCCGTTTCTTCTCCAACGTGTCTAATCCCTAAGGCATAAATAAACCTGGCTAAACTTATTTTTTTGCTTGCCGCAATAGACTCTAATAAATTTTTAGCTTTTTTCTCGGCAAATCTTTCTAGTGGCTCTAAATCTCCCAATTGTAAACGGAAAATATCAGCTGGTGTAACGACTAAACCTTGGGCAATAAGTTGTCTAACAATCTTATCGCCCAAACCTTCAATGTTAAAAGCTTTTTTAGAAACAAAATGAACTATGCCCTCAACGTTTTGAGCGTAACATTTTTTATTTGGACAAGACCAAGCAACAAAACCCTCTTTTTTAATCACCTCACTTTGACAAGCTGGACATTTTTTAGGGAAAACAAATTTCTTTTCTTTGCCGGTGCGTAAATTAACAAGCGTTTGAACGATGTCTGGAATAACATCGCCTGCTTTTTGAATAATCACTGTATCTCCTATTCTGACATCTAGACGATTAATCTCATCTTGATTGTGCAAGGTTGCCCGAGAAACAGTGCTGCCTGCCACAAAAGCTGGTTTTAAAATTGCAACCGGAGTCAAGGCACCCGTACGACCAACTTGAATTTCGATATCCAAAACTTTGGTCGTCGTAGTCTCCGCTGGAAATTTATAAGCAATCATCCAGCGCTCAGATTTTCCGACATGGCCAAGTTTTTTTTCTTGTTTTAAATCATTAACCACCACAACAACTCCATCTGTTTCATATTCTAATTTTTTCCTTTTTTCTTGCCACTTAACTAAATAATTTTCCACATCACTTAAATTAACACAGAGTTCATTATAAGGACTGGTTTTGAAACCTAAATCAGCTAAAATTTGATGACTTTCTTGATGAGTCTTTTGACCTAAATCAGTAATTAATTCAAAAATCAGACAATCTAGTTTTCTGCTAGCTGTAATTTTTGGATCTAATTGCCTAATTGACCCAGCCGCAACATTACGAGGATTAGCATAGAGCTGCAAATTAGCCTTGGCTTGTTCCTGATTTAAAGCTTCAAAAACTTTTTTGGTCATCACTGCCTCCCCCCGAACTTCTAATATTTTTGGAATTTTCATCTTCCAATTATTCAAACTCAAAGGAATGCTCTTGATTGTTTTTAAATTACTCGTCACATCTTCGCCTACCTGACCATCACCACGAGTCACTCCTCTGACGAAAATCCCATTCTGATAAGTCAAAACCACAGTTAAACCATCTAATTTTAATTCTGTATAATAATTTTTTATTTTCTCGGCTAAAATCTTTTCATTTCTCGTTTGCCAATCTAGCAAATCTTCTTTGGAAAAAGCATCTGCTAAAGATAAAATTTTACTCTGATGTTTGACTTTTTTAAATTTAGCCAAGGCCTTCCCTCCAACTCTTTGCGTCGGAGAATCTGCTCTAGCTAAATCTGGAAATTCTTTTTCTAAATCAAGTAATTCTTTTTCTAGATAATCAAAAGCCGCATCTGAAATCTCTTGTCGATCTAAAGTATAATAAAGATGACGATGATGCTGAATTTCTTTGATTAATTTAGCAATTCTAATTTTAGCCTCTTTCTCTGTCATTCTCCTAAAAATTTAATGATTTTCTAGCGTAATAAATCTTAAAAACCTTTTTCTAAGTCTTGCTCTGAAAAAATTATGTAATTAAAAACATTGGAAGTCGGCGCATAAACCGGTAAACCAGCTGTAATGTGATAAATTGATTGTCGATAATGGCCACTAACTTTTACAGTTGCATAACCCGGTAAATAATCATCTCCATCTTTAGTTGGTGTAAATTTTAAGTAAGAAACATCAGAGTCTAAAGGACGGAAAGTAAAATAATAAAATTTATTATTATCAAGATCAGCGCTAACATGAGTATCGCAAGTATCCACGCCATTACTACAACCACAGGTAGTAAAAGTCTGTTTGGTATTTGATTTTAAAGTACTACCAGACTTATACAAAGAAGTATAACTGATTTCTAAGCGATCTGAAGCATGTCCGCCTTGATAACAATCATCTATTGTCCAATCTAATTTATAATCAGTGGGTAAATTTGTCGCTGCCGAAGGAATATCTGCTCCCGGTAAAGAAATTTCAGTTCTCACTGGGCTACTAGTAGCAATGTCAAAACTTTCAAAATAACTAGCCGTTGTTGTGGACAAAGTATTTATAAAACCTCTTTCATCGTCAATGACCACCGAATAACCATCATCAAGTTGATCAAAATAATTAGTAAAATCTCCACTAATTTTAGAATATTTCAAATAATACAAAGCCTCTTCCATACCACTTTCCGTGACATAAAAAGCAACTATAGCATTATCAGAGTTGCGAGTCATTTTTACCTCACCAATAATCACCCTGCTTAAGGCAATCACCGAAACTGTCATTACCAGCAAAATCATTAAAGACATAAGCAAAACAACTCCTTGCTGATCTTTTAATTTTTCTTTTTCAAAAAAATACATTGTTATCTTTTATAAACTCGTGGTGAAACTGAAGTTTGCAAATTATAAGTCACTTGTTCAAAACTACGAGTGGCGTTCGTGCTTAGCTGCATTTCAATCGTTACTAATGGGTTTTGATTTCCACCGCCATCTTCTAGTGGATCAACTCCTGGTGCTGCTGGACTAACTAAAAAAAGGATGCTATCAATTACGCCTTGGTTTTGATTAATGTCAAAAATTACCCCACCCTTTGTCCAAACGCCAGCTTCTTTCACGAGATAATTAATAACTTCTGGATTTCCACCGCCATCTGTTTCAACAGCAAAAGCCACGATAGTTCCGTCACTTTTTTCTAAAATTAAACACTGAGTAGTTTGAACAACGGTAATCTCAGCATCACAATTAGAATAATTATAATAAACCTTATTACCCCTCACTTCCCTAGCCATACTTTCCAAAGCATACTGCGCGTCATTTAATAACTTTTGCGCCACTTGCGTTCTGTCTTGGCTGTTTGAAAAAGCTAAATAAATACCACCGACCACTACCGACAACAATGAAAAAATAGCAACGGCGATCAAAACCTCCACCAAAGTCAAACCTGAGCTTTGATTTTTTAGTTTAAGTAATATTTTATTTTTAATCAATCTAGTTAACATACTCTCGCCAGTTATATAAATTTTCAATAACCTCTGTCAGGTGTCCTCTGCCTCTATCTTGCCAATAAACTTGAGAGCTAACTCTTAAACCAATCTTTTCTTCATAGTCTCCGCTACAAGTCAAAGAGCTAGAAATAAATGTCGCGCCTTGATCGTAAGAAGTAGCTACACTCTGATCAGCATCAAAACAAATTGCTTTCAAGACAATCATTCTGGCCAAATCAAGTTCAATATCACCAGCAGCAGAATACACGGTTGGTTGACAAAGCTCATCGTCAAAACAATCCTCAATCGACATAGAACCAAAAAGTTGATTCAAGGACGTATCATCATAATTAATAGTCGAGGTTCCATAACTCAAACCCTGGTCCCAAGTACAAGGTCCTGCGCCACAATCAATATTATTATCAATCTTTAGCCAATTACTATCACGAATATTACGCACCAGCTCTACTCCTTCACGCGCTAAATTCGCCGCTAAAACACGATTGTAATTATCTCTAGCTGTATTTAAATTAGCCAAAGACAAAGTAAAAGCTCCCATAATTCCTATCGAAACCACAGCTAAAGCCAGAATCATCTCTAATAATGTAAATCCTTGATTATTTTTCATCTAATTATATTGCACTCTAATATTCCCCCAAACATAGCCATCATCAGAAAGGTCTAAAATGTCTACCTGACTGGTCTGAAGATTGGCAGTATTTTTTAATATTATCTCTAAACTTTCATCAGCCGAATAACTAGTGGTAGCTGTATGTTCACTAGTAAAATTATAATAAAAAATATTTGTCCCTTCTCCTAAATCTTTTGGGTACACTGTAATATCATCATCGTAAAGATATTTTTTAATTTCTGCATCAGGAACAAAGTCCGGAGACGACTCACAATAGTTATTGCAATAAGCTGGACAGGTAGCAATTAGCCCTTCGCAACCATAATCTTGATAACCAGCATGACCATTGTCAGCATAAATAGTATAAGAGCTCGGACTACTAGCATCATCAAAAAAAATACCATAACCACCAATTGGAAAAGAATTGTTCTCATTGATTACTCGAGAGATTGTCAAATTCCTTAACTGCTTCAAATCAGCTGCGGTTTGTTCAGTTGCTTGATGTAATTTTTCGGCATCGCTCAACCTGACTTGCACCACAAAAATACTAGTCATAATACCAATAATCGCAACAGCTACTAATAGCTCAATCAAAGTTGTGCCTAAATGATTTCTTCTAAAGTCTACCATTTCCAAAAACTCCAATAAAAATTGATTAAAGTCTCTCCATAAAGCAAGACAATAAAAGTCGCTAAAGTCAAAAAAGTGCCAAAAGGCAATTTATCTCCCCAGTGTTTTTTCTTAAAAATTAACAAGCCAGAAGCAAACAGTCCGCCTAAAACATAAGCTAAAAATAAAGCAGTCAACACCTGTGGCCAACCTAAAATCATGCCCATCAACAAACCAATGCGAACATCTCCTCCGCCAATCCATTTTCCATTTGACAAAACAAACTGTAACAAGAAAAATCCTCCACCAACTGCGGCAGCTAATAATAAATTTAACCAACTAAAACCAAAAAATAAATTTACCACAAAAGCAAAAGCAATGGCCGGTAAACTGACTTTATCTAAAATTAAATAATATTTTAAATCATAAACAAAAATTAACAACAAGAAAGCGAAGATAATCCACCAAAAAATTAAATGCGCAAAAATGCTTAGATTAGCCAGCTGAAAAATGGCAAGCTCATTGGTCTGAAAAATTTTCCAAAAGATCAAGACAAAGCCAATGGCTGTGGCTAGTTCTACCAAAAAATATTGCCAAGAAATTTTTGTCTTACAATAACGACATTTTCCTTTTAAAAAAACAAAACTAAACAACGGCACTAAATCTTGCGGAAAAAGACGATGTCCACAAAAAAGACATTTAGAAAATCCTTTAACAAAAGATTCAGCCCGATGAAGACGATAGATTACGACATTTAAAAAACTACCGACAAATAAGCCTAAAATAAAGACAAAAGCTACTAACATAGTAGCTTTATTATAACATTTTTAATAACAAAAGAAAAATAATCACATCTAAACGCAACCGTCGATATTACAACTTATAATTTCCGAACCATTAGTAGCCATTAAGGTCCAAGTATTTGTCTGAGGATTACTGGGATCACATTCTAAATAGCTAAAACCATTTTGCGCAATATTCGGCCAAGTGGTTACGCTACCATTACAAATAGCATGCCCAGACCATGGTATGTAATTATCATTACAATAACAAATACCTCCAGGACAAGCTCCAGTAAATCTAGCTGTCAACTCTTGATCATCGTCATAGCACAAAAGAATCGCCGAAGATAAAGATGCTAAACTGTATTTAACAGCTGCTGTTTTAGCATTGTTTCTAGCTGAACTTAAATTAACTACCGCCACTGACGATAAAATACCAATAATCGCAATTACGACTAACAACTCAACTAAAGTAAAACCTAAATTATTTATTTTTTTCATCGTAAATAATTATTAAGACTGACAGCTCAGGGCTAAATTACTAAGCATGCGACATTCTCCTCCTCGCCAAGAATCCAGGCCCCACAATCCCCACTTATTTTTTAAATTAAACTTCAAAGTATAATGATTACCAGAACTCAAAAAACTGACTGGTCTTTTGAAATTTTCAACTTTCTGATAATAAGTCACCTCTCCTTTTTGGTTTAAGCCATTTTCTGTTAAAAAAGAAATAGTTTCTAAGTTTATTTCTTTGCTCTCTGGATAAATTTGAAATTTATCATAATATTTTTCCAAAGCTGTTGCAAAAACTTTGACTTGTTCTACCAACTCTAAATCTTTAACTCGACTACGATCAAAAACTAATAAAGTGATTGTCGAAAAAACTAACAATAACAATATTGCCAATAAAATAACTTTTACTTTTTTACTATAATTAAATAAGCTCATATTCATATTATAGCAAAATTAAAAAACACCAGCTAGTGCTGGCGTTTTTAGGATACTCAACTTAAGAAGTTGTACAACCAATTTGATCACAAATAATATTATTTGTTCCGTCAGTAGCCGCGTACTCCCAAACACCAGATATGTAATCAGAATTGCAATCTCCGGTAAAAGCCCAACCGCTAACTATATTTTCCAAAATTGGCCACCTAACATCTACACCACTTGCCTCGCAGACTAATTGACCACTAACCGGCGCTCCGCTTAATCCATCGCAATAAGTCGGACCAGATTCTTCAACGAGAAGATTATAATCTTCGTTAAAACACAATGAAACCAATGGCCTAAAAGAAGCCATGGTCTGTTCAATTGCTGCTATTTTAGCCTTATCACGCGCAGAGTTTAAATTAACTACGGCAACTGATGATAAAATACCAATAATCGCAATAACGACCAGCAACTCAACTAAAGTAAAACCATTTTTTGTTAAATTTTTAATCTTCATTCTAAAATTTTAATTCTTACAAAATTATTATAACACAAAACTCCAAATTAGTTAACTATTTTTTGGCAAATACAAAATTGTTACAAGCAAATTGAAAATAACTCACCTTTGCTTTGCTTAAATCAAAATGCGCAATTTTTAACATTTCCTTCAATTCTTTGTTCCAAAAATATCTTTGATGATCTTCTATTTCTCGTCGGTCAACAATTTTTAATCTGTAAGACAAAAATTCTAAAATAGGTTTTGCTACCCACGATGGCGTAGTCAACAACAAAATTCCCCCTGGCTTAAGCACTCTATAAGCTTCATTTAATAACTCTTGTGGTTTTAAGACGTGCTCTAAAACCGCCAAACAAATCACCACATCAACACTATTATCCTCTAAATTTACACGCTGATTTAAATTTGCTTGTTGCAAAATTATTTTTTCTGAAATCTTTCTATTAGATACTCGGCCATCGAAGCCAATTGCTCGCTGATAATAATTAGCTAAATCTTGCAAAACTCCCGCTTCTTCACCACAACCAAAATCAACTAATAGCTCTACTTTTTTTGGTAAATTTTTTGTGATTCTAGAAATCCTCAATTTCCTTAAAATTGGCTCTAAAATATACATTATGAAAATAAATTAAAACGTATTATGTGCCAAAAAGCAGCTAGACCATCTTTCCAATTAATTTTCTTACCATCTTTATATGTTCTGCCATAATAAGAAATCCCAACCTCATAAATAACAATCTCTTTTTTGGCTATTCTCGCTGTAATTTCTGGCTCAAAACCAAATCGGGTAGATTTTAACTTGGGGATAATATCAGCAATAACTTCTTTTTTAAAAAGCTTATAGCAAGTCTCCATATCTGTCAGATTAATGTTGGTCAACATATTAGAAAACAAGGTTAAAATCCGATTTCCTAAAGAATGCCAAAAAAATAAAACTCGATGTGGACCTTTACCTAAAAAACGCGAACCATAAACAACGTCGGCCCCGTGCCTTAAAACTGGTTCCAAAAGAACTTGATAATCATTTGGATCGTATTCTAAATCAGCATCTTGGATTAACAAAAAATCTCCGCTAGCCAGCTCCAATCCTTTTCTAACTGCTGCGCCTTTACCTTGATTTTTTTCTTGAATAAAAATCCTATATTTATCTTTTAAATTTTCTAAAATTTCTCGAGTACCGTCAGTTGAGGCGTCGTCAATAATTAAAATTTCTTTTTCAATATCATCCAAAAAAACTGCCTCTATTTTTTCTAATAATAGTGGCAAAGTCTTAGCCTCATTAAAAACTGGAATAACAATTGATAATTTTTTCATCTCATAAATCATAGCAAAAAAGCAAATTTTAGACAACAAAAAATCTCCCCAAATTGAGGAGATTTTGTTTACATTATTTCTAAAATTATGGACAAGCATTACCAGAAGCAGCGGTGCTACCAGAGCCTGTACTAGAAATACAATAATCATTACCAGATTCTCCAGCATTATCAAGAGCAGCACTAACTGCCCAAGCATCAGCATTTCCGGTACAAGTGATATCAGCATTAACTAAACCACTTGTCGCCTGTGCTGAAGAAGTAGCACTAGAAACTGCTGAATCAGCGCAGAAACCAGTATAGTTGTTATGATCATTATAATAAATTTCACCAGCAGCAGCTAGTCCTGCCAAAGAGCCCTTTACGGCAGCAACCTTGGCCTTTGAACGAGCAGAGTTTAAATTAACTACGGCAACTGATGATAAAATACCAATAATAGCGATTACGACTAACAACTCGACTAAAGTAAAACCTTTTTGATTTTTCATTGTTACACCTCCCCTCTTGGGTCAAACAATTAAAGTTTAAAGCTTGAGATCTCAAAGCTCTAAAGCTTTATTTAATTGTCTGGGATCTTAATTATTAAAGACAGAATTATTATAGCACTTTTTCTAAAAATTGACTATTGTTGAAAAGGAAAAAATGCATTAAACTAAGTATATCATATTTTATGACTCACATAAACACACTTATGAAAAAAATAATTTATCAAATTTTATTAATTATTTTTATTATTTTTCTTTTGCTTATTTCTTTTAGAAAAATATTTAGTAACGATTTTTGGTGGCACTTAAAGCTCGGCCAACTAGCCTGGGAAAACAAAGAATGGATCACTAAAGAAATGTTTTCTTTCACTAGATATAATATTGATTGGTTTAATAACACTCAAATATTTGATGTCAGTATTTGGCTAATCTATAAGCATTTTTCTTATTTAGGGCTCTTTATCTTTAAATTTTTATGTTATTTAACAACGTTTTTTCTACTCTGGAAAACGATAAAGTTAAAAAATAATAACTCTGGACTCTTATTTTTTGCATTTTTTTCAATCCTCTCTTTATTATTATTTAGGTCTCTCTATCGCCCAGAAATATTCACTTATCTTTATACGGCTTTTTATCTCTACGCTTTATACAAATATAAATATACTGGGGGAAAATTATTATACTTAATCCCATTAATTCAAATCCTCTGGGTCAACACTCATTTGAGTTTTGTCACCGGTCTAGCTTTGGTCGGTGTTTTCTTTGGTGGAGAATTAATCCGACATTTATTGAAAAATAAAAATTTAAAATTTTTAAAAAATAAATACCTTAAAACTTACTTTGTTATTTTAATTTTAACAATAATTGCAAATTTTATTAGTCCTTATGGCCTAAAAACTATTTCTTGGTTTTGGTGGATTTTTTCTTCGCAAGAAAGCTTAAAAAATGTCAGTGAGTGGAATACTCCAGCTAAAGATAGGCTTTTTAATTTGGCAGACATCGCTAGTCTACCATACATTATAATCACTTGGCTTACTTTATTTGTTTTAATCAAAAAAATAAAAAATTTGATCAACAAAAAATACAGCTCCTTTTCAGCTTACCAAAATATTCCCTGGGAAGACCTTTTTTTGTTTCTGCTATTTTTATACCAAAGTCTAGTTGCCCTGCGATTTGCTTTGATTAGCACTATAATTTTTTCTATTATTTTAATCAAAAATTGGCCAAAAAATCAAAAAAATCATTGGCTAACAAAAATGCTCCCTGTTACAGCTTTGATTATTTTTATGCTCAATCTCAGTTATTTTGATCGAGCTCAATTTGGTTTAGGATACTTAGATCATCGATACCCAGAAAATGCTGTTAAATTTATCAAAGAAAACAAAATTCCTGGAAATATGGCTAATGATTATAATAATGGCGGTTATTATATTTGGTCACTCTACCCTGAAAAAAAAATCTTCATGGACGGCCGTACGCCAAATGTTTATGATGATTATTTTTACTGGCAATGGAGAAATCTTGCAAACGATAATCTTAGAACTCAAATAGTCGAAGACTACCAAATTAATTTCTGGCTTTGGCCAAATAATACCTCTCTACCAACAACTTTATGGAATGATGAAAATTGGCAATTGATTTATTTTGATGATTTATCGACGATTTATATCAAAAATACGGAAGATAACCAAGAAATTATTGAAAAATTTTCTTACAAAAACTTCGCGCCTTATTTCAATGAAAAAAACATCACCGATATTTGCCAGGAAGAAAATCTCAAAGAAAATCCAGATCTAAAAAATAACTTAATCAGTGAATTAGAAAAAGGATTAACGATCAATCCTCAAAATTGGTTGCAATACAAAAATTTAGCCCTAGTTTATCAAAACTGTCAATTTAACCCAGAAGATCAAACAAAAATCGTCGAAAACCTTAGCCAAGCTTTAAAAATAAATCCAAAAAATCAACATTTATACTATTTATTAGGATTCTATTATTTGCAAAATAATCAAGATCAATTGGCTTTTGAAAATTTTAAAAAAGCTGGGAAAACTCAAGCACCGTACTTAATAGGCTTAGGGACAGCTCAATACAATTTAGGGCAAAACCGACAAGCTCTTAAAACTTTATTAAAAGCACGAAAAACTGCTGGACAAATAGACACTAAATACTACCAAACTTTAGCTCGCGTTTACTACACCCTGGATAAATACAAGATGGCAATCGAATTTCACAATCGCTATCTTGACTTAAGTCAAGATTATTCAGCCGAAAGCTACACTGATTTAGCTCAAAGTTATTTTTATGATAATCAGACCGAAAAAGCACAGGAGTATCTAGATAAAGCTTTGGAACTCGATCCTGATTATCCTTTGGCCTTAGAAATGCAAAAAGAATTAAACAAATAGAACAAAAACCCCGTCAAAAGACGGGATTTTTATTTGGATAAATATTTATTTTAACTAATACTTTGAGCAACTTTAAACATCGGTAACATAATAGCTGCCACCATCCCACCAACGCCGACGCCCATGACCATCAAAATCATCGGCTCTATCAAGGCTGTTAAACCATTAACCAAACTATCAATTTCCCGAGTATAAAAATCAGAAAGTTTTTCTAAAATTGAGTCCAACTTACCGGTCTGCTCACCAATACTCATCATTTGAGACAACATTTTTGGCATTAAATCAGATTTAGAAAAAACAGTGACAACAGAATTTCCATCTTCTACTTCCTTGATTGTCCCTAAGATTAAAGCACGATAAGCTTCGTTATCCACCACTTCAGCAGTAATTCTCAAGGCAGCTGAAACTGGCACGCCACCTCTGATCAAAGTCGAAAAACCACGAGCAAAACGAACGATATAAATTTTCTGAAACAATGGCCCAAAAATAGGAACTTTTACTTTGGCAGTATCCCAAGCAATCTTACCACCGCCAGTTTTAGTCCAAGCTTTGAAAGCAACAAACAAACCTACTGCCGTCCCGACAATTAACCACCAAAAGCTTTGCATAAAACTAGAAACGCCAATTAAAATTCTAGTTAAAAAAGGTAATTCTGCTCCCGAATCAATTAACATCTGAGTCATGTTTGGCACCACAAAAATCATCATCAAAAATCCCACCAAAATCATACCAGAAATAATAAAAACTGGATAAATCATCGCACCTTTAATTCGAGAGACCAAATCATAATCTTTTTCCATCTGATCGGCTAAATATTGCAAAACCTCATCCAATTTACCAGATGTTTCACCAGATTTAACCATCGCCACATAAAAACGACTAAAGACTTTTGGATGTTTACCAAGAGCTGATGATAATTTCATACCACCATCAACGTCATTGGCCATCTCCATGATGTCTTCAATAAAAATAGGATTGACAGTCTGCTGAGCTAAAATTTTTAAAGCCTGAACAATCGGGACAGTAGAAGAAACCATTACTGACAATTGACGAGAAAAAATAACAATATCTTTATTTTTAACTCGACCAATATTGATATTAAAACCTTTTTTGGCCTTTGATCCTCCTTCTTGCAAAGACAAAACAATCAGACCCTTGTCTTCTAACAATTCAATTGCCGATGATTCTGAAACAGCCTCGACATTTCCAGTTGTCACCGAGCCAGATTGTCCTCTGGCTCGATATTTAAAAGTAGGCATAGCCAATTTTAAAGTTTAAAAATTATCTAAAAATTTTATTTAAAATTTCTTCTAAAACTATCTGCGTCTGATGCTTGTAAAATAGCATCATTAGCACTAATTTCCCCAACTTTGACTAACTCTAGCAAAGATTTGTCTAAATTAATCATTCCTTCTTCTTTGGAAGTCTGCATAATACTATTTAGCTGATAGAGACGATTATCTTTAATAATCGCTTGAACAGCTGAGGTCATAGTCAAAACTTCATAAGCCAAGCTCAAACCACCACCAATTTTTGGTAATAATCTTTGAGCTACTACTCCCAATAAAACTTGCGACAAAACATCTTGGCCCCAAATCTTTTTTTCTGGAGATAAATTACTAATAAATCTTTCTAAAGCTGAGATCACTGTGTCGGCATCCATCACGGCAATTACTAATTTTCCACTCTCTGCTGTTTGTAACAACATTTCCTCTAAGCCATCTTCTGACAACATGCCAACTACCACAACATCAACGTCTTCATCTAAGGTATCTTCTAGGCCCTTTAAAAAGCTACCGGTATCTTTTCCGATCTCTCTTTGTTCAATAATGCATTGGTTATTAGCTAGTAAATACTCTATTGGTTTTTCTAAAGTCTGAACATGCAAACCTTTGTTACGATTTAAAGTCTCTAGCAAGGAAGCAACCGAGGTTGTTCTTCCGCTCCCAAAAGGACCAGTGATAATTATCAAGCCTCTTTCTTTGGTAATTAGTTGTGTCAAAACTTGAGGCAAACCAAGATCTTTTGGCGAACGAATCAACTGAGGAATAATTCTTAAAGAAATAGCAACATAACCTTTTTGATAAAAAACCCTAGCTCTAAATCTAACTCGATTTGCCCAAGAATAAACAGTCACTACTTCTCGAGATGCTTCCAAATTTTTTTTATCTGTTTCCGAAAGAAAACCATCTACCATGGCCAACAAAAAATCTGGTGTCAAAACCTGCTCTTCCGTTAAAGTAACCAATTTACCATCAATACGCAAAACAGGATAATTACCAGCCGTTAAATGAACGTCAGTTGCTCGACGTTCAGCTGCTAAATTTAAAATTTTATTTACCAATAAAGTTTCAGTAGTAGACATTAAAAAAAATAATTACTTACTTAAGATGCCTTTGATTTTAGCGACAACTTCACTCGGCACAAAATGAGCTTTGATTAAATAATCTTCCGCTCCAAGATCCAAACATTTATCAATATGTTCTTTTTGAGAAAAGTTAGTCAAAATCAAAACTGGAATATTTTTGGTTTTCTCATCGGCTTTTAGATTTCTCAAAACCTCAAAACCGTCCATTTCTGGCAAATTTAAATCCAATAAAATAAAATCTGGTAACTCTTTTTGAGCTAACTTCAAACCAGCTGTGCCGGTCATGGCTGTCAAAACATTAAAATCTTCCAATTCTAATTTGGCAGCATACATTTGAGACAAAAAGTCATCATCCTCCACAATAAGTACTCTTACTTGATCCATAATTTTATCCTTTACTTACACGTAAAATTTCTTCTACCGTTGTTAAACCTAAGGCAGCTTTGATTACGCCATCTTGATCCATTGTGATAAAGTTTTGTTTGGCCAGCTCTGCCTCCACTGCTTGACGATCAAAACCCTTGGCGACAATGTCTTTCATTTCTTTGGTGATGTCAATGGCCTCAACAATCGCCAAACGACCCTTGTAGCCAGTTCCACCACACTGAGCGCAACCTTCGCCACGATAAAAAGTATATTTTCCTTTTTTGGAACCACCATAAAAAGAAGATTCTGGAATTGTTTCCATAGTTTGTTTAATCTCAGCTAAAACATTATCTGGTAATTTTTCTTCCTTTTTACATTTTTCACAAATTTTTCTTACTAAACGTTGAGCAATTACCACATTTAAAGTACTGGCCAACAAAAATGGCTCAATATGCATATCAAACATACGAGGAATAGCACCAAGAGCATCGTTGGTATGCAAAGTAGATAAAACAAAGTGACCAGTAAGACCAGCATGAATGGAAAGTTCCGCTGTTTCATTATCACGAATCTCTCCGACCATGATGATATCTGGGTCTTGTCGAAGTAATGCTCTTAAACCACTAGCAAAAGTAAATCCTACTTCTGGCCTAACTTGAGACTGGTTAACTCCCGGAACATAATACTCAACCGGATCTTCCAAAGTTGCAATATTAACCCCTTCTTGATTCAAAGAGCTTAAGGCCGCAAATAAAGTCGTTGATTTACCAGAACCAGTCGGGCCAGTTACCAAAAACATGCCATTTGGTTTTTGAATATTCTTCATTGCCCTTTTGCCACTTTCACCCATAAAACCAAGCTCTTCAAAAGTTGGCGCTTTTTCTGGAGTTTCCAAAATACGCATTACCACCTTTTCGTTGCCCATCAAAGGAATAGTGGAAATACGGAAATCGACGTCTTTGTTGTGAATTTTGATTCGAATACGACCATCCTGTGGAATACGAGTTTCATCAATTTTCAAATTAGACATAACCTTAATACGCGAAACCAAAGCTGAATGAACATAAATTGGTAAAACTATCGTTGTGTGCAAAACACCGTCAATACGATAACGAATTTTACTTTGGTTACCAACTGGCTCAATATGAATATCCGAGGCCCTTCCTTCAATCGCATGCCTTAAAACCACTGAAACAATCTTAGAAACTGGAGCAGATTTAATAACTTCCGTAAAACCTTTTCCATCATCATCATCAATAGTTTCATCTTTGGGCGCAAAAATTGCCTCAGCAGTATCTAGAGCTGCTCCCACCTCTTCACCTAAAGTCTCGTATTGTTTTAAAGCTGCACGATAACTATCTTCAGAAATAATATAAAATTTTATATTGTACTGATTTTTTCTAGCCAAAAAATTTAAAGCTTCCATGGCTTTTAAATTTCCTGGATCGACTAAACCAGCTTCGATTTTCTTACCATCTTTATTAAAAACGACCATGCGGTAATTTTCAGCTAAATCTTGTGGTAAGATATTTAAAATTTCTGAATTAATAACTTTACCAGAAAGATTGATATATTCCATATCAAAAAAAACCGCCTTGGCTTGCGTCCAATCTTCATCAGAAACTAAAATTTTGCGCCTCAAATCTTTTTCTAATTCAGAAAAAGAACTGGCTTTGTTATTTAATAATTCTTGATATTGTTGGTCATTAATGAGTCTTTTTTCTTGTAAAAAACTCAATAATTTAAGTATTTCTTTTTTTGTCATAAAAAATTATTTTTGCACCTCTGCCTCTGGATTAGCAAAAGGATAAGAATTACCCAAATTAGTTTTGGTGTTAATAAAAGTATTTATTTCTAAATCCAAACCCTGATATTGAGGATCATCTTTTACTTTTTCCAAAATACTTTTGGCTGTGCTCTCTAAAGGAAAGTACTCCAAATTTTTTTCAGCTAAAAGTTTGATTCTTCTTATTTTAGCTTCTTGAATAATTTCGTCATTGCTTAAGGGCGCTATTTCTTTATTATTTAATAAAGAAAAAACAAACCATGCACCAAAAATCAAAAGCACAGCAATGATTATAACGATTAAAAGATTAGATTTTTTTTCACCTTTTTCCATAATAAAATTATTTTGCGACAAAATAAGTTTTGATTGTAAAATCCATTGTCAAAGAAGATTCGCCTCCTTCGACTCCTGAGAAATTAACCGACTCTACATCCATCAAACGTAAATTGCTCTCCAAATCATTTAAGTATTCTTTAAAAAGATCGTAAGGATTTTTGTTAGAAGTATCAATTAGCTCGCTATCTTGAGCAACGGACATGTTGATGCTAATCGAGTTCAAAGAGCTCCCGCTTTCTAAAGTACCTTCAGCTTCAGCCGAATCAGTTTTCGCTAGCGCCACTTCTTCTTGTGAAAAATCTACTCCCTGCAAAATCAAACCTCGATTGATTGCCAAACGTTCTGCCAAAACAAAAAGCTCAGCGATCTCTGGATTTTGTGGAATAATTTTTTCTAGTCTTCTTAAGTCATTATTTCTTTGAGTTTTAACTGAATTAAATTGATATTCCAAGTCAGTCACTTTCTGAATCAAAGCCTTAACTTCAGCTTCTTTGGCTTGCACCTCTTCGACGCCTTGACTAGCCTCTGTAATCGCGCTAATCCGCGGTCTGAGTAGAAAAAAATAGCCAAAAGACAAGGTGGTCAAAACAATCAATAATAAAACCAACCACAAATTTTTATTAGCCAATAACAAAGATGCTGATGGTTGCTCAAATTTTATTTCCGATTTTTCTGCCATATCTTATTTTGCTTGTTGATAATAAAATAAATTTGGATTCAAAGTTAAAGAAATGTTGAAACTAACACTAGCATCAGTCAAAGCTGCAGCAGAAATATCCACGTCTGTGACGAATTCTTGAGCCTGCTCTTCTTGCAAAACCTTAAGCTGTTTGGCGACTGTGTAATAGTCAGGAGCAACAGCGTCTAAGGTCAAAGCACCATTATTAACTGCCGCAAAACCAGTATAAGACACGTCATTTAAAGTGTATTTTTCTAACAAAGCAAAAAAGTTAGTCCAGTAAATATGCTGAGTCAAAGCCTCATAAACCAAGCTAATTTCTTTACCAGTTTGGTTAATCTCTTTGCTAATATCTTCAAATTCTAACAATTTAGCTTCTATCTGAGCAATATTATTTGCTTTGTTGACTTGATTACTGCTCAAATTAGTACTAGTTGCCAAAAGACCAAAGTAAAGAACCACCAAAATACCTAAAGAGGCAACAAAGGCTGTGATAACTAAAGTGCTAATTTGTTTCCAACTCTTAATCTTGGCTGAAGTAGGCACCAAATCAACACCTTCGGCTGAATCAATAAATCTTGCTCTGATATTTTTTTCTGGTTGATGAAATTTACCCTCTACTTTTTCCTCTGCTACTTCATTTAATTCAAAACCACTTGTTCTAATTGGTCTATCTTCTGAGCTTGAAATTTCTGGTTTCGGAGTATTATCAATTGGCGCTGGAATAGTATTTTCTTGAGGTTTTTCTTCTACTGGCAAAGGCTTAAAATTATTTTCTTCAATTTCTGGTTTTTCTTTTTGCTTATTGTTCAAACGATTGGCAAAATTAGCCATCCATGATCCATGGCTACCACTTTCTTCTCCTGTGACAGTTGACTCTTGTTTTTTTGGAATATTTAAATCAGGCGCTTGTTCAGCGCTAAGATTATTCGCCTTCATTTCTTTCTGGCGTAAATCTTCTGGCATTAAATTTATATTTTCTTCAGCCATTTATTTTTGTTTAAATATCACGCATTGCTAGACCAATAGAAGCGGCCATTCTTGGCCCAATTTCTTGGAGCACTGGCTTTAAATCCAAAGGATAAACTATCCTGTCCCAAGGATCACCGATGATCACGGGTAAACCTAATAACTCTGATAAATATTTTGGTAAATTTGGTAAAAAAGAACTGCCACCAGCTAGAATAATTTTTTCAATCTGTGACTCACCTTGTCTTTGATAAAGATCAAAAACGTACTTAATTTCATTAATAATTGGGTTTAAAGAATTTTGGATTGTATTTGGCACCGAACGATTTCCTACTGTTGTTAAGCCAAAATCTCTTTTGAATTGCTCTGCTCGATCGACATTAACATTCATGCTATTCATGATCGATTTAGTGATCAGATTTCCGCCAGTATCAATGCCCCTGTTTAAAATCGGCACGCCCTCTTCAATGACACAAACATCGGTATTATTTGCGCCGATATCAACAATCATTACGCTAGACATGTCATTGCCCATCAAAGAACGAGAAAGGGCAAAGGCTTCGGTTTCCAAACTTAATAAATTTAAATTTGTACGTTTAAAAATATCTAGATATCTAGCCACTAAATTTTTTGGAGCAGCTGTTAACAAAATTCGATAATTTTTTGCCCCTAAAACTCCACGATTAACCACTTCCTCTACTGGACCATTTTTTTCTGCTTCTTTTTTTGCTGTCTCTTCAGCCTCTGAATCTTCCTCTGAAGAATCTTCATCTTTTGTTTTTTTACTAAAAATGCTTCCTAATTTTCCAGTTAAATCAGCGCTTGCCTTTGGATCGTTAGCGACTTCTTTTTTATTCAAAATTTTCCAGTCCAAAATCATTTCTTCAATTGGCAAAGGAATAAATTTTTTGGCTTCCCACTTGATCGCTGAAGACAGGTCTTTTTTTGGCATGGGTGGCAAAGAAATGATCGAAGTAAAAACAGAAAAAGTTGGCAAGGCAGCAATAGCTTGTCGTGATTCAATTCTAGCTTTTTTAACAATATGCTTAATATAATCAGCAATTAACTGATTATTTTTCTCTGTTGCAGCGGATAAAATATTAGTATTAATATCAGCGTAGCCATAGGTCTTTAGCTTTGCTTGGCCTTTATAACTTTCTAGCTCAACAATTTTAACACTGGTTGTCCCAATATCTACACCCAAATAGCTATTTACCGTAGAAAATAATTGCATAAAAAACTGTTTTCTTCTTTCAATAATCCTGTTCTTATTATAACATATTTTATTCTTCGCAACAAATACTTAAGCAACAAAAAATCCTCACCATTAAGGTGAGGATAAAAATTTAAAAAATTAGTAAGGAGTATAATCAAATTGCGGTAAGGAATCCGCAAAATTCTGCAAACCAGCTGGTGGATTGACCTGCAAACGACCGTCGTTGATAAATTTTTCTGCTGGTTCATTGTCTGTGTTATAAGTTCTTTCTAAAACAAATTTTTTAGCAATTACTGTGCCGTTGATTTTTAACTGACTATCAATTGGCGAATCATAAGAAGAAATAAAACGACCACAATTCCATTCATCAACCGCGCAGTCTGTTCCGTCAGCTCCTAAAACAATAAATGTTCCGGAAATTTCACTTACATTACGATCAACCCACAAATCTCCCTTGATAACCCAGACTACCGAGCCGATGTCTTTTAGTCTATCAATACTTGAAACGTCTGAAGAATAAACAATATTATTAGCAATCAACACCGGGCCACCCCCAAAAACAACCACCCCAGAACCATTTTCTTTATTAACCGCATTATCAATTATTAAACTACTAGGAAAACCATTGAAAATCCTTGGCATGGGACTATAATAAACTGTATTATTTAATTCTATTTTACCACCATTATCAATCAAAGTACTCCAACCAGAAGACCCTGGTGGCAAAAGATCAAGTGTGGAACCATACTTATTTTTGCCAGTTGAACCAACTTCTGTAATCAAACCATCATAATCAATTTTACCCAAAGCATTGACGTATTTTCCAGCTCCATTGGAACTTGGAAAATTAATCAAAGGACGATTTTGCAAATAACTCAAGCCATCTTTAGAGCTAGAAGCATTAAGCTGGAAAATATCACCACCTGCTTCAATAATGTAAGCATTGTAAATATCTGGTGCTAAAATATAATTTGATCTGATTTTGCCCTTAGAATAAATATCTCCTGCGTCTACTTGAAAATAAGGATTATTGCCAGCAGTAATCCTTGGCGAAAACTGAATCCACCCTACGCCATTACCAGAACCAGAGTCTTGATTCCAGGCCCAACCGCACATATAGCCAGCGCCGTCATTAGTTGCTGTCGCATAATCTACCAACAAACCTGGAATGTCATAATAATTTACGCAACTTGAACAAGTGTTTTGGTTATTTTGATAAGCATTTTCTGTACAACGAGTATCCACGCCATCAGGACCATTAAATAAACAATCTGAACATTGATAGCCAGCAACAGAGCTAGCTAAACTACCGTCAACATTGTAAGTATATTCTAAACAATTATCACAAGTGCGATTAACATCGCAAGTGCTGCCAGGAGACAAAGCATCACATTCTGCATCAGCAGTACAAGAAATCCCTGAATCATGGCTACAAGTTTTAGTTTCTTGACAATTAAAACAACTTTCTAAAGAGCCTGAAGGAGCTCCAATGGCGTCAATCGGAAAACCTAATTCATTTGTCCAATCTGTTTCTCCTTCCAAAATCACAATACTAGCATGACCGTTGCTATCTTGACTACCCCAAGTTCCTCCTCCATGATATAGAGCATTAGGAACTAAACTTGCTGCCGGACTCAAACCGCTTGGCGAGTCATTTGGCCAATAATAATCATTTAAATAAACTCCATAATCAGGCGCTAAAGTACTGCCAGCTAAGCCAGGGTCATCAAAACAAATCCACCAACCAACGCTATCAGCCCAAGCACAACCACCGACAGCGCGGACGCTTTCATCGGCTGATGCGTCTAAATATAAACCAAAATCTACTGCACCTAAGCCAGGATGCCCATCACGAACACTAGCGCAATAATTATCAGCCGCTGTTAACTCACCATCTCCATCAAAATCATTATAACAATTTAAGGTCAACCAACCGATGTTTGGCGACCAAGCCCAACCATGAAACTGAAAATCTTCTTGATTCAATCCTCCGCCTCCGGTATTTGCTTTGATTGTTTTTTGATAAATAAAGAAAACAAAAGAGATTGCCAAAATAGCAAATAAAAATATTCTGAGATAAAAATGAAAATGAAAATGCTTTTTCATTAAAAATAAATCTTAATTTGTTTTATTATAACATGTTTGTTAACAAAATAAAAACAACCGCGTCAGACGCGGTTGTTTAAATTAAGTAAATTTATTTTGGAGTATACGTAATATTGGTGCAATAACCACTGTCTGTGACACTATTCATCAAAGACTGCCATCCAGTTCCATTACAGACACACAAAGCGTTATATAGAGAGAAATAATACACCATTCCTGTATTAGAAATACTACAAGTAGGCCCCGCTGTACCGCCACCATCAAAATCTAATACTTTTGGACTACCCAAAACAACGTGACCAGAACTATTGATAGTTAAACGAGCTGCGCTATTAGTAACCAAAGCAATATTATCATTGGCTGGAAAGTACATACCAGTATTTTCATCTGCTCGGTGAGCAAGTGAAGTATTGGCTAAAGTTCCGTCAGCTAATTTTACAGTATTCGTAAATCTTGCTATGCCATTAACTACAAACAAATCTGTCGGCGCAGTTGTACCAACACCAACGCGATTATTAGCAGCGTCAACATAAAAATTATTAACTGTTAAATTACCGTCTTTGTCTAATTTTAATTTATCAGCTCCAGCTGTCTGTAATTTAAGTAAACTAGCACCGCTGACAGCAGAAGCAGCATTGGCATAAATCAAATTTTCTCCAGCTGCCGCTAAAGAATCATTGATCTGTACTGAACCGCCTTTAAGATAAACATCGCCAGCAAAAAAACCAGCATAGTTATTTTTGCCACCTGCATCCTGACAATAAAGATAATAATCTCCGCCCGCAAGATCTGCTTCTCTGGCTTTTTCACCAGACAAAGCACAAAGTCCTAAACCAGCACGACCAAAACCACCACTATAAGTCCAGCCGCCAGCAGCAACTATTCCTAAAGGACCAGGGGTTTCTACCCCAGCTAAAGTTTTGTCTAGGCCAAACAACTTACTAATCACAGTCCCGTCTGGAGGTATTTCGCCGCCAGCACCTTCTCCGCCAGGAGGAGGACTCCAACCAGTAGCGGTAGCACCTTTAAAAATACCCGCATAGCCAGGAGAATCAGCAAAAACACCCACTAAACTACCATTAGCGTATACTCCGGTTGTGCCAATGCCTTCAACGCCAGCATTGGTATCATAATTTTCACCATCAGCAATTCCAACAATCGCGCTATAAAGGCTGACTGGCGAAGCATCAACTCTTAAAATTCCTTCAACGCTAGCACCATTGTCTATGGTGACAAAACCTTCCATATAAGTAGTTCCAGTAACAATCAAATTACCAGTAAGTTCTTGATTAGCAGCATTTATATTCTGAGAAACGTTTAAATTTCCACCCGAGACGTTTAAATTTCCACCGGCAACAGTAAAGCTACTTCCAGTCACATCAGCTTCTACTCCACCCAAAACTCCCAAAGCTAAACCACCGCCAGAATTATCAAAATATCCCCCATAGCCATTAACATAAGCCGAAGACCCTCTAACACCAACAGCATTATCTGAAGCAGCGTATCCTAAAACACCAGTACCACCTTTATTGTTCGCTAAACCATAAACTCCGTAACTAGGATTAGTTTCTGAAGCAGCGTTAGTCTGTCCCCACAAACCAAAGGTATAAGCTTTATTAATGCTATTCTTTGCAGCAGTAGCCTCTACCCCTCCACACTGATCACCATCTTTAGTTGGTGCACAACTTTGTAACTCTATGACGCCATATTTACCATCTCCAGACAAATCAGCGGTCAAAGGGTTATCTAAACCTCCTCCGCCGGTCAAAAATTCTGCCACCGTATGTCCATCAATGGTATTTACATCCAAATTTCCAGAAAAGCTACCATTGGCTCCGCTAATCGTATTAACATTGATTACCGAGGCTGTAGAGCTAGAGTTACTTAAATTCCATCCATTTAAATCTAAGCTAGCACTAAGAGGATTTGTAATTGGCGGATTAACACCGCTTGACCCCGGACCAGTGCCTGGGCCAATCCATTGGGCAAATACTTGTCTTTGTACAAAGGCAAAACCTAAAACTAAAATTAGCACAGCCAATAGATAAAGTTGTTTCTTATTAAACATATTTTTTATTTTTCAATAATCTCTTTTTATTATACTAAAATTTAGCAAAAATAACAAATCCAGACAAAATAAATTACCTGGATTGTTAAAAAAATTTAAAATTTTATCTAGCTAGGAAAATAAGTGCCGTTGGTACACATGCCATTAGGAAGTCCAGGAACTAAATTCGCCCAACCGCTAGCCCCTCGACACAGACATAAAGAATTATAATTACTAAAATAATAAACAATTCCCTCTTCTCCTGCTTTACAGGATGGCGCGGAAATTCCTCCCCTAAAATCTATGTAACTAGCATCACTATTTAAAAACAAACTGCCATCAGCATTAAGATCACTAGCGCTAAGACTAGAAGCAAAGTACCCTGCACCATCTTTAGATACTCTAAATTTATCAAGGCCATTATTTTGCAACTTAATCAAATGTGAACCAGCGGCAGCTGAAGAAGCGTTGCCATAAATCAAATTTTCATTAGCAGCTGTTAGGCTACCACGAATTTGCAAAGAACCGTCTTTAAGATAAACATCACCTGCAAAAAAACCAGCGTAGTTATTTTTACCATTTGTATCCTGACAATAATTATAATAGTTTGGAGAATCTCCCAAAGCAAAATCTTTGGCTCCAGACAAAGCACACAAACCAAGTCCTGCGTGAGTCAAGGTACCACCGCCATTAGAGCCGCCAGCAGCAATCAAACCGATAGTATAGGGAGTGTAATTCCCAACCGCAGCTTGAACATGGTTTGCTCCAAGTAAACTAATCACCACCCCATTTTCTATTGGCTCCTCATTAAACTCACCTCCTGGTGGCGGAATAATTGAAATTGTTCTAGCTCCTTTTGCTAAGACTCCTTGTTCACCGTAGCCATAGACCCCAACAACATCTCCTCCGCCATAAATACCAACGTTGCCATAGCCTTGTACTCCAGCATTAACGCCATCATAGCTTGCTACACCAACAATTGGACTTAAATCATTTTCAGTTTCCACATACAATTGACCACCATTTGCTAGTAACACCATGCCGTCAAAATACCCAGCATAATCACCTGTTCCGGCGTGTCCATAAACACCAGCTCCGCCTGGTTTATTGCTCTGACCAAAAACACCATTGCTGCCCAAGCCAAAAACTCCAGGCGTACTCAAAGTATTTGCTGTTTCGCCATAGACCGCATAACCATTGTTAGCTTTACCATAAACTGCAATTCCGCCAGCATTATTTGCTTCAGCAAAAACCGCATAGCTTGGATTGCTACCACTATTAGTAATCGTCTTGGAATACAAGCCGTAAGTACGCGCATTCACAGACGAATTAACCTTGCTTGCTGTCGCGCCAAAAGCCCATTTGGTTTCATTGGCATTTGCCGGAGAGCTGGTAATATCCAAAGAACCAGCGTTCATAATCAAACGATTAGCATGAATATCATTAGCATTATTAAGATTAAAACCACTAAGATCCAAATCTTCAGTTAAAGGATTTTCTAAAAAATTTAAGTCGACATTGCCTCCTGGTGGTGGAGTATCCGGATCATTATAAGTCTGCGCTAAAACTCCGGTTGATACCGCCCAAATTGTTGTCATTAACACAAAAGCCAAGGCCAAAAACAAAGCGAATATTTTTTTATCTTTTAACATAATTTTATTTTTATTAACTATATTATAACACAAAACTCTCTGAATAAAAAACACCGCAACTTAAATCAGTTGCGGTGTTTTAAAATTTAAATTATTTTATTTTGATGCACAAAGAGAATCTGCTTTACCATTAACCATCGAAATCCAAGATGAACCATCGCAATAACACAAAACTTTATTTGTCTCAAAATTATAAACAATTCCATCACTTCCTGATTTACAAGCTGGCGCCTTAGAATCATCGTCGTCATTAAAATCAAAATAACTACCGTTGCTACTGCTAAAAGTAACAGGGGCTCCGCTCTTCAAGGCAATACTACCTCCTGCTGTCAAACCAGAATTAAAAGTACTAGCGCCAGCAACAACTCCTGAAGTAAATGTTCCTTGAGTTGCTGAAATTGTGCTAGCAAAAACACCAGCACCCAAAGCAGTCACTCTAAATTTATCTGTGCCATTATTCTGTAATCTTAATAAATGCGCAGAGTTAGAGCTTCCTGAGGGAGCATTGGCATAAATGATATTTTCACTAGAAAGCAAAGCTGTCGTTGGCTGAATTTGCATCATTCCGTCTTGATAATAATCTCCAAGCAAATGTAATTTATAACTAGGATCAACGCCAATCCCAACATCACCGCCCATGATTGCCAAAACATTATTACCCCAAATCGACGAATTAACCGAATCAGACAAGCCAATTCCAACTGAATGACTACCAGCTACTGTTAACTTGTTACCAAAGCCAGAAGAATAATCTCCTTCTACAACAACATCATCGCCGCCTAAGGCGACCGAATAAGCTCCAGTGCCCTTAGCAGCATAGCCAAAAGAAAAAGCATAATCTCCATCAGCAGTAGCATTTTGACCACCAGCAAAAGAATAGGCACCATTAGCATTGTTATTATTACCGATTGCTAAAGCGCCAGCAATGCCAACAGGACCAGAAAAATAACCAGCCCAACCAGAATTTCCTAAGCCATAAATTGCAGTTCCTCCAGCGTTATTAGAAACTCCAGCTACAGCATAACTACTCGCTACTCCGCTACCCGCCACAGTTGAGGCATAAAGCCCATAAGAAGCTTGTCCTGAACCAACTACTCCTGCTGTAAAAGTCCCAGCCGAACTAGAACCAAGCGGTCCGGTAATACTTAAAGTGCTATCATCCGCTGTAATATCGATCGTCCCGTATCCAACGCCAGGAGTATGTGGCATTGTCAATGTGTTTATTTCTACACCCGAAGCATTAAAAATTCCTAAAACCTCCAAAGAAGTCGTAGCGGTTAAAGTATTCACTCTTAAATCATCAACATTGATAATATTATTATCCTCTAAATCAACATTACCAGTTTGATCAGGAATCAAAGGAGTATTAACTCCACTATTATCCCCTGGATCTGTTGAAGGAGCTTGCCAGGCAGCCAAAACATAATTTTGAATTAAGATTAAACTCAAAACTGAAGCTGCTAAAACTAACAAACTTAAATGCCAATTGGCTAAAACTTTTTTCATAATATTTTTTATCGCTAATTTAAAAACATTAATATTATAACATAAAATAAGAAAAACTAAAATCGTGTTGCTTTTAATTAAGAAATTCACTATAATTAAAGCAGAAAAAATATAGTAAATAGCATTTAAAAATAAAAATATGTATAAAAAGATACTTTTCATTACCCTTGCTTTAGTGATCATTTTTGCTGGCATCAGTGGAATTTTGGGTTATCTCTGGCAAAATGAAAATCGAATTACAGATAACGAAACTTTCAAACTACCACCTCGACCTGATTATCTAAATCAAAAAGGAGAAAATGAACTAAAAGTCCCCGCTCTTCCTCCGGTCCCAGAACAACAAATTATTAATAACTACAGTGGTCAAATCATTGAAATTGCCGCTAACAAACTCATTCTTTCCACAAACTACGGAAATAAAACCGTTAACTTTGATGGTCAAACTATTTTTGAAAAATTATTTGCTCCCCGAGTCCCTCAGTTACCACCTTTGCCTGGACAAACAATAGTCGAGGAAAACTCCATTCCTAACCCAGAAAAAATTACTTTAAATGATTTGCAATCTGGACAAAAAATAGAAGTTTACTCTGAAGAAAATTTAAAAAACAAAGAAGAATTTGTTGCTGACAAAATTAGTTTAGTCATTAAATTAAATAATTAATCCGCTAAAGATAAAAATATGAACTGGTACTACATTTTACTTATTGTTGTTGTCGTTATCATTGCTTGGCTAATTTCTGTTTATAACGGTTTGATCCGTTTAAAAAACAGGGTTTCCGAAGCTTGGTCCGACATCGATGTCCAACTAAAAAGACGTTATGACTTGATTCCAAACTTAATGGAAACAGTCAAAGGCTACATGAAACATGAAGAAGGCGTTTTGACCAAAGTAACTCAAGCTCGTGCCAATGCTATGAACGCTACCGGTACTGAAGCCAAGGCTAAAGCAGAAAATATGCTTTCTGAAACTTTAAAAAGTTTATTTGCTGTTGCTGAAAGCTATCCAGACTTAAAAGCCTCTCAAAACTTTTTACAATTACAAGACGAAATCTCTGACACTGAAAATAAAATTCAAGCCTCTCGCCGTTTCTACAACGGACAAGTTCGAGACTTTAATACCAAGACTCAAGTTTTCCCAAATAACATAATCGCTAACATGCTTGGCTTCAAAGACTTTGAATTCTTTGAAATTGGTGATGAAAAAGAAAGAGAAAACGTTCACGTCAAATTTTAAATTAAGCCCTTAAAAAGCCTCGGGTTTTCCCGAGGCTTTTTTATTTACTATCTTCCTAATTAGATTGACACAAAGGCCTAATTATTGTTATATTAAACTGAAATTAAATAAAAAACATGTATAAACAAATTACTCAAAATAAAAGAAAAAGCTTTTTATTAATGCTTATTTTTATTGCTGTTATTGCTGCCCTAGCTTGGATTTGGGGTCAATACGCCGGCAATAATTCTATCGTAGTAATTGCTATTGTTTTCGCCTCTTTAATGAGCTTATTTAGCTTTTATGCTGGTGACAAAATAGCTCTAAGTCAATCTGGGGCCAAAGAAATTAAAAAAGAAGACAATCCTTATGTTTGGCGCTTAGTTGAAAACTTGAGCATTACCGCTGGATTGCCAATGCCCAAAGTTTATCTCATTCAAGATAAAAATATGAATGCCTTTGCTACTGGTCGTGATCCAGAACACGCTTCCGTTGCCTTAACCACTGGCATTATCGAAGGCTTAGAGAATGAAGAATTAGAAGGCGTGATTGCTCACGAATTATCTCACGTCAAAAATTATGATATTCGTTTAATGATGGTGGTGATTATTTGTATCGGCGTTATTACTTTGCTCTCTGATTGGCTTTTGCGCAGTTTTATCTGGCGGGGATCTTCTCGTGATGAAAACAAAGGCGGCGGTATTGTCATTATCATTGGTTTAATCTTGGCCGTTCTTTCCCCTCTTTTTGCAAAATTGATTCAGCTAGCCGTATCTCGCAAAAGAGAATTTTTAGCCGACGCTTCTGGCGCCTTGCTAACTCGCTATCCAGAAGGGCTAGCCAAAGCTTTGGAAAAAATATCTAATAACAATCAAGAAAATCCTCTTCGTCGTGGCAATAAAGCCACTGCTCATTTATATTTTTCAAATCCTTTTGGAAATAAAAATGTCAAAAAATTATTTTCCACTCACCCACCGGTTGAAGAAAGAATCGCTGCTTTAAGAACAATGTAAAATTATGGAAGAACTAGACAATATTTTAAATAAATTCACTTATCATTTTAAAAAAGTTTTGATTAGCTCTCAAAATTTAGCTTTTGCTAAAAAACATTCTGAAATTGAAGCTTTAGATCTTTTGATTTCTTTGGTTAGTACTAAAGGCGCTTTGGGTTCAGAAATTTTAAATAAAAAAAATATTCAAAAAATTATTAATGCTGAAAATAATTTAACAACAAATATTTTAAATCAAGACCCAAGCCTACTTCCTCAACCATCAGCTGATGTTCAAAAAATTATCGAAAAAGCCGTGGTTGCTGCTTTCAAACATCAACATAAATACGTCGGAACCGAACATTTGCTTTGGGGTTTATCTGAAAGTGAAAATCCAAAAATCAAAGAAATTTGGCAAAAAATAGACAGCTCTTCAAAAAACATTCAACAACATTTAGAATTAGTTCTGAAAGGTACTTCCAAATTTGGCGATCTAGCTGAAAATATTGAAAAAAAAAACGAATTAGAATCAATCTTGGAAAATGAAAATCTTAATAGCTTTCTAGAAAGTTTTGCTATTGATTTGACGAACCAAGAAATTCAAAATGATATTGACCCCGTAATCGGTCGACAAAATGAGATCGATCGTTTGATCCAAATCTTATCTCGTCGAACAAAAAATAACCCCGTGCTCTTAGGTGACGCCGGCGTTGGCAAAACAGCGATCATTGAAGGTCTAGCCAAAAGAATCACTCTTGGTCAAGTACCAGATATTTTATTAAACAAAAAAATCTTAAGCTTAGACTTGTCTAGCATCATCGCTGGTACAATGTATCGAGGAGAATTTGAATCTCGCTTAAAACAAATCATTGATGAAGCAAAAAAAGACAAAAATATTATTATCTTCATCGATGAGTTACACAACATCATGGGCGCTGGCTCAACTGGCGGCTCACTAGACGCAGCCAATATCTTAAAACCAGCTCTTGCTCGCGGACAATTACGCTGTATCGGCGCAACTACTTTTGAAGAATACAAAAAATACATCGAAAGCGACAAAGCCTTAGAAAGACGTTTTCAGGCCATTGCTATTAATGAACCAAGTGAAATAGAAACTTACCAAATTTTACAAGGACTAAAAGAAAATTATGAAAAATTCCATAAAGTCCAAATTAGCGAAGAAGCTTTGCAGGCTGCGATTGAATTAAGTCAAAAATTTTTGCCAGACAAAAAACTTCCAGACAAAGCAATTGACCTAATAGATGAAGCAGCTGCTAAATTTAAACTAAAAACTACCAAGAATTCTTTGATCAAAAAAATCAAAGATCTAGAAAGCGAAATAAATCTCTGCCAAAAAAATAAGCAAGAAGCAATTTATGATGAAAATTATCTACAGGCGATTGATTACAAAAATAAAGAAGAAATTTTGATAGACAAGCTATTAAAACTCAAAGCCGTAAGCGACAAAAGTAAATATCTTTTGCAAGGCGAAATCAATGCTCAGGAAATCAAAGAAGTTGTTGCCAAAATTACCGGCATTCCTCTGTCGACAGTTTCAACTTCTGATAAAAATAAATTAATCCAACTGGAGAATAATTTGGGCAAGACTATTTTTGGGCAAGAAAAAGCAACTACTATTATTGCCAGCACTATCCGCAAATCAAAGGCTGGACTACACGACGAAAATAAACCACTCGCCTCTTTTATGTTCTTGGGACCTAGTGGTGTCGGTAAAACTGAAATGGCCAAACAACTTGCCAAAAATATTTTTGGCAGTAGCCATAATCTTTTACGGATCGATATGTCTGAGTTTGCCGAGAGCTTTAATATTTCCAAGCTGATCGGCGCTCCTGCTGGCTATGTTGGCTACAAAGAAAGCAACAAGCTAAGTGATGTAGTTAAAAATCGTCCACATACTTTGATTTTATTTGATGAAATTGAAAAAGCTCACAGTGACGTCTTCAATCTTTTGCTACCAATTTTAGAAGAAGGCGAATTGACCGATGCTACTGGCCGCGTTGTTAATTTTCGTAACTGCATTATTGTCATGACTTCCAATGTCGGCTTAAACGAGTTTAATCAGCAAGCAGAAATGGGGTTTGAATCCTCTGGCTCAAAACAAGAAGAAGACTTTGTTAAAACCAGTCAAAAAATCTTGGAAACCTTACCTGACTATTTTCCACCAGAATTTTTGAATCGAATTGATAACATTGTCGTCTTTGAACCGATCGATAAACTAGCCGCTCAGAAAATTATCAAAAGAGAAATTGAATCATTGCGTCAAAAGTTACTAGTTCAAAATATCAATCTAGAGCTTGATCCAAAAATTATCAAATATTTATTAAGCAAACAAAATTCTCTAGAAGATGGTGCACGAGCTTTGAAAAAACTAGTTGACACCGAAGTGACCAATAATATCGCCTCGGCAATTCTCAAAGCCTCTCGTCGAAAATTAAGCGTCACGCTCAATCGAGATAAAATTGTCATCAAATAAACTCTCAACAAGCAAAGCTTATGAAGAAAGCGATTTATGAAGATTTTAAAAAACATCCTAGATTATATCTGGCCACAATTTTGCCTACTTTGTAAAAAAGAAGGCTTTTTGTGTTGCCCTGATTGTCAAAATAGTTTAAAATTTTTGCCTTTAGATTATCAGGCTTGGCCAGAAGAAGACTTTACTTTTGAGCATTGTTATGTTTGTTTAGATTATCATCAAGAATTAACACAAAAATTAATCAAAACTTTTAAGTACCAATACCTCCAAAATATCTCCGAAATTTTAATCAAGATTTTAGCTCAGCAAATCAGTCGAATCCAGTTACCGAAAAATACCCTGATCACCAATGTCCCTTTGCATAAAAAGAAAAAGCGCCAACGTGGTTTTGATCAAACAGAAATTTTGGCTCAAGGTCTAGCTAAAAAAATAAATCTCCCCTATTTAAAATTATTAAAACGACAAAAATTTACTAGCCCCCAAGCGCAGTTATCTAAAACAGAAAGACAAAAAAACGTCAGTGACGCTTTTGTGATCAATAAAAATCTAAATTTTGAGACCAATAGCACTATAATATTAATCGATGATGTAGCCACAACCGGCGCTACTTTAAACCAAGCAGCGAAAGTGTTGAAAGATAATGGTTTTCAGAAAATTATTGCCCTGACTTTGGCAAAAAATTAAAAACACGACTAAATGTCGTGAATTCAATGGCGGAGAGGGAGGGATTCGAACCCTCGATCCAGTTTCCTAGATAACACCTTAGCAGGGTGCCGCTTTCGACCACTCAGCCACCTCTCCAAATATAAATTTTATGGTGTCCCCGGCAGGAGTCGAACCTGCGACCTTTTGGACCGCAACCAAACGCTCTATCCACTGAGCTACGAGGACCTATTTATCTGGCGGAGAGTGAGGGATTCGAACCCCCGGTCCCTTGCAGGACAACAGTTTTCAAGACTGTCGCATTCGACCACTCTGCCAACTCTCCGCATCGATAACAGGCTCTATAATAGTATAATTTTCACTTTTTGACAAGGCTTGCTTGAAAATAATCGACTTTCTGCCAATATGTTCCTTTTTTTGGAAAAACATTGTATAATAAAGACATAAGCTGAAAAAAATATGGATAAATCAAAAGAAAAATACGAGGATCAAGAATTAGAAAATTTACCAGAAGAAGGTTCTGATTTTGGTGAAATTTTAGCAACTTGGCAAATTCCTGAATTTAGCAAAACAGAAAAATCAAAAAAATGGTACATCTACTTCATTTTAATCTTGATCGCTTTATTGGTTTACTCTTATTTTGATAAAAATCCTCTTTTTGCTATTATCTTAGTCTTTTTTAGTTTGATCTATTGGCTAAATGAAAAAAGAGATCCTGAAAAACTTGACTTCGCAATCACCGAAGACGGTCTAATTATCGGAAAAAAATTCATTGAATACAAAAATTTTAAAGATTTTTATCTGATCTATCAACCACCAAAAATCAAAAATCTTTATTTCCAACCACGCAATACTTTCAAACCACTGGTCACTATCCCCTTACTTGATCAAAATCCTGTAGAAATCCGTAAAATATTATTAGAATTTATGACTGAAGATTTAGAAAAAGAAGAAATTCCAGGTTTAGAAAGTATCGGCGAAATATTTAAATTATAGACTAAAGTTTTACAAAATATTCCAGAAAAACTGAACATTGCTTGTTCAGTTTTCTTATGCTAATTTTAAGGAAAACAAAGCCATGTTGAAATTAGAAGACGAAGTCTCTATCTTGCATAAAATAGCCAAAGAAAAGAAAAAGGATTTGGCAAAAATGGACATCAAAACAATTGGTGATTTATTGTGGCACTTTCCTTTCCGCTACGATGATTTAAGTGAAGTCAAAAAAATCTCCGAGCTAGAAGCCGGCGTTTTAGCGACAGTCAAAGTGACAGTGACCAAAATCAGAGTTTTGCGTTCTTGGAAGAAGAAAATGATGATTACCGAAATTAATGCCACAGACAACGAAGGAGAATTGCAGGCAATCTGGTTTCGTCAAAAATACGTCAGTCAGATCTTGAAAGTTGGCGATCAAATTTATCTCAATGGCAAGCCAGAAATAAAAAATAATACTTGGCTATTTAGTAGTCCAAATTACGAAAAGGTAAAAGCCGTCAACATTCACAGCGCTCGTTTGGTGCCGATTTATCACACTAGCGGAAAATTGAGTCAAAAACAATTGAGATTTTTGATTAATTTAGCTTTAAAACAAACCGGTGAAATTGACGATCCTCTGCCGGTCGATCTCTTAAATAAGGAAGACTATCCTTGGCTTTATCAAGCTTTGCAAAGCATTCACTTTCCAGAAGACCAAAATGATTTCGCAATCGCTACTCAACGTCTAAAATTTCAAGAATTATTTTATTTGCAATGTAAGTATCAATTAGCCAAAAAATCATATGTGCAATATGATACTTGGCCAATGAATATTCAAGAAAAGACTTTGCAGCAGATTATGAAATCTTTACCCTTCAAACTCAGCAATGACCAAATAAAAGTCTTGAAAGAAATTTTATTGGATCTAGAACGTGAACAGCCAATGAATCGTCTTGTTGAAGGAGATGTCGGTTCTGGTAAAACTATCGTCGCTATTTTAGCAGCTTTAAACACTATTTCCCAAAAAGAAAAACTCCAAGTTGCCTTCATGGCCCCTACCGAAATTTTAGCTTGGCAACATTTTGAAAATATTAAAAAATTACTCCCCGAAAAATATTTAGAAAAAATCGCCTTTTTAAGTAAAGACCGACAATATTTTGGCCATGACTTGATCACCAAACAAGAAGCTTTGGCAAATATCAAATCTGCTAAGGCACAGATTGTCATCGGCACACATAGTTTGATTCAAGAAAAAATAAATTTTAAAAAATTAGCTTTGGTAATTATCGACGAACAACACCGCTTTGGCGTCAAACAACGCCAAGCTTTAAAACAATCATCCACAGGCAGATCCGCCTCTGGCGGAAAAAATACTAGCCGGGTTCCACATCTTTTATCTTTGACTGCTACGCCGATTCCTCGTACTTTAGCGCTAACTTTATATGGCGATTTAGACATTTCCTTGATTCAAGAAAAACCTCAAGGAAGAAAAGATGTAAAAACTTTGCTGGTTCCTGAAAGAAAACGTTTGGCTGCTTACAAATTTATTCAAGAAAAAATTGATCAAAAACAACAAGTTTTTATTATCTGTCCTTTGATCGATGAAAGCGATAAACTTGGCTATAAGTCTGTTCAAGCTGAACACAAAAAACTAAACGAAAAAATTTTTCCTGACTTAGAGATCGGCTTATTACATGGCAAGCTAAAATCTGCTGAAAAAGAAGATCTAATGAAGCGCTTTAAAAATAACCAATTTCCAATCTTGGTTGCAACTTCAGTGATTGAAGTTGGCGTTGATATTCCTAATGCCACGATTATGATGATCGAAAGCGCTGAACGTTTTGGTCTTTCTCAGTTACATCAATTTCGTGGTCGAGTTGGCCGAAACTCTTTGGCTAGCTGGTGCTTATTGTTTACTACTGATGACAGTCACTTAAACAAAGAAAGGCTCAAAGCTTTGGAGAAAACTAACAATGGCTTTGAGCTAGCTGAACTCGATCTCCAATTACGCGGTAGTGGAGAAATTTTTGGCACTAAACAAACTGGCTTGTTAAAGCTAAAAATTGCTAATCTCCATGACACTAAGCTAATCAAAAAGGCCCAAGATTGGGCCAAAAAGATTGTTTATCAAGAAAAATATTTATCTAACCACCAACTCCAAAAACTACTCCTAGACTTAAAAACGGAAATGCATTTGGAATAAACTAATTATAACATCGATGACCATCATTTTCACTCACCCAGGTTTTTAGCTCGCACTCATCGACACCATAATCTTCATTATCGCAACAATACTCTGATACGCCATCACCATTTGTATCCAACAAACATTCGCTGTTACTGCTACAATTTTTACCCTCTAAATCTGAATTTGCTGCTGGCAAACAAACATTTGCTCGCGACAAACCACATATGCTACTAAAGGTTTCTCCATTGGCCATTACTCGATTATAACAACTATTAAGTGCGCAGGCTTCCTGATCTTGAAACCGATTATATTCAGAGCAATTATCCAGTGTCAACTCTTGACAAGGAATCTGTCTCGCACAACTACAAGTAACATTTTCGTTGATATCAATAGCGCTCGGGCACTCTCCTATTCTATTAGATCTTTCATCATACTCCCAACATTTTGATCCAGAGGGACAACTATTATCCACACATTGCACAAAGCCAACACTAGTACTAGTTGCGTAGACAGAGCCACAACTGTCTACAGAGCCAAATTCATTATTATTCAATGCTGCGATACACATATCCTTAGCCATGTACTTTGTCCCAATTTCTGAAATATTTAATTTTTCAAAATTAACTAAATTACTAGAAATGCTGTTCAAAAGCAAATAACCACCAAATAGCAAAGCTAAACCAATCAAAGCTCCTCTAATCGTATCTTTAGCATTATCGATTTTTCCAGCATTACCAGAAGCAATAATCCATTGCCAAGAAGCAAAAACGATCATAAACATTGCTACGGCTCCAGCAGCTGAAGCGCCATAGTTATATAAAGCATTAACGTAATTTCCGACTGAGTAACCATTTATTTCATAACTAACAATTTCTTTGCCAGAAGCATCTAAAACTGTTGGTGTACATTTTTTAAAAAAAGCGCTCATTCCCGGGATCTCAATGCTCGGTTTAAAACAAATCGCCGCTGAAGCTGTCGAAACAAAACCAGTAAATAAGAAAGTGGCAAAGATAATGATAAAAATTTTCTTTTTCATAACCCTATTGGAAATTTAATTAATATATTTTTTATTTACCAAAAATTTAAATTAGTTTATTTTAAACGAATACTTTGTAAACTGCCGGTGTTTTGATCTGTGAAATATAAAACCGAGCCATCGGCAGAAACCTGTAAATTATAAGCTGCATAGCCTCCACTTTCTCCAACCGGACTTGCTAACAATGTTTTGGTCCCAGTGTTTAAATCAATGTAATAAAAATTATCGGTGTAGGTATCGGCAATTTCCGGATAAAGACCAACTCCCCTTGGTAATCCCTGAGGCACTGCGCAATATAGACTATTTTCTCCACCAAAAGAGCATTTGTCAGGCCAAGTAGCTAAATTCAAGGATACTTTCAAATCTCCTAAAGCGCTGGTTTTACCACCAGTAACCCACAAATTTGGCAAATAATCTGTAGTCTCGCTATAAACACTATAAAGTAAACTATTTCCTTCTGGAGACCAAGTACTTTCAAAACCGCTACCTTGAACCACAAAAGACCTTAAATTTTCTCCGTGTAAGCCAATTGGAAAAACTTCTTGTCTTTGTAAATCATAACTTTTACGATATAAAGCTGCTACTTGTCCGTCTGGCGAAAAACCCACTTGGACATCAGCCACTTGATCGCCCAAAGGCTCTACTAGGCTCAATCCTGAACCATCGTCATTAGCAACAACTAGCCAATTATCCTCTGCTTGCGAACCGATCCAAGCGGCGGTAATTTCCTGTCCTGATGGAGAAAAACTAAATTTTTCTAGCTCAGCTGGCAAAGTCACTTGCTTGCCAGTTCTAAAATTATACAAAACATTCATGCCGTCAGGATATTCCAAAATCGCCTTGTCGTCATTTGGAGCCCACAAAACATTTTTGACTTGAAAAAACTTTTTATCAGTAATCAGCTCTGGCTCACCTTGAGCGTTAACTCGAAAAAACTGCTGTTTAGTTTCGTCGTAATATTTAAGTCCCTTGTCAGTCAAGTCTAAACCACCGACACTTCCTGTGCTTAATTTAGTTACTTTGGTCAAACCACCATTGGCAACATCGGAAATTTTATCAGTAAAAATATCTTGCCAACCTAATCCTTGATTAGAGTTAGTGTTTTGATTAACGATATTTGGACCCTGTTGATTAGTACCTGGTATTACTCCTCCGTTATAGTTGGTATTGTCATTCACTAATCCTGGATCATTTGTTTTGAAAAAAACAAAATACAAAGCAAAGCCCAAGAGCAAAACTAAGATCAAAAAACTAATGACTAATAATATTTTTTTAAAATTCATTCCGTTAAAAATTACACATAAAAATATCTATTTACCGAATAACCAATTGCTAATCACTTCCCAGCCAGCCAAAGTTACTTGCCAAGGGTCTGACAAAAAAGCAATTAAGGTGAAGAAAATCAGCATGACCAAGATAAGTAAAATTGTCAAAAAGGCCCAAATCATCACTTCCCAGCTCTCTAGCTTGATTAGCTCATTGCCCATCAAATTACCGGCAAAAAGCTGAACGCTCATAATCAAATAAGCAACAATAATCCCTACTAAAGTAGCTGCAAAAGCTGCATTAATTGTTCTAAGAATGGCTTGCTTACTTTTTTTGATTACTTCTTTCTTCAATTTATCCTTTGCTTGAGCTGCTGCCTGGGCTTTCAAGCTTTGTAAACGATCATTTTGTAAGCTTCGACTATTTTGTTGTTCTAAAGCTAACTCCGCCATAAGTTATTCTTGCCAATCAACTTGATTAACTAACCATTTTTGATTTGAATTAACTAAATAAACTAAAACATCCTGATAATAAATTTTTTCTACAAGATTATTATCTGTCTCCACTCTTTGAGTGTGGACCAAAATCTTTGCTTGGCCATTTTCCTCATCTAAACTTTCTACTTCTGCTGAAAGACTCTTGGTGCTAACACCATAAAAATCTTCTCTTTGATAATTTATCTCAATACTATTAATATAGTTTTTCATGCTATTAGTAGCTAGGGATAATAGTTGTTGTAAATTTTCTCCTTGATTATCAGTTGACCAGCTACCAAAACGAGCAACAAAAGTTTTGGCCAAATTTGCTACTGTAAATTCAGTACTTGCTTCTTGACTCGGCGAAATTAATTCTAATTTTGGACTATCGGATTCAAAAACTGGCTGATTGTCGACAGTGTATGGGTCGTTCTTAAGGTTTTGCTGACTTTTTTGTAAGCTAAAAATTAACCACAAAATTCCAATTAAAACCAAAACTATAATGCTAATTAAAATCAATTTTTGTTTTTTACTCAGCGAGCTAAACTTATTATTCATAAAATTTTATTATAATTCTTTTTCTAACATTGCTTCTTCAAACTCTTTTTTAGCATCCTCAATCTCTAACAACTGTCTTGGATCGGAAGTAATGATTTGATGCTCAGCATAAGAAGCTTGTACTTTGATCGCTGCGTGTTTTGAACCAGCGAAAAATATACCCTCTCCCACTCCCGATTCTAACAATAAATATTTCTCACCATCAGTCAACATAAAAGTTTGTTGGACTAGATTGATTGACGCTGGCGATTGTTTTAATAGCAACTGCAAAGAAGAGTTGGTCACAATCGCCGATCCATATGGAGAAGTCAAAAAGTCATTAACATCCTGTGTGATGGTCGTGATGCCCAAATAATATTTACGACAACGTTTAACCAAAGCGTACATAAACTTAGCACTATCCTCATAACGCATCATGATCCAAGCTTCGTCAACAACCAAAATTCTCTTTTTCATTTCGCTCCGAATAATATTCCAGATGTAATTCATGATCACATACATAGCAATCGGCCTTAACTCATCTTCCAAATCACGAATACTAAAAACGACTAATTGATTATTGAGCTTGATATTGGTCGGATTGTTAAATAAGCCAGCAAAAGTACCTTCGGTGTATTTCTTGATTCTAAGTGCCATATCTTCTCCGCCTTCCATGCCTAACAAAATTTCTTCCAAATCAGACATCAATGGTGGCTCAATGGTCGAAAGATCAGAGCTAGAAGTAATGTCTTTTTTAGCATAAGTTTCAAGTAATGCCCGATCTAACAAAGAATCCTCCGCGTGAGTTAATTCGCCAATCATCAAACGAACTAAACCTTTTAGAGTAATCACAGCACTACGCAAAATATCCTCTGCCTTGCTATCTCCAGAAATTCCTCGTGGTAAATCAAAAGGATTTAACTTGCTTTCAGAGTTCAAAGAAACATTGATATAAGTCCCGCCAACAGCTTCGGCTAAATGCTCATATTCATTTTCTGGATCAATAATAATCACATCAGTGCCAAGCATCAAAGATCTTAAAACCTCTAGTTTAATCGCATAACTTTTTCCCGCACCAGAGGTAGCAAAAACTACCGCATTAGCATTTTGCAAACTAAAACGATCAAACAAGATCAAGCTATTGTTATGACGATTGATTCCAAATAAAATTCCCTGATCAGAAGTCAGCTCACTTGAGACAAAAGGGAAAGATGAAGCAATTGGTGAACTATTCATGTTCGTTGCAATCATTAATTCATCGTTGCCAAGTGGTAAAGTAGAATTAAATCCTTGCTCAGTTTGAAAAAATGCTTTTCGAGAATAAATCAATTGCGTACCAAGTAGATTTTCTACTCTGTCCGTTGCTAGTTCCAGCTCATCTTTGTCTTTGCCATAAATTGTAATATACAAACCAAATTGGAAAAATTTTTCTGTACCTTGAGATAAGCCATCTCGCAAAGCTTCGATGTCTTGTAAAGCAGTTTCGACAATCGGATCACGCGGGGCTCCTTTTTCATGATCAGCAACGATTTGCGCTTCCATTGTACCGACTTTATTACGAAGCTGTTTTAAAACCATCGGAATATCCATTGGGTAGAAAAACATCGAAATATCCAAAACCAAACTTTCATTGATAATCGGCGCAAACCAACCGACCGAAACATAACGAGGATAAGTCATCACAAACAGAGTTCGTAAATAAAGATTATTTAAGCGCAGCAAATTACTATCTATTTCCAAAGCAGCTGGCGCGATAATATCACGCACCGAAACAACGCCTTCACGAAAAACCTTTTCCGCTTCAAGCAAAGACTTGTCCTGGGCTACTATCTTTGGGTCAATTTCCTTTTTCTTTGGCTGAGTTTGGCTATTTTGTTTTATTTTGTTAGTTTCAAACATCAGTTTCCACTTTTAATTTATTTATATCCTCCAAAGGTTGTTTTTGAAACAAATCTGGATTGTAACTATTGTAATAAAGCTCAATCAAAGCCTGTGTGTCTAAACGTTGTGAACTAAGTCCCAGAGAAGAAAGTCCAGCTTCAATAAAACTACAACGTTTATCTAATTCTGCAGCTGACTCAGCAAATCTTTTGCGACTTAATTTAATCACTTTGGCTGTTGAAAATACTGAAGATAATCTGGTCGCAAAATTTTTCTTTTTATTTCCTGCTTCACTATAAGGAACGGTAATAAAAAATTTCTTACTCATGATTTTTTCCAAGGTCAACAATTCAGAAATAAACTGCTGATAATCAGCAATCTGCATTCTTAATAATTCGTTGGTCTGTTCTTTTTCTGATTTTTTTAATTTCTCTAAATAATCATCAATATTCAACGGTCGAGATTGAACTACGACTTGTAAAGGATAATCTAAAGTATTTAAAAACCCAACATAAGCACCAATAATAGCTTTTTGTTCATCTTCTGATTTTAAGTCAAAATTAATCGAAGAAATCAACAAAACGCCCCTAACTGTACCATCGTTCAAAATCACCACATCATCTTGAATAGCGGCAATATCTAGATACTTTTGACTAGAATTCGCTGGCTTTGAACCGGCTAATTTTTTATTCTTCATAAACTATTTATAATTAACCTTATTTACTCGGTTAGCAAGCTTCTCACCTTTATAGACGCCTCCAGTATCAATAATCAAAGATAATTCTGAAAGTTTGCTACTAGGCAATAATCTTTTTGGTTTAATATAAACATCTCTTTGATTTTCATTTTTTGATTTGAACTCTTCAGTTCTGATGTTTTGTTTCTGCCAAATTCTAATTTTTGGTCTTAAGGCGCTGTTTAAAAAATTAACAAAAAATAAATGAAAAGGCGCGCCATTAACTTTGACAAAAGCAAACAACAAAGTGAAAGCGACGATTAAAAAAGCCTCTAAAATAAATAAAGTAAAATCTGCTAATTTATAAGCTGCAAAAATAAACAAAGCGCCAACGACCACAATGATAAATTGCCTGACTGTTACTGGTCCAAAGATTTTATCTTCGGCGTCAATAAATTGTGGAACAATAAAACGCTGATCCATATTAAAACCTTAAATTCTTATTCAGATCAGAAATTGCTGAAAACTCTTCGACTGTTAATGTTTCTTGATTACTATCAAGTTTATTTTTGATAATTGAAGCTACTTCTTTTCCTTGAGCCAAACTCTCTTCTCCTAAAGATAAATAATGACCGTAAACAGGACTATTACGCCAAGCCTCTATCCCTTGAGCTTTCTTGGTCACCGAATCTTTTTCCAAAAGATTAATCTTAGAAAAAAGTTTAGCAATTTGCTCTGAAGGAGAATTTCCTAAATGACGAAAATTTTCTAAACTTAAATTTTGCAATTCTTCAATCGGTCCGGTTAAATTTACCTGGCGTTTTGGTGGAACAGGCATTGACAAGTCTGCTTCGTTTGTTTGAGCATTTTCTTTGCTAGTCACATCGCTTAATTGTTTTTTGGCCAGATTTGCTTTTGGTCGAAAAACTTTTGGTAAAGACTCTAGTTCTACTGGTGCCTCTTCTTTTTCAATCGGCAAATCCTCTGCCTTCTGTTTTTCTGGCTCCTTTATTTCTTCTTCTGAGCTCTTATTTGCCTTGTCATCTTGAGCCTCACTAACAGGAGCTTCCATGTTTGGAGAAGCAATTTCTTCAGCTGAATCGTCTTCAACTTCATCTTTTTTTTCTTCTTGGCCTTGATTTAAATCAGACAAAATATTTTCAATTTCTCCTTGCGTTGCTTCAACGCCTATTTTTTCTTCCTCATCTTTTTCTGGATTTTCTTCTGAAATTTCTGCGTTTAACTCTTTTTCTAATTCTTCAACTGGACTAGTTGGTAAACCAGAATGTAAATCTGCAACCGCTTTTGATAGATCTTCAGCTAACTCTGGTTGTTCTGCTTGAACATCGTTATTTTTCTGCGCAGCTTTCAAATCCTCTGCTTTGACTACCAGACCGCCGGCTTGATCAATGTCATTTTTAATCGTCTTGATAATCGAAACTAGACTATTTACAGTTTCTTCTGACAAAACTTTTTCTCCTTCAAAAACATTTTCTGATAAATTTTCTCGAACAATAATAGCATTTTTACGATTCCTAAAAAAATCAAAAATAATCTGAGAAAACTTGGCCTTCATTGCTAAATCCAATTTTAACTTATGACCTGAGATTAATTTGTCAATAATTTTCTCCAAACTATACTTTTTGCTATCGTCCTGTGGTAAATTTTTAGCCAAAAGCTCAACTTCTTTTTGGTCATCCGGATGAAAAGAAAAGTGAGCCAAATCTTGATCATTGTGATCAGAATTTTGCTCTGCGGCTAAAAAATGATCATCTTCGGGCACTTTTGCCTCTTGGGCCACCTGACTTGCTGGTTTAACTATCGAAGTATCAAAAATAACATCTTTTTTATCTTGATCTAAAAAGTGTAATTTACCCGAATTATCCTTAATCAACAAATTATCAGCGATATTTTCCTCACTAATATTTGACTGTGGATTTGTTTCTTCTGGCATTATCTTGCTCAAAATTAAAATTAAAATTTAAAGAAAAAAATATCTTTTAGTGTTTATATTATAACATATTTTAAACTCTGGAACAAACAAAAAAAGTAAACAAAAACCCCACTGTCTAGCAAGCTAAACAGTGGGGTTTTAAAATTTAAAAAAATCTATACTCTTTCCACGTATTCTCCGGTTTCAGTATTAATTCTAATTTTGTCTCCTGATTTAATAAACATTGGAGTTCTGATTTCAACACCAGTTTCTAGAGTCACAGCCTTAGTTGTCGAACCAGCACTATTACCTTTGACACCATCGGGAGCAGAAGTGACTTCTAGCTCAATCTTGGTTGGCAAAGCAACGGTTACTGGTTTGTTATTAAAAATCAAGACATCAACAGTCTGACCTTCTTTTAAATATTTGGTCATTGCTCCCAAAGAATCTTCTGAAAATTGAAACTGCTCAAAATCTTCATTGTCCATGAAGAAAAAATCATCGTCTTGTTGATAGAGAAAATTGGCCTGCTTTCTTTGCAAATCAGCTTCCGCTACTGAATCTGAGCCGGAAAAAGTTTTTTCTAAAGTAGAGCCTGAAACTAAATTTTTCAGTTTAGTTTTTAAAACCGCTCCACCCCTAGCGACTTTGATGTGCTGGGTAAAAACCACTTGATAAGGCTCATCATTGATCGCCAAAACTTTTCCTAGTTTTATTTCGCTCATTGACAACATAGGGTTTATTTAGAAACAAATGGTAACATAGCCATAAAACGAGCACGTTTAATGCCTAAGGCTAATTTTCTTTGATGTTTAGAACAAACACCACTTCGTCTTTTTGGTACAATTTTGCCATAAGAAGAAGTGAATCTTTGTAATTGTTGCCAATTTTTGTAATCAATTTCTTCAACATTGTTAACACAAAAATGACAATACTTATTTTTTAACTTTTTATGCATAATTAAAATTCAATAGTTACTTATGATTTAAAATGGAATATCTTCAACACTGATTTCTTCCTCACTATTTAGAGTTTGATCACTGTTCTCAAAATTATCCTGAGGCTTATTGGTGTTAACTGACTTATTGGCAGCGCCGCCATCCCAATCTCCACCACCGCCAGCACGATCTAACATGATCATGTTTTCAGCGATAATTTCTGTACGATATTTTTTGACTCCATTTGGATCATCCCAAGAACGAGTTTGTAAACGACCTTCAATGTAAGCCTTACTACCCTTTTTTAAATACTGACCAGCAATTTCTGCTAAACGACGCCAAGCGACTACATTGTGGAATTCCACTTTCTCTTGTTTTTGACCACTTTGATCAGTCCAAACTAAATTAGTAGCAACTGAAAAAGAGGTAACGTTTTGACCATTTGGAATACTACGCATTTCTGGATCACGCACAATATTACCAATGATCATGACTTTGTTTAAATTCATAATTTTATTGGTCTTTTTCTAAAATTTGATCTAATTGTTGATCTAGGTGATCTAAATTGACATTTTCTTTGACTACTTCTTCTTTTTCGTCTTTAAGATCTTCCTTTTTGTCACTATCCTTGGTTTTTCTCAAAACTCTTTCTGCTTTTGCATCTTTTCTATCTTCTTGACGATTATTACTAGCTGCTCTTACTTTACCGCTAATTTTAATAATCAAATGACGCAAAATATTCTTATTGTGTCTCAAAGCAGTATCAAGGTCTTTTAAGCTCTCTCTGCCTAGCTCTTCAAAATCAAACTCCAAAACATAATAAAAACCATGTTTTTGGTTCTCAATTGGATAAGCTAATCTTTTGCGACCCAAAGAGTTTGGTTCGACTTTAATAGTGGCTTTAGCCTTTTTTAAATTAGCCAAAACCTCTTCTTGAATAGCGCCGTGTTCATTTTCCGGCACTTGAGCGCTTACAATGTAAGCAAGTTCATAATGCATAATATTTCCTTTCTAATTACCTTAATTTGCCAATTAAGGGCCGCAAATAACCATGCGACACGGTTAATTAGTAAAAATCTAGAATACAATCTACTAGACTTTGCTTACTCTAACATAAAAGTAGCCTCGAGTCAATCCCATTAAAAATTTCAAAAATGAACAACTCTGATTCTAAAAAATATGCAAAAATAAACTAAGCGCTAGGTTTTATTAAAAATTTGCTTAATTCTGACTTTCGCTTTATTATTATAAAAAAGCTACTCTATTAAAAAAATACTAAAATTATCAAGAAGCATGCAAAAATATATTTTCATTCTCGGTCAAGCAAGTGATTTGGCCAAACAAGAAATCCTTAGCTTCTTGGAGCTAAAAAAAGAATCGTCTGTTATTATCGGCTCTAATTTTATTATAGCCGAAAGCGACTTAAGCGCTGAGCAACTAATGCTTAATCTTGGCAGCACGATCAAAGTCGCTGTTTTTTTAGAAGAGCTAAAAGACATTGGTCAAATCACTGCTGAAAATTTTCTTAATTGGCTTGATCTTACTCCAGAAGAACATAAAATAAATTTTGGCCTCAGCATTTACAATACCAAGGCTAAAGAAGCAAAGATCTTACAAAAAATTGCTTTTGCTGCTAAAAAAATCTTAAAAGAAAAAAATCAATCAGCTCGCTTGGTTACTGGCCAAAGCTTTGATTTATCTTCAGTGATTGTTGCTAAAAATAAATTAATTGGCCGTGAAATTCTTTTGATCAAAAATCAACAAAAATGGTTAGTTGGAAAAACTCTGGCTGTCCAAGATTTTGAAAACTACGGTTTTCGAGACATGGAAAGACCCGCTAGAGATAGTCGCTCTGGCATGCTTCCGCCAAAACTTGCTCAAACGATGCTTAATTTAGCTGGCCCAAAAAGAGACTTAAAAATTCTTGATCCTTTCTGTGGTTCAGGTACTATTTTACAAGAAGCAGCTTTATTAAACTTCAAAAATATTTATGGCCAAGACTTAAGCTCAAAAGCTGTTCAAGATACTAAAGACAATATCGATTGGCTTAAAAATAATTTTCAAATTGAATCAAAGATAGAAATAAAACAAGGCTCAGTTGAAAACTTAAGCCGAGAATTCAAAGAAAAAATAGACTTGATTGTTACTGAACCACTAATGGGTGATGCTCGAAACATCCAAAGAATGGATAGCTCTCAAGAACTAGCTCAAGAAGCCGAAAAATTAAACGAGCTTTATTGCCAGGCTTTCTCAGAATTTCATAAAATCTGCGCAGAAAAAGCTAAGGTAATTTTTATCTTTCCTATTTTTAATTTAAGAGATAAAAAAATCCCGAGCCTCGAAGAAAAACAAATCGAAGCTTTGGGATGGAAAAGCATCAAGCCTGATTTTGATTCTCCTCTACTCTCAGAAAATAAAAATATAATCTACCAACGACCAGAACAAAAAGTTTTGAGAGAAATTACAATTTGGCAAAAAAAATAATCAAATATTATCACGCCAGACTATTTGATTGTTTACCAAGTCTAAATCTCGCCATTTTAAACTACCGCTTTTTTGATCAAGATAGACGAGCTGCCCTGATTGTTTGAATAAATTTACCAAATAAAAAGCTGACAAAGTTGCTTCCTGAGTATTTAAATTTAACTTATCGCTCAGAATCATCTCAAAAAATATCCGCCGCAACAATAGCTTATCCTGACTATTCCAGGAAACTTGATCGCCATAACGAATACTCACAAAACGTTTTAATAAGCCTTGAAATCGCTTATCTTCAGCTAGCATTAAGTCTAGCGCTTTTTTTTCAATCATTACTTTAAGACAAGATAAAACTTTATCTTGATCTTGCAAGGCCAAAGCTTGCCACAAAACGTCTCTAAGCTTATGCAAACTATTATCTGTTTCAGCCAAAATTAAATTAGTCGACAAAAGGCTATTCTGAATTTCTAAAAACTTTTGATAAATATTCTTAACAATTTCTTTTAAACTTTGCTCTGGCTTTTCCGCTGACTTTTCTGTCACTTCTTCAACTAGCGAAATTCGCAAAACTACATCTGAGAGGTCTATTTCTACCGGCAAATTATCATCATAAGAGGTCAAAAAATGTCTAACGCTTTCTAATTCTGATCTGGATAGCTCTAAAACATTTTGACTTTTGGCTAAATATTTTGAGCGTTGCAAAGAATCATGATAACCGGCGCCTAAAAAATGAACATAATCATTGAGCCAATTAGCAACCGTTGGACTAACACTTCTTTTTTCTTTACTGATTATTTTTTTTGAACTCAAACGATAGTCACTTAACTCTGGGTACTTCTCCAAAAGAAATTTTACCGCCCCTTTAATGAGCTGTGGTAATTTTTGATTAAGCCTCGCGCTTGTTTTTTCTAAAGCCTTAAACTTTGGCACCTTGCCACCCAAACGCAAAATCAAACGATCAACATTTTTCAAATATTCCTGCAAAGGCCAAAAAATTTGATAAGCCAATTCTAAAGACAAGGCTCTTAAGTCAAATTCTGTGGCTTTCTCCATTTTTTCTAATTCTTTTGGTAAATCTAAAACTGAAATTTTTTTCAACCAAATTTTTTCTTCCAAATCCAAAACAAAATCTAACTGATCTTGATTTAAGGCAAATTGATCAGCTATTGCGATATTTTTATCAGTCAATTCATCAGAAAATATTAAATCCTGAACCTCAACTGGTAAATTTGTTAATTCTTTAAAAGACATTAAATAAAATTATTCAAAAAACTAAACTTCTTCCTGAATAGGCTCTTCTTCATCCTCTGGATTTGGCGCAACGCCGGCGTATGGTTTTGTAATCAAATTAGTTTTGAGTCTTCTTATCTCTGCTTGGCCATCTCTGAGTTTAGCTTCGCCTAATAGACCTCCTTGCTCCCTTCCCTCTTGAATCTTCTGCTGAGCCGCATCTAACTTAATATTTACAGCCACTTGCATCTGACCAGCTGTATTTCCCTCATCAGACATCGCGCGCATCTGACTTAAACTCAAATATTGAGCAATGCTCTTAAACATTGAGCTGCCAGGATTCATCTTAGCCAGATCCGAACCAGTCATTGTTTTAGCTAAGGCTTTGTCAGCAGAATCTGCTTTAAAGGCAAATTGATCACCAACCTCTGTACGAGCTCGCTCTTCTGCATGTTGAACAGCAGCTTGATAAACAGCGCCTGTATTCGCTTCACCACTTTTGTATTTACCCAACAAAGCAGCTTGTCTCCAAACAACGCTATCTTCGTTGATTTCTTGTTCAGTTTTAGTTACGGTTTGAAATTGAGCAACCCCATCTACTTCTACTTGATTTCCATTTGCATCCAAAACAGCTTCCTGTACTTCTTTTTGCTTTACTACATATGCCTTGGTATCGTTTGTTTCGTCAATGGTCTCCAAGTCATCAGTGGATAAAGTTTTGACATAAGCCAATATTGCTTCTTTAGATTCTTTATCCATACTCTTTAGAACCTCATCTTGTTCTTTTGATTCCAATTGCAAAAAGCCCTTGGCTAACATTTGACCTTGTTGATAAGCTTGAGAATTTTTATCTCGAGCGGCAATCACATTGCCATTTTCATCTTCATCAAAAGTCCCTTTCATGCTCATCTTAGCATAACGCTCCTTGCCTTTATCAGTATCCAAAGCGTCTTGAATAGAACTTTCGGTATTGGCCATAGCATGAGAATTTTGTAATTTTGTTAAAGTATCCGTGTCATTGACAGCCTTTGCTCGATCAACCATTGCCAAAACTTCATTTGTTGATTTCTTACTTAACTTTCCTTCTTCTAAATCTAATTTATCCAAAGCTCGACCAGAATACTTAGTCGGACTGCCAGCAAAATACAATCTCCTTTCTTCGCTGGTCATACCTTTGGTCGCTTCTTCCATCTTTGCTTGTTTTCTAGTCTGACGATCACGTTCCATTTGATTTAAGCTCATCCCAGCTCTTTTGATGCCTTGAATTTTTAAACCTGAACCAATATTTTTCAAAGCACCTCCTACAATAGGAGTCGTTGCTCTTCTCAAAGCTCCTTGAGCACCACCTTCGCCGGTAGTTCCTTTCCAAGCTAAGTTTCCAGTTTTACGATATAAAGACCCAACTCCTGAGCCCATTTTCTTGCCCCAATCCATGCCCATGACTGCAGAAGATGCGCCGATTTGTTGAGCAACTTTTAAAGAGCCAAAAAGCATTGCTAAACCAACGATGTATTTTAAAATATTATCAGCCTTACCAGCTTCTGATACTCCAAGCGAAGCAACGTTAATCAGCGAATTTTCGCCAGTTTGTGCTCCTTGTTTAGTCGAATCCGCGCCTGCAAAATTATTTATAATATCTTCCTTGCCAGTCTGACCAACAATCGTAAAAGATAGCCATAGAAAGAAAGCTAAAACTGGGCCAATAATAATTTCTTTAGAAAGGGCTGAAAGCCAGGTTTGAAAATATTTTTTTGTATCTGGAAATGTATTAGCCACAAAAGCTAGTGGTGCTAAAACTACCAAAATCCATAAAAAAATAATCCTCATGACTAGAGTCAAGATAAAGGCCATGACAACGACCGCCGCCAAAGCCACCATGATCGCTGCTAATAAATAAGCTAAAATTATTTGACCATCAATCTCTAAGCCAGAAAGACCACTTTCTTTGTTTAAAGAAACCAATGTATCAATGCCTAAGGCTGAAGTAATATTTCCAGCAGCAACATTTTTCCAGGCATCAACAAAAGTCAACATAATAATTTGAAAAAAATCAACAACTATCCCGACAATTAATTTACTAAAATTAATCAAGATAGCCATAATGATCAAATTTTTCAATAACTGTTTATAACCATAAGTCTGAATTTTTAAAATTGTCGCAAAAGACATTACCAGCAAAACAACAATGAAAAACATATTTGATAAGTCTCTCATCGCCTTCCAACCAACAGCTACTCCACTCATGTTAATAAAGTCGCTAAATTGCGCAATGATTGGCAAAATAATCAATTCTACTTCTAATAAAGCAATGAATGGCGAGAACAAAACCCAAAAAATAAGCTTGCCAATTACTTGCCCCAAAACATCAGCTGAAGCAACAAATGGCGCTGTCAAACCAACTACTAAAATTAGCACTAAGTAAGGTAAAAAACTATTTTTTCTGTAATTAATCTTGCTCATCATCTTAAAATTTATCATAAAAAATTAATCTTGGTAGATTACAATTCTACCTGGATAAGAAATAGTTGTTGTTTCTCCCCAATTATCTACCACTCTCACTTGTGGCGTGTAACAAGAGGCGTTTTCAATATCACCGCAAGCATAAATAGGGTCATAAGAATATTGTTGATAAAAACTCTTATAACCAACGTGACAAGCTCGTGATAAACCAGAAAAGCCCATCAAATAAACATCACTACCCGGAATAAAGCCCGTTGGCGTCGGATCACAATAGACACTTGGCATATTATTTTTGTACTTACCAGTTCCCCCAACGGTAAAGCCTCCATCGCCATAAGGATCTAGCTGAACTTCTGTCACTGGCATGTGATCAGGGTGAGCGTAATAATAAAATTTAATATCTGTAAACAAATCACCACGACCAACAATGTTAGCGTTATTCTGATTGTTAATCGTGATCCCTGGCTTATCTCCAGGACATAGACTGTCTCCACAAACCTGATAAATCTTTGGCGGATAATCGGGACCAGCGTCAGGATTGACATTAGTTGCGTCATTAATCTCTGGATAAGCACTAAACTGATAACCAGAGCTAGGATCCCACTGTAAATTATAAACCTTGGCAAATAAATACTTCATTCTACTTTTTGCTGTATCAAAATCTGTATCAGAAAAGAAAATACTCACCTGATTTGCCCCTTCGGCAATATTCAAAGGAGTTTTAGTAGTAACTGGCTGACTCAAAACACTATTATGAGCACTGCCAAAATATTTATTCATATCAATACCAGCAATTTGCTGTAAATAAGCTTGATTGCTTTGAGAATAAATCAAATTATCATAATACCAAGCAGACCAACCTCTGTTCAAAGTTGGGTTTTCTGAACTACGCCACCAAATATCTGTTCTGACCCAAGATCTATCATCATCACCTTCGGCGGCCACTTGGGAAATCGTTTGACATTGTTGGAGGCAATCAAGGCCCGTGCAATCTGTACTGAATTTCTCTACTTGATAACCAGCTGCGGCAACACAAGCATCTTCAATGCCAGATTCCAGACAACTCTGAGCTTCACTGACCAAGCTAGCATTAACCCCTGCTTTAGCTACGATATTTGTGCCGCTAATTTGTAAAATTGTTGCCAAACAGCCCGTAATAGAACTAGGTGTAGAAACCCAATCGCCACTAACTGGATCATATGATTCGTTGTAAGTCACTTCTCCATACTCACTACAATACGGAGTAGCCAAAGGATCAGACAAAGCTTCTATGCACTGTTTAAATTGACAGTTCAAATCCGAACCACAACCAGCAGCTGGAATAGTAATGCCGTTATAAGTTGCTTTTGTGTTTAAACAAGCCCTTCCGTAAGTAGGCTCAGCACAGTTAGTTTCGGTGCAAGTCAAATCAGCACTTGAACTATCTGCTCGCAAATAATAATTATAAGTCAAAGGATTACAATATCTTTGACCATATTGCTTTCTTTCTCCATAAAAGCCACAATGACTATTACCACGCCAGTCACGAACTTCTACCTGATGAGTGCCAGCAGGACAAACCTCAACATGCCAATTATCACAAGCAAAACCATCTGAATAAAATTCGGCCCCGTTTGCCAATACTTTGTCATTGTCACTACCGCTAGCTCCCTCATCTAAATTCCAAGTGCCATCCCCTTTTACTGCTTCATCAAAATAATAATATTCGATGTTTCCAGCAACGCCATCAAAAAGCAAAGCTAAATCATCTGGGTGAATCACTATATTATCAAAACTAATCTCCCCAAAATCAGAGGCCTGAAAAAATGCGCCGTCATTTATACATTCCCTTCTGTCCTCTGTGTTAGCGTTTTCTCCGCCACAAGTAGCATTAGAGTCATCTCTAATCAAAGCTTGGACAGAATCATTAAATGTAAATGCTTCTTCATTTAAATAATTAGCATCAATAAATGAACCAAAACTCTCTGCCTTATTAATATTAATTTTTGAACCAGCAGGTACTTTTAATAACACAGTACAAGAGGAGCCACTATCATCTCCAAAACCATTTTCTGTTGAACCACAATAATAACGATCTTCTAAGGTAATAAATTCATCACTAACTGCACACATTTCTAAATCAGCTCCTGTGTCACTATAAAATCCAGCAGTAGTAAAATTGTTATACAAACTTTGCGCTCCTTGGATTTCATCTACAGGATACCATTGATTACAGTAATTTTTTATGTCTACTCCATTAAGCTCATCTATTGGCACAGCAGTAGAAGCGTCAGTCTCCAAACAAATACCAGGCCAATTTAAGAAAGTCTCGATTTTTGTAGGTAAAGTACATTTTCCTGTATTATCTCCGCATTGACCATCACTTACGCACAAAGACCCCTCAACTCGTCCATCTTCCGGATCGTCACCAATGATTGTACAAACGCCACTAGTAGTGTCGGCATTTTTATTACCAAAATATTTAACAAAACCACCTAAACCATAAGTAATTTTCTTATATTTTAACTCGCAGTCATTATCACCAGTCTCACAAATATTGGCATTGGCAAAAAATTGCACCGTGCTTTCTTTGTCCGCTCTGATTCGATTTGCATACGGCGCATCTTGCTGAGCATAGGCTCTAGTATCTAAATGAAGAATATCATCACTAGCATCTGGGTTGAGCCAACAAATTTGGTCTTTACAAGTTCCTGTGTAGCCTAAGGCTGAACAAGAAGCTAAATCTTCAGCAGCCGTACAAGTAACATCACTTTCATAAACCAAACGCAGATCAGTTTCTGTGTCTACTTGCGAAAAATTATAGACTTTCAAATCTTGAACTGGAAAAAATTCTGGAATCGAATAACCAAGATATTCCTTGTCTGGCCAGGAAATGCGCTCAGTCGTAGAAGTAGCACGATCTTGATATTCAACGATTGTCAAAGGAATAGCATCTGTATAAGTAGACCATTGAGCGCATTGAGTAATATTGTTAGCATCTGAATACTCTGTGCAACTATCAATGGCATCACAGATAATTTTATAAGAAGAAGTCTGTTCGTCAAAAACCGCTGTCGAAGATTTACAGGATAGCCATTCAGCACATTGCCTGTCTTTACGAACTTTAACTAAGACATTAGCATTATCTCCACTTTCTGGATTGACTGGTCTACCTTCTACCAAATTATTTTGATAGCTAGCCACGGCATCGTATTGAGTAATGACCTCGCTATGTTCACCATTCCAATTATTTGCTTCATAGAGCAAAATGCAACCGCTGTTTTGATCAAACTGACCATTACAACTACTTTCGTCTATCTTATCATTGTTGTAATAATAATAAGATTGACAAGAGCCTTCAACTTCTACATCACAACCGCTCGGATCCAAAGGATCTCTGAACTCAGTACACAAGTTTTTCTCAGCTGGACAGCTAGCAGCCCAAGTTGGGGCCAAAGTAAAATTACCATCTGGACTACAACTTTCTGGCGCAGCTGTTTCTAAACTTGCAGTCTTAAACCAGCCACTAACAATATTTCCAGCAAGGTTAACATTTTTTTGATAAGTACAATTACGATTACCAGGATCTTTAAAATAATAACTACCTTTATCAGAATTATAAGCCTGACAATACAAGGCGTCACTCGTACAAAGAGTATTTTGATAATTATCCGGATCGTTAATCTTATAAACCGTACTATAGGTTTCTATTGTATTATTCGCTTGATCAACTTGCGGCAAACCCAAAGCCGAACAACCCTTGTAGGCCTCTGGACAATAGTGCTGTCTATCTGGGACTAAATAGCTCACTGTATCAGCTGTAATGTCTAGACGAGAGTAATCGTCAATATGAAAAGTCTCTGCAAAAGGACTTTCTGAATTTTGCGTATCAATCACCGCCATACAACCAATCGCCTCTTCTCGACAAAGGCTAGAAAAAGATTTTAAATTATAATCATTGTTATTTGTATCAGTATACGCCTGGCAACCTAAGTAAGCTCCTGTAAAAGGTGTGTCACAACTTACTGGAGTCTTCCAAGAATCTTTTACAAAACTCAAAGATTCTTCTACTTCCTTCAAGATAACATTGTCTAAAAATACTTCTCCACTGCCGCTAAATTGTAGCCGTAAGACGACATTATCAACAGTAGCTAATTCTAAATTATCAACCGATGATATTTGATATAAACGCCAGTCACCAAAACCAATTGGCCCGATAATTCCGATTTCGTGTTCTGCATCACCGTCATATAAAACCGCTCGAACGCTATTTAAATTTCCAGTATTTTTCATCCACCAAGAAACTTGGAAAATCTTATCACTCTGAATTTCCGGCAAAGACCTTTGGATCGTAGCATTGGCTCCCGCTTTCAAAGAATGACCATTGTTAGCCAAAGATTCATTAGAAAGATTTAAGCCTGCGCCAGTCCAAGGACTATAACTACCATTTTCAAAATTATCTAAAAATATTCGATGCAAATTATTTGCTGCTTCTCCCTCGTATACTCGACAACCAGCATTTTGCGCCTGACAAGAATAGCTCAAATCAGCGATCGCCTGATACTCTTGACCAGTCGCCGTTCTACGATAAGCACTACACTGATCAGAAGCGTAAATTACTTTATCTTGCAAACGATAATGAGAATTTCCTTCGATGTCAAAAAATTCTCGACAATTTGGATCAAAAATTGGGTCATCAAAAGGATTTGCTGGAGTTTCTGGACCACAAGCCGCTGGAGTAATATCCACACAAGTATTTGTGCCAACTTCAACGTCAGTACAAGGAGCATCGTCAAGATTGCTCTTCAGGAAAGTCCAGGTTTTTAATTGATATCCAGCAACATCGCTACCTTCCCAAGTATAATAAGTGCCAACATTATCAGCGTTTAATGGCACGCATTGTCTGAGATAACTATAGTATTCCTTTCCTTCTCCGCCAGCTGCTACTTCATCTAAATTTGTAAACTCTTCACAACCAACTTCTGAAAGTGGGCAACTTAGAGCTGTATCTGGAATAAAATTATAATATTCAGTATCAATGTCTCCTTCTATTAGATCAAAGTTATTTGGGCTTTGAGCAAAAGATGAGTAGCCAACACACTCTGCTGGACAAATGTCTCCAGCCGAAATAATGCCTGGGACCATTGGATCATTGTTTTCTGGAAAATAACCCTGACAACCGACTTCTTCAGCCAAACACATGACACGTTCGTCATCCATAAAGATTCGGCCACCGTCTCCATAATTAGTAAAGGTACTGGCTGTAGTTTGCGTAGCGCCAACTTCTTCCAATTTCATAGCATCCATCAAAACATTGCTTGCGCTAACAAAAGATAAACCTAAGCTAGTATTTTCTATATCTGAAGCAAAGGTATGGACAATTTGATATGGTCTCCATTCTGGGACCAAAATTTCTGATCGACTACTACTATCTGCTCCAGCGCTAATTCTAAAAGTTAAGTTAGTTCCGGCACTTGGTGCTTTGGCATAAAAGCTTAAAATGAAAGTTCTGTTTTTCAAAGCTAGTCCAGTATCAAAATTAGTAGAGACATTTTGATTAAATTTCAAAGCTGTTTTTCCAAGATAAGCATCATTAACAATTTCTTTGACTATTGCTCCACCAAGATTCCAAGATTGAACTGTATCATTAACACCATCATTGGCTGTTCCTTGATAATAATCGAAATTTCCGTTAGGCAACAAGTTTATTCCTCTGCTTGCAGCCATCACAATAAATTCTTCACAACCAGCTCGATTTGAAGGACAGTTTGCTGACTTGTCATTTAAAAACAAATCATTGGAGTCAGAGGCAATGTCAGTCAAAACCCAATCGCCAGCATCATCTTTTTCTTGAGAATAACGCAAACAACCAGCTTCATCAGCCGTACAATAGTCAAGGCTTTGTTCTAAATAGGATTCTTTAGAATTATTTCCTTCAAAAGTCAAACAACCAGAATAAATATCACCATCTTCACAAAGATCACCGTCCAAACGCCAAATATTTTCAGACAAAGTACAATAACCATACTGACCGTCTAGACAATTTCCTTGATCATCTTCTCGCAAACAAGTAGAAACATCAGCGCAATATTCTTGACGAGTGTTACTTTGATTTGATTCCAAAGTTGGCGCATAGACCAAAGCCTCACATCTTGCTGGTGGCAACTTCAAGACCCAGTTTGGATCAATCAAATGATAATAAGGATTATGTTGCTCATCAACACTAGGATCAATGCCATAAGGACAGCCAGTTTCATCTTCAAAACAAGCTATCGCTTCACCCAAGGTCACTGCTTCACCAGCCGGACTTCTTTGAGCAGCAAACTCCCAACCAACTGGAACTACATTTGCTTTTCTCAATTTAACTAAATTATGATAGCAGAAACCATCTTGATAACAATCATCGCTGTTATTACGAGGATCGTTTGGTCCGATAAAAGGCGTATTTGGATTTAATAAACCTTGGTCAATCAAATCTCCTATAGTTTTCTTTTGGCCAATTGTTTGTAAAAATTCTGCGCTAATCACACAATTGTCTGGATGACGAAAAGCTACCTGATCAGGACAAATTGCAAAATTCTCCAAAACACTATAGTTTTCAACCTGTCCAAAATCAACAGTAATTAAATCCCGAAAAACATCCGCCCCTCTTGGCGCTCGACGTAAATCTCCTCCACCGCGCAGTTGATCTAATAAACTTGTCCGGAAATCACCATCTTGAGCATACCAGCTATTAATCTGGCGCATGCCTTTTTCAACGGCTAATTTCAAAAGTTTTGAAGACAAGGTATTCATAAATAAATTACCAGCATCTTTCAAAACCGAGCTCCAACTGATTTTACCCTTAGCTGAATGCTGAGCAATCTCCGCTTCTCCTTGAAAAGCTAAATCCCACTTTGCTTCAGAAATTCTCATAATCTCTAAACAATGGGTTTTAACTTCATTGGTCACAGTAGTCCGAGAATCCAAAAATCCCTGACATTCCGAAGAAGAAATTTGAGACAACAAACGGGCCTGTGCTTTTTGTTCATCCAAAGCTCCAACTAAAGTCAAAGCCGTTCCTAAGTCACTATTCGAAAGATCAAACTGTATCCAAAAATCTTTCCAATCATCAACCGAACCATAACGAGGGTCTAGCTTAACTTTCAAAAAATCTTGCCATTGACCAGCCCTAATTTGTCCAGAAAATTGAGACCAATTTTTTTGTACCTCTCGCCAATTACATTTTGGTTCTGGCGGAGCTTCAGTGTCAATTAAACCTAAAGTTAAAGTTAATTTTACTTCAATCGAAGGATCGCAAAGATTAAAACCAAGATCCGAAAAACTTCCTTCAGTTAAAGTGCCAATGAATTCGCCAATTGCTGCTTCTTGTGATTTTCGTAAACTATCTTTGATTGAATCTGTTCGAAACAAAGGCTTGCCACCTTCTGCTCCCTCAGCAATTGAGCTGGCAATGTTATAAGCCAGGTTGTTTAAATACATCCGCGCGGTATTTTCAATCACCTGATTCAAAACAGTATCTTTGACTTTCACTACCACTGCGCTAATCTTTTCCCAAATCCACTTAGCACTATTTACAGCTACAACATCTGGCGACAAAGCAAGAGCGGGCTTTGGGTTAAAAACTATTACTGGCCCGACTAAAAAAATTGCCAATAACATTGCGACTAAAAATTTCTTCGACTTATGCATAAAAATTATTCTTGAATGAGTCTATTTCTAATTTCTAATAATTGTTGCTCTGATAATTGTTTTATTTCTTCCTCGTCAGCATTTGGTTGTGCTAATAAAAATTCCCTCACTTGCTCAGGTGTAGTTTCATTATCTAAATTAGCTTGACCAATTTCACTTTCCTGCAAAATACTAAAAATATATAACAAATCATCATTACTCAAAGAATCCACTTCTTCTTGTTTAAAACCGTTATCTAGCAAAAATACCCTAAACTGTTGCAAAGCAGCGTCTTGGATAGTTAACTCACCATCAACATTTACGTCTTCAATTACGTCTGCTAATTTAGTATTTGGCGTGATTAATCTTAATAAATTACAATCTTCACCATTGGGACAAAGCGGGTCATTAGCGCTTGAAACTTCTTCAAAATCAGAATAGCCGTCAGAATCAGTGTCTTCCAAAAAAATACTAGTGTTGTACTGATAAATTTCTTGAAAGTCTGTCAAACCATCGCCATCGGTATCTTTCTTTTTTAGATCTTCAATTGTTTGTTCATTTTTTTGTTGATCATTGAGCAGTGTTTCCTTGATAAAATCAGGCACCTCTACTGCAAAATGTTTTTCTAAATTTTGCGTTTTAAAATACCAAAAAGCAAACATTAAAACCGCTAAACTAAGCAACAAAAAAACCCAAAAAACTTTATTTTTCAGCACACTCTTAATGCTGGTTGTTTCTAGGTCTCTATTGTTTTCTAACATGCATGGAAATTTTAGAAAATTAAAGATTTATCTTCACTTATTATAACATAAATAAAAAATTTGCCCAAGAGCAAAAAACAATCCGCAAGCTTAGATTAAGTCTGCGGATTGTTTCACAAATTTTGTCCTTATTTTCTAGAAATTTCTTCTGCCAAAGCCAACCAATCTTCAACCGCTAAATCCTCAGCTCGACTATTTTTATCTATTTTTATTTTTTCAAAAATAATCAATAAGCGTTCTTTTTCTAAACTTGGATCACTTAATAAATTATTAATCAACTTCTTTCTTTTGGCAGCCATTCCGCGATGAATCAATTGCCAGACCTGTTGCTCGTCAGCCTGATAATTCCAAGGATGGAGATTTTTGATTTGCAGAATAGCCGAGTCAACTTTTGGTACTGGATAAAAATTTTCCGCTTTGACAATTGGACCCAAATTAGCTTCTCCATAAAAAGCCACGCTCAAAGACAGTAAGCTATGCTTTTGTTTATGCAAAACAACTCTTTCAGCTACTTCACGCTGCACCATCAAAGTCATGCTGCTTGGCTGATTTTTACTCAAAATAAATTTGCCAATTAACTTGCCAGTCAGATAATAAGGAATATTAGCTACTACTTTATAAGTTTTAGCTTTTTTAGCAAACAAAATATTTTGCCATTGCTGATCTGTCAAAGATAAAATATCTTGCCAAATTAGCTCTAAATTCTGATTAAGTTTTTCTAAATTAGCCAAAGGCTTTTCTAAACTACGATCAACTTCAAAAGCAACTACCTTTGCTTTTGTGGCCAATAATTTTTGAGTCAAAGCTCCTAAACCAGGTCCGACTTCTAAGACCAAATCTGTTTTGGAAACCTCTGCTAAGTCAATAATCTCTTCTAAAACATCATCTGCTAATAAAAAATTTTGACCCCGTAAATGATTTGGGCTAATTTTATATTTTTTAAATAAAAATTGTAATTCTTCTAAGTTCATTCGGCTAAAAATTTAAAGTAACATATAAAGCAAAGACATTGAGCCAGCTAAAATAAAGGTCAATTTCATCGCGAATATTTCATCAGTAATGAAGAACAAGGCCGCATAAATAGCTAAAATTGCGATTAATTTTCCGACTACTAAGCTCATCTCAAAGAAAATAGCCGTTTCCATCACGCTGCGCTTTTTGGCTCTTTCATAAGTGATTGTCATCAAAGGAATAACGATGATATTTTTGGCTAAACGAGACATCGTGTCCACAAAAAATACTCCCATTTGATTAACCACAAAAATACGAATAAACCAAGCAATCGAATAAAAAGCGCTGCCTAAATCCAAAACTGAACGTTTATTTTTTGAATCAGATAATTTTCCAACATACAAAGTAATCAAAACCGTAATCAATGTTGCTAAAGCGACAATCAAGCCCAAATCAAAAACATTGACAATAATAATTGAAATAAAAATTGGCCAAATCACCATCACAATCAATTCTTCGCCAAAGCCCAAATAAGCAAACAAGGATCGACGATTTTCTTTGCTAAACAAATCCTTGTAAGCTTGCCAATAACTAAAATTTTTATATTCAAATTTTTCTTTGGTAACTAAAGTTGGAATATTAGAAAGCAAAAATATAATTGAAGCCATTGTAAACAAAGCACCGTAACCCCAATCATAAATGATAAAACCAGCTAAAGCTGGGCCGATGATATACATCAAAGAGCTGCCAATATTAAAAGCACTAATTTCACGACCCTCTTCACTGTCATCAGAAAACTTAGCAAAGCCAGCATGATAGGCTGGCCAATAAAACATTTTTTGTACCGCAAAAACCAAAGGCGCTAAATAAAACATCCAAGGATACGCTTGTACTAAAAATAAAGAGACATAAAACAAAGCAAAGAAGAGGCTGCCGACAAAAATCCCCCATTCATATCCCTTGGCCCTGGCAAATTTTGCGCCCATTGGCATGATTAGTAAATAAGGAACGTAGACCAATAAATAAAAAAATATAATCTGCTGTAAAGAATAGCCAAGTTGATATAAATAGATCGGCTCAAAAATTGTCACCATTGCCAAAGCAAGATTAAGCAAAATAGTAGAGACTAACATTTCTCTAACTTGCCTTTTCATCCGATGCGGCAACATGCTTGAAAAAAAATTTTGAATACTCATTTTATATTTTTATTTTTAAAGCTCCAGCCCTTAAAAGACTAGCCTTATTCTCTTTATCAACTTTAATAATAGTCGATGCTAAAGTTTTCGGCAAATTGCCAACATTGATAAACAAGTCTGGCTGAAACTTAGCTTGGGCAAAAGATTTTCTGATTGCCTGAGGAGTATAAATATTAGCCCTTGTCGACAAATTAGCAGAAGTTGAAATAATTGGCGCTGCTAAATGACTCAATAACTCTGAAACAAAATGATGACTAGAAATTCGTAAAGCCAAAAAATCTTCAAAACACTGGTCAATGCCACAATAACGATAAGGCAAAACCAAAGTTAGCGGTCCAGGCCAATGTTTAGCTGCTAGTTCCAAAGCGAGTCTTGGAAAATGGACCAAAGTCGTAGCCGTCAATAAATCTGGGACAATGATTGGCAAAGGCTTGTCATCGCCCCGTCCTTTAATTTTATAAATTTTTTTAATTGCTTTCTGATTATAAAAATCTCCCCCCAAACCATATGAGGTCTCCGTTGGATAAATGATCGTTCCTCCTTTTTCAATCACTTTTATTGTCTCTCGAATAACTGCCAAAGCATTATCCTTATTCAATTTTATTTCTTTCATAGATTAACGTAACAAATTAACAAACAAAGCCATCACCCCTGCGACCACAAAGCTTGCTTGAACTGGTAAAAATAATAATAAAATAGCCACTAACACTAAACCAAAAACTCTCCCTGCGCCATCTGACATTTCTTTGATCACCGTATACTCATCGATATAATGTCCGCGATCAGCTGCTTTTTCATAAACTAAAGTATTTAAAGAAGTCTGTAAAACTATCAAAGCCAAAGCATGATAAGTAGAAACCAAAAAGACCTGCAAACCAGAGACTACTAAAGTTTTTAAAAACCAAGCGCTAGCATTTAAGGCTGCTCCGACTTTGACCATCTTTCTTTTTTGCCAACGATCTAACAAATTACCGATAAATAATCGCAATACTAAACCAAAAAATAAAATGCCAGCGGTCAACAAGCCCATCACTTGATATTTTTCATTTAAAATTGAAAAAATAAACAAAGGCCAAAACACTCCATTAACCAAATTTACTAAACCATCAGACATATAAGCAAAGACCATTCGTCGATTAAAAGGATGGAGAAAATAACTCCAAGTCTCGCGATAAGTCCAAGAAAATTCCTCTTTTGAATCTGGCAAAGTCAAAATTGGCCAAATTGAGAGTAGACAAAAACCCAAGGATAAAACAACGACCACCGAAAAAGCCCAGCGATCTAAAATAAACCCAGCAATCAAAGGAGCAACAATGCTTAAAATTGAAGCAATGGAAAATAAAATGCTAAATTGCTTACCACGACTTTTTTTATCAGACAACCTTGCGCTCTCCGTATGAAATGGTGTCCAAAATAAATTACGAACCCAAGTAATAGAAAACCAAGCCAAAATACTATACAACAACGGATTTTCTGGAAAAAAATAAAAAGCGGCAAAATAAGGAATTCGGAAAATCACTGATAAAATCAAACTATTTTTGATTCCAATTTTGGTCATCAATTTAGCACCCCAAGGCAAGGTCAAAAAGTAAGCGCCATAACCAAAAATAAAATATAAAATTACCAAGTTAATATCTTTGTACTGCTGATATAAAAATATCGGAAAAAAGATACCAAAAATATTAGAACCAAAATCCAACAATAATTTACCAAGATATAAATTCACCAAGCCTTTGGCAAATTTTACTTGCCTCAAATCTTGAATTAAACGCATTTTTATTTTTATTTTTTAAATTAACAGTCTAGATAACGATGCTGATAATTTTATTTTTAACGTAAATAAATTTTTTGATTTCTTTACCTTCTGTGCTCTTAAAAATTTTTTCCAAAGCCAAAACTCTTTCTTCTAACTCTTTGCTATTTTCAGTATCCACCGGCAGCTCGATTGTCTCTCGTAATTTTCCATTGACTTGAATTCCAATTGTCAGATTATCAACTTTTGCTAAATTTTGATCATACTCTGGCCAAGTAGCGTAAGCCAAGCTTTCTTGATTGCCAAGTAATTGCCAAAGTTCCTCTGCTAGATGTGGAGCAAGCGGTGATAATAATAAAATAATTTTTTGCCAATCCTGAATAGCAAAATTATCCTGATCAACTTGATTAACAAAAATCATCAGAGTGGAAATCGCTGTATTAAAACGAAAATTTTCTAAATCTTCACTGACCTTTTTGATCGTCTGATGAATTAATTTCAAATTTTCTGCTGAACTTTCTGTTTCTTTAACAACAAATTGTAATTGATAAAATTTCTTCAAAAAATTATGAACACCTTTGATGCTCTCGGTATTCCAAACTTTATCATCCTCAAAGGGCCCCATAAACATTTCGTACAAACGCAAAGTATCAGCGCCATATTCAGCAACAATCTGATCAGGATTGATCACATTACCACGTGACTTGGACATTTTCACTCCTCCTTCGCCCAAAATCATTCCTTGATTGACCAGTTTCACAAAAGGCTCTTCAAAAGGCACAACTTTTAGATCATACAAAAACATATTCCAAAAACGAGCATAAAGTAAATGCAAAACTGCATGCTCTGCTCCGCCAATATATAAATCAACTGGTAAATATTTTTTTAATTTTTTTGAATCAGCAAAAACTTCCTGATTTTCTGGATCAATGTATCTAAGCCAATACCAAGAAGAACCGGCCCACTGTGGCATGGTATTAGTTTCTCTTTTGCCTGCTCCGCCACATTTTGGACAACTTGTCTTGACCCAATCTTCAATTTTGACCAAAGGCGATTCTCCAGTGCCTGTTGGCTCATATTTTTCAACCTCAGGCAAAACTACTGGCAAATCAATTTCTGGCACTGCTTGAGGTCCACATTTCTGACAATGAATAATTGGGATTGGCTCGCCCCAATATCTTTGGCGTGAAAAAACCCAATCACGTAATTTGTAATTAATTGCTTTTTGGCCACAATTATTTTTTTCTAGCCAAGTAGTAATTTTTTCTTGTGCCTCAGCTGTTTCTAAATTATCAAAATCACCAGAATTAATTACTTTTCCGTCAGCTTCAATTGCAGCTAAACTCAAATCTCCTTGAGCAGCAACAACTTGTCTAATTGGTAAATCAAATTTTTTAGCAAAATCCCAATCTCGTTGATCATGCGCTGGCACAGCCATAATTGCCCCAAAACCATATGAAGCTAAAATATAATCCGCCACAAAAATCGGCAGAGCTTCTTGATTGACTGGATTTATCGCTGACAAACCATCAAGTCTAACGCCAGTCTTTTCTTTGGCTAAATCTGTGCGCTCTAGCTCTGATTTGTTTTTAGCAGCCTTGATATATTTTTCTACTTCTGACCAATTGCTAACTTTACTTTGTAAATTTTTTAGCAGCGCATGCTCTGGCGAAATAGCCAAATAAGTTGCGCCAAACAAAGTATCCGGGCGAGTAGTAAAAACTTTAATTTCTTCTTGACTATCTTTGACTTTAAAAATTACTTCCGCTCCCTCGCTTTTGCCAATCCAATTTTTTTGTAAAAGTTTAATCTTGTTTGGCCAATCTAAACCATCAATATTTTTTAACAAACGATCAGCGTATTTTGTAATCTTCAACATCCATTGTCTTAAATCTTTTTTTTCAACTGGAGTTGAGCAACGATCACATTTTCCAGCTACCACTTCTTCGTTGGCCAAACCTGTCTTACAAGATGGACACCAATTAATCGGAACAATACTTTCGTAAGCTAAATCATTTTTAAAAAGCTGAACAAAAATCCACTGTGTCCATTGATAATATTTTGGATCAGTAGTGTTAATTTCTCTTGACCAATCATAAGAAAAGCCTAAAGACTTAATTTGACGACGAAAATTATCAATATTTTTTTCAGTGGTAACTTTTGGCTGAGTTCCAGTCTTGATCGCATAATTTTCTGCCGGCAAACCAAAAGCGTCCCAACCCATTGGATGCAAAACTTCAAAACCACGTAAACGATAATAACGAGACATAATATCAGATGCGGTATAGCCTTCTGGATGGCCAACGTGCAAACCCTCTCCTGAAGGATAAGGAAACATATCTAAAACATATTTCTTTTCTTTTTGAGAATTTTCATTAACTGCAAAAGTCTGATTTTCCTCCCAATATTTTTGCCATTTTGCTTCGATTTTTTCTGGCTGGTACTTATCGCTCATAAACAAGAAATCAAATAATTATAGCCAAATTTTAACAAAATATCACCAAAAAATCAAACAAAGGTTTTTACTTGAACAAGGATTTTACATTGACAAAAATCTTTTATTTTAGTATGATATCTTTTATAATACAGTTATCTTTATTTAAATATTAATCATAACTATATTAGTATTCGAATAAAAAGATTTTTGACCAAATCTTTACTGAAAATTATTGATTATATTCTATTATTAAAAAAACCCCTGGTGTTCTTAGGGCTTATTTTTTTTAAAAGCTTCAGAGCAAGTTTGAAACTTTTGGTTTTACCTTTTGTTTTGCCAATTTATCGCTTAATCCTCCGCTCAAAAGTATATTGGCGTAACTTGCGACAAGAAAATGTAGCTTATTTAAAATTTATCAAAAAATATTTACCACGCATCACAATTTTTATTATTATCATTGCCGTCACTAGTAATAATCTTTTGGCCAAAACTTATGGCATCGATCAATACACAAATAATAATTTACTACCCGCCTTACTAAGTGACGCTGAAGCTGATTGGGCCGAGCTAATCGAAGAAGATGCTCTGATGGTCAATGAGCCAATTGCGATGAATCAATTTTCTGAAGAACAAGGAGCTTTAAGAGAAGTTGTGATTGACACTCCTTTTCCTGAAGAAGTCTATGATTCTGAACAAATCACAAACACCTCGCCAGATGAATCAAGTCTAGTTCAAGTCAGTCCTCAAGAGACACAAAACACCAGAACTGAAACTGTAGTTTACACTGTTCAAACTGGCGATGTTCTAGGTAAAATTGCCGAAAAATTTGGACTTTCTACCAATACCATTCTCTGGGCCAATAATCTCACTTGGAATAGCACTATTAAGCCCGGACAAAAACTCACTATTCTCCCAAGCTCAGGAATCGAACACCAAGTCAAAAGCGGTGATACAATTTTAGCTATTGCTAAAAAATATCAAGCAGAGGCTGATAAAATAATTTCTGAAAATAAATTAGCCGATGCTTCTGACATCAAGTCAGGAGACACGCTCTTTATTCCAAATGGTATTAAACCAACTCAAATTGTCTCTTCTTACCAACCAAAGACTAGTAACAATCCAGTCTATAGTGACGAAAAAGTTGCTCCAGCTAGTTCTGACTCTGGAACTAAATTACTCTGGCCAGTCTTAAGTCAACGAATTACTCAATACTATAGTTTGGTTCACACTGGCCTGGATATTGGAGATAAAACTGGCAATCCAATCTACGCTGCGGAAGCTGGAAAAGTTGAAATTGCCGGCTGGAATGCTGGCGGGTATGGAAACTACGTGATCATCAATCACGGTAATGGCCTCAAAACTGTCTATGGCCACGCTAGCAAACTCTTGGTCAAAACTGGCGATACTGTTTCTCGTGGAGAAACCATTGCCTTAATCGGCTCCACTGGACGTTCTACTGGACCTCATTTACACTTTGAAGTACGTGTCAATAATGTCCGTAAAAATCCATTGAATTATATTAAATAAACTAATAAAAACCCGGCGCGTTTTTACGCGCCGGGTTTTTTATTTGTCTAATTTTATACCTCTAACAATCCCTCACCATTTGGATTATAACCATTATTAACTTCTTCGCCATCAGAATAACCATCACCATCGGTATCTGGATTGTTTGGATCGGTCAACCAAAACATTACTTCCGCGCCATCCAATAAGGTGTCTCCGTCAGTATCTGGATTGTTTGGGTCGGTAAAATAATCATTAAGCTCTTCACTATCTAATAGCAAATCCTCATCTGCATCTGGCAAAGTTCCACTAATACAATCTGTGCCCGCAAAACCTTCGCAATTCGTGAACGTTTTATTTTCCAGACAGGCTTCCAGTGCGCAACCCTCTTCTGTACAAGTTACTCCTGAAACATCATCGTTGTACACACAAAATTCAAAATCTTGTAAGTCTGCACTAGAAAATACAAAATAATTACTCCATTGATAATCATTTTCCAAATCTGGCCAACTAGGAACACCATCTATGCCATCACACATTTTTGAGCCCACTTGTGGAGGATTGAATTCTTTATTTTCCTGCAAACAAAAATTAACACCAGACTGAAGCTGCGCTAAATTTTCTAAACTAATTACAGAAAATAACATTTCCGGCGATAAAATCGGCTCCCAATCGACACTTGGTTCAACAATGCTAACCAAAAACATTCGCTGAAATTCCTCCATGCTAATCGCATTTTCTGGGGCTAAAATTTCTTGCGCTGCTATATTTTCTAGCATTTGACTAACTAAAAAATTAATTTTTATTTTCTGACCATCCAAAGTTAACTCAAAATCTTCTAAGCTTAAATCAAAACCGAAAATGTTTTTGTTATTTTGATCCAACCAAAAACTAAAATTAATATTAGATAAAAGTTCTTGAAAATTCTGCCAATTTTCTGGTTTTTTAGTTTTAAAATCTTCAAAAGATTTTTTTGCTTCTTCGATTTTATTTGTTGCTACAAAACTATTAATGCCAATTATTATAAACTCACTAACATTTTCTGATTTTAAACTAAAATTTATTTTCTTCAAATCTACTTGTTCGGTTTTTTTATTCTCATGCGGATCACTGATTTTAAGTAATTTTTTATCTTTTAACTCATTCAAAAAATTATTAAATTTTAAATTCCATCCTTTCAAATAACTTTGATATTCTACTAGATCTAAGCTTGGCGAAATACTATTTTCCTCTACAAAACCCTGGTCAATAGCAACCCAAGTATCATTAAAATTAACTGGAAAAAAACTAGCAAATTCTTCTGGAATACTAACTTGCGCGTAAAAGATGCTGTCCACTTTTTTATTTTTCAAAGCTAAAGCAAAAGAGTCTTCGCCCGCTGTAAAATCTAAGCCTAGTTGACCCTCAAAATTCTGACCAGAGATCACACTGGAGCCATTAACTTTAACTCTTAAATTCTGCCCTAAATCAAAGACAAAAGAATCGTTTTTATCTAAACTAGCCAAGGCTAAATCAAAATCATAATTCATCTGGTAATTATCACCCGGCTCACCCCAAATCCATTGCATGTCTTTGACTAGTAACATCGCCTGACCTTGCGCATAATACCACCAGCCACCAACGCCGACTAAAACCACCACCAAAACCATCATAATCCATAACCAAAGTTTTGATTTTTTCTTTGGCTCTGTTGCGGTTGGTAATTTAATCATTGCTGGTGATTCTTCTGATATTTTTGCTGGCTCAGTTTCAACAACAGCATCTGCTTGTTGTTTTTGATCTTGATTGTACTCTAACATAATTTTATTCTAAAATTTTCCATTGATTATCTATTTTGATGAAAACAAAAGTGCTTTCTTCAGACAATTGCTCATCCAAAAAAATATTTGTCTTAACTTTAACTTTATCATCAGCCAAGTCTTCTTGACTGATAATCTCAAAACTAACTTCTTTGTTTTGATAATAACTACGCATAAAAGATAGATTGGCCTGACCATCGCTTTGTAATAATTGGTATTCTGGATTTTCTTCAGCTAAAACACTTAGCCACAAATTTAAATTATTTTGATTAAAAGCCTGAGCCAAAAGATCTAATGTCGCCTGAGGATCGTCAGCGATTAATAAAGAAGAGTCTAACAAACCCTCGCCAAGTGGATTATAGCCATTATTAACCTCTTCGCCATCAGAATAACCATCACCATCTGTATCTGGATTAGACGGATCACTTAACCAAATGCTTAATTCATCTTGATCACTTAAACCGTCTTGGTCAGTATCTATTATTATTTGATTATCATCTGTCTGGTCTGCAGGTTGATCTTCTGCCTGATTAGCTTGATCATTTGTTTCTTGATCAACTACTTCTTGTTGAGCATTTTGGTTCTCTGGCGTCACCAAAGCTCCTTTTGGTTTCAAAAAATACCAAAGTAAAATTCCCACAGTTGCTAAAATTAACAAAATCAAGACTGCCCATTGCCACTTTGGTGCGCCTTTTAAGCCACCGGAACTTGGCATTTCTGAAAATTGATCAGTTTCTTCCTCGGTGAGCTTAGAAGATTCGTTATTTTCTACTGAATTTTCTGCTAAGTCTTTAAAATTGTGAGCATTTTCTTCGGCCATATAATTACTCCCTTTAAAATAAAATAAATAATCAGCTAAACTTAACCTCTAATTATTAAATAAACAATATAGGCTAAGTACAAAGACAGCATTACTATCCCCTGCCAACGTTGTAAAATATTTTTTTTACCGACAAACATAAACAAGAATAGCAAGGCTGTAGCTGAAATGACAATATAAATATCTGTATTTAAATTTAAATTAAAAACAATTGGCTTAATAGCCGCGCTTAATCCCAAGATCCAAAAAACATTAAAAATATTTGAACCAATAATGTTGCCAATCGCGATATCAGGATTATGTCGCCAAGCAGCCATCGCTGAAGCAGCGAGCTCTGGCAAAGAAGTACCAACAGCCACAATTGTCAAACCAATTAAACTCTCCGACATGCCAAAAAATTTTGCAATTTCAATTGCCCCATCAACAATCCATTGCCCGCCAAAGGCTAAGCCTAAAGCGCCAGCAATAATCATCGCAATCGAAGTCCAAACTCCATATTTACGAACATCATCTCCTTCTCCTTCTACCTTGGCGATGCCAAAAGTATAATAAAGAAAAATCACAAAAAATGATAATAAAATCAAACCGTCAATACGACTAAGCGCGCTGACATTCTGACCATCGATCAAAAAATCATTAGCTAAAAACCATAAAACTATTACCGCCAATAAGCTAAAAGGAATTTCTTTCCAAGTAGTTCCTTTTTTTACCGCCAAGGGAAAAATTACCGCTGAAATTCCTAAGATTAATAAAATATTGGAAATATTTGAACCAATAATGTTAGCTACTGCCAAATCTCCACTGCCATTGAAAGAAGCCACTAGATTAACAACTAATTCCGGCGCTGAAGTTCCAAAAGAAACAATGGTCAAGCCAATCATTAAATCTGAGACCTTTAGTCTTTTGGCAATTGACGAGGCACCGCCGACTAACCAATCGGCTCCTTTGATCAAAAAATAAAAGCCAACAAGAAACAAAGATAAGGTAATATACATAAATATTTTTTCTTAAATCTTCTTTATTATAACATAAGTTAACTTAAATAAAAAAGTCTTAGTTAAAAAATAACTAGACTTTTTTAAATTTAAATTTTAATAAATACTTAAGCTGTCTGCTTTTCTGATTTTGCTTGTTTCAAAACTGCTTTTTCAAATAAAATTGCGCCCAAGACAGTTACTAAAATTACAGCTAACAAAGCAGATGAGGCCATGGTTTCATCTAAAGCGTGGTTAGCAAGAGCTACGGCTACAAAAACCAAGCCAACCTCACCGCGAATCGCCATCGCTAAACCAACAAGTTTGCCATCTTCTTTATTTTTAAATAAATATTTAACTAAATATTTACCAAAGAAAGCTAAGATGGTAAACAAAATTGCCCAAAGCCAAACTTTCAGATCAACCAAAGCTGTACGTGGCAACATCGTTCCAATGCTAACCAAAAATCCACCAACAAAAATGTGCATATAGCCTTCAATTTTTTCCCAAGCGCTATGTTTGATTTCATTGTCTACTTTAGATAAAACTACGCCAATACCAAAAGCTCCCAAGACTGGTTCTAAACCAAGCACTGCAGCCAATGAAGCGCCAATCATTAACATGCCAAAAAAGAAACGAGTGAAAATTCCAGTACTATTTTCTGAATAACTTCTATTTAAATAAGCAGCAATTTTTTCGGCTACTCCCCATTGCCATAAAACATAAGTACCAACTAAGAAAACCATCACGCCAATTGCCAAAGCTAAATACGGATTCATCGCGGCATGTTCTACTACCTCTGTAGCATGACCAACTACCTCTTCGCTACTAGCAGTACTAGCAACTTTGGATAATACAGTCAAAATAATTACTCCCAAAATATCATCAATTACTGCTGCACCAACAATTTGATTGCCTAGATTGGTCTCTAATCTACCAGCGCGCTTCAAAGCTTCTACTGACAGACCAACTGAAGTGGCAGTAAAAACACCTCCTAAAAAAATACTAGCTACTAATGGCAAATGAATTAAATAATAACCCAAAGCTGTAAAAGTGATTAAAGGAATTAAAACTCCGCAAAAAGCCACTAAAGTTGCAATGCCAATATTTTTCTTCAACAATTCCATGTCAAAGTGCAAACCAGCTTCAAACAAAATAAATAACACGCCTGCAAGTCTCGCCAACTCGACTCCTTCTGAATAAGGATTTAAAACACCTAAAACCGCTGGACCAGCGATAATACCCATGATGATCTTACCGGCCATTGGAGCTATTCCTAAAGCTTTGGCCATCCTTCCGCCAAAAGAAGCAAACAAGGCCAAGAAGGCAATGTCAATCAACATTGGTAAATAAGTGTTAATTTCCAAATGATGACTTAAGGCTAATTTCCCTTTAATAAAATACAAAATAACAGAAATAACTGCTACCTCCAAAACAAAAAGTAGGAGTGATTTTATTTTTTTCATAAAAATTTCTTTTTTTCTTAATAATTAAAAAATAGGATGCCAACAGTATATCCTATTTCAAAAATATTTTCAAGATAAAAAAATTAATGCTTCAATTCCTTTAAATCTTTATCTGGGGCAAATAAAATAAACAAGCCTAAAAAAATGCCTCCCACAGAAGTCCATAAGGTGTTTTCAGCAAAAACAATCAAATCAACTAAATCTAATAAATGCCAAATCCCTCGCCAAATAAGAATAATGCCAGTGGCTGTGATTAAATTTTCTAAAAAATAAGAGATACTTAAATTTTTTATTTTTTTCATAAAAAAATCGATAATTATTTTGGTGGACTGTGCGGGAATCGAACCCGCGACCTCTGCAATGCGAATGCAACGCTCTAGCCAACTGAGCTAACAGCCCCTAAGTACTCAAAGATGATAATTTAAATCAGAAAAAAAGACAATAGTTAAAATAAAAATCATCTTGTTAAAAAACAAGAAGATTTTTATTTCGTGAAATTTTAAATTATTTTTTAGATAATTTACCAACCACGAAAAGGAGATACAAACCTGACAAACCGACCAAATCATAGACAATGCGTGAAAGCATTGACATGTCGCCAAAAATTGTAGCAACTAAGTCAAACTTGAAAAAGCCGACTAGGCCCCAATTTAATCCCCCTACGATGACTAGGACTAAAGCGACCCAGTCTAAGGCACTTAATTTATTCATAGGCGTATTTTATTTTTTGATTAGAAAAATCGACCTATATTTATTATAACATAAAATAACAAAAAAATCTGGTCGGAGTGGTGGGACTTGAACCCACGACCTCATCGTCCCGAACGACGCGCGCTAGCCAACTGCGCCACACCCCGAAAAATATAACATCGACATTATAAGATAAAAAACAAGCCCCTACAAGAGGCTTTGTTTAAACAATTATTCTGTTTTCAATTTTCTATGATACCTCTCTAAAGCATACAAACCAACTTTGGCAATTGATTCTGGACGAAAAAATGGCAAAGAATGATGCCCCATATTTTTGCCAATAATCATCCGCACATATGGACTATTGGGTAATAAATTTTTTTTCAAATACTCTTCACGTGGATCAAAAAAATCATCCCTAGAAAGACCTTCTTCTACAAACCTTCGTTCTTCTTCTGGCGGAACAATTTTATCTGGCTTAGAAATAGGATCACTCTCTCCGGATATAATTACTACTGGGACTTTTAACTTTGCTAAATTAGCATTAGCTGACGACATTTCAGATATTTCTTGACGCAATTTCTTTGGATAAGCAGATTTAAATTTTTTCATATCTCTAAAAACTCCGCCAACAATATCCACTAAAGCACCCGCTCCCTTGGCAACCATCATCAATCTTTGTTTTTTTGAATAATTTGCCCGATACAATTGGCTCATAACACTAGCTCCGGTACCAAGGGCTGCATCACTGACAAAATCTTTACTCATTTTAAACTCATCTTGTTGATATAAACCTGTCGAATCTACCAAAACCACTCCCTCGACATCAACTTCATCTTGAATCTCGCCAGCTAAATCAATCGCCTGATCTCCTCCTTGGGAATAGCCAACTAAAGTTAACTTTTTTATGCCTTTCTCAATAATAAATTTTTTAAGCGCTTCTACCTTGTCTCGACTTAAATTTTCAAGATTCTCTAAATCAGCTAATTTTGTAACCACAGCGTAGGAGGGACTTTCTGCATTTTCTGCTAAAGAACTTCCTATTTTTCTGACAATTTTTGAATGATTATCTGTCCCCCCACCCAGGAAGAAAAATTACCGCTCGATCATTTTCAATCTCAATATTTTTTCCTTCAGTAGGTAAAAATTTTTCCCAAGATAAATCAATTTCACTGCCATCGACTGATTCGTATCTTTTACTTTGAATGCCCTCTTCGTTTTCTTGATCGCTAACTTCAAAATTAATATTTTCAAAACTCATAAAAAATAAAATTAACTTAAAGACTCATCAAAATCGCTCCCCCGGTCAATAAAATCGCCCCAATCGCTTTGAGCCAAGTCAATTTTTCTCCTAAAAATAAAATCGCAAAAATCAACACAAAAACTACACTCAAACGATCCAAAGAAGCAACACCGGTTGCTTGTCCATGTTTTAAAGCGAAAAAATAAAACAACCAAGAAAGCGCGCCGGCTACCCCAGACAAAACGATAAAAATCAAAGCCTTGCTATGAATAGTGCTTAGTAATTCAAATTTTCCTAAAAAGAAAGAAACAATTACTAAAAATCCCGCCATTACTACCGCTCTCACACTAGTTGCCAAAGTGCTGTCTAAATTTTGAATGCCAATTTTACCAAAAATGGCAACCAAAGCAGCAAACCCAGCTGACAACAAAGCATAAACGATCCACAATTGCATAAAATTAAAATCAATAATAATACCGACATTATAAAACAAAAAACAGCGCTCAACAAGAGACTGTTTTTTCCTGGTAGTCGCACCTGGACTCGAACCGGGGACCTCTGCAATGTGAATGCAGCGCTCTAACCAACTGAGCTATGCGACCAAGTGGTCGTCCTGCCGGGACTTGAACCCGGGACCCCCACTTTATAAGAGTGGTGCTCTAACCAACTGAGCTACAGGACGATATAAAAATATTATAACAAAATCATTATAGAGGAAGCACCTAATTTTGTGAAGTAAAAATTTTAATCTGGATTGTTAATCAACTTCAGCTTAGCTTGTAAATGCTCTAAAACTTCTTCTTGTGCTAAATCAATCTGTTTAGCTATGCTAAATTTTGCAAACTGACGAGAACCCTCTCCTGACCAATTCTTAACTAGAGCTAAGGCGTCAATATTATTTTTACTATAAAGCCAAACCTCTGTGCTTTCAAAATCTAACTGATAAAAAATAACTGCTACTTGAGATTGTGGCGTAGATAAGATCAGATCTCTAACTAATTCTTGAAAATCATCTGGCAAGTTTTCAACTTCTTGATGCTCTAAATAAGAACTAATAATATTTCCTTTTTTACTAATTCGAGATAAAACTTTGCCCCAAACTTTTAAAACATCAATATTTTTTGTGCGGTACAAAACTTCGATCACCTTTGCTCGATCAGCTCCGCTAATAATCAAAGCACTCGCCAAATCCAAAGTTTGTGGCGTCACTTGTGCTGACTGAAAACTATTGGTAGCCGAAATCATCCCAGCAAGCAGCGCTGTAGCTATTTCTGGATTTAAATTTTTTTGTAAAAACTGATGTGAAACTTCTGCTAGAGAAGTAGCTGTCGTCTCGACAATGTTTAGCTGACCAAAATTTTCATTAGCCACTTGTCGATCAATGTTGATAATTGGCTTCTGGTGAAAAAATTCTCTAGCCTGAGCAAAAGTAGCTCCTAAAGATTGTAAATTCTGAGCACCAAAACTGATAATCAAATCATAACGATAATCTTCTGAAAAAGATTTAATATCTGCTGGATTTAAAAATCCACCTTCAGGCAATAAATCAATCGCCAAGATATCGTCTTTGACGTCATAACTTAATTGTTTAATTTTGGTTTTTTTGAGATCAACTAAAATTTTGAACTTGCCGAAGGCTTCTAGTTTATCTTCAAAATCCAGATTAGCTGGTAAAAAATCTACGCGTGGCAAATGACCTGAAAAGACCAGATTTACCTTTTTATTTTTAGATAATAAAAAAATGGCCCAAGCAGCAGCCGTCGAAAGCACGTCTACATTGGGATTTTCCGGACCAGTCAACAAGATTTGATCCGCTTGATTTAACATTTTCTTTAATTGCTCAAGTGTTTCCATTGATTTATTAATGATAATAACTGAAAAATATATAATAAATCGAAACAAATGTCAATAAGAATTAGTCAAATTCGTTAAAAATATCAATATTTTTACAAAAAAAGATCAAGTTCAATCTTCTGACTGACTTGACTTTTTTAGATATTTTTAGTAAAGTAAGGGCAAATTTAAAAAATAAAGATGCACTAAATGTTTTAAGCAGAAGTGTATTTTATTCTCAAAATCCTATGAATGTCAGCTCACTTGCTCGCCAACTAAAAGTCACCACCCAAGAAGTCTTAGAAAAACTTCCTAGCCTTGGTTTTGATATTGGCGCTCGAGCAATCAAAGTTGATGACAAATTAGTCCCAAAAATCGTTAGTGCTTGGAAGCGTGATGCCAGAAGAAACGCCTTACAAGAAGAAATGTCTGCTATTAGAGAAATTCATGGCAAAGATGATAAAAAAGGTGGGCCTGAAAAAACTAGAGAAATTTCTATTCCAGAAATAATTATCGTCAAAGACTTAGCTGAATTGATGAATTTTCCGGTAGCCAGATTAATGGGCGAATTAATGAAAAACGGCATCATGGTCTCTTTGAACGAAAAAATCGATTTTGACACAGCAACTATTATTGCCGAAGACTTGGGATTCAAAGTTTTGAAAAGTGACCACGAAGTCATCGAAGAAGAAAATAAACGTGCTAAATTAGAAAAATTATTATCCTCCCGAAAATCTAGCGACACTCGCCCACCGGTAGTTGTAGTCATGGGACACGTTGATCATGGTAAAACAAAATTACTAGATGCTATTCGTCAAACTAACGTTGTCGATTCTGAAGCTGGTGGCATCACTCAACACATCGGAGCCTACCAAGTCACTACTCATGATCGTTTGATTACTTTTTTGGACACCCCTGGACACGAAGCTTTCAAAGCAATGCGTTCCCGTGGTGGTCAAATCGCCGATGTCGCAATTTTGGTCGTCGCAGCTGATGATGGTTTACAACCACAAACTTTAGAGAGTATCTCAGTCATTCAAAAAGAGAACTTGCCTTTCATCGTTGCGATCAATAAAATCGACAAAGAAGGCGCTGATGTTAATCATGTCAAACAACAACTAGCTGAAATCAACTTGAGCCCTGAAGACTGGGGTGGCAAAACAATTTGTCATCCGATTTCTGCCAAAGAAAATATCGGCATTAGCGAACTCTTAGATTTAATCTTATTAGTCGTTGACTTAAACGAGCTAAAAGCTGATGACTCTGGTCCAGCTGTTGGTACGATCATCGAATCACATATTGATAAAGGCGAAGGCCCAGTAGCTACTGTCTTGGTTCAAGCTGGAACTTTAAAAATCGGCGATACATTCATCGTCGGAGAAGTTTCTGGTAAAATAAAAACCTTAAAAGACTGGACCAACAAAGATGTCAAAAAAGCCAAGCCTGCTACGCCAGTCAAAATCTTAGGCTTAAAGCAAGCTCCAGTTATTGGAGAAGTTTTGGAAGTAATTTCTGATAAAAAAGAATTCAAAAACCGTAGCAAAAACTTAAATGGCTACCAACAAAACAAAAGCAATAACAGTCAAAATAGCACTGATGATGAAACTACTAATGTTCTTAACCTAATCATCAAAGCTGACGTTTTAGGCTCTGCTGAGGCAATCGAAGAATCTCTAAATAAAATCAAAGTAGAAAATACTCGAGTCAAAGTTTTGAAAAAGGGCTTAGGCCAAATTACCGAAGCAGATGTTTTGAATGCTCAAGCTACTGAAGCGATTATCTTAGGCTTTCATATAAAAGAAAACAAAAACATCACTTCTCTAGCTGATGAAAAACATGTCAAAATTTTACACTTTGATATTATCTATAAACTTTTGGAAGATATCGAACGTCGTCTAGAGACAATCAAAGTCAAAAAGACTGTCCATAATATTTTGGGCAAACTAGAAGTTTTGGCAATTTTCAAAACTAACAAAAACAGCATGATCCTCGGCGGCAAAGTTACTGAAGGTAAAATTGTCAAAGATAGCAAAATCAAAGTTTTGAAAAATGGCGAGATTGAAGCTGTCGGCGAATTAAAAAATTTGCAAGCAGCCAAAGAAAATGTCTCTGAAGTTTTAGCTGGTACTGAAGCTGGCCTTGAATACAAAGGTGAGCCAATTATTCAGGTTGGTGACACTTTAGAATTTTTCCAAGAAGCCTATGAGTAGACGAACCGAACAAGTTGCTGAATTGTTAAGACAAGAAATCAATCAAGTCTTAGTCAAAGATTTTGAAGCACCGCTGGGCTCCTTGATCGGAGTATCCGAAGTAGAAGTAGCACCTGATTTAAAACATGCCACCGCTTACCTAAGTATTATTCCTAGCAATAAAATCGGTTCTGGCTTACAAGCGGTTGAAAAATTTTCTGGACATATTCAGAAAAAAATCAACCAAAATTTAAAAATGAGATCTGTTCCTAAAATACATTGGCAACTCGATCAACGAGATTTGAAATACAAGATCATTGAAGACGCCATCAAAGACTAAGGAGGAAAACCATGGCCAGACGCCGTAATCACAGCGCCCCGGAAGCAAAGCCACTTCTTACTGTTCATTCTGTTCATTGTCAAAAATGCAAAAAAGAAAACCCCAGAGAACATCGTTTCTGTCGTTTTTGCAAACACATCATCAATCCCGACGCTCCAGAAGTTGAATCTGAGAATTGCTCACATAATGCCGTACCCGATGCTCAGCACAGTCTCCTGAGGTACAACTTCTGCCCGCAGTGCGGACTGGACATGCGTACCGGAATGATTGGATTTTTCAGCGTGGCCTTCTAGCTCGACGAACTACAAATTCGACGAGCTTTTTTAATTAGCACCTTTTAGCCTTGACCAGAAGCTCTTTTTCCAGTAAACTACTTCGTTATGCATGAATACCAAGCAATTAGCCAAAAAATAAAAGCTGAGATTGCACGAGCCCAAACAATCCTCGTTATTTCTCATCAAAAACCGGACGGTGATACCTTGGGTTCTAATTTAGCATTCAGTCAAATCTTAAAACAACAAGGCAAAACAGTGACCAGCTTTTGTCTTGATCAAGTGCCAGAGCTTTTTCAATTTTTGCCCCACCACGAACAAGTGACTAACAATCATTTGGTTTTCAGCAAACACTATGACTTGGTAATCGTCGTTGACTCTGGCAGCTTAAATTATGCTGGCGTAGAACTTTTGATCACTGCTTTAAAAGACTATAAATTAATCAATATTGATCACCATGCTTCCAATCCTCTTTACGGCGATGTAAACCTAGTTATCCCTACTGCCTCTTCTTGTGCTGAAGTAATCTATCGCCTACTCAAAGATTGGCAAATAAAAATAAACTCTGAAGTCGCAACTTTACTTGCCTGTGGCATGATCACTGACACTGGTGGCTTCATTAACCCAGCAACTAGCTATCAAGTTTTACAAGCTGCTGCTGATTTGATTGCTCAAGGAGCAAATTTAAGCCAAATCAGTAAAATCACTTTGGGCAATAAAAATGTCAACAACCTAAAATTATGGGGCCGCGCTTTTAGTCGCTTGCAGTATGTCAAAAAATATAATTTAGTTTATACTTTTATTACTCAAAAAGATTTTTTGGAATGTGAAACTGATGAAAATTCTGCTGAAGGAATTTCTAATTTTTTACACGTCTTACAAGATGCCAAAATTATTTTGGTTTTAAAAGAAAGCATTGACGGGCAAATTAAAGGCTCGCTACGAACCACTGAAGACGACATTGATCTGTCAAAATTAGCTGGAATTTTTGGCGGTGGCGGACACAAAAAAGCCTCTGGCTTTGCCTTGCCAGGCAGACTTAGTTATGATAAGAATAAATTAAGAATTATTTAAAGATAAAAAATATGCTAATCCCGACAGTCATCGAAAAAACGTCTTTAGGTGAACGCTCCTATGACATCTACTCTCGCCTGCTTAAAGACCGAATCATTTTTTTGGGTGAAGAAATTGACGAACACAGCGCTAACTTAGTGATTGCTCAATTGTTATTTTTGGAATCTCAAGATAAAGAAAAAGCGATCAAGATGTATATCAATTCTCCTGGTGGCTCAGTCACTGATGGTCTAGCGATTTATGACACAATGCAATACATCTCTTGTCCAGTTTCTACAATCTGTGTTGGTTTAGCCGCCTCAATGGCTGCTGTCTTACTTGCCGCTGGCGCTGAAGGACAAAGGTTTGCTTTACCTAACTCCGAAATCTTGATTCATCAAGTAATGGGTGGAGCTTCTGGGCAAGCAAGTGACATCAAAATCAAAGCCGAGCAAATTTTGAAACTAAAAAGTAGACTAAACAAAATTTTACAAAAACATACTAAACAAAATTTAAGTAAAATTGAAAAAGATACTGACCGCGATCATTATTTAACTGCCGAAGAAGCAAAAAAATATAATTTGATCGACAAGATTGTCTCCAATAAATAAATTTCTCTTTTCAAAAAAATAAAAATGTGTTAACATCTCAAACGAGGCGGTAAGGGTTTTTCAACTCTAAGTCAAACCGTCATGGGATCACCAGTGCATAGCATCATTCATGGTCGAAAGGCCTTGATTGTCGCCATGCGCTTGCTGGTGATCTTTTTTTATCTCACAAAAAAATTCTAAAAATTAATTTTTTCCCACTAATTTAAGCAATTGACTTTTAGCTTTTTTTGTGGTTAAATAAGCTTAACAGTTTAGTAAAACTGTTCAGATAAAAATTAATTTACTGTTTTGGAAGCTTTTGATTTTATCTACTAGCCTAAACTTATAAAGAAGAAAATTAGCTAGTATTGGCAGAAAAATTTAAACTATTTTTTGTAAACACAACCTCTGAAATGTTTAAACTAGAAAAAAATACTACTCTAAACAAAAATCGCTTGTTAATTAAACAAGTGCTTTGTTTTTAAAATTTTTCTTGTAAAAATCTCCAAAAAAAGCCAAAAACAGTAATCCAAGAAAAGGCAAAATATGGAATACTTAATTATCGCTGGCGCCCTAGTCCTTGGCTTAATTTTTGGTTATCTACTAAAAAAAATATTACTAAGCAAAAGCGCTGCGCGTGCTGAAAAAAAAGCTGAGAATATTTTGGAAGAAGCTAAAAATAAAACCAAAAAACTAGAGCTAGAAGCAAAAGATAAGGCTCTCTCAATCATTGAGGAAGCAAAACGTGAAGAAAAAGAAAGACAAAAAAGAATCAACGATTTAGAGAATCGCTTGAGTCAACGAGAGAGTTTATTTGATCGTAAACTTTTAGAATTGGAAGACAAAAAACAAAAGACTGAAAACACTCAAAAAGAGTTAGCTGCCAAAGCTGAAGAGATCAAAAAAATCAAAGAAGAGCAAATGGCAAAAATCGAGAAGATTGCTCAGTTAAATCAAGAAGAAGCTAAGGCTGTCTTACTCAAAAATGTAGAAACTAGAATGAAAGACGAGTTATTAACTCGCATTCGTAAACTAGAAAACGAAGGCAGTGAAGAGCTAGAATCAAAAGCTAAAAATATTTTGGCTACTGTGATCGAACGTTGTGCTGCTCCCCACACCGCCGAAACCACCACAACTAATGTCCCTCTACCAAACGACGAAATGAAAGGTAGAATCATTGGTCGTGAAGGACGTAATATCAAAACCATCGAACAACTTACTGGTGTCGAAATTATCATCGATGATACTCCAGAATCAATCATGATTTCTGGCTTTAATCCAATCCGCAGACATCTAGCTAAACGTGCTTTGGAAAAATTAATGGCTGATGGTCGGATTCACCCAAGCCGAATTGAAGAAGTTGTTGATCAATGTAAAAAAGACTTAGCTTTGGATATCAAAAAAGCTGGTGAAGAAGCGGCTTACAAAGCTGGCGTGGTTGGTTTGGATACTAAATTGGTCCAAATTTTGGGACGCTTAAAGTATCGTACTAGCTACGGTCAAAATCAATTGCAACATGCTTTGGAAGTTTCTCATCTTTCTGGCTTACTAGCCTCTGAGCTTGGTGCTGATGTCAATGTCGTCAAAAAAGGTGGCTTATTACATGATATTGGTAAAGCTTTGGATCATGAAATCCAAGGCTCTCACCCAGACATTGGCTATGACTTAATGAAAAAATTTGGCTTGTCAGAAGAAGTCGCTTACATGTCCATCGCTCATCATGAAAATGAACCAAAGACTTTGGAAGGAGTGATCGTCAAAATTGCTGACGCGATTTCTGGATCACGTCCTGGTGCCCGTCGCGATAGCTTCGAAGAATACATTCAACGTTTAACTGAATTAGAAGCAACCGCCAAAAGTTTCAAAGGCGTAGAAAAAGCCTTTGCTATTCAAGCTGGTCGTGAAATCCGAGTGATGGTCGCTAGTGATGAAGTTGATGATTATGGTGCTAAAAAATTAGCCCGTGACATTGCTGACAAAATTGAGGCTGAATTACGTTATCCTGGAGAAATCAAAGTCAACGTAATTAGAGAAAAAAGAATTGTTGAATATGCAAAATAAAACAATCAAAATTATTTTCTTTGGTGATATTGTCGGCTCACTTGGACGTAAAGCCGTCAAAGAAATCGTTCCGCTTTGGCAAAAAGAATATGCTCCTGATTTGATGATTGCTAACATTGAAAATCTAGCACATGGCAAAGGTGTCACTCTCAAAACCGTGGAAGAAATCAAAAGCACCGGCATCCAACTCTTCAGCGGAGGCAATCATATTTGGGCCAAAGAAAGCATCGAAGATATTGCAGCTCAAACTCATTTTCCGATTGCTCTGCCAGCTAATGACTCTCAAACAACAGATAATTATCTTTGGCAAGATTTAGAAATCAAAGGCCAAAAAATTGTCTTGCTTAGTTTTTCTGGGCGGACTTTTATGAAAGATGATAATCTAAGTAATCCTTTTTTAAAAGCTGATGAGCTAATCAAAAAATTTCCTGATTCAATAATTATTGTCGATTTCCATGCTGAAGCCAGTTCTGAAAAAAGAGCATTTGGCTTATACTTAGATGGCCGAGTTTCTGCTGTTTTAGGCACGCACACTCATGTACCAACTAACGATGCGCAAATTTTGAATCAAGGCACGGGCTATTTGACGGACATCGGCATGATTGGATCCTATCCTTCAGTGATTGGCGTGAAGTCTGAAATCATTATTAACAAATTTTTAAGTGACGAGCCAAATGGTCGCCATGAATTTGCCGACTCTGGTCAAATCGAACTAAATGCAGTATTATTAGAAGTGGATACAGTCAGTAAAAAAACTGTCCAAATCCAAAATTTAAGACAAATTTTATCTTAACTTTAAACGTCTAAGCCTATGCACAAAGCAGAACTTATCGAGGCAATCGCCGCCAAAGCTGGTGTCGGAAAAAAAGACACCGAAGCAGTGCTGGATGCCTTAGAAAATTTAATCATCGAGAGACTAAAAATCGGAAAAGAAGTCACCCTGACTGGCTTTGGTACTTTTTCTGCTCGCACGCGTAATGCTCGCATGGGAGTTAACCCTCAAAACCCGAGTGAAAAAATTGAAATCCCAACAGTAGTTGTGCCAAAGTTCAAGGCTGGAAAAACTTTAAAAGACTCCCTGAAAAAAACTTCTGAACAAAACTAACCTAATTAAAAAAACAAGCCCTAGATTTAAAGGGCTTGTTTTTTTAATTCGGAGAAATTATCAGTCCTCTTTTTGGGCCGCTAGCGCGGAGCTCTTTTTGGTTCCAGTCAAAAATACTTGCCAAGAGATGGTCTGCTTGATAAATAAAATCTGCTCCGTATCTTGTTCCTGGGTCATTACTAATCAAATAATTATCTTGATAACCTTTGATGACCAACATGTGATAATCTGGCCCATTCCCGGAAAAATAAGGATTAGCTAACAAATGGCCATCAGCCGGAACAATCAAAGGTTTGCCATCATTTAAAATATTTTTTATTTTGGCTAAATCTAAGTCTTCAATAATTTCTACTCGATAAGCAAAATTAGCTTCAATATAATCTTTCAACTCTGTGATTGTCAAATTATGATGATCGCCCCAATTAGAAATTTGCCAATCAACCATTTCTTTTAAAACATCTGAAACCACTGCGGGCAAAGGTAACTTTTTGTTTTGATAATAATAATCCAGCATCAGAAAACTTGCCTCTTCACAAGCATCTTGCCAGGGTTGTGACCAATCAGATAGTGGCGCCTGAGAAGTAAAAGGTACGGCTAAATTAATCTGCGGACTGATCAGCTTTTCTTCTTTTATTATTTCTTGCTCTGGTAAATTTTGTTCAAGCTCTACATTTTCCGACTGCTCTTCAAAAATTTGCGAATCCTCTATTTCTGCTTGTGAAAAATCATTTATATTTTGCGCTGGTGGCAAATCCAAGCTGATCACAGCTGGCTTATTTTTTTGCCAAACCCACAAAAAAATTGCCACTAGTAAAATTGAAATAACCAAAAATTTCTTCTTTATCATATGCTAACATCTTAGCAATAAAAAATACTTTTTTCCAGTAGCTCCAAATAGACAAAATTGACAGAAAAAAAACTTTGGCTTAAGCTTAAATCAAACTTTGTTCTCTGTCACTTGGCACAAGGAGGAACCATGACGCCATTCATGCAAGATCCGAGGGTGTTCTGGAGACTAGTCGGACTAGTCCTCGTCACCATCGCTTTCATCGCTATCGTCGCCTCTCCGTCGATCCGAAACGAGATCCTCGACTTCCCGTCAACCCAGAACGAGATTCTCAACTCCCTACCCTCAGTTCTGACTCTCTGACCACCAACTGAGGCGACCAACCATGCAATCGCGCTTTTGAGCCGTACCTCATCCCAGGGGTACGGTTTTATTTTTTTATAAAAATTTAAACAAAAAGAAAAGAGCCCGAACTTAGAAAGTTGGCTCCCGAAACTGTATTTTTTGATCTTACAAACCGAAGTTCGTGAGATCAAGTGAGTTGAGATCAATGCTTGATGCTCCACTCTGAAAAGAACTGATCAATTCACTTATGATGGTTAATATTTTTGTCAAAATATCTACCGTCAAAGTAAAAATCTCTGGAGCGAACACTTTGAGTACTACGAGTAAAATGGCTAGTGCAAATAATCTGGACATATGATTACAAATTAAATCCCTAAGCCTGTAGCTAACACTGAAAATGACCGACATCATTTCCAAGGTCTCATAAGTACCCAAGTGTTCTCTGCAGGACTGTAAACTGGAATTTCCAGCTCACGATCCTGCAGAGAAATACTCCAAATTGTAAGGTGCTCTTAATTTATCTATAACAAAAATAATAAAAACTGTCAATAATAAAAGCGCCGACTCCTCAAAGAACCAGCGCTTCAAAATCCAAAGTTAACAGTCAATCAGGCTGCTGGCTTTGGACTTCAGTGGAAGAATCTAAGTCTTCCAAATCAAGAGGATAGCTCGCAGTGAACGTGTGCTCACCATCATACAAGACTAGAATTTCTTTTGGGCTACAAATGCCAAACTCATCTGGCACTATTTTGCCGTTTTTTCCAGTCAGCTTGTTGTGGACGCGTCTTTCCTGCTTCATGGATTTTTCTCTCCTCTGCTAAAAGTGAATGAGCCGATAGCATAGAATAAAATATTTTAATCACTTTGTCAATTGCTAACTCAAAATCCTTGCTCGATAACGTAAAGCTTCTAACAGATCACTTTCTACTATTTGTTCTCGTCCTGCTAGATCAGCAATGGTTCTGGCAACTTTCAAAACTTTGAAATAAGCTCGTGCTGATAACTGTAATCTTTCACTGGCCGCTGATAAAAGCTCTTGCAAATCCCGATCCAGTGGACAAAGTCTTTTGACTTCTGTTGATGTCATTTGTCCGTTGAGCGAGCTTTTGCCTAAACGCTTTTGTTGTTTGCTTTGTGCTTTTTTAACTCGTTGACGAATCGTTTCTGAATTCTCTGGCTGACTTTGTCTTAAAATCAAATCTTCAGTTTTGACTTTGTTGACTTGCAGATGCAAATCAATCCGATCCAGTAAGGGTCCGGAAATTCTTTTTTGATAACGCTGAATTTCCAAAGGAGAACATTTACATTTTTTATCTTGGTCAAGCAAATAGCCACAAGGACAAGGATTAGCGGTCGCGAGTAAAATAAACTTTGCCGGATAATTAACGCTGGCTTTTGCTCGAGAAACAGTCACCACTTGATCCTCTAAAGGCTGACGCAAAGCCTCCAAAACTGTTTTGGGAAATTCCAAAATTTCATCTAAAAACAAAACATTATGGTGAGCCAAACTTATTTCACCAGGTTTAGGCCAAGAACCACCGCCGACCATAGCCGCCACTGAAGCCGAATGATGCGGCGCACGCATCAGACGACGATTAATCAAAGGCTCATCTTCTGATAATAAACCCGCTAAACTATAAATCTTGGAAGTTGTCAGGACCGCGTCCAAATCAGGCTCCGGCAAGATAGATAAAAAAGCTTTAGCAAGCATTGTCTTTCCTGCTCCTGGCGAACCAATCAACAAAACATTGTGATGACCAGCAGCAGCAATCTCTAGCATTCTCTTGGCCTGACTCTGACCTTTGACTTCCGCAAAATCAAAATCTGAACTAGCGCTCTGAAATTCTAATTTTTTAGTTTCCAAAGCTGGCAATAAATTTCGACCAGACAAATGATGAATTAAGTCTAGCAAATTTTTAACTGGAATAATTTTTATTCCCGACAAAATCTCTAACTCCCGAGCATTTGCTTGTGGTACATAAACCTCTTGAAAACCAAAATCTTTTAAAGCAGAAACTAAAACCAAAATTCCTGGAACAGACTTTATCTCGCCTTTCAAAGACAGCTCACCAATAAAAGCCTGGCGTAAGTCAGCCAAAATAACTTGCTTGCTAGCAGCCAAAATACTGATTGCAATCGCCAGATCATAAGCACCACCTTCTTTACGAATTTGCGCTGGCGCTAAATTGACCACCACTTTTTGACGCGGATAAGTAAGACCACTATTTTCTATGGCCGCCCAAACTCTTTCTCGTGCCTCCTGCACAGCAGCGTCGGGCAAGCCGACTAAAATAGTTTTTGGTAAATGCCGAGATAAATTTGCTTCCACCTCGACCACTACTCCATGCAAACCCCAAGGAGCAATACTGTAAACTTTTTGCATTTTAGACATAAAAAAATCGCTTAATCTTCAAAATCAGAAAAGCGATCAATAAAACAAATTCTTTACGCCTCGCCGGCGGGGCTAAACGCAAAATAAAAATCACTTTTCTTCTTCAAATCTATCTTATGATTTTTAAAAAAATTTGTCAATCCAACGGACTTTTTAAATTCTGCCAAAAATCCCGCGCCACGGCAGTATAAATTTCCGTAGTTTTGATACTCTGATGTCCAAGTAGCTTTTGGATATAACGAATGCTCACGCCACTTTCCAAAAGATGTGTGGCAAAACTATGTCGCAAACTATGGCAAGAAACATCAGTCTTGATCCCAACTTTTTGACAAGCATGTTCAAATATTTTCTGCGCTGTTCTGATCTGCAAATGTCCTCTGCTTTCTGTGCTGCTAAATAAATATTTTTGCTCTGCTGGCAAATCAGCTAAATATTTTTCTGCCAAATCTATACTTTTTTGACTAAGCAAAGTATAACGATCTTTGTTACCTTTAGCACCACGAACAAAAATATATTTATTTTCTAAATCTAAATCCGAAATTTTTAAAACTACCACTTCAGAAACTCGCAAACCAGAGCCATATAGTAAGCTTAAGATTAACTGATGTTTAAGATTTGCGGCGGCTGCTAAAATACTTTTAACTTGCTCTTTAGACAATACTTGCGGTAAATGCTTTTCGCGCTTCGGCCGAACCACATTAAAAAACAGCCGCCGTTTTAAAACTTGGCTGTAGTAAAATTTCAAAGCTGAGATCACACTGTTGAGAGAAGTGTTAGTATAATTTTGACCTTTTAAAACCAAAAGGTAATTTTTGATATCTTGCTGATCAACTTCGCGGGCAGATTTTTGCACAAAATCCAAAAATCTTTGATTATGACTAAGGTAAGACTTGATTGTCCGTCGACTAAACCCACGGATAATTAACTCTTGTGCCAGACTAGCTAAAGGATGTGATTTGGAAACTAACTGATTGTTTGTTGATAATTTTTGGGGCTCTTCAGACCTTTCAAAATCGCTTTTCATAAGGCTTTGTGATTAATGTTTAAGTATTTACATCTTGGCTAAAAATAGCTAAACTGTCAATATATACGTAAATACCTTGTTAGGTGAAATTTTACGAAACAAAACAAATAAATATTTTAGATTACAAGTCCCTTTTAAAAAAGAGAAATAGAAATTAAGCTTTACTGTTCTTGTAAAGCTATTTTGTTTAGAATAGTGTTTTCTAGGTTGTAATTATTACCATGTTGTAATAAGCCTAAATAAGAAGGCAGATTTTTGTTATTAACTTTTTTAAGCATTCTTTGTTTTGTTTTAGTTCTTAATACTCTATAATTTGGAAAATTAACATAACCTAAATAATCTACACCACTGGCTAAAGTGGTTAAAGATACTTTCTTTGGATGTAAGCTAAGTTGAAGTTTTTTGCCAAGAAAATTTTTAATTTGAGGAAGAAGTTTAAGTAAATCTTCCTTGCTTTGGGAAAGAAAAACAAAATCATCTGCGTAACGAATATAATACTTTTGTTTAAGTTTGTGCTTAACATATTGATCAAATTCATTCATGTAGATATTAATAAAGAGTTGAGAAGTGAGATTACCCAAAGGAAGTCCTTTGTTTGAAGAGGTTTCAAAGCTATCTATGACTTTACTTAAAAGCCAAAGAATGTTTTGATCTTTAATATATTGAGAAAGAATGTCTTTTAAAATGTTGTGGTCAATATTGGCAAAAAACTTCTGAATGTCACATTTGAGTACATAACAAGTTTTAGTGTTATTTTGACTTACTTTTAAAGAATAGCTTTTGAATTTATTAATTGCTTTATGTGTTCCTTTATTGTTTCTACAAGAATAGGAGTCTTGAGTGAAAGTATGATCAAAAAAAGGATATAGTTGTCTATATATTGCATGGTGCAATAATCTATCTTTAACTTGAGCTTTGTGAATGTTTCTGGGCTTAGGATCAGAGATATTAAATGCCTCATATCCTGAATGTTGGTAAGTAAAATTGGCAAGTGAGGTGTGAAGCTGTATAATGTTATCTATTAAGTGTAAAGAAAATAATAAGACATCTGCTTTATGTTTTTTACCTTGAATAAATTCAGTGTAAGCTGAAAGTAAGTTATCTAAAGAAATAATATCTTTATAAGTATGAATGAATTGCCTTTTCATAATGATATGCAAAAATCTGCCTTTAGGCCTGCCCCCCCAGAGGGATATACGACCTACCAATTTTAGATAAAGCCACTGCGGCTTACAAAATATGGCATAAGTATTTAATAGATTTTCCGCGCTTGGATAGATATACTTTGGGCGAGAAAATAGATTTGCTTTTTTGTGATGTCATTGAATTATTATTAGAAGCAGTTCAAAGCCAAAAAGAGCTAAAATTAAAAATAGTGGATAAGGCCTGCGTCCGGCTGGATATGTTAAAATATTTTTTGCAAATTGCTTGGAATTTAAAAACAATGGATAATAAAAAATATCTAATAATTTCCAATGCTTTAAATGAAGTGGGCAAAATGCTGGGCGGCTGGAAAAAACAGGTGCAAAATATTACTCTGAAATAAAAAAGAAACTGGCGAACAGCCGCGAAGCGACAGTTGTCGATCCAGTCATTGTCGATCCAGTTGAGATTGAGCTTGCGCTTGCTGTCATTACTGTTGAGGTAGCCGACGTTACGGTTGCCATTCAGGTTCTGCCAGACGGAAAAGCCGTTTTGTACAAAATATCTTCTTTAGCACCACCTCTTGAATACTCTTGAGGTTGTATTTTATTTGAGATCTTTAAATCTACCAATATCTTGCACCAAGTTTCTTTTTTGTGAGAATTTTAAGGTAAGTACTCTAGAATAAAATAATTTATCCTACTCTATTCTCGCTTCTCCTTAAATTCAGAGTTCAACCGTTTCAAACCTTAGCCTGAAACTGTCTCGTTTACTATCCAAAAAATATTTTAACAAATTTTAAAGAAAAAGAAAAACTCCGTCTCTCACCTTCTTAGGGGATATTGAGACGGAGTGGGTTGTTGACGCTGGCCAAGTGTCCAAGGGACAATCAAGTCCCGAGTGCACAAGTGACCAAGATCAGGTTTACTTGCGAACAGCCGCGAAGCGACAGTAGCCGAGCCAGCCACTGCCGACCCAGCTGAGAAAGAGCCCGCGCCCGCTGACAAGACCGTTGAGGTAGCCGACGTAACGGTGGCCACTCAGGCTCTGCCAGACGGAACCCAGAGCGACGATCGGAAACTGACGCTGCAGCTCGGGGTATTCGATACCGAGAGCGAGCAGCTCCGACATCGTCGCCGGACGTAGGCCTTCCGCATCCAGAGCCTTGAGCACAGCATCCGTGCTCATGGACTTGTCGAAGTGCTTGAAGATGATCTCACACTGATGCCGCTCGTCAGCCTGGAAGTTCCGATCATTGATATCGGAGTTGCTCCAATCGTAGTTTCCAAACCTCACGTTCTCGCTGATGTCACCAGTGACGCTGATCTGGTAGATCTTGGCATTGTTGCCGACGATCAGGTTGGCCAGTTCCTTGCGAAGCGTGCGGTTGCTGATGATCTGACGCAGGTTGTCGTCGTTACCGCCCAACGAATTGACTTCGTCGGACAAGGCCTTGACGATTTCGAAACCGGTGCCGAGACCACTGACGAACTCACTCTTCTGGCGTGCCATGATAGGCTCCTTCACAATTTAGCTCACCTCTTATCTTTGCCTCTTGCAAAGACACAAGGCCTGCTTGTTTAGAAACGGCTATTTCCATATAGCCGCAGCGGCCAAGTTAGAATGTTTTAATTCTAGCTTAAACGCTGAGGCTATATTTGCAAGTAAAATATCAATGAACTTAATAATAAATAAGTATATCATATATTAGCTATTCTGTCAAGCATTATAACAAAAACTGCCATATTTAGGCTAAAATTAGCTAAAATACTTATTTCTACCAAACATTCTTCTCTATTTCTCTTTTTTAAGGGACTTGTTTATTATATAGGTAATTTGTTTCGTAAAACTGTCACCCAACACCCGGTATGCGGTTCGCGAGAGACTACTAGAAAAATATACTTATTGCAAATAAGTATATTTTCATTTAAAGTTAATAAGGTATATTTTTCTTCAGTCCTCGCTCTCGTAAATCCCTCGACTCCAACGCATGATTATAAGATTATATCATGCAGGAGTCTCGGGACTTCGCATACCGTGGACAGTTAGCTGAAATATTCCTTTTCTTTTAATGAATAAATAAGCTATTATTAAAAAACATTTTCAAATTTCTTTTTCTTTATTATAAAGGGGAACCTGCCTGTCGGCAGGAGTGGATGTTTCCTCCGCTACGCTTCGGAAACAATTTAATAATTTAAATACAATGAATCAATATTACAGAGGCTCAGAGTGGCGCAAGTGGGATCTTCACATTCACACTCCAAAATCAATAATCCAACAATACAGCGGCGATACTGAGGCTGTTTGGGATATATTTATTAAAAAACTTGCACAATTGCCACCGGAGTTAAAAGTAATAGCCGTTACTGACTATCTTTTTTGTGATGGGTATGAGTATCTACTTACGCGCAAGGACGAGATACCAAATATCAAATTGATCATTCCCAACATCGAATTCCGTCTCAATACGTTTAGCGGTACACCAAACAATACAAAGCGACACAATTTCCATGTACTCTTTGACCCGTCGGTTTTAATTCAAGATATCCGAGATCAACTGCTCAACTGTCTTTCAACCGGCTACAAAATCGAGGACGGCACCGAATGGTTACAAACACCCACAGTTCGCTCACTTGAAGAATTAGGACGTCAGATAAAAGCCGCCGCTCCACCCGAGAATACTGTACATACCAAATCCGATCTGAAAGTCGGCTTTGAAAACATCACCTACAAACGTGAGGACATCGAAATATTACTTAATAAAAATTGTTTTAAGGGTCGTTTCGTAACTGCAGTCGGCTATTCCGAATGGGATCAATCCAGATGGGACCAGTCAACCGCAGAAAAGCGTACACTGATAAATACCGCAAACTTTTCACTTACAAGCTTGAATGACCCAGCAAAAATCGAGGAAAACCGTAGAGATCTTACCGCCAACAAACTAAATAATATTGTGCTTCACTCTTCCGATTCTCATGACATTGATTGCGTGGGAGAGACAATGCTTTGGATAAAAGCCGATCCTACCTTTGCAGGCTTAAAACAGGTTTTAAATGAGCCAGAAGCACGTGTCTTTATTGGTGCGACACCTCCAAACTACAAACCAGAGCATAAGGTTATTTCTCGTATTTCAATTCCATCATCAAACGGATGGTTTGCTGATGATTTCTCTATAGAATTGAATAGAGATCTTGTTACCGTTATTGGCGGACGTGGTTCTGGTAAGTCTGCCCTAGCAGAAGTAATCGCCTGTGGTGCTGGCAGTGAGGACGAAAGCGACGATGCATTCTTGAAGAAAGCTACAAAGCATCCCAACCCCATCAAAGGTGCGGAGATTTTTGTGGAGTGGGCTGATGGAAACACTACTAGCTTTAAGGTTGGCGAGCTTCCCGAAGATCAAGGACTCGTACGTTATCTCCCCCAAGGAGTTGTAGAAGAATTATGCTCTCACAAGAATAGTGAAAAGCTTCAGAAACAAATCGAGAATGTTATCTTCCAAGCTCTTGATGATACGGAACGCATGGGGGCGTCTGATTTCGATGAGCTGCAAATACGTATCTTGAGCGGCTTCCAATATGAGAAGGAGCAAATTGTAAAAAAGGTCCGTGACATAAACCGAAAACTAAGCAGCCTATCAACTGTCCTCTCCGGTTTGCCGGATAAACAAAAAATTCTCGATGACAGCAAGAAAGAGCTAGAACGGTTGATTAAAAGCTTACCAGAACTTCCTGCTGAGGACAAAAAAGGTCAGGAGGAACTTGCCGCACTTGCGGAAATAAAGAAGAAATTTGAAACGAAGATTATCGAGCTTCAAAAACGTCTCAACAAGATATTTGAAGTAGAATCCAAAGTAAAAGTTTTCAAAACAAAGGTTAAGGAATTCGGAGAAGAAACGAGCGCACTATTGTCGGATCTTGGTATCACTGACACATCGGCTTTCGATGTAAATGTAGACGATATCAATATTAAGGCCGTGTTGGACGAGAAGAAAAACGAGATTACTAACGATCTCAGGATTCTCAAGGAAGGTACGAAATTGGATGTCGCTATTGTATTGGGTATGGAAACAAATCTTCCGTTTGATAACCTTCAGACACTTAACCAAGGTATTGAGGACAAGCAAAAAGAAACGCGCGCATTTGAAACCACAAAACTCAAGTACCAACAGCAAAAGAAAACCGCGCTTGCGCTCGAAAGCTCGATCCAGGCTCTTGAAAATGAAATATCCAAAATCAGCACTGAATCTACTCCAGAAAAGGAACGACTGGAAAAAGAGCGCATAAACACGTACTGCTCATATTTCAAGTTACTAGGCGAAGAAAAAATACAAATGGAAGTATTATATAAACCGCTTCAAAAATCACTCTTAGCCGGAACAGACACCGATAAGAAACTTATGTTTGAGGCACAAATAAACTATCGCTTGGAAGCACACAATAAAAATGGCCTCGACATCATTGACCGCACGCGCAAAGGAAATTTCCGCGAGCCTGGAAACCTCAAAACTGCGCTTACTGAACTCTGGGATGAAACGGTAAGACATAACTTCGATAAAGATATTCTCGAAACAGAAATTAAAAAAATCATCGAAGCGTTTACGACATGTGATGGGGAAAGCGTCACAATTGAAAGTCAACTGCGCGATAATTACGGCATTGAGGATTTTTACAATTGGCTATTTGATCCGACCAATTTTGAAATTGTGTCTTCACTTAAATTCGACGACACAAATCTCTACGTACTTTCACCTGGACAGAAAGGTATTATTTTACTCATGCTTTTCTTAGAGATCGATAAAGGAGATTATCGACCACTTATCATCGACCAACCTGAAGAGAACTTGGATAACCTCTCAGTCTATAAAGACCTCATTAACTACTTCCGAGAACGCAAACAATACCGACAAATCATCATGGTTACTCACAACCCGAACCTTGTCGTAAACACTGATGCGGAGCAGATTATCGTTGCCAGCTATAATGGCAAGCACATACCTCGTTTGACGTACAGCTCAGGATCACTTGAGGATCAGGCAAAACAGATTCCAAATACATCGACTATGGAACTTGAAGATGGGATTATTGAGCAAGTTTGTAACATTCTTGAAGGAGGCGAACGTGCATTTGAAAAACGGAAGAAAAAATATCAAATATCTCAAAAAATGAAAAATCAAGAGTCATAAATTTTGGGCTCGGGCATTCACCCCTTTATCCCCTCTGCCCTTCGCCCAAAAATGAAAAAAAGAAATTCACTAAGAATAAATACTAAGAATTTAAGAAAAGGAATACATCAGCCAACAGCGGATGTCCGATAAGCAAGTTTAATTTTAATTAAAATATATGCAAGAAAAAACAAAAAAACATCTAGTGAGTTATTTAATAATCTACTTAATAGTATCTGGATTATTATTAGTATTATTACGGGACATGTACTCTGCTTTGGTTAGTGGATTATCATTAGTATTATTATTCATAATACTACCTCACAGAATATATCTGCTATTTAAAAATCCAAAAGCAGAGAATAATATATCAGGAAAAAACATAGCCTTGATACTATTTGCATCTATACTATGTATAGCTGGTTTTTTCATGTACTTGCTAAATGAAAATCTATATTGGCCAGGCAAAATATTATTCGTTATAGGATTAACATACATTGTAAGTGCTGTAAGAAATACTAAAAATTAAACTTGCTTATCCAAATTCCACTTTCGCTTTTGCGGTTTGCTCCGCAAAATTATACCGCAACGCTCAAGTGAAACTTCGGACATCCGCGTAATGTTAGCTGAAATAAATTTTTCCTTTTTACAATAAAACAAACCAAAATAACAAAAATACTTATTTGATTTTTTTATCAATATTATATGGACTTCTCTCAAGTAGACAATCAGACTAAAACCGAATTTAGAGCAACGAGAATTTTTATTCGTAGTCAAAATTTAGACGATACCGAAAAAAATTTTAAAAAAGAAATCGATGATCTAAGTATAGATATAATATATATTCCAAAATCTTTAAAATTTCAAATTGTTTCAGTTGATGGCGGGCCAGATAAATTAATGTCCAAAGGAGAATATGAGTGGTCATTTTTATTAACAGATTTTTTTAGAATATACATTAAAGAACCAATACTAAAAAAGACTAAAAAATACGCCGGTCAACCAGGTCAAGACACAATACTTATAATTCACGCATTAAATATGCCTGCAACGGAAGAAATAATTACAAAAACAATTGAAGATAATAAAAATCATATTAATAAATTAGGTAATGATAGTGGATTTAATAAAATTTTTTTAATTTTTGATTCTAAAGAAAAAGTTTTTGATTTATTCAAATAAAAAAATCAAATCATACTATTAAATAATAAAAACATTTAAAAATCTAAGAAAAAATTTACATCACCCAACAGCGGATGTGAGGCTCCGCCTTTAAGAATAATATAAAATTAATTATGGACTTATACCAAAAAACAGAACAATTTGTCATAGATTCCTTTACTAAAGCTGGAGATGAACGTGGAATTAAACATTTCTTAAGAACTGTTTATTGGTTAGAGCAATTAAAGCCAAATGCTGATGAAGCATTAAAAATTGCTGCAGTTGCTCATGACATTGAAAGAGCTTTTAGAAAACAAGATTATGCTAATGTCTTTAATTCTGAAAAAGGTTTTGCTAGTGATGAACATTTGAGTTATCATCAAACTGAAGGAGCAAAAATAATCTCTGAGTTTTTGAAAAAAGAAGGTGCGGATAAAAAAATTGTAGAGCGTGTTAAAATGTTAGTAGAAAAACACGAGATTGGTGGCAATGAAGATCAAAATCTAGTAAAAGATGCTGATAGTGTAAGCTTTTTTGAAAATAACGCTAATCACTTTATAGAAGTGAAAGTTAAACAGACAAGCAAAGAGAAAGTAAAAGATAAATTTGATTGGATGTTTAATAGAATTACTTCTGACAAAGCTAAAGAGCTAGCAAAACCTTGGTATGAAGAAGGATTGCATAAATTGTCCTTACTGGATTAATTTTATATTATTCTTAAGCTTCGCCCAAATCACTCGTTCGTTTACGTGATGCGCTTCGCGCTATTATATCACGACACTCACTCGTGACTTCTCACATCCGCGATATGTTAGGTGAAACCGAGAATTTATAAAATAAATATTTCTATTACAAAAAAAATAAAATGCGATACGTTATTGTCTGTAATTTAAATGGTGATGTTGTCAAATATCACAAACAATTAGTTAATGAAATAGCTAAAAATTTTAATATTGCTAAGCCAAAAAAACAAAATCTACAACCACATTTTACACTTAAGTATGGATTTGAAACTAATAATATAAAAACAATTGAAAAGGCAATAAAAGATTTCTGCGCTAGAAACCATAAAGCTTCTGTTAAAATTAATGGTTTTGGCAAATTTAGAAAAGATGTAATATTTTGTAAAGTTATTCTTTCAAAAAAAGCTTACGCTATATTCACTGAACTTTTAAATGACTTGAAAAAAATCCCCAAATTAACATGGAATAAGAATGATGGAAAAAGGCTAAAATTCCATGCTACCATAGCTGCAGATTGTGAAGACAAATATACTGAAATTCAAAAATATTTAAAAGGAAAAGAAAAAAACTTTACTACCTATTTTGACAACATCACCATACTACAACAACAAAGAATAGTTGATGGAATAAGTATTTGGAAAACATTTAAAAAATTTCAAATTAAATAGCAAATTCTCGACATCACCCAACAGCGGATGTGAAGTTCGTAAAATAAAGAAAATCACCTTATGAAATATACTATTCCAACAAAACAATGGTTGAATCCTAAAGTGGAAATAAAAAACTCCTCTATTGCAAGTAGAGGAATATTTGCTAAAGAGTTAATTAAAAAAGATGAGGTAGTTGTTATTTGGGGTGGAGATAATTATACAGATTATCAAGGGATGCTCAAAGCTAAAAAAGAAGGTAAATTGGTAATGCATTGGGATGATGATCTATATAGTTTTGAGAATAGACAAAGTGATGACACTTATTTTATAAACCATTCTTGTAATTCTAATCTTTGGTTAAAAGATCAATTTACTTTAATTGCTAAAAGAGATATAAATATTGGAGAGGAAATAACCATTGATTATGCTTTATTTGAAGGAGATGAAGATTATATAGCTCAATGGGAATGTAATTGTAAAGAAGTGGATTGTAGAAAAAAGATTACTGGAAATGATTGGAAAATAAAAGCTGTACAAGAAAGATATAAAGATCATTTCTTGCCTTATATTAATAGAAAGATTAATAATTTAAACAAGTGATTTTCTTTATTTCACTCACCCAAATCACTCGTTCGTTTACGTGATGCGCTTCGCGCTATTATATCACGACACTCACTCGTGACTTCTCACATCCGCGATATGTTAGGTGAAACCGAGAATTTATAAAATAAATATTTCTATTACAAAAAAAATAAAATGCGATACGTTATTGTCTGTAATTTAAATGGTGATGTTGTCAAATATCACAAACAATTAGTTAATGAAATAGCTAAAAATTTTAATATTGCTAAGCCAAAAAAACAAAATCTACAACCACATTTTACACTTAAGTATGGATTTGAAACTAATAATATAAAAACAATTGAAAAGGCAATAAAAGATTTCTGCGCTAGAAACCATAAAGCTTCTGTTAAAATTAATGGTTTTGGCAAATTTAGAAAAGATGTAATATTTTGTAAAGTTATTCTTTCAAAAAAAGCTTACGCTATATTCACTGAACTTTTAAATGACTTGAAAAAAATCCCCAAATTAACATGGAATAAGAATGATGGAAAAAGGCTAAAATTCCATGCTACCATAGCTGCAGATTGTGAAGACAAATATACTGAAATTCAAAAATATTTAAAAGGAAAAGAAAAAAACTTTACTACCTATTTTGACAACATCACCATACTACAACAACAAAGAATAGTTGATGGAATAAGTATTTGGAAAACATTTAAAAAATTTCAAATTAAATAGCAAATTCTCGACATCACCCAACAGCGGATGTGAGAAAAAAAGAGAAATAAAAAATTTGAAAAATAAAACCCTCTCGCCACAACAAGTGCAACGAGAGGGAAAATGTCAGTCTTCGATTTCCAGGTTTCCTCTACGGCAACTCAAATCATAATACCCGGAAAATTTAATCCGACAATCACGATCTTCATCCCCGGTGAAATATGCGTCTTGAGATGCAAGAGTAATCAAAAACTGAGCACGTTTCTTGTCCATGGACTCAGCCGAGATTACGAAAAATTCGCAAGAACGAACAACGGTTTCTGAAGTGGTTCTCACGGTAAATCTGACCGTCTTACCCTCTTCAAAGAGAGCTAAGGCGAAATCCCATTTTCCGGGCCCATTAGTGATGACAAACTGCTTGGAAGACATAACGACTTCCTCCTTTTGAAATGAACTGTGAATTTTAAGGCTTCACTTTGAACCTGTTCATCTTACGATGCACCAAGCTTAACAAAGCCTGGAATTACTGAGAATTTAACATAATACTACGTAATTAACTTTTAGTCAAGTCACTAAGTTAATTTTTTATTTCTCTTTTTCTCCAAATTGCCACCTCGTTACGGTAGTTGTATAATTATACTACCTTCACTCGGCGTCAACTTCTCACATCCGCGATATGTTAGACGCCATCGTATTTTTCTCTTATAATCTTTTATTAAATTAAGAGATTATTTTTTATTTTTAAAGTAAAAGAAAAAGGACCACCCGGTAAGGGGCAACCCTTGATGTGAAGTGGAAGATGGAGCTTCCAAAATCTCAACTATCTGGACAGGACAGCTGCTCCAATAGCACGAGCTGCTTCCTGAGCATCTTTCTCTGTCCATCCAGACTGTTTCAAATCAGCATTGATCCGTTGCACATTGACTCTATCTGGGTGTGTAGCACACTCCTTGCAAATCATAACTCCCCTAGAAACTGAGACGTGCCCAGAAAAGACTGTGACGTCACAGTCTTGCGTTCTCAAACTCTGACGAATGGCAGTATCCTGGCCGAAGTACACAGTGGCACTCTCCTTCCAATTCCACCTGTCTCCGCAGTTAGGGCAGCCGCCGAAATGATGAAGATGACCGATGAAATTCTTCCAGACACTCGTCTTGGGGACGAAGTAACATCCGGAGAATACAAGAGCCAAGGTAATGAAAAGTGCGGTGTAGCTAAACATGGTTGTCTCCAAAATCTGATTGTCGTTTAGGTCTGATTTAATATATAAATATAGCATATATTTCAAATTATGTCAAGTACCTAAAAATACTCCTGTAAATAGAGAAAAATGCGACAAGCGTCCAACACCCGGTATGCAGTTTCCTCGCCTCCGCTAAAGCTACGGCGAAGTTCACCCAAATCGTGTCTTCCCTTATGCGGTTAGCTTCGCTATAATTATACCGCAGTCGGAAAGACACGACTTCGCATACCGTGGACAGTTAGGTGAAATTATACAGATTTTTTCTTGTTTTTTAGACACTAATAATATAAATATGGGACAACAATTCAAAGAGCATGTCCAACGCTCAAAAAATATTTGGATAATATTTATTTCTGTTTTGGGAATCGCCTTAATTGTTGGTGGAGGTATGTACTTATTACAACAGAATAAAATTATCAGTGTTCAAAAAGATTTACGGGTTTTAACATCTAATCTACAAAATCAAATCACCCAAAGTCAAACAGAAAATGAAATTTTAAAACAAAATGCCGCTAATCTTCAATCTGAATTGAATGCATTGAAAAATATATCAGAAAACAAAACTGATAATAATTCTTCAATATATTGTACTAGTGAACCAACGCCGACTGTAATCGGTCGGGATATTTATCCGATTAACGCTGATAAGTATGGCAATATAGGTTTTCTAGGAGAACTTTTTACAGCTGATGATTGTGGGTCAGATAGAGTTTCCATGATTTTCGGTGTAACTGGTAATAACTATACTCTCTGGCCAGATATTGGACTCAAAAATTATCCTTCAAAAGAATTATTATCAGTTTTACAATTAATTGGTTTTGAAACTGGCAGTACCTGTGGCGGTTCCTCAGACCTAGATACTTGCACTCATTGGTCGCTTAAAAAAACTATTCCCTTGAACGAAATTATAAAACTAAAACCATACGCTAAAGAAATAAAAAGTAGCGGCTGTATTAATTGTGGATAGAAAAAATCTGCATAACATCACCCAACAGCGAATGTGAGGTTACGAGAAAATAACTAATAATCTTTATACTATATATGAATCTAGAAGAATTATTACAATTTATTAACAACGAAGATCAAAGATTGATCCAATTTAAGAATGGTAATAATGAAAAAGAAAGGATACTTTCAAGAACAGTAAAAATGACAGAAGAGTTAGGAGAATTATGTAATGAAGTATTATCTTTTATTGGTGATCAAAGAAAAGAAAAACTAGAAAGAACAGATAAAGATAACTTACCAAATGAATTTGCTGACGTAATTATCACTACTCTACTTCTTGCTAAAACTATGAATGTAGATATAGTAAAAGCTTTAGAAGATAAAATTGAGAAAATAAAGAAGAGAAATTATTAGTTATTTTCTCTTCACCCAAATCACTCGTTCGTTTACGTGATGCGCTTCGCGCTATTATATCACGACACTCACTCGTGACTTCTCGCATCCGCAATATGTTAGGTGAAATAATTTTAGAAATTTAAATACCAATGAAAAGTAACCTCTACAAAAAAGAAAGTAAAATCCATGGATTAGGCATTTTTACTAATGCCCCAATTTTAAAAAATGCAGTTATTTATAAAGTACCCTTAAATAAAATTTATCATGCCGCAAGAAAAAAATGTGCTTTTATAGGAAATAATATGTGGGTAGATGATGAAAAAATTCTAAATTTTATTAACCACTCATGTAATGCAAACGCTAAACTAGATCTAAGTGATAAACCACAAATTATAGCGAAAAGAAAAATAAAAACCGACGAAGAGATAACTGTTGATTACGACCAAACCGAGCTTAATGGAACAAAAATGATATGTTGTTGTAAAAGTAAAAAATGTAAAAAATACTTTCTAACCATTCAATAATATGCTGCCAAAAATTGGAATTCTAGGAGGAATTGGCCCAGAAGCTTCTGCGGAATTTTATAAAAAACTAATTCAAAAATGCCAAAACTCCAAAATCAAAAATAATCAATCATACCCTTATATTATTTTAGAGAGCATACCTGCTCCTGAGTTATTTTTGAAAAAGCCTAACTTGAAAATGTATGAAGACGGCATAAAAAATTTGGAAAAATGTAAATCCAACTTCATAGTTATAATTTGCAATACTGCACACATTTTTTTCAAACATTTTCAGGCATTAGTAAAAATACCTATAATAAATCTGGAAGGCGAAATAGAAAAAGTCCTAAAAAAACAAAAAATTAAGTCGATTTTCATCTTAGGCTCTAGTGCTACAGCTAATAATTTATTCCGCTTTAAAAACATTGAGACTAATTCACCTACTAAAGTTGAGCAAAATAAAATTGATAACATTATAAAAAATTATAATGCTGGAAAAAGTAAAAAATTACAAAAAAAAGATTTATTAAAAATAGTTAATAAATACAAAAAACATACTTTACTTTTAGCTTGCACGGAAATATCTGCTATGTTGAAAGATGAAAATCTTAAATACATTGATACAATGGATGTTGCACTTGAGGTTACTTATACAAAGTGGAAAAAATAAAAAATTTCTAAAATTACATCGCACAACACCCGGTATGCGGTTCGCGAGAACTAAAGAAATATAACAAACTATGTTAGAAAATAATTACGATAAAGAATTAGAAAGAGCCATCCAGTTTCTTGTGTTTGCAATTACTGAATCTGGACATAACCCAAAACCAGTAATCTTACATAGTATTAAGGTAGCTTTATATTTACAAAATAAACAATATTCTAAAGATATTGCTATCGCCTCTTGTTTACATGACTTATTGGAAGATACAAAAATAAGTGAAGAAGATATAAAAAATGAATTTGGAGATAAAATATTAAATTTAGTTAAAGCAAATACTTTTGATACTTCAATTTCAGATAAAACTGAACAATACAAAGAAATGTTTACAAGAACTGTCAAGGCTGGTAAAGAAGCAATGATTATTAAAGCTGCTGATATTCTAGAAAATAGTTATCATTGGAATAAAGCAATCAATGAAGAACAAGTAAATTGGTTAATTAATAAGGCAAAGTACTTCTTAGAACTCACAGCTATTGAACTTAAAGATGAAATTGTTTACAAAGATTTGCAAACACAAGTAAATAACTTTTAATCAAATAATTTCTTTAGTCCTCGCTCACTGCAAATCCCTCACTCGTCACGGTGGTTATAAATTATACCACCTAAACTCGTTCGGGACTTCGCATACCGTGGACAGTTAGGTGAAATATTCCTTTTCTTTTTTCAGATTGGTATCATCATTATTTAAATAATTTTATATAAACAATATGCCAAACTTTTTTAAGTATCCAGCTAAAAATTTCAAAAACCAAGATATAAAAATTAGCATTAATTCTGGACCAGTGATTATTGGTGAAGATGGAAGGTTTTTACTACATATTTCTAGTAGTACAGGAAAATATCAATTTACTGGCGGACGTCTTGACGATAGTAAATCACCAAAAGAGAATGCAATTTTTAGACCAAAAGAAGATGTTGGTTTAGAAGTGGAATTAATAAAAAATTTAAATCCTTTAGTTATCTCTGATGAAATTGAAAGAAATGGAGAAAAAGAAAAGTTGGTCTTAATTCATTATTTAGCAAAATTGAAAGATGGATTTGAACCTGATCTGTCCAGGTGTTCTTGGTTTACATTAGATGAAGTAAAGGAATTAGAAAAAAATAATAATGTTTCATCACCAAATATTCTAATTGGCTGTAAATATTTTACTCAAACAATTTAAAAAAAGAAAAGGAATACATCACCCAACAGCGGATGTGAGATTCGTAAAATAAATAGTAAATAACTTAACATGACAAAATATATTTTGCACGGTGGCGCAACTAGTAAAGATTCGCCAGATAATAAAAAATTTTTCAATGAAGCAATGAGCAGCTTACCAGATCAGGCCGTTATTCTTTTTGTGTATTTTGCCCGAGAGAAGGAACTGTGGCCAAAAATGTTAGAACAGGATAAATTACATTTTTCTCCTACCGATAAGCAAAAAGTTTTTAACTTCACTATCGCCGACGACAAAATATCTAACCTTATAGAACAAATTAAAAAAGCCGACTTAATATACTTAAGAGGTGGCCAAACAGATCGATTAAAAGACACTTTGAGTAAAGTTAAAAATCTAGGTGGTTTGTTAAAAGACAAGGTTGTAGTAGGTTCTTCGGCTGGAGCATATGTTTTGTCTAGATATTATTATACCAATAGCAAAGACATTATATTAAATGGTCTTGATATATTACCAATAAAAACTTTTTGTCACTATTCCGAAGAAAAAGCCGATAAACTAGATAAGCTAAAACAATACGAGGAGAATTTGAAAGTTTATGCAATACCAGAAGAAAAATTTTTTATTATAGAAGTGTAAGGTTAGTTATTTGCTATTTATTTTACTCACCCAAATCACTCGTCCGTTTACGTGATGCGCTTCGCGCTATTATATCACGACACTCACTCGTGACTTCTCACATCCGCGATATGTTAGGTGAAATGGTGTTTTTTTAGAAAATGAATGACCCCCAACGTACTGGACGCTGGGGGTCTTTGATTTTCTCAAACAGGCGCTCTACTTCAGAAGAATGTAGAGCATAGGAGCTGTGATTGCGATGAACTCTGCTGTAATGACACTACGTATAATGACTTTCCTGTCATCTATCCAAATGTACTTTTCTGTACTCAGTATAGCTGTGGCTCCAAACATTAAAGCAAATATCATTATTGAGCTTGCTATTGCTGTTTGAGAAGCAAAAAATAATGCCGTAGCAGAAGCAACCAAAGAACCAAAAAAAGCAGTAGAAAAAGCGGGCATAACTATACCATTTGATTTAATAAGGAAAGCACAAAAAAGTGAAAAAATAGTCACACTTACTAAGGCCATTGATATAGACAGTATAATGCTATACTTTGCCCAGAGACAAAAATTTAGCCAAAAAAACAAAACAACGCCATTTGGTATCCAGACAACTGCTCTACTGGTGATTTTCGGTGGATCCTCTTTGAAAATACCCACCGGTCTACGGAAAAGATCTTGCGCGTTCATGATGGTTCTCCTTTGTTTGAGATTTATGTGATGAACAAAAACAAAATTAAATTACCATATATCTAATATTTTGCAAAGACTTATTCAAAGACCCCCTAAAAATAGTGTTTTTATTCAAAATAAAGGCAAAAACACCACTTCTACCCAACACCGCGTATGAGGTTCAACTCCTCCACTAACGTGTCGTCGTTTCACCAAAATCGTGTCTTCCCTTATGCAGTTGATCTCTCGCCCAACTCGGGATATAATTATACTGCAACGGTCAGACACGACTTCTCATACGCTGGACAGTTAGGTGAAATGGTGCTTTTTAAGAAAAATGAAAAGCCCCTCAGCACGTGGACACGAGGGGTCTTTGGTTTTCATTTGCAGGAAGTGTGAAATGTTTCAGGAAGCGATCGCCGTCTTGATCTGATCCTGATGCACGAAAATGTACCACAACATCGGTGCAGCGAAGACGATAAACTCAGTTATTACACTAAGAAAAGCATACTTCTTAGAAAAATCTTCCTCATCAGCGCATTGAAACACGGGCGCAATAGCGATTGCGGCGTATACGGACAGTGCGACCAATAGAGTGTGTGAGGTGAATATGACTAGCACGCAGAATAATATGAGCGATGAAAGTACAGAGAGCACAGCGTATGAACCTAATAAGACAAGTAGTCCAAATGCCATGGAAACTGCGGCTGCGGCGGATATAGCAAACATGGCCGCTAACATAGTATCGCCACTCACCGCATTGACGATAAAAAAAGTCATCCAAGCGACGACGACGCTCGCCAACTTCCACCAAAAAATCCTGACCTTCGGATTCATGATTTCTGTGATTTCTCCATAGGTGATTCTTCCCTGAACATTTCCTGAACTGAATCCATCAGTGGCCAAATCGCCACAGCCTGGCTTAGGTCGAAATCCGGCATTTCTTTCTGCTCGGACAAACTCTTCCCTAGTGAGCTCGTGCCATGGCAACTTGCCTACGCGGAGCCAATAACGCTCTTGGTTCATTGTCTAAGTCTCCTGCTGAAATGTGATGAACTTCTCAATATGATAAATTACCATATATATACCATTCTGTAAATATACAGCAAAGGCCCCCTAAATAAAGAGGTTTTTCTAATAAAATAAGCAAAAAACACCACATCTCCCAACAGCGGATGTGAGGTTCGTAAGTTAGGTAATTATTTTTTATGAAAAAAAATTGTTTATTCTGTAATAAAAAGGAAGATTGGATTTTTGAAAATAGATATTTTTATTCTGTATTTGACATTCATCCAGTATCTCCGGGTCATGCCTTGGCAATTCCTAAAAGACATATTGTCTCTCTATTAGATTTAACAGATAATGAGTGGAATGAGCTAAAAAAATCTATTACTGAAACTATCAACATTATTGGATTAACAAATAAGAGGGAATTGTATTTAGAAATGAAGGAAAAAGAAATTACAAAAAAATCTCCTCTGTTCTGTAAAAAGATGTTAATACATTTGGGTATTAACAAAAAAACAAAAGATTTTAATATTGGAGTAAATGATGGTAGATTAGCAGGAAGAACAATAGATCACCTACATATTCAAATAATTCCTAGATATAAAGATGATGTCAAAAATCCAATCGGTGGTATTAGAACAATTATTCCTGGACTAGGAAATTACAAAAAATAATTTCCTAACTTACTCACCCAAATCACTCGTTCGTTTACGTGGTTGTGAGCTAACGCTCACATTTTACCACGACACTCACTCGTGACTTCTCACATCCGCGATATGTTAGATGAAATTTTCTTTAAAAATATTTTTTCATTTAAGTCCTTTTGAAATTTTTAGAAAAAGAAAAAGCCCACACAAGTGTGCAGGCCGAGCAGATCTATATATTCAACTGGAGAAGTTGTTTATTCAACCAAAGCAATAAATTGATCAGAATATTGTTTATCAAAACAATGGACAAAATCATCACAATCTAAGACAACACACAGCTGAGGTTTGCCAAACGTTTCAGTGACTCCAGCAACCTCTCCTTTCGCATTTAATAGGGTGTAAGAAACACGATCATGTGGTTTGAAACCAAACTCAGAGCAAAGCTCTTCCGAGGTGTCAACCACAATAGGAATGCCGCTCAACGAAGTCATTTGCTTTTTCATCTCAAACTCCGGAGATTTGATGTGCTATTTACGCTATGTTTAGCGTTTTCAAATAACTATATAATAAAAATCCATTCTTGTCAAGCAGGCAAAAATTTCAAAAGAATTAAGATAAATGTTAAAATATTTTTAAACAAAACCAACCCACGCTGCGCTCTCGGTCTGTCTTTTCTCGATTTAAAGATTAAATTAAGGAAGTTAAAGACAGAGCCTCGGGACGTCCAACAGCGGATGTGAGAGAAAAAGAGAAATAAAAAAAAGCCCTCTTGATGCTATCGCTGAGAGCAGAGAACAGATGTCTTTTTTACGGATCGGCTTATGGTGCCTAGGGTTTCCCATTTACAATGCCTGGGCAATACCCCATCTGTTATGCAAATATACTAGCACATATTAAATATTTTGTCAATAACTAAAATGGGTTAAAATTAACCTATTTTTTATTTCTCTTTTTCTCCAAATTGCCACCTCGTTTCGGTAGTTGTATAATTATACTACCTTCACTCGGTGACAACTTCTCACATCCGCAATATGTTAGGTGAAATGATGTTTTTTAGAGAAAATGAAAAGCCCCTCGAATACATAGCAAACGAGGGGTCTTTGATTTCTGAAACAGGAGATGATTCAGTGACCGATCATGGCCGTCTTGATCTGCCCCTGATGTGTCACAATGTACCATATCATCGGCGTAGCGATGATAATTAACTCCGCCACCAGCGAAAGAAACACATACCCCTTGGTGAGGTTTTGTCTCTTGGTGTAGTAGGATCCGGCGAGCATGGCGACGATTGCGGCGACGATTGCGGCGGCGATTGCGGCAATTGCGGTGGATGCAGCGGGCGCGGCGGCGATTGCGGCGATTGCGGCGGCGATTGCGGCTGATGCAGCGGGCGCGACGATTGCGGCGGCGAGCATGGCAACGATTGCGGCAGCGAGCATGACGGCGATTGCGGCGATTAAGAGGGATGCAGGATCACCACTCATGCCTTTGGTGATAAAGAAAGTCGTCAAGGCGATGACAACCATAACCACCTGCAACCAGAAAAGCTTGATCTTCGGATTCATGATCCTCTCCTTCGGAAATTGTTCGAGAGATTGTCACAGTGTGCAAACTAACTAACATCTAGTTAATCTAGACACTGTAACTATCCCTATTTTAATGAACATAATTAACATAGAAATATATCATATATTATTAATTTTGTCAATAGCTTGGCAAAGACCCTCTAAAAATAAGGTCTTTCCTTTACAACAAACAAAAACACCACATCACCCAACGCCCCATATGCGGTTCATAAAAAAATAAAATGAAAGCCGCCTCTGCTCAATGAGCTTTGGCGGCTTTGTTGATCAGGGATGCCAATCCAATACCACGAGACCCTTCAGCCTCGTCGATATGTCGGATGATGACCCAACCATGAACATGGGGAACTCGCTGTCCGGCGACGGAACCTTGATTGTAGCTAAGATTAAAGTGCGCTCCTTCCTGAACCTCAGGAATTAGACGAAGTAGTTCTGCCACAGAGTTTTGCCAATTAACCGGAAGATCGAGTATTGATTCAATGTGCTGTTTGGGAATGATGAGGTAGCGTCCTTGCATAGGAATTCCATCGCTGTTGATGGCTACTACTAAGTAAGCGTCCTCTGTTTCATTTAAGATTGTTACTTTTCCATTCTTGATACAGAATGGGCATCCCTGGACTGTCTTTTGTGGCTTTTGCAAAATCCTGCCCTCCTTAGCCCATGATACGACCCATTCGTATCAGATTAATCAATATAACATAATTATTAAAATTAATCAATACCAGACATAAACACACAGAACCCAAACATCACCCAACAGCGGATGCGAGACTCTTGAGCTTTTCTCTATATTTAAGGTAGAATAATAAATAGTAAAGCTCAATCGTCCAAATCCCTCACTCGTCACGGTGGCTATAAATTAAATATAAAATTATGCTTACAAAAAAATTTGCTTCATTATTAATCCTAGAAAAAGAAGGACAAATATTGCTCCTAAGAAGAAAAAATACAGGAGAAGAAGATGGAAATTATACCGTGCCTTCAGGAAAAGTTGAAGAAGGAGAGACTTTTACGGAGGCAGCTATCAGAGAAACTTTTGAAGAGGTTAATGCAAAAGTTCTTGCCAATGATATAAGTTCGGTTCATATTATTCAACGCAAACAAGGTGACGAATGTATAATTGCCAACTTCTTTTTATCCTATAATTGGAACGGGGAAATTAAGAACGCAGAACCTCATAAATGTGATGACGTGCAATGGTTTGATATAAAAAATCTGCCAGATAACATGGTGCCTTTTGTAAAACATGCTTTAGAACAAATCTACTTTACGAAAAAAACATATTCAGAACTTGGATGGTAAAAAAACCACAAACTAAGGTCGCGCTTATAAATATGTCATTTTAATTACTATAAAAATAATCACTTCCAATTGCTGATTTATTATTGAAATGCTATAATTTTCTCATAATTAAACAAACAAACAGCGTCTACATGAAAATATTATTTTTCAACAAAGCTTTAAGGATATTACTCTCTACCAATGCCCTGGCCTTAATGGCCGGAGCAATGCTCGGACCAATCTATGCTCTGTTCGTCGAAAAAGTTGGTGGCGATTTAATGGACGCTAGTATTGCCGGCGGAATTTTTGCTTTTGTCGCAGGATTAACAACCCTAATCTCTGGAAAATACAGCGATCGAATCAAACAAAATGAGCTCATCGTAGTCTTAGGATATTCGATTATGGGGCTTGGTTTCTTTTTATATTTTTGGGTTGATTCTATTATTTTTTTATTTATTGTCCAGGCAATAATCGGACTTGGTGAAGCAATTTATTCCCCGGCTTTTGATGCTGTCTATTCCAAACACCTTGATGGCCATAAATCCGGCACTCAATGGGGCGCTTGGGAATCAATGAATTATTTTACCACAGCCATCGGTGCTGTAGTTGGTGGAGCAATCGTTACTTTCCTTGGTTTTCAAACATTATTTATTATCATGAGTTTATTTTGTTTCTCGGCCGCTTTTTATATTTACCATTTAAAAAGAAATGTGTTATAAATAATAAAATATTTACTATGCTTCAAAAAATTAAAAAAAACCTTGATGTAATAGTCTACGTCATTTTACCTCTAATCCTGCTGACAATAACCATCTTTTTTCCTGAATACAGCCTATTCAAACAATATGGGGAACTAGCCTGGCAACTATTAATTTTGGTTTTATTTATTAAGCCAATTATTTTGATCCTCGGCGTAAAACAACTCATGCCCCTCCTGACTTTTCGTCGAGAAATCGGCATTGCCACTTTTTGGTTTGCTATTTTTCATGCTGGCAACATGATTTATAATTTAAAAATGTACCAACTAAAAGATTATTTGGGCTGGAACAATTTTGTTTTTTGGGGAGCACTTGCAATCATTGCTTACCTGATAGTTTCTGCTACCTCTAACAATCTAGCGATGCGTAAACTAAAAAGAAACTGGAAAAAAATCCAATCTCTTTCTTATTTTATTTTTAGTGCTGTCCTAATCCACATTGCTTTGATCGAAAAAGAAGAGGCTTGGGGATTCATTGCCTTATTTTTAGCTTATTGGATCCTAAAAATATTAGAATGGAAAAAATTTAAACTAAGTAATTTTGTTTTACAATTTATTAACAAAGATGAAAAAACCAATCAAAATAGTTAACGAATTTCAAGAATTTTTAAAAGAATACAAGGTCCTTTCAGTGGCAATCGCCTTCGTCATGGGGCAAGCAGTCAATGATTTGATCAAATCTTTTGTTAATCAAATTTTTATGCCTCTCTTATCACCGCTGCTACCAGCTGGTGGTTGGCAAAATGCTACTTGGACCTGGGGTAAGATAAATTTGGCTTGGGGATCATTTTTGGCAGCAGCAATAAACTTTGTTATCTTGGCTTTTATTATTTTTATTGTTGTCAAAAAATTACTCGCCAAAAAAGAATAGCTATTTTTTCTTCAACTCAAAAATAATCAAACAAAACACGCCGATTGTAATGTAAGAATCGCTTAAATTAAAAATTGGCCAATAAGGCAGATTAATAAAATCTATCACTCCGCCATAAATTAAACGATCCAAAATATTAGAAAAAGCTCCGATAATAATCAGGGCCAAAGGCCAGCTAACAATCTCCTGCTTCTGATAAGTTTTCTGCCACCAAAAGATTAAAAAAACTAAAATTAGAATCAACAAAGGCCAAAGAATGAAATTTAAAACCGGAATTGAGAAAGCAATGTCTCGATTTAAATAAAACTGCAAAAAATCACCCTCAAGTAAGGATGATTTTTTTAAAATATAAAGTTTTGTTAAACGATCAACAACAAATAAAGAAAAAAATGTTAAAAAATATTTAAACATTATAAAGATTTTTTCTTACACTCCATACAGGTCGAAGCAGAAGGAAAGGCCTCTAATCTTTTGGGATTTATCGGGGCACCACATTTATCACAAACACCATAATCACCTTCTTCGATTTTCTTCAAACTTCGATTAACGTTAAACAAAGAAACTTCCAAGGCTTTTTCCATGGAAAGATTTTTTTCAAATACCGCTACTTCGGCAGCATTTTCATCATCTTTATCGCCAAAATCTGGAAATTTTGCATCATAATCATCGTCAGTCACCTGCACAGCGTCAATGTTTAAGTCTTTTAACAACTCCAACTTTCTTTTTTCCAAATCCTCTTTTCTGGCAGCAATAAAAGCAGCATCTAATTTCATATGTTTAACCTTTCTTAGGCTTAAAAACAACAATTTTTATTTTTAAGACTCTTTATTTAATATACTCTATATTAGCAGAAAAATCAGCAAAAATCAATGTCTGATTTACTAATTTTGACAATCATAAAAGGCGCATCCCGCGCCCCATTATATATAAAATATTATTTATTGGGTGAGATGCGCCTATGTCTCTATCAACCACTTGTTTCCGATCCCAAAAGATCAGAATTGTTGGCAAGATTTTGGTTTGCAGAGACTAAACGCTTTGTCCTGACTCTAAAGCTGCCACTTTACCATATTGCTGGTTTTGATCTCCGCTATTTCTTTTTGATGCGAGGATAAACCTTTTTATATTTTTATTTTTATTTTATAGGTGAGAAGGGTCAGGGCCTTCTCTAATATTGAACATACAGTAAAATGGAAAGAACTATTCACTAAATTTCTTTAACGAACAAGTCTTTAGGTTTTTCAAAGAGCTAATCACTTATCAACATAATAAGTATATCATATATTTTGACTTTCGTCAACGCTAAAGCTTGGCTAATTTTAGCAAAAATAATTTCTTATTAAAATATGTTTTGACAAGCTTGTAAAATTATATCAAAAATTATACACAAGTTATCCACAAATCAAATTTTACCAACAAAATTGCCAGCCTTGCGAAGAATGATCATGATAAGCCATAAATTGCCAAAAATGATCAAACTCAACAAAGGTTTCTGGTAATTTTAAGCTTTCTAAAACACTTTGATCTAAAAATATCCACTGAGCAAGCTCTTTTTGTCCTTCTAGACAAGGAGCTATTTCGTCAGAAACAGCATTTTTACCCAAAGAACCCAAAAGCTCAACTGAATTACTCAAATAATACAAACCGTCCTGCTCTAACAAGACCAAATTAGCTAATTGCCAAGCGTCTTGCTCAGGCCAAGCTAATTTTTGCCACTCTAGGTCAGCCAAAACCAACTCTTGATATAAAGTTCCGTCTGCTAAAGTACGACTCTCCTCTTTCAAAGGCAGGCTCTCTAAAAATAAAACCACACTTGGACGCAAATCCTGGGGGCTGACTACTAAATATTGGCCCGCTTCATTTTCCCAAAGCAAAACTTGTTGATTTAAAAACTCATCTCGCTGTAAATTTTGCACCGGCAAGCTCTGGAAAATTTCACTGGTCAAAAATGCTTGCCAAGAACTAGGTTCTAGGTCCTGAAAATCATCAAAGGCTAAAATTGCCCGTCCTTTTTTAGGGATCAAAGCCTGCTCCCAAGAAAAATTCTCCTCTGTTTTAGTTGCTTGATAAAAATTTATTTTATTTTGATCCAAATGAACAAAAAGACTTTCTTGATCAGACCAAGGAAAGCTTAGTTCAGCGCTCTTTTTGATCAAGACCTGAGACATTTCTGGAGACAAATACAAATTTACTCCGCTTTGGCCTTTGGCTAATAAAAATTTTTCCAAAACTAAAGCTTGAAATTTATCTTTTTGCTCAGACTCTGAACTCACCAAAAAAATCTGCTTAGTTAAAGCCGTTAATTTAACGGTTGTTGTTCTTTGATTTAAAAAATTCAGCTCCTCTTTACTTAAAGCGCCTTTGATTTTTAACAAAAAATAATCTTGCTCGGTATCTTTCTTAAACCAAATCACCTCTTCTAGTAAAGCAGAATTTTCTTGCAGTAAATCTTGAATCTGCACTAATTTTTCTTGAGCAATTTGATAATTTAAACCTGGAAAATCAGCCTCTGAAAGCTTAAGTGCTCCTGGGTCAGCCCATTGCCAATAAAAACTAGTCTCTTCTGGCAAAAAATCAAAAGCTTGCAAGCTTGGTTTCAAAGAAAACCAAAAAGCCAACGACAAAACAACCAAAATTAAAGCCACTAAGTAGACCAGTGGCTGAAATTTTTTCTTTTCTTTCCCCGGCGTCAAGCTCTGCTCAACGCCGGCGGAATTATCTTTAACTAGCTCTAAAAAATCCACTGCTTATTTTTTAAACTTTTTAAAAAATGGTTTTTTATCTCCTGGACGAGAGAAATCATTCTTTGGTCTTTCTTCAAAAGCTCCCTCTGGACGAGGCAATAAAGCTTTGATTGACAAAGAGGTTCTATTTTTTTCTTTATCGATATCAACAACTTTAACTTTGACCATGTCGCCGACGTTAATTTTGTCAGTGACCTTGTTAATTCTAGTATGATCAACTTCTGAAATGTGAACCATGCCATCTTTGCCAGGTAAAATTTCAACAATTGCTCCAATCTCAGTGCCACGATTTTTATCTTTGACAATTTGAATCACCTTGCCATCGTAAATTTCACCAACCAAAACTTCTTTGACGATGTTCTCCACCCAAGCCTTAGCTTTGGCAGCGCCTTCTTCGTCATGTGAAGTAATCATCACTGTACCATCTTGCTCAATGTCAATCGCCACGTTACATTTGTCAATAATTTCATTGATCACCTTACCGCCAGTACCGATCACGTCTCTAATTTTATCTGGATCAATGTGCAAAGTATCAATGCGTGGAGCGTATTGAGATAATTCTTTGCGTGGCTCAGCAATAGCTTTAGCCATTACCTCCAAAATTTGCAAACGAGCAACTTTGGCTGCCTCTAAGGTTTCCTTGACCACCTGATAAGAAATACCACCGAGCTTAATGTCTAACTGAATTGCTGTAATGCCATCTTTAGTACCAGCAACTTTGAAATCCATATGCCCAGAATGGTCTTCAATACCCTGAATATCAGTCAACAATTGATAATGATTAGGGTCTTGATCATCCAAAACCAAACCCATGGCGATTCCAGCAACTGGAGCCTTAATTGGCACGCCAGCATCCATCAAAGATAGAGTCGAACCACAAATCGAAGCCTGTGAAGAAGAACCGTTGGAGCCCAAAACCTCAGAAACCACTCGGATCGTATAAGGAAAATCTCCATTTTCTGGTAAAACTGCTAACAAGGCTTTTTCGGCGAGTGCTCCATGACCAATTTCTCTTCGGCCTGGTCCACGAAGTGGTTTGACTTCACCAACTGAAAAACCTGGGAAGTTATAATGATGCATGTATTTTTTGGAACCAGACTCTTCCATGCCATCTAAGGTCTGTTCGTCTCCAGGCGAGCCTAAAGTAACGATTGATAAAACTTGAGTTTCACCACGAGTGAATAAACCACTGCCGTGAGTGCGCTTCAACAAAGCAACCTCAGCTGACAAAGGCCTGATTTCTTCAAAGCCACGACCATCAGGACGTTGTTTTTTTTCTAAAACTAATTTTTTGAAAGCAAGCTCCAAAGCAGCATCAATCATGCTCAAGCCCATTGCTCGCATATCTTTAGAAACTTCACTATCTTCTTTTAAAATTTCATTTAGCTCATCTTCGATAGCAACAATTGCCGCTTTCATCTTTGATTTATCAGGATCAAAACAAGCGCTTAAATCTTTTGTTTCTAAAAATTGATTTACTTTGTTTTTGACTAGCTCTTTTTCTTTATTTTGTTCAGGATCAATCACTGTTTCGCGCTTAGCTTGGCCAGCTTCTTTGATCACACTTTCAACAAAACCAACTAATTTGGCAATATGTTTTCCAGCAAACTCAATTGCTTCAAACATGGTCTTTTCTGGAACTTGTTTAGCGCCGGCCTCAATCATAATCACCTCTTTGGCAGAGCCAGCTACGAATAATTCTAAATCACTCTTAGCTTTTGCTTCAACGCTAGGATTAATCACCCATTCTTCGCCAATGTGACCAATGGAAACACCAGCCAAAGGACCGCCCCAAACAATCGGGGAAATACCCAAGGCAATTGAAGCTGCAATCACACTTGGAAAGTCCGGATCATTAATACCGTCATAAGACAAAACCGTAATTACTACCTGCACATCGTTTCGTTCTGATTCATTGAACAAAGGACGAATCGAACGATCAATCAAACGAGCAGTTAAAACTGCTTCATCAGTTGCTCGTCCTTCACGCTTGATAAAACGAGAACCTTTGATCTTACCAGCGGCATACAAACGCTCTTCGTAATCAACCATCAAAGGAAAATAATCAATTCCTTCTCTTGGTTTGCTAGCTGAAACTGCGGTAGCCAAAACTACTGTCTCACCATAAGACACGGTACATGAACCGTGAGCCTGTTTGGCTAACTTGCCAATCTCCACTTCTAAGTGTTGCCCACCAATTTCTGTACTAAATTTTTGAATAGACATAATGTCAATTTCCTTCAAGCAGAAAGATCTATGACAACAAGCCTTAGACCCTTAATTAAGACATCTACTTAACTAATAGCCTATTGTCTGTTGTCAAAAACTTTTGCTTTGTTAATAATAATTTATTTTAAATAGTCCTGCAGCCAGAAAATGACCGCAGGACTAATTTTTATTCTTCAATTTCCTCTTCTTCCTCTTCAGTGACTTCTTCTTTTTCTAAATACTCTGCCATATTAACCTGTTGACGTTTTGGCATCTTTAGTTTCAAAGCTTTAACTAATTTTGTAAAACGTTTTTCATCTTCTCTTTCTAAATAACGCATTAATTTATGTCTTAAAGCGACTTTAGCAAGCAAACCACGGCGAGAAGAAAAGTCTTTCTTGTGAGTTTTTAAGTGGTTGGTCAACTCTTTGATCTCTTCAGTCAAAATAGCAACCTGCACCTCTGTAGATCCAGTATCATTTTTGTGAGTACGATACTTTTCTACCAATTTTAACTTCTTTTTCTTGTCTAACATATTTTTTCTTTCACCTTAATCCGAGTAAGTAAGCTAATTTTAGACAGAATACAGCTTAAACCAAGACTAAGGACTTAATAATAATGTAAGGATATACTAACATTTTTAAAACAAAAAGTCAATCCCGCATTTAACAAAAACTTTGAGCGTGCTAAAATATATTATATGACACAAAAAGAAAAAACAGCTTTAAAAAAATACGAGAAATACTTAAACAACAAAAAACTCCAAGCCTCTACCATCACTACTTATCTCTGGCACTTAGAAAAATTTTTTGCTTGGCTTAAGAATCAAAAATTAAGCACGGCTAAACTAAAAAAATACCAAGAAGAACTACTAAAAAATCATTCTCATATAGCTAGCATCAATTTAAGATTGGTGATTCTTAATGATTTTTTAAAACTAGAAAAAAATTCCTGGCAATTTCCCCTCTTGAGCGCTGAAAAACAAAAAATTGAAATCCTAGATAAAAAACAATTAGATCAATTTTTAAATTCTCCAAAAAATCTGGAAAATATTTTAAATTTGCGAAATAAAGTTTTGTTGGAAATTTTATATTTTAGTGCTTTGAAAGTCAAAGAAATAGTACTTTTGAAAAAAGAAGATTTTGATCTAAAAAATAATTTTTTATTATGGCAAAAGAAAAAAATAAAATTGCCCCAAGAGACAAAAAATTATTTACTCAAATATTTAAACAAAAGAATCGACGATTCTCCTTATTTATTTTTAAATTTTGACCGTGCCAAAAAAGATGAGCAACAACAACTCTCAATTCGTTCGGTTGAAAGAATTTTGGAAAAATACGCTCGTCAAATGCAGCCGATTTTGCGCATCACTCCACAAACTCTAAGGCACACCTTGGCTTATCATCTCAAACAAAATGGTGCGCAAGTCAAAGAAATCCAAAACGCCTTACATTTTCAAAGCTCAGTTGCTGCTCAAGAATATTTTAAAAAATTATAATGGCCAATAAATATCAAAATTTAAACCAAAGCCAAGCCGAATTAGATTTTCATGATTTTAGTGTCTTGACTAAAGAAGAGATTATTAAAATTACTGACGATTTTATCAATGACGCTCAAGAAAAAAGCTATCAGCGAATTAGCTTCATTGTTGGTCAAGGAAAACACTCTAAAAATGGCGCCGTGATCAAGCCATTATTGGAAAAATATCTTACTACTCATCCCGAAGTAAGTCGTGTCCAAAAAGGCAAATTTAATCAAGGAGGCGAAGGGGTTTTAGTGGTAGATTTAAGCTAAATAAAAACAGAGCTAAAAATTTTATTAAACGCCGTTCCAGCTAAAAACATAAAATTTTTAGTTCTGTTTTTTAAATTTGTTAAAAAAATAAGAGGCCCGGTTCTCGCGTGAGAACCGGGCCTGATTGTTGCATATCGATTCAACGAATTCAGCGGATCGAACTGCCGTCCGGACCGTCGAAGATGACCTCCACAGTCGCTCGGTAGAAGGTGTTGGGCAGCCCAGTAAGCGTGTTGTCCTGCCACTGAAAACCACCTGTACCGTCCCAAGGAACCGTAGCGATCAGCTCGTAAACGCCGTAGACCTCCGCACTACGGTAGATCTTGAGTTGACTACAAGCCGCATGCTGCTCGAAAGTCAGCACCGGCCGACCAGCGACGAGACGCAGATCGAAATGCGGAGCAAGCAAGTTGCCCGCGTACAGATGCTTGACCTGGCCACTGTGTCCAGGCCCCAAGGGATGCGGCCAACTCGACCAGTTGGTCGACAGCGAATTGCTGAAGTGCAAGACACCGTCTTCCCATTGACCGAAATGGGTTTGACCGTTGATCACCAAAGGCAGCGGGAAATGATCCGAAGTGCTCAGGTGCACCAGGGCTTCATCCGACCAGCGATCCAAGCTGGTACCGTGCCAAAATTCCAGACCTACGCCTCGCTTTTGCGCGACCAGATCCTCGATGCCATCGTTATCCAGATCGTTGGGCAACATGTAACGATGTGCCAACTCTGGATCAACGATCGTCTCCACCTGCGACATCCAGTCTTCCTGGGAAAAGTCACAGATGAAGATACGAGAACTGTCGGGCGAAGGATTGATGTGCGGAATCCACATGTTGAAAGCGACACGAGGAGCTTCCAGGGGTGAATCGCTGACCAACGGAACCATCGACTCCGGCCCATAGCCAGTGTAGTTCTGGTAGGACAGATAGTCGATGTTGTAGACCCACTGTTGCTCTGCTTCTGACCAGGAGGCCATCAACAGAGCACGATAGGCATAGGGATCACCATTGCCTGGGCCGACGTTGATGATCGCCATAAGATCATAGAAGCCGTTATTCAGGAAATCACCGGAAAGCAGCTGCAAGACTTCGATTGATCGATTGTCGAAGAGCTCCCGAGTCGCTCGGAAACCTTCGTGGCCATCGAGATCAAAAGTCAACAACAACGGCTCATCCAGACTACCGCCTGACAAAGCGAAATGAGGCCCCAAAGCATCGGTCCCCATGTAAGCCATGTGTCGCACTGGCAAGACAGTTGTCGGCAAGCTGATACTGGTTCGACTGGGTAGAATCAAGCCACCATCGCGCCGACGCAACACCAAGTACTGACCGTCGACGTAGGCGATGACTTTGCCTGTGACTAACAGCTCCGGATCTTCCAGTACCATCAGCTGATGAGCATTGTCTCCACTCACTGGCCAACCGGGAACCGCCTGAGGAGTCGAGATACCGTTCAGGGACCAGACCCGTATCTGATTGTCAGTAGCCACGATCAGCTCCGGAACTTCATCTCCGGAAAAGTTGAACAACAGCAGATCCCGAACCTCCGAGAAGGTCCAAGAGTTGACCAGGCTCGACTCGTAGTAGACTCGCACCTGGTTGTTGTCAGCGATCGCCAAATACCCGTGATTCGATGACCACTTGAAATCGCTGTTGCAAGCGATCTCAAAATTGCTCATCGGCGTACCGATGAGCGGCGCCCTAGTCGCGAGAGTTTGCAGAGGTCCTGCGGGCTGGAGGCTCTGGACCGCAAAGTCCAAATGCCAACGCCGTCCCAAGAACGACTGCTCACTCGGAAGAGAAAGCTGTTGCCAAGGCACAAAGAAGGGAACTACTTCGTTCTGCTCCCAGTTGCCCGAAAGCTGCGAAGAGCAGTTGATCCATCCTTCTTGATCCTGACCGTTGAACTGGATTTGTTGCACGTCCACACCGGCGTTGTACATCGGCGCATACAAGCTGTTGTTGTAAGCGAGGGGCACCTCGGTCTGATACATGCCATCCTGCGGGAGCAAGATGACTTGATCAGTTTCGGTGTTGCTCAGATGCAAAACAGTCTGCAAGTTGCCGTCGACACTGAAGCTTAGATCCCAGGAAAACACCGTAGGCGTTGTGTCCCAAGAGTCTCTGCTCATGACAGAATTGCCAGCAGTCGGAAAAGGAGCGAGTCGATCATCATGTGGCCAGTAACCATCGCCGTCGAGTGAAACTCGCTCGGCATAGATCAGCTTTGCCACTGTCTCCAGGCCCTCCCACCAGGTATGCAAACCACCGTGGGAAGCAGTTACCAGGCCCATGCCGAAGGCTTCCTCGCTAGCGGGATACCAGCGCATCTGACTACCTGGGCCATTCGACCAAGTAGAGACGTAAAGTTTCTCTTCTTGATTGACTGGGTTCTCCAAATAGTACACATGGTCGACGCTAAGCACAAAATCCCCTGCCTGAGTAATGGGGGTGGCATTCTGCAACCAGCCCGCCTTGTAACGATCGGCTGGATTCCAGAGAGCCGGCGAGTAGATGTGTCGTTCCGGCGAATCCATCGGCACCCGCCAATTGCTAGCAAAGCCACAATAGCCCAGGCCCATCGCGTCCCAACAACCAGAATCGCTGTCATCAACCCACATGTCGATGAAAGTTTCCTTGTAGCCCTGAAGCTGCAAGATGGCTCGCATGTACCAACCCGGACCGAGCTGATCGACTGGAGTGAAATCCATAAAGCTATTGGTTCCGCACCAGGCACTCACGAAGGCAAAGCCCCTTTGGGGGTAAGCCATGACCTCTTGCATGAAGTGAGTGCCTGAGAAAACGAAGAGCACAGGGTGAAGTGGATCCATATTCTGCAAATTGACCCCTCTCTGCTCCAGATAAACAGGAAGTTGATTGACGTCAAATGCGAGGGTCGTTGCAACGTTCACCTTGAAAGGCTGACCAGTCTCCGGATCCAAGATCAGACCAGGATGATCACCGTACCAGGAGCAACGCTCGGTGTCCGGCACGATATGTGACACCACGACATCCTGATTGTTTTCCCAGAGTTGAGCCACGGAATGAGGAAACTCTCGACCATAAGCCGACTGCGCCCCATCTGGCATTTGCGAAGCGAAGAAACTCTGATACCAGAGTTCCGGATTGATCGACTCTCCCGGACGATCAGGATGTGTGTAGAAGTCTCCGTCATCAAAGTAGAGTGAATCCTGATACTCAGCGCAGAGTATGATCGGAATCACCGTCAGCTGCCGATCTTGCACAATCGGCAGCTCAGCGCCGCTGTTGTTGTTGAAGCTCTGACGCTGGGCGTCATTGACTTCTCGTACCAGTTCTTCGGTCGCAGGCGGAGTGTTACTGGGAAACACAACTCCTGAAGGCACGAAGCCATCGGGAGTCGGCACCAGGTACCGCAGTTCATCACCATCGACCACTGGCACAAAGCCGGTCGGTCCGGCTTGCCAGTGTCGAAAGTCAGTGGAGGTCTCGCCGACGGGCGTCAGTGGACGCCCGTCCGTATCGCACACCGTCACGCCCCAGGGATTGGTCTGACTCAGGATCTCCTGACCGTTCCAAATCCGAGTCCCCGGGACTGCCATTGCCAACTGTGCCATCAGGCACAAGAGCAACAGCGCGAAGAAATTCTTGCGTGTCATGTCGTCTTCCTTTCAATTCGGTTACTTAAGCAGAGTCAACTTTTGTGCAAGGAAGCAGTTCTTGGATCGCAGTGCTACTATGTACACACCACTAGCTTCCTCAGCAAAATCAAACACCTGTCGATGCTCGCCTGCTGAGAAAAATTGCGGTGATTGTGATTTCACTTGCCGTCCCAACAAGTCGTACACGCTGAATGTCAGCCACTGTGCCTCAGGCACCATGAAGCTGATATTGGTCTGCACGTTGAACGGATTGGGATAGCAATCCAAACTGAACTCTTGCGGCCTAGCGATCGGCTGCTCAACGGATACTTGATCCAAGAGCAAACCCCAAGCAGTAGTGACCCACTGATTGTTGAGATAATCACAAGTTGCTCCGCAATAAGTTCCAGAATTTGTAACAATCGCCTTAGTCTGAGAATAGGGTCTAGCTGCGTCATTGGCTGCCATGTAGCCCGGCAGAGAGAACTGATGACTCTCCACGAATGAAAAGCCGTCGAATTCAAACCACAGAGCTTTTTGAGTAGCCAAGCTCGACTGATACCACAGTAAGTGGTTGTCGAGCAGGTCAACAGCCATGACCAAATCGTCGATCACCAAAGAATCCAAGATCTGACCAGTTTCAGTCAGAGCAAAAAGCAAACCATGACTAGGCGTAGCACCGGAAGTAGTAGCGACCAACAAGACATCGTCCTGCCAAACCGGTACACCATACCAATGAACACCATGATACAAAGTATCTGCAACTACTTGCTGACCATCATAGAGATCGGTCACTGTCAGCTGCAGATAATCATTCCAGTATGGATCCGAGCCCACGATACCGACGGAGTAAAGATTCCCTCCTCTAATGCTCAAACGCGAGCGGGCTTGAGGAAAATCATTTGCCGTCGTCCAGACAAACTCTCCATCGGCTGACAAGAAAGCTGTATGCTCCGAGTTCTGCAGAACAAAACCATCGGCATAAGCAATCATTGCCAGCTCTGAACTGTAGCTGTCCCCAAGATAAGTCACGGGATCATCCCGCAACAAAATGCCTGTGTTTAGATCAAGCACCTGTACGTAGTAGCTCGGTGCTTGCTGTCCACTGTGACCATCAGAAATTCCTTTGACGATCAGAAGTCGATCGCCGTTGATCAGGGGCTGGAAACCAGCGCCCAAAGAAATTTCCAGACTGTCCAAAGGACCATCGCTCAGCGACCAATCCTCCACGAACTGCCCAGTCTGATAGTCAGGATGCAAACGATGATAGTGCATGGTGGTCGTGTTTACCTCAGTAAGAGTAAACTCGGTCTCCACCAGAACAAAACCATTGTTCTGATCAGTTACTACTTCGCCACCCGTTGCCGGATGATTGAGCAGCAACTGATCGCTGATCAGAATCGTACCTTGCGGACTGTGCACGCTGGCGTAAGCGTCACCGTAGTAAGGCGGCGCATATCCGGCATACCACAAATCCAAAATATTGTTGTCAGCCAAATTCTCAGCAAACAACGACGTTGCCGTCGGTGTCTGCGGATTGACTCGCTCCACCCAAAAGTAAGTGGAGTCGATGCCGTCTTCTTGAGCATAAACCGTGTTGCAGAACAACACGATCAAGCCCCAAAGCAGAGTCTTCATCTCACACCTCTTATTTTCATTGTTTTTCGTTGAAATCGATATGTAAACCAATTGGTTGATTAACCAAATGGTTATTTTGTAAAAGGACAGATCTAACTAGATACCATAGTAAAAATAGCACATTTTGTCAATAAACAAAAAACGCCCTTCTCAAATCCGAGAAAGACGTCTCAAAAATCAATGTTACAACTTTTTACGAAAACTAATAAAAATAAAGGCTGCAATAAAAACTAAGGCTAAGGCTAGGCCCGAAATTGCCAAAAAAGCATGTGGCCAATCAGCAAAAGGTAGAGAAATGTTCATACCATAGATGCTAGAAATTAACATCGGGATAGTAAACAAGGCAGTGATATAAGTCAATAACTTCATGGTCTGATTTAACTGAATCGACATCACGGTAGTATAAGCATCTCGAACATTTTTAACTGTTTTCAGATTAGTAATCGCCAACTCCAAAACCTGCTGACCATCAACCAAAACATCATCGATCAAATCTTTGTCTTCTTGATAAAGATGAATATAATTATATTGCAGTAATTTCTTAATCGTATGAATCGTCGGCGTCAAAGAAGCAATAATGTTGTTCAAAATTTCTTCTGTCTCAACTAAACTATAAACATCTGACTTATCAATGTCTTCAATTTGCGCTTTTTCTTTTTGAACTTTACGATTCAAAACAACGATGTGTTTTTGATAATAATGAATCAAGCGCAAACAAAGGTTAATTAAAAAATTTGATTGTTGAGTAGTATAAAAATTTATTTTTTGATTAGCAAAGTCATCAATTAAAGTATTTTTTACTGGACTAACGGTAGTTAATAATTTTTTATTTAAAATAATGGTAAAAGGATAAGTTTTATAAGTTCCTTTTTCTTCAACGATAGATCTCAAAATTACTACAATATTTTCACCTTCAACTTCAATGCGAGGCAATTCAAAACGATCTAAACTATCCTGCAAAATGTCAATCGGTAAATTTAATTGCTTACTGATTTTTTCTATTTCTTTTTCTGTTGGCTCAACTACAGACAACCAAGAACGATCCGAAAACTCTGTTGCATTTTTTAATTTTTTTTGTTGAATTGTATTTTTGTAACTTTTAATCATAACTCTAAAAAATTAAAATAATAAATCAGCAACTCGACCAACTAAATAGCCAATCAAAGTTGCCAGTCCACCCAGAGCAACCATTTGCAAAGATGACTTGAGCCAATTAATTTTCGTAAATTTAGTAGCAAAAGCTCCGAGTAAGAATAAACCAATTAAAGTCAAAATTATTGCGGCATAAGTTGCCTGTGGAATTTCTAAAAATAAATACATTGAAATTGGAAAAGCACCACCAATGATATAAGAAAAAAACATCACTATTGCTCCCTGACCTAAACGATGCTCTTTTGCTGGATCAATGTTTAATTCACGATAGGCCATTTCTTTTAACATTAGATCATGGTTTTTAGAGGCTACTTCTGCCATTTTTTGAGCCAAATTTTTTGGCCAGCCATCTTCAATATACATTTCTATTAATTCTTCTTTTTCAGCTTCTGGATAGTCTTTGACCTCTGTTCCTTCTTCGTATAATTTACGAGCTTCAACTTGTTTGACTGATTGATTAGAAATGTAAGAACCGATTGCCATCGAGATCGACTCTACCGTCACAACAACTAAACCTGAAAGGATTACTATTTTTGCATCTCCAGTTCCAGCGGCAATTCCAGTTACCGCGCCCAAAGTGGAAACCATACCATCTTCCATGCCAAAAACAAGCTCTCGAATATTATCACTGAGCTTAGAATTTTGATGATGAATAAAATCTTTACGATGAGGGATTGTTTCCATATTGATAAGTATAACAAAATTTAAACAAAGAAAAAAGCTCACTTCCCAAGGGCAAAAGTGAGCTCAAACACTTGTCTGTGCTCAGGCCTATTCTGTCTTGTTGCTCTGAGATCGATGAAGGCGCTCCTCCTCTTCGGTCATCAAGAACTTGTGAGTAGTAGGCTGACAGTCACACGCAAGATACAGGTTCATTGCGCCCTGAGAAGCCTCCAAATTCCCATAGCAATGTGGACATTGCATACCAACTCGACGAACGTGCCCTGGCAAAGGAATCGGAAAAGCTTTGGACATCAAACTCCTCTCCCCGATTTTTTCTACCACAAGGAACTTTCTTTATTTCAATCTATCTTAGGTAAGCTATATTGTCAAAAAAAATAATTTTCTATTACTATTAATTTTAACCAAACATCAACCAAGCAGGCTTAAAAATTAACAATAAGCCAATTAATACCATCAAGATGCCACCAAGCAATCTAGAAAATCTACTATACTTAGTTGTAAAACCAGATGCCTGTAAGGTAAGCATTGCTAGAAAAAAAATAATCAAATCATCCAACATGAAAATAAAAATATACAACAAAATATACATATAGTAATGCCAGGTGGGCAAATCATTCATGGTTAGCACTTGAGTATACACGGCTGGAATGCCAGCAGAACAAATCAGCTCAATCATATTAACTGCTGCAGCTAATATGATAATGCCTCCTAGGGCTAACCAGAAATTATTATTTTTTACTACGTTACGAAGTCTGGAAAAAGTTTCTTGTTTTTTCTGCATATCACCAACATTACAAACCGCATCTTTATTGGTAAAAAAATCTTTCAGACTATATATTCCACCACCCAAAGCTACAAGCGCAATTAATAATCTTACCCAAAAAATAAGGCCAATAAATAATAAGACATTAAGCCAAGCAACTAAAAATAAATAATATACTAAAGCTGAAGTGACAATAAAAGCGCCACCTAAAATCCACATCTTCTTCCGATCCTTCATGCCTAATAATAAGCCAATTAAAAATATCAAGGCCCACATTGCGCAAGGATTAAAACCATCCAAAGCTCCTAAAATAATCGTCAATAATGGCAAAGAAAAAGACTTAAGATTCACTGTGCCAAAAAATGGTATTTTAAAATTTTCCAAAGTAGCATCACTACTGACTTGTTCAATATCTAGAGCATCACGCGAATCTACGTTAGCCATAGCAAACATGATATCAGGACAGTAATTTTCTAAACAAAAAAGAGCTGCTTGCTCAATAGCGGCTCCGTGCGTTTGATCATCTCCATAGCCAGAAAAAGCTTGATTGCCAACAACGGTAAAAGGGACACCTGAAATGTCTGCGTCTAAAAATTGACCGAGGCTCCTAAAAATCTCTTGATTTTCTACATTTTTTGAAACCTCAAAATTTACCACTTCAATCGCTGAATATCTTTCTGCTAAATCAGCCAAAAAAAGCTCTTCTTTAGCACAATGTGGACAACCATCAGCATTAAAAAAATATATTTTTACCACAGAATCTTCCGCCTGAACTGACAAAATGTTAAATAACGGCAAAAATACAATAGCCAAACCAAAAAATATTTTTTTCATCATATCCATCATCATAACACATCTACAACAAAAAAATAAAGATGTCTACTGATCGATTCTAATCGCCTTTCCTTCCACTAAAGCTTGAGAGATTTTCTGATAAGCCCCACTTAAGACCCTTTGAAAAGTGCTTTGTGAGGTATTCATTTTTTGCGCACAAACTACTTGATCATAATTTTCGATATTCTTTAAACGCAAAGCTTCCACCTCTTCTAAAGACAAAAAAATCTCTTCTAAATCTCTCAAGGGAATGCCTTGTGGTTTAAAATAACGAACCAAAGGCTTAAATCGAACACGCCTCATTAAACGCGGTCGACCTAAGCCCCAATTACCATTTTGATTTCCTCTATTTGGCATCATTAATTCTTTGGTTCTTTCCTCTCAATCCCAAGCCACGTCCTCTGCCTCGACCTAAACCGCGGCCAGATTCTAATGTTTGATCTTGATTTTTATTGCATGAGCCTAAGCCCAAGCCTGTTTTAGGGCCCTTACCTTGAGGTCCTGTACCATCTCTATTTGGCATAATATTATTGATTAATAATTAAGCTATTATGAATATATACCCAAAAAGATAAAATGTCAAATAAAAAATAAAAGCCCACCCTGCACGCAAGGTGAGCTAGAACGAATCACAGTTTTGCTAAGACCAAATACAAACCCTCAGCAATCACCGAAGAGACATCAACAGTGGTAATGAGTCCACCTGTCTTGTATTTATAGGGACGATGTCTAGTGTTACCAATAAAGATACGACTAAACTGATTGACACTAGGATCTAAAAAGGTACGACGCCAACCGGAGATGAGCACTGGATGAGTAGCGCAAAACAACACTTCTTTGACGCCAACTTCTTGCAAAAGATAACGAGCTCTCTTTTGAGAAGTTCCGCCAGAAGCCACTTCGTCATCCAGAGAAATTACTAAAGCGTCACGTAAATCAACATCACTTAAGAATTCACAGTCTGGATATTGCTGACGCAAGTTATTCAAAATATCCTCACTGCTCCTAGTTTCAGTCTGGCCAGTCACCAAACGATTTTTCAAACCCAGGCCAACTGGCGCTTGTAATAGTTTAGCCACTGACATGGCTCTCAACAATGAACCAAGATCAGGAGAGTCAACGACCACCAATCTACCTTGCTGACGATTAATCGTCACTATGGGTAACAATGTGTCAACAAAGATTGGAGCAGCCGTCACATTGACCACTTCGATTTGATGAGCCTGGAAATTATCAATCACTCGCTGAGAGTGAATATCACAAAAGATGACTCTACTGACACCTGCGGCTGCTAATTGATTCGCCAAATAACGACTACGCTCAATTTCCTGCGGCTTGTCCGGATGATCTTGCCGACGATAAGCACAAAAAGGTAAAACACAAGTCACTGACTGAGCGCCATACTGATATTTGGCTGCCCAAACCAAAGTTAAAAGTTCATCGATCAATTCGAGAGTGGTCATGCTCTGGAAAATGATCACATGTTTTCCATTCAACTTCGGATATTGAGGAATTCTTAAGTCAGATTCACCATCTGGAAAAGCGTCAAAATCCAGATGAAGAAATTGTAAATCCCAAGCGGTTAATTCATGCAAACGAGCGAGAATAGCGTTATTCAGTGGATAATTGCCATTACCACTAATGAAGGCAAAATTATCGGCGTTCATCTTCGTGTCTCCTTGGCTGTGTGTGATTCAACTATCAAAGATCTTCTTATTGACTTCAATCTATCTTAATCAACTAAAATTGTCAAAACAAAAAACCAAACATAAAATACGTAGTTTAAAAATCTACGTATTTCAGTAAAAAATTAATTAAGAAATCCTATCGCGCAAGATCTCCTAAATAAAAATTGTCTAAATTTTCATGAGCTCGATCTGAATGTGGCGTGCCGTTAGATGGCCTTTCTTCAAATAACTGAGTAGCGTTAATTCCACAACCCATCAAGATCGCTTCTCCACCAGGATGATTAGAAATGGCTGGTGTAATATCAAAAACCTGATCATGAATAATTGTCCAACAATCATCAACTGTATTGTGCTTGGCCACTTCCGATTCAGCAATCCAATTAGAGCCTTCTGCTTCCAACTTGGCATCTTCTATTGCTTGACGTTCCAAAGCATCGTCATCTTCCTCAAGAGCCTGACCTAAAGTTTCGCCAGTTTGTTGAGAGCCATCTACTTGTTGGTCAAAATTTTCCTGCCCAGGCTCTAAAGCTTTTTGACCACAAGCAGTTAAAAAAAATAAAGCCACAAAAAGCATTGCAAATATTTTTTTACTCATATAATAAATTAATTAATTATTTTTTAATTTTTAAATCTCTAATATCTCTTCTGATAGTTTCAATGTGCTTCAAAATTTCTTCTGCTAGTTTAGCAGATCTTAAATCCGCCTGCAAGTCCATCTCGTCTCTTAAATTGTCCCGCATCGATTGTCTATTTTGCGCCATCAATAATAAAATCATCAAAACAATTGCCTCTAAAGAAACAATCAAGGTAAGCATATTGACGTCTAACTGATAAGCCAACCAAGTCGTAAACCAAATCATATGAACCACCAAAAAAAACCAGGAGCCAATCCACGCATTCATAGAGTCTAAAAATTGAAATCCTTCTAATAAGCTAAAATTTATTTTTTTATTTTTTTTCATATCCTCTTATATTTATCTATATCATAGCATATAATAAAATTTTCATAAATTATTTGCCCAAGCAGAGTAAAAAATGATAAAATGAAAGCAGTAAAAATTAAAAATAAAAAATGTTGAAAAAAATTACCCAAAAAACAGCCTATGCTCGTTCTCGTCCAAAAAGCCAAGGACCATACACTCAAATTTATTTAATTCGTCACTGTAAACCAGATTACACTCAGCAAAAAGAACTTGGTGATGCTCATATGCCACTTGATCAGACTGGCTTGAAACAAAGAAAATTATTAAACAAAAAATTATTTTCTATCCACATCGATAAAGTTTATACCAGTGAGTTTTTACGTGCCCAACAAACTGCTGAAATCTATTTGAAAAAAACTAAAAAAAATCCTATTGTAGACAAAAGATTTAATGAAGTTGATTGGAGTGAATGGTATAAAATGAAGTACTTTAATATGTCTGAGAAAACTCGCGTCAAACGAGTAAAGGCCTATAAAGAAATGGACAAAAATCTCAGCAAACTTCAAACTCGTTTCCGTCGTATCTTAGCTGACATTTATCATCACAACAAAGGAAAAGACGTGGCAATCTTTTGTCATGGCAATGTCATTCGTTCTATTCTTACCAGTATTTTAAATACCGATGTTGTTGGATTTTTATCAATCGAAGTTTATCAATCCTCTATTTCCAAAATCGTGATCGACAAACACGGCTATGTCAAAATAAATTACATGAACAATATTGGACATTTACCGCATAAACCGCACGAAGACTTATTCAAATTTGCCTTGGAGCAATAAAAACTAATCAAAAAAACTCTGCTGATCAGCAGAGTTTTTTATTATAATAATTATAATTTGATATTTTTTATTCGCAAACTATTTGATACCACAGAAACACTACTTAAGCTCATCGCCAACGCGGCAATCATCGGACTCAAATAACCCAAAGCCGCTAACGGAATAGCAACTACATTATAAATAAAAGCAAAAAATAAATTTTGTTTAATAATTTTAAAAGTTTTTTTGGATAATTTAATAGCACTCAAAACTGCGCGTGGATCGTTTTGCATCAAAACAATATTACCACTTTCCATCGCTACATCAGTACCCGCCCCCAAAGCAATGCCCAAATCTGCTTGAACTAAAGCCGGAGCATCGTTAATCCCATCGCCAACAAAAGCAACCACTTTACCAGCACTCTGGAGTTTCTGAATTTCTGCTACTTTTTGATCTGGCAAAACTTCGGCAATTACATTTTTTACTCCTAATTGCTGTGCGATATTTTCGGCACTGAGCTGATGATCACCAGTCAACATATAAACTTCTAATTCTTTTGACAAAGCCTCAACAGCTGCTTTGGAGCTGGCCCTTAATTGATCAGCCACTGCTACCAAGCCTAATATTTCGCGATCTTGAATAAAATACATTACTGTCTTGCCACTAGAAGCGTATTGAATAAATTTATCTTGAAAATTTTGCTTCAAATTTAAATTTAATTCTTTGATTAATTCTAAATTACCCAAATGTATTTCACTCTTCTCCACTATGCCTCGTAAACCTTTGCCACGAATAGCCTGCACTTCTGTAGCTGCTAATAAACTTAAGTGTTTTTCTTTGCTGTAGCTGACAAAAGCTGTTGCTAAAGCATGCTCACTATTTTTTTCTACAGAACAAGCCAAAATCATCAGACGTTCTTTGGATAAACTTTCAGAAAAAGTCTCGATATCCGTCACTTGCAAACGGCCCTCAGTCAAAGTGCCGGTTTTATCAAAAACTACGGCTTGCACTTTGTGCGCTATTTCCAAACTCTGTGAATCTTTGATCAAAATACCGTTGGCCGCTCCCTTGCCACTGCCCACCATCACCGCTGTTGGCGTCGCCAAACCTAAAGCACATGGACAAGCAATGACCAAAACCGCTACGGCATTAATCAAGCTCGCTACAAAACTGACGTCCAGCACAAAAAACCACAGCACAAAAGTAAGCGCCGCAATCACCAATACTACTGGCACAAAAATGCCAGAAACCAAATCGGCAAGTTTTTGAATCGGCGCTTTTGTATTTTGAGCATTTTCTACTAGTTTGATAATTTGAGCCAAAACTGTATCATTGCCAATTTTATTCACCTTGACTTTGATCACGCCAAAGCTATTAATCGTCGCTCCATAAACCAAATCGCCAACTTTTTTATCAACCGGCACACTCTCTCCAGTGAGCATTGATTCGTCGATCGAAGTTTCTCCTTCAATAATTTCTCCATCCGAGGGAATTTTTTCTCCTGCCTTAACTAATAAAACATCATCTAATTTAATTTCGGCAATATCTTTTTTAAGCTCTTCTCCGGCCACTAAAATCGTAGCTTGCTTGACGCTCAATGAAAATAACTTCTTGATCGCTGTCGAAGCTCGACCCTTGCTTTTTTCTTCCAGATATTTGCCCAACAAAATCAAAGTAATAATAATCGCTGCTGTTTCAAAATATAAATGCTGACCTGCAAACATCGCGTAAAGACTATAAAAATAAGCAGCCAAAGTTCCCAAAGAAATCAAAGTGTCCATATTGGCCTTGAATTTTTTGAGTTGCAAAAACATTCCTCGATGGAACTGCCAACCCAGCACAAAAACAACTATTAGTGCCAAAAATTGCAGCAACCAAATATCCAAACTAATACTCAAAAAACTAGCTGACAAGTTCAGCTGATAAAACATAGAGGCCAACAAAGGTAAGCTCAAAACCAAGGCCCAAAGAAATTTATGCCAAGCCTGAGTTGTTGCTTGATCTTCTGATTTTTGATCTAAATTTTCAATCACTTTATAATCTCCCGCCCCACGCACCGCCTGATGAATATCGTCTAAAGTTGTTTTTTGATCATCAAAAACCACCGCTGCTTTACCAGTCGCATAATTGACATGTGATTTTTCCACTCCTGACAATTTACCAATACTCTTTTCTAAGCTCACCGCGCAGCTAGCGCAATGCATGCCAGCAATTTGAATATTTATTTCTTTCATATCTTTATTTATTCAATAATAAACTGCCCTCTAACCATGCCCATCCAACAAGAAAAGTTTATTTTTCCTGTTTTTTTTGGCGTAAACTCAATAATATTATCTCCTTTAGTCAGAGATTTTTGAATGCCTAAATCTGGCACGATAATTTGATTGGTACAGCCCGAAGCTTGCGTGCCATCAATAATCCATTTGACTGGTACGTCTTTTTTTAGATAAAAAACACTAGGATTATAACCGCTGTAATCAATCCCCATTTTGATCACTTGCTGATCATCTTGGTTTAAAACAGCAGTCCCTTTTTCTTGAAACAAGCTACCAAAATAAATGCCCCTCACTGCTAAACCAGACGATAAAGTATAAAGAGCGAAAACTAAAAGCAACAAACCAATCGCTTTTTCAAAAACTATACTTTTCAAATGCTGAAAACGAGAAGTTGTCGAACCGACTAAAAATAAAACTGGCGCCGTACCTAAAGCAAATAAAAACAAAGTAAAGGCACCAAGCCAAAAATTACCAGAGCTAATCGCGAATAACTGCATACTTTGCGTAAATCCACAGGGCAAGAAAAAAGTAAAAGCTCCCAAAAGCAATGGTGCTGCTTTGTGTTCTGAGTTTTTTAATTTTTGCCAAATTTTAAAACTGCTTTTTGGCATACTTAAACCAAATTTTGTTAGACTTGGTAATAAGCCTAAAATATTTAAAGCCAGCCATAGCAAAACTAAAGCTACTAAAATTGTCAGCCAAGAAAAAAAGGAAGTCGACAAACTAATCTTACTTCCCAACCAACCCAAAGCTCCTCCCAAAATAAAAAATGAACTTAAACGTCCCACGTGAAATAACAAATGTGGCTCGACATTACGTTGCCAAGCAGTGCCGCGACTTTGATATTTAGCGGCAAAAGAAATCACCACTCCACCAACTACTGCCAAACAACTAGACAAAGAAGCGACAATGCCAATCATAAAAGCGGCGCCAAAATTGATATCACTAGGATTGAAATCTAGCCAACTCAACACTCCAATCCACTGAAAATATAAATAAATCAAGTACAAAGCAAGAACAATCAAAACTGAATAAAACCACTGTTCTAAAGTAGCTGACTTTTTCTTGATAGCTTGCAGCTGACTTTGCTCAAGAGCGCAACCGTAACCCATTTTTTCAATTTTTTGTTTTAATTCCGGCCAAGGCAGATCACCAAGATATTCAATTTCTGCACTTTGAGTTTTAACCGAAGCTTTGACTCGGACGATACCCGAAATGCTCTGCGCCTCTTCTTTGATAATATTTTCACAAGAAACACAAGTCAAGCCTGCTAAATATATTTTTTTATTTTTGACTGCGGGCATATTATTTTAAAGATAATTTATTTAATTGCAAAATTTCCTCAATCATCGTCTTTTGCTTAGAGGCGTTATTGGAATTCATCACCGCCTTAAAACAACTGTTTAGATGATCGGCTAATAGTTCTTGATTAGCTGATTTTAATAAGCCAATCACTGCCAGATTTTGTTGCATGATATCCACGCAATAGCGACCATCCTCTTTCATCTCAATAATCTTGGCTAATAAACTATGGGCTTTTTTCAAAGCACTTAAGCTTTTCTTTGAATTTTTTTCTAACATTACCATAAAAATAAATTAATATTTATATACCTACCCCCCAGGTATGGATGTATCATAACACTAAGTAAAATTTTAAGCAAATAAAAAACCGGCTAAGTAAGTGCCGATTTTAATTTTGTTTATTTTTTAATTTTTTTTATTTTCCCTAAAGCAATTTCTTTGTGCAGAGAATAGCCGAGTAAAATTCTGACCAAAACTATTCCTCCCAACTGCAAAATCTCATTGATATCCCCGGCCACAGTCACCAAAAGAATATCCGCAGCAATCACAAACTCCAAAGCCAAAATAATATTTTTAGCTAAATCTGCCCTGATTTCGTTTTGTTCAAATTTATCCTGAAACAAATGCCACAATGCTCTCAAGACAGCCATGATGACCAAGAAAACTCCAACGTACTCAATCATCAAGCCAAAAGAATGAATTACGGCATTAATTATCAATTGTAAATCCCCCATATTTTTATATTTATTTTAATAACTCTAATTTAACTGCCAAATTGCAAAGTTTAAAATTGCCGCAAAACTCACCCACAGAATATAAGGCAGTAGTAAATACGCTGCCGTTTTTTTTACTTGATAAAAATAATAAATATTAGTAAGTATCGCTAGCCACAAAATAATAATCTCTACAAAAGCCGCGCCTGGATTGTGTAAGCCAAAAAATAAAACCGACCAAAAAACATTTAGCACCAGTTGACCAATAAAAATTGCCCAGGCAAGCTGTACTTTTTTCTTTTTAAAATCTTCCTGCCAAATCAAATACAAAGCAAAGCCCATCAATAAAAACAACAAGGTCCAAACCGGACCAAAAATCCAATTTGGTGGATTAAAACTTGGTTTTATAATTCCTCGATACCAGGCATTAATTTCTGAAGTAGTAAAGACCGAACCAAGTAACCCTGCGCCTTGGCAAATAATAATGCTTAATAATAATTTAGGCCATGATTTTATTTTTATTTTCATATTTTTAAATCGCAATCATTAAAAAAGTCAAAACAATCAGCAAAAGCAAAAACAAAAAAGTATAGCCCAGTAAAATCAAAGCTGATTTAACTTCTTTGTTGAACAACAAATAAATCGGATAGCCAAAAATTAAAGATCCACAAACTGAAGCTGACAAAACCAACAAAGACAAAATTACGACTATCCCCAAAACATTTGGCCCAATATTCCACTTTTCAACTGTCTGCATAAAAGTACCAACCAATAAGACATAAACACTGGTAAAAAATGCTTGGCCAAAAGCCACTAGTGGCAAAGGTAAATGTTTAAATTTCATAATTTTTAATTAAATGATTATATTTACATTATAACAAAATATCGCCTGAGTGGCGATATTTAAAAAATATTTTAGTGACTATGTGGCAAAATCGAAACCAGAAGATAAATAACTAAAACGCCAAGTAGCAACCACAGGGATTGTTGAATTATTTTTTTCGGATTTTTTTCATGATGTAACTCTGGCATCAAATCAGCAGTTGCTAAATAAATAAAATTACCAGCCGCAAAAGCTCCCATTAGAGGAATAAGATTGGAAAAGCTTTGACCAAAAAAATAAAAAATAATTGCCCCAAAAACAGCAATGCTAGCGACCACCAAATTATAAAACAAGGCTTTGGTCTTACTTAAGCCCGCATACAGCAGAACCCCAAAATCAGAAATCTCTTGCGGAATTTCATGCAAAATCACCGCCAAAGTCACGATCATCCCCGCGTGTATATCAAGCATAAAAGAAGCCGCGATCAAAAAACCATCTACTAAATTATGAATCGCGTCGCCAATCAGATTAATATAAACCAAATGCTTTTTATTTTCTGAATGTGGATGCTCGTGTTCTTGATGTCGATCACACTGACAGTGATGCCAGTGCAAAATTCTTTCAAACAAAAAGAAGAAAACAATACTAGCCAAAACTACCGCAAAAATTAAATGTGGCTCAAAACTTCCTTCTTCAATCGCTTCTGGTAAAAGATCTAAAAAAACTACGCTTAACAAGCTACCAGCTGATAAACTGATTAAGGCCCTTAAAAAATTTGCTTTAATTTCTCGATTAAAGATCAATAATATTCCGATTAAAGAAATTAAGCTCACTAAAATTGTCGCTAAAATAATGTATCCTAACATATTTATTTATTACATTTATTACATAAACCTGATAAAAATAATTGATGTTTAACTTGACTAAAATTTTTGATTTTTTTAAAAAAATGATCACAAGGCAAACATTGGGTAAAACCACATTTTTGACAAGTGATATGATGATGTTGTTTATCGGCTAAATAATATAAAGCTTCTTTTTCTGATAACTCTCTAAAAACTAACCCTGCTTTTTCTAATATTTCTAGATTACGATAAACTGTCACTCTGTCTAAATGAGCAGACAAAGCAGAATAAATATCTCCAGCTGATACTAAATTTTGATTTTTTTCTAAAAAATCTAAAATTAGCTGACGAGCTTGAGTTTTACTGAGGCCTGCTTGTTTTAATAAATCTTCTTTCATGAAAAACATCCTAGCATAAACAAAAAATAATTGCAAATCAGTTGCAATTATTTAAAGGGTTAAAAAATTAATTAGGCTTTCTTAGCTGACAAAAACCAGCTTGCTAGCCAATTGCTAATTGGAATCGCCAAAATAATGCCAATGCTTCCTAATAAAGTTCTGATTATTTCCGTAGCCACCATTTCATTATTTATTGCTTGGCTCAAATTCAAACCAATCACGTCGCTCTTAGCAAAAAGAATCAACAAAGGCAAGGCTGCGCCCGCATAAGCAAAAAATAAAGTATTAATCATTGAAGTAATGTGATCTACTCCCACTTTTGCACTCATTTTATAAACTTCTTTTTTGCTTAAACTAGGATTAGCCTGCTTGATTTGCTCAACAGTTGAAACTTGGCTAATAATCACATCATCCAAAACCCCTAAGGTTCCGATCAAAATTCCGGCTAAAAGTAAGCCTTGTAGATTTAAAGATCCTTGGGCTAAATCAAAAAGGAAGACCGTCTCTTCACCAGCATAGCCACTCAATTGAGCTAAAGCTGTAAACATCGCTGATAAAAAAGCCGTGAATAACAAAGAAATTATCAAAGATAAATTTGCTAAATGAGCCTTAATATTAAAACCTTGAGTCAAATAAATAGCAAAAAATAAAATAAAAATACCCCCCAACACGCTGACCAAAACTGGATTAGTGCCAGCTAAAATTTGTGGAATAATAAACTTCAAAATAACCAAAAAACTAGCTATTAAGGCCAATAGAGAACGAAATCCTTTCCAGCGACCAATAACTAAAACACTGAAAATAAAAATGAAACTCAATAAAATAATAGGATTAGTTCGATCATAATCCGAAACAAAAAAATAAGAAGAACCATCATCATTGATGCTACTTATCACCATCACTCTATCGCCCAAAGCATATTGTCGACTAGATAAAATCTGAAAATCACTAATGCCTTCAAAAACTATTTCTTGATTTTTAAAGTTTCCAGACAAACCTTTTAATCTTAAATTTTGTTGAATAAAATTTAAGCCAGATTCATCGATGATTTCCTTTTCAGCTAAAATTTCAATAACCTTAGCTTTAAAAATTTCTTCTTGCTGAGTACTTTGAGCGGAAAGACCAAGAGGTAAAAATAGTAAAAATAGTAAAAATATTTTTTTCATAAAATTATTATATCCTAAAAACACAAAAAACTAAATCTCTTGACAATTATGTTAGAATAATCTAACATTAGAAATGATAGAAATAATTAACATTAAACTTATGACTAAAAAACAATATTTAATCATGCGTTTCAGTATCGTGGTATTATTAAGCGCTTCTATAGCAATCAGTATTAATTTAAAAAATTATTACTTACCAATTATTTTAATGCTCATTGCTTTATTGACTATGGTTTATTTTCGTAAACAATTAAAACCAAAGGATGTTTTAGCTGACGAAAGAGACTATCAGGTAGCTGGAATTGCTGCTCGCTATACTTTATTTATCTACTCTTGGTTTAGTGTTATTGCCATGTTTATCTTCTTGATGCTTTCTGAAAAATATCCTCAAGTCTATCCTTTGAGCCAATTTTTTGCCTTTACAGTTTGCGGTTTATTACTTTTAAATGCATTTTTATTTAAATGGCTGATTAAACATGGCAAATAAAATGACCAATATAATCAAAGAGCGTCGCTTAAAATTTAAGCTGACGCAAGAACAACTAGCAGAAGCCGTCGGTGTTCGTCGTGAAACAATTGTCTTCTTGGAACAAAATAAATATAACCCCTCTTTGAAATTGGCTCATGACATTGCCAAAACTTTAAAAATAAAAATTGAAGACTTATTTAAATTTGATTAATCACTTGCTGATTGCTGACGCCACAAAGCAGAATATAATCCTCCGCTCTTGATCAAGTCTGCGTGTTTTCCAGTTTCGATTATTTGGCCTTTTTCCAAAACATAAATTCGCTGAACATGAGCAACTGTAGATAATCGATGCGCGACAATAATTTGCATCATCTCTGGATGAGCGATCTCGATTTTTTTGATCGTCTCTGTGATTTCGTGCTCAGTCAAAGAATCCAAAGAAGAAGTTGCTTCGTCAAAAATCAAAATATCCGGCTGCCGAAGTAGTGCGCGAGCAATTGCTAAACGTTGTCGCTCACCACCAGATAATTTCATCCCACCTTCGCCAATCTTAGTGTCCAAGCCTTTCTGGCCCTTTTCTGCAATACTAGAAACAGCAGCCGAGCGCAAAGCATCTAAACATTCTTGATCAGTAGCTTGAGGGCGCACAAACAATAAATTCTCTCTAATCGTTCCAGAGAATAATTGTGTTTCTTGAGAAACTAAGCCGATTCTTTGTCTGAATAAATGCTGATCAAGATTTTGTAAATCAATTTTATTGTTTAATAAAATATTTCCCTTTTGTGGCAAATACAGTCTAACCAAAAGTTTTAATAAAGTAGTCTTACCGCTACCAGAAGGTCCGACAAAAGCGACGGTCTCCCCGGCTTTGATAGACAGGTTAATTTCTTGCAAGCCTCTTTGATTTTTTTCTTCTTTTTGATAAGCAAAAGAAACTTTATGAAAATCAACTGAAGCAATTTTATTTAATACTTCCGGCTTTGCTGGCTTTGGCTCTGAGGGCATCTGCAAAATCTCCTGCAAAGCTTCATCGCTAGCTTTTGCCTGTTGGTACTGTTCAGCAATATTACCAAGTTCTGACAAAGGATTAAACAAAAAGAAAGAATAAAATAATAAAGTAAAAAACTCTCCCACCGACAAAGCTTGCCTAAATACCAAAATCAACATCACCAGCATAATCACCGCTCGTAAACCATTGAGCAAAGTTCCTTGAATAAAGCTTAGTGTCCTGACCATTTTTACTCGCTCTAATTCTAAATCTAAAATCTGATCATTCACCTTATTTAATCTTTCTATTTCTTGTTCTTCCAAGCCTAAACTTTTGACTAGTTCCACATTACGCAAAGTTTCGGTAGTATAGCCGGCCAAAGCTGCTTGTTGAGCTACTACTTTTTTTTGAACTTGACCAATTTTGCGACTAATCAAAAATATTGTAAAAGCTAAACTTGGGATAATTAAAAATAGAACCACGCCAATAATCCAAGAAACCCAAAAAGCATAAATAGCAACAAAAGTAATTCCTAACAAATAAACAAACAAAACATTAATCATGCTTGTGATCAACTTTTGAATATCTTCTCGAGCTTTTTGCATTTTGCGCAAAACTTCTCCAGAACTTTGGTCTTCAAAAACTTGATAAGGCAAAGACAAAGCGTGACGAACACTTTTGGCATACAGCTTAGTTCCCAAACGATGAGTAATTACGTTGACATAATAATCTTGAAAATTTTTCGCCAAACGAGAAACCAAAGCTACACCAACAAAAGCCAAAAGTAACAATCCGACTCCTTGAAAAAAATCTGCTTGGGACATTTCGTTTACTTTGGTTGCATAGTTATCAACTAACAAACGAAATACTTGGGGATCAAGCAAGGAAAAAATTTGATTAATCGCCGCTAAAACTAAAACTCCAATCAGAAGTTTTTTATATTCTTTAAGATATTTGAAAATAAACTGCATATTTAAAAAATTAAACAATTAAGCTAGTAAAAACATTATAACAGAAGCTTAAAAAATTGCCCATTTCACCTTGACTTAAATAGACTTTGTTGTTATACTAGGCCTTGTTTAAAAGTAAACATTTTTGTTCTTGCCCCGATAGTTCAACGGATAGAACAGTAGCCTTCTAAGCTATAGATCTAGGTTCGATTCCTAGTCGGGGTACCATCACATATTACATATTTATTTTAAACAAGCCCTTATAGCTCAGTTGGTAGAGCAGTTGCCTCTTAAGCAAACGGTCCCAGGTTCGAGTCCTGGTGGGGGCACCACTAATTTATAAACATGGTGGCTATGGTGTAACGGTTAACACAGCGGTTTGTGGTACCGCTAATGAGGGTTCGATTCCCTCTAGCCACCCCATAAAAACGTCGCTAATCTTAGCGGTGTTTTTATTTAATCCCAAATGGGGATAGAAATAATTTAAATTTTTAACAAAAGAAAAACCGGATGACAGGGACAAGACTTAACTTGTTTATCATCCGGCAGTGAATCTTTAGGCCTTGAGCTTGTTTAGCTCTTGATCTCCTCCAAGAATCGATCAACACCAATACGTTGACGCAGACGCTTCATACCACCATCGCCAATACCCGGCGACAGTCGATGTTTGCTGTCCAATTGGAAACAAAGTGCGTTGAGTTGATCACGCGCAAATTCCGCCAGAGACATGATCTGCGTACTGAAGATAACGCTGACGCCAGATCTGGCTAGAGTGTTGAGTAGATCGCGACCTAGCTCGAAACCAGCCATCTCCTGTGTGCCGGTGCCAACTTCATCCAAAACTAGGACGACACGCTTACCATCAATTCCCTGTATCCCCCGTAGGATGTTACGGATCTTGCCCAACAGGATTTCACAGGTGGATCCTTCACCTCGTTGAGCGATGAAGACCATGCCCAGCACCTTCTTGACGTTGAAACGGAAAAACTGCCCAAAGACCGGCAATCCACTCTGAGCCAAAAAGATGTTGACGACAATGCCAATCTGCGTCTCACTCTTGCCGCCACCATGTTCGCCGGTCAAGGCAATCATGCGACCATTCAATTCCGGCAAAGAGTGTACCGGTACTACTTGACCCTTCTTCAGATGACAGAGCAACTGAGTCGGGTAAAGTTGACCAAACTCAACGACATGACCGTCCGTGACGATCTCGGGCTGACAGATTGGTACGCCGAATTTCAAAGCGGTGTCTTGAATGGATCGCAGGACCGAGATGACAACCTGCAGTTGATTCCAGTACTCAGCGAAAAAATTTCGCTGATCTTGCAATGCCTCGTAAAGATCGTGAAATTCCTTGCCACGGTATTCATTGAGGATGGCAAACCAACGGAATTCACGATCCATGTTTAGAGAGGTGCTAAAGAAAGGCGTGAGAAATGAATGGTTCTGCCTCACAGCCGCAGCAATCAGTGCGTTATTGGCCTGAGCATGAGCTGCCTCGTCCCTTTTTCTCTGAATCAAGACTTCAGCTTTCATGATCTGTTGGTACTTCAAAGCATCGTAACCAGCAAAACCATCGGACAAGTTAACAGTCTTTCTGTCTTCAGGTTCGGGAATCTCCAGATGCAAAATCGTAATTTGCAGACCACTCTGATCATAGGAGAATTGTACCGTCGCCTGGCCACCATTAAGACTGGAATTGTCCCAGTGGATTTTACGCAGCTTTCCGAGGACTGCTGATCGAATATCTTCGATCATGGAAGTTGAAATGCTATTGATGACCATAGCTTTGTAAGCTGGGCGGCAGCGGAGAAGATTTTTGAAATCAACCAACTTGCGCCGCAAAAAGCCAAAACCCAGCCAGTTGAAAGGATTCAGTGCATCGTGCGTCCACTTTGGATAAGCGAGTTTGGTGCTTATCTTCTGGGAATACTTGCGATGACCAAAGACCTCTCCACCTGAATACTCCAAATCAGAAACAAGGAAAAGGGACTGATCAGGATCAACGCCCATCTTTTCCTTGACCGATTTCTCGACACCTACTGTTACCACTTCAAAGCTCATCCAGCCGTGCATGACCGTAATCTGTTCCACTCGTTGAGTGATGATGTCGGCCATTTTACGTTCGGCAGCTTCCAAATCGAGACCAACCAACAACTTATTGGCAATCATTTGCAGATCAGGAGGAGCATCCGGAGAATTCAGAATGAATTCTATCCACCCATGGACCATTGCCCAGTAGGGATTGTGTTCATTCTGGGGGTTGTAAAACTTAAGGAACTCTTCTTCATCAATCGGAAGACCGGCCGTTACGCCAGATTCTTCAACCCAACTCGTAAAAGCAGGGTGACCTGTTAAGAAACGACAAAGATTGTGTCGACGATGTAACTCTTCCTCATTTGTGATTCCGAAGCTGGAAGCCAAAGACGAATCCTTGATACCAAGAGCTTTAAGAAATTCATCAACTGGCAGGTCCTCTTCGTTGATAACCTGCAAACGATCACGCTTGTGAATCTTGGTCTTCCACAGCGGTTGAGCTGATGGATCCGGATACTTGATTGTGGTGGCCATTCTCTGTTCCTCCGACTCTGTTTTTGAGGTTGTTGTTTCTCTATAGACAATCTTTCAAAGTGCAAATTAGCGAGTTTATCGCAATGCCTTACTATATGATATTTTACTTATTTTGTCAACCTTATTTCTAACCACCTAAAAACAACAAATGCCCCTCTTGAGAGATTACTAGAACTCCATCAATTCTGATGAGTAAAAATAGTCTAAATTGTTATAGATAATTTTTCCGATTGACTTCACTGTTTTACCCCATCAGCAAACTACTCCCTAAAAGAGTAGTTTTTTGATATACTAAAAACGTTATTAAATTTAAAATATGAAATTGTTTAAAAATCTGCAAAATTTTAGCGACATGGTAATGTTTACCATCATTGGAGGGATAATCGGCTCTATATTGATTTTAGGAGGTTTTATTTGGTTAAAAATGAGCAGTCAACACAACGATACATATTCGAGCAATGTGCCTCAAGTAATATCGAAATCAGAACATTTGAAATTAGTTAGTGATTATTGTTATTATGGAGATTGTTTGTTTCAGAACGAAGAAGAAAACAATAACTATGTTTTTGGTCTTACTACTTTGAAAGGTTGGCATTTTACTCGTGATAGCATAGGCATGGGTGGGGACAATGTGACTTGTGATGCTTTTGTGATTGAAGAAGGCCCAAGGCCACTTGTAAATTTTTATAGAGACATAATAGAGAGTGGAAATAATTTTTATAATATTGATGAAAATGGTTATTTTACTATAAATATAAATTTAAATAATTTATCAGATGACGAGAGAGCGCTTATTCTTAATTCTGATTCGTATCATCCTATTGAAATGATGATTTTTCAAAATCCACCCCTTGGCAAAGGAGAAGCGGCCTGTATGAGCACTGTTCGTATATTAGAAATTGAAAAAGCAACGCCCACTTGGCAAACCTATAGAGATGCAAAAAATACATATGAGTTTGAATATCCATCGGAGTGGAGAGTGACGGAATATGCTAGTGAAAATATTTCTATAAGTATGGACGTTGTTGGAGATACGGTATTATTCATGAAGGGCGTCTCTATTTTTCCATTAAGCCAAAACAGTGTAAATGTTTTGCTCGATGAATGGCAAGTAAAAAAACAGGATTCAAATCAAGGCATGGTAATTTTTGATTATTTGGAAAATGAAAATATATCAGGTCAAGAGGTTTTGGTTCGTAAATTTAGAAATCAGGACAATCAACACGGAGGAACTGACTATCTTTTTCCATTTAAAAAATTATTATTGGAAATTCCAGATTTGATAGAAAAAGATGGCGCATCTGAAGAATATACCAACACAGTACACGATAGATTTTGGAAAACTTTCAAATTTCTAGATTAACTACTAATTTTTTTCTGTACTAAAAACGTTATTAAATCTAAAATATGAAACTTTTTAAGAATTTAAAAAGACACGAGTGGATCATAGCAATGGCTATTGTTTTTGGAATTATTGGGGTCATTGCTATAACGGGATTTTTTGTTAAGCGGGAATTTAATAAGCAAAAAAATGTTGTCGATGTTCAAAGTGATGATGGTTGGCTGACTTATACAAATGAGAAAACACCTGTCTTGATATATATACAAGAAATAGTTAAAACAGGGAGTGACTCTAGAGCATGGCCGACTGTGCAAATAATAGGTAAAGTTGGAGATAGCGATCCTGAGCTTCTTGCTGAAGTTGGCAAGGAGGACGAATATCCTGTTGGTTATAAATTGAGTCCTGATAACAAATCTCTTTTAATTAACCTAGAAAGTAAGCTCCAAATTTTAAATCTAGTCACCAAAGAACTAAAGGATTTGTTTGTACCTAAGCAACAAGTTGCCAGCATTTCTTATTCGCCTGATGGAAAACAATTATTTATTTGGGATCAAAAATATGGCCAACAAAACGGTGAATATTACGCTCACATTTTTGATATTATCACACATAAAGATCAGATATTAAAACAAGGAAATATTGAGGGTTCATTTTTTAGTGTAGCCTGGCGTGATGATGGTAACGTCACGATGTATAAAGCTATGGGCGATTTTGCTCGGTCATATTATTTTAATTTAGCTACCAATGAATTACGAGAAACCCCAAATTCTTACACAACCGGCGTTGTAAGCACTAGTGGTAAATTGATGTCCACGATAAAAAAACACATACCTGATATCTGCAATGACATGAGCGGAAGCGCGCCTAGTTTATATAATATCATTGATCCAGTTTCAGGCAATGTTCTAGGGATGGTTGGCAAAGCTAATTACAGCGTAGATATAATCGCTTTTTCTTCTGATGATAAAGAAGTTTTTTATAGAGCTGGAAAACCATGGACCAATAGAGAGGATTGTGATAAAAATATAGAAAATAAATATTTTACGACCTTAATTAACACAGGAGAATCGAATGTAGTCATCAATCCTTCAGAGATTATTAGTTCTTGGGCTGGTAATTATATTGGAGCGTCATCTAAGTATAATTACAAAGAAAACACTTGGTCTATTTTAATTAACGATGAACCATTAATTACATCTGACAAGAGATTGCAAATTGCGGGGCAATTCTATCTACAAAATACAGAAGAAAATTAGCTAATATGTCAACATAATTATGTCAAATAAAATTCAACAAATTTCTGTAAAGGCTGTTTTTCAAAAGGACAACAAAGTTCTTCTTGTTAAAGATCTTAAAAATGTTTGGGAGTTGCCAGGCGGACGCATAGAACATGGAGAAAATCCAGAAGAAACCTTAAAGAGAGAAATAGAAGAAGAGTTGGGATGGAAAAATATACAAATAGAAAAGATACTAGATAGTTGGAGTTTTACTTCTCAAGTTCAAAATTCTCAATATCATTTTGTTATTCTAACTTATCTTTGCAGTACGCAAGAAGATGAAGTAAAAGAAAATGAAGAATACACAGAATATAAATGGACTCCTTTAAGCGAGATGGATTCTTTAGAGATGAAAGATGGATATAAAAAAACAATCAAAGAATTTTTATCTTAAGTTAATTTAAATAGATTTTTACTTAATTTTACAATTTTCTATAGCTGCTAAATTTTCTTTTATATTAGCTATATACTCCTTATCTGAGAGAATGGTTATAATACGTTTCCGAGACTGACCCCATCAGCAAACTACTCCCTAAAAGAGTAGTTTTTTGATATAATAAAAATATAATTAAAAATAAAATTATGAAAATTATCTTAGGATATTTCTTGACTTTTTTAAGCTTTTTTTTGATCGATATGCTTTGGCTTGGTTTTTTAGCTAAAGGTGTTTATAAAAAATATTTAGGATCAATCATTGGCCAAGAAGTAAATTGGCCTCCGGCCATGATATTTTATTTGCTTTTTGTTTTAGGAGTTGTTGTATTCGTAATTTGGCCGGCAATTGAAAAAAATTCTTTAACTCATGCAATTTTGTTTGGCTTGTTTTTTGGTCTAGTGACTTATGCTACTTATGATTTGACTAATTATGCAACTATCAAAAACTGGCCACTGCAAATCGTCTTGATTGATCTTGCTTGGGGCTCTGTGTTATCAATGATTGTTGCTTTTGTTGGTTTTTATATTTTTAAATACCTAAAATAATGTTTGAAGCATTTTTTATTAGCGCAATAACAATTTTTATTTACGCCTCTCTTTGGTTCATTATTTCTTTGATCATAAAAAGAAATGACATTGCTGATATTGCTTGGGGTTTAGGATATATTTTGTTAGTTTTATTTTTTCTCTTTCAACAAAATAATACCTACGAAGACTACTTGCTTTATATCTTGATTATTTTATGGGGATTAAGATTATCCATTCATATATTTATCAGGAATCAAGGTAAAACGGAAGATTATAGATATAATCAGTGGCGTAAAGAGTGGGGAAAATATTTTTATATTCGCTCATATCTACAAATTTATTTACTACAAGGATTTTTATTAATTTTGATAGCCTCGCCAATAATCTTAACTTCGGTTAATACAAATAATCATTTAAATTTTTTGAGTTTTTTAGGCCTCATCATTTGGTTTATTGGTTTTTATTTTAAAAGCGTCGGAGATTACCAATTAGCAAAATTTTTAAAAAACCCAGAGAACAAAGGAAAAATTTTAAAAACCGGTTTATGGCAATACACTAGACATCCAAATTATTTTGGAGAAGTGACAATGTGGTGGGGCATATTTTTAATAGTTGTAAATTTAAATAATTTTGTTTATGCCTTAATGAGCCCATTGACTATTACAATTTTGATTTTATTCATTTCGGGGGTGCCATTGTTAGAGAAAAAATATCAAGGAGATCCAGAATTTGAAAAATACAAAAAAGAAACTAATAAATTTTTTCCATCTTTTAGAAAAAATAAAATATCCTCTTAAAACTTTACTATAGCTTTAACAATTCTGATTAATAAAAATAGTCTAAATTGTTATAGATAATTTTTCCCTGCCTACCGGCAGACAGGAGATTGACCTCGCTGTTTTGCCTCATCAAACAATCATTCCAAAAGGATATGGCAGCAGAAAAGCTTTAAACCCTTGCTTTTTCCTTAAAAAAAGACTACACTAGGTCAATAATTATCTAAAATATTCATATGGCAAAAAGATTACATGCTGTTGGCCGAGTACAAAAATCAAATTCCAAAAAAACTAAAAAAAGATTGGAAATAAAAAAAGCAATGCTCGAAGCCAAAGCTAACAAAAAAAAGAAGAAATAATTTTAAAATACCACCTCTTAAGGTGGTATTTTATTCTATTTTTAAAACTTGATACTTGATATTTCTCTCTTCTGTTTTTAATTCAATAATATCGCCGACTTTTTTATCTAACAACAACTGCCCCAAAGGCGATGAATGAGAAATCACTCCTTTGCTCGGATCGGTTTCGACGGAGCCTAAAATCTGATATTTAATCTCTTGGCCATTAAACCCCAAGCTTACACTGTGTCCAACTTGAATTGTCTTTTTACTATTAGGATGAATAATCTCTGCTTTACCTAGCAAGTCCTCTAACTCTTTTAATTCCTGATTCGTTCTGCGCAGTTTACCTTTAGCAATTTGATAAGCAGCGTTTTCTGAAAAATCTCCATCAGCGGCATATTTTTTAACATCACTTGCTTGTCTGGGTCGAATTATTTCTTTTATTTTTTGCAAACGTAAACTAAGTTCCTCAAATTTTTTTTTGGTCATTTTGGGATCTGGTCGCAAATCACTAAACTCCCCTCCTTTTCTAATTGGTACACGCATATTTTTCTAAACTATAGAGGCATCATAGATTAATTTGCTAAATTTAGCAACTGACAAAATATCCATTCACTCTTTTTAAAAAATATGGTAAATTATATGCATGTTGGGCTTAAAAAAAGAATTAGAATTTTGGAGATTTTTATCTCACTTCTGGGGAATTTTGACCGCTTTATTTTTTTTAGTTAATTTCTTAAAAATTTTAGATTTATCTCAGGCGATAAAAACTGTAGCCGTTATCTATATTGGAATTTTATCATTATTTACCACGACCAAAGAATTTGCTCGCTGGAAAAATAAAAAATTTCTTTCCAACCATAACGGAGAATTATTTATTTTCATCTGGACAATTTTGATTTTAATTTTTATTTTCTTTAATGTCAGTGATCCGATTAAATACCAAATCCCTGGAGAATTCACAGCCACTTATTTATCGATCTTGGGCATTTTTGCTATTAGTCGCCAATCTCGTAATTTTAAAAACCACAACATAAATAATTAATAAGAAAAGATGAAGAAGACAATCGTTACTATTTTCAGCGCTGGCCTGTGGATTACATTTTCTGAATTTTTTAGAAATGAAATACTTCTCAAAAATTATTGGACGGAACATTTTGAATCACTTGGTTTAACATTTACAACCACAGCAATCAATGGCCTGATCTGGCTTGTATGGAGTTTTTCCTTGGCTTATCTAATTTATCAATTGCTAAAAAAATTCGACACCAAAAAAACTATTTCTTTGGTGTGGCTCGGCATGTTTTGGATGATGTGGCTAACTATTTACAACTTACAAACATTGCCACTAAAAATTTTGATTTTTGCCATTCCTTTAAGTTTATTAGAAATCATGATAGCCGTATTAATTATTCAAAAATTAAAAAAGTCTTTATTGTAACTAACATCTAAAAATTTATGACAATATTTATCGGGGCAGATCATAATGGTTGGCAATTAAAAGAAAAAATTAAGCTCGCTCTACAAAAACAAAGGCACAAAGTTAGTGACCAAGGAAATTTAAGTTTCCAAGCAACAGATGATTATCCTGACTTTGCTAAAAAAGTAGCTTTGATGATCAAAAAAAATAAAAACTCCGTCGGAATTCTACTTTGTGGTAGCGGCCAGGGCATGTGCATGGCCATTAATCGTTTTGCGCATATTCGCGCGGTCGTGGCTCATTCAAAAAGCGCAATCAAAGCAGCTCGCCAAGATGAAGATGTTAACGTTATTTGTTTGCCTGCCAAAGAATTAAATCTCAAAAAATCCCAGGAGTTAATCAAAGTTTTTTTTGAAACTCCTTTCTCAAAATTACCACGTCATCAAAAAAGAATTAAAAAATTAAGTAGCCTCAAATAAATCAATGCCTCAAAAAATTCAAATCATCCCCTCGCTTTTGGCCTTTGACTTAAATGAATTAGAAAAACAATACAAAAAAGTTGCCAAAGAATTTCCTCTCCTCCAACTTGATATTATGGACGGCGAATTTGTAAAAACCAAAAATAATTTTAGCCCGCGGAAGATTAAAAAAATTGTTAAGACTACAAATCTTGAACTACATCTGATGGTCAAGGATATCAATAGCTACATTGGACCTTGGGCGCATTTTAAAAACACCAAAAAAATTATTTGGCACTACGAAGCAAACTCTGACCCAGAGGATATTCAAGCCGCTTTAAAATGGTTGAAAAAAAACAAAATCAAAGCAGGCCTTGCGATTAATCCAAAAACTAAATTAAAAAATATTTTGTCTCTCATAAAAAAATTCGATACTATTCTGATTATGAGTGTTACTCCTGGTAAGCAAGGCCAAAAATTTGATAAAAAATCTTTGAGTAAAATAAAAAAATTAAGAAAAAAATTTCCCCAACTAAATATCGAAATTGACGGGGGCGTCAACGAAAAAAATTACAAAAAAATTAGCAAAGCTGGTGCAAACTTAATCGTCATCGGTAGCTATTTACAAGAAGCTGAAAACTTAAAAACAGCGATTGCAAACTTAAAATAAATTGAGCTAAAAAACAACCAGAAAAATTACTGGTTGTTTTTATTTTCTTTAAACTAAAATGTTTCTACCAATCCTTCAACTTAAAGCTTAAGTTATCTAGGATTCTAGTATACCAGTATCTGACTGGGATGGTAATAATATCTTGCCATTTAAAGCCTAGAGATAAGAAAGTGTTTTGGTCTTTGATCCAGTATTCTATACCGTCTTGAACATAGAAGACTTGAGGATAAGAACCATGTTTTAATAATTGTCCACTAGGATGAATGTCTGAGCTAGTAATGTTTTCTCCTATTGTGTAGTAACTAAAGTCTTCTGCTGGTAAGTTAACTATTTTATTGAAGTCATAACCAAAGTCAGAGAAGATATTAGCACTTGTAATCCATCTTAGGGTTTTATTAGGCTCTACAGCATAGACTTTGTTAGAATCTTGGAATTTAACTAGATTACCTGGTTTAACAGTAAGTCTTCCAAGGTAAGGATAGCTATTATTTAAAGTAACTTGGTCTAAGGTTTGAAGAGAGTTGAAGTTATTAAACCAAGTGTAGAAAGTAGCTAGGTTAGGGATATAGTATCTTTTACTTTCTTGGTTAATGTAATAGACTCTAGGATCTTGGGAAGCTTTGGCTAGAAATCCTTGAGGATAAAGGATGTTAAGAGAGTTTGGAGTTGTAGTGGCTGGAGTATCTTCTTCTATTTGGCAGAGGTAGGAACAACCATCACCATTGTTAAGGTTTCCATCGTCACACGTTTCTCCTGTTTCTATGATGGAGTTACCACATACTATTGGAGGGTTCTCTGGTGGTGGAGGTGGGTTTATCTCTTCATTACCTCCTCCATTGTCACAAGCAGAGCAAGAGCCTCCACAGTCTATTCCTGTTTCATTGCCATTTTGGATATTGTCTGTACATGAAGCTGGTGGTGGGGTTTCTTGTTCTATTTGGCAACTTGAGGAACAACCATCGCCATTGTTAAGGTTTCCATCATCACAGGTTTCTCCACTTTCTAGGATGGAGTTGGAACATTGAGGGACGATCATGGCAATATTGTAAACGCCCATATCAGGCTGCGCTCCTGAAAAATAATTTGTTGCAAAACCAGGCAAAGGATCATAAGCTTGGTCGTCAATATTAAAACTCTGAGAAATATCAATACCAGACTCTCTAGCTAGGCTGTCTTCAGGCAAAAGAAAATTCGGAATAATTGAAGCATCCCACATGTATGATCCATCTTCCAAAAAATTATGCTCCCCAAACCAAGGAGGCAAAGGGTCATAATAATAATGCTCTCCACCATCCCAATTATAATCAAAGCCACCAAATAAATTTGTTTGTTGAATTAATTCCCTATTTAAATAAACTGTTCTAAAAGCAGAAAAAATATTGTTTACAAATAAGACATTAGGATACCCCTCTTGCTCAATATTACTTAGACCAGAAAACATTTTATAAGCACCAGTAAAACTATTGTGATAAATATAAAAATGTGGGTGTGTCGTTCCTGCTGGCCAATCATCTAGATTAATCCTATGAGCAAAAATATGAGAACTTACTCCTTGAGGATTATAAAATTTATTTCTATAAATATAAGCACTTCTTTCATTGTCGCCGACTTCATCGGTATGATGCAATCTTAAATTAATATTAGCGTCTTTTAAGAAATTATCATGAATTTCTGTATTTTTACAATAAGAAATTTGTAGAATATTTATACTAGAACCACCCTCGATGTCATTAGTATAAATTTTGATTCCATCCATAGTATGTGTTGCATCACCCCAGATAGAAATGCCAATCAAATTATTTCTTAACTGATTACTATATACTTCATTATAATCCCCTGCTGACTGCATAGCTATGCCATAATCAAAAGTACCGCCTGGACCAAACCAATATTTATACATAATATAAAAAGCCTCTTTGACTAGAAAATCATACCTCTGCTCTTCGTTCCAGCCATCACTATGACGATCATCCCAAGCACCTGGCTGATAATTAGATAAAAATTTTGGATTTAAATAATTGTCGTAAATATAATTATAAGAAGTTTGATGTCCAGTAAGATAAATTCTTCTAGACCCACCATAAATAGAATTATTTCTAATATGATTAAATTGCGCACCATTATTCAGGCTCACTCCATTTTCTCCGCCATAAATTTTAAAACCCTGAATAACGACATTGTATGCTCCATTGATATTAATCGTTGAATCACCTTGATAATTAAATTTTAAATTCTCATTGTTTGGGTTTCTATTATCCCTAAAATGAAGATATAAATAATCTCCCTCATTACCAAACAAAGCTTCCGTTGGATCCCAATAATCAATTAAATCATCGGGGTCAGCATGATAATGCAAATGTGTCTGTTGACCATCTTGGTAAGCTATCATTTCAAAACCAGTATGTTCAGATAAATCATCTGCTTGAGCATTAACCAGATGAGAATCATCCATTATTGAACTTAAATCCTGATAAAAACCGGGAATTTTTTTATAGCTTGCTCCCTCTCCAATTGACATCACTCTCACTGGAACATCATTCTCTTTCATAATTTTCCAAACACCTATCCCGACTTCTGGTGCTTGCACCCAAGCATGTTCTGAAAATCTTCCGCCATCAATAATTACTTCACCATCTGATTGAAAAATAATTGGCTCTTCTACTGTTCCCGACATAGTTATCTCAATCCTCTCATTATATGTTCCTTGATGAACAATAACCGTGTCTCCAGCCGTAACGGTATCAGCAGCTTTTTGAATACTTCTCCATGGATTATCAGATGTCCCTAATCCTGACACATCACTACCAGAAACAGAAACATGGTAAGTATTAGCACTATCCGCCTTAGCAAAAAATGATGTATCTGAATTTTTAATGGAATAGCTAAACCAAATATTAAACAAAGACAAAACAAAGATCGCCAGAACACTGACAATCATCCTATTTTTTAAAGTATCTTCAATTAGCTTAAAATGTTTCATTTTACTTCTTTATTTTAACATTTTATAACATTTTAAAAAAGAGTCCCGTCTGACGGAGACTCTTTTTATTTTCTTTAAACTAAAATGTTTCTACCAATCCTTCAACTTAAAGCTTAAGTTATCTAGGATTCTAGTATACCAGTATCTGACTGGGATGGTAATAATATCTTGCCATTTAAAGCCTAGAGATAAAAAAGTGTTTTGGTCTTTGATCCAGTATTCTATACCGTCTTGAACATAGAAGACTTGAGGGTAAGAACCATGCTTTAATAATTGTCCACTAGGGTGAATATCTGAAGTAGTAATGTTTTCTCCTATTGTGTAGTAACTAAAGTCTTCTTGAGGAAGATGGATGATTTTATTAAAGTCATAACCAAAGTCAGAGAAGATATTGCCACTTGTAATCCATCTTAGGGTTTTTTCTGGTTCTATTGCATAGACTTTGTTAGAGTCTTGGAATTTAACTAGATTACCTGGTTTAACAGTAAGTCTTCCTTCGTATGGATAGCTATTATTTAAAGTAACTTGGTCAATGACTTGAAGAGAGTTAAAGTTGTTAAACCAAGTGTAGAAAGTAGTAAGGTTAGGGATGTAATATCTTTTACTTTCTTGGTTAATGTAATATACCCTAGGGTCGTTAGGCGCTTTGGCTAGAAAGCCTTGAGCTTTTAAAACATTAATTGAGTTAGTGGTTGATGTCGCTTGATTGTCTTCTTCTATTTGACAGAGGTAGGAACATCCATCTCCATTGTTAAGGTTTCCATCGTCACACGTTTCTCCACTCTCTTGGATAGAGTTGCCACAAGCTATTGGAGGGTTCTCTGGTGGAGGTGGTGGTTGGTTTCCTCCTCCGTTGTCACAAGCAGGGCAAGAACCTCCACAGTCTATTCCTGTTTCATTACCATTTTGGATATTGTCTGTACATGAAGCTGGTGGTGGGGTTTCTTGTTCTATCTGGCAAGTTGAGGAACAACCATCACCATTGTTAAGGTTTCCATCGTCACAGGTTTCTCCACTTTCTAGGATGGAGTTGGAACAAGTTGGGCCTGAGGCATATTCTAAAAGTCCAATGTCTGGAGCAAAGCCTTGGAAGTTGTTGGTGTTTACTCCACTGATTAACATTCCTTGATCAATGGCTGGAGAATTAGATTGAAGAGTAAAGTTTTCTTGAGAGAAATTAGTAAACAATGGGTTAGTTTGGAGAGAAAGTGATTCTTGAGAAGAATGTGTTTTATAATCTGCAAAAACATATTCTGCGGTACTAGAATCCCCCAAATCCTGATAAACAAATTTTACCTCACTAGCATTTGGCGCATAATACAAATTATTGTTGTAAGTATTAAGAGAATGATCAACATCGTAAGCTAAGCTTGCTGGAATTACTTTGTAAGGACTTGTCGAATAAAAAATATTATTAGCAATCGTGTTGTCACGAACGTTATCGCCATCCGGAGCATCCATGTCGGCATAGACTTTAAGACCGTATTTAAAATCTCCGACAAAAATGTTATGAGCAATCGTGTTATTAATGCTGTAGGCCCAAGTCAAATCTGGATCAGTACCATCTGAATTTTCTAAAATAACCGCTGGGTAAGTAGAATTATCTTTTTCAGTTAAAATATCCAGAAATTTATTATAAATAGCAACGTTATTTTGACCAGCGTCAATATGCAAGCCAATTCCATATGGTGTATAAAATGTATTATTTTGCACCAAACTATCATCAGTGTCCGAAAGCCAAATTCCCGTTACCCAGCCTGGCGCAAAATAAGCTGGGTCTTCAACGATGTTATTATGAATATTAATTCGAGCTACACGATAATCAGCGGTGCCCTCTAGCAACATTCCATTTCCTCCTGCTCTAACAATGTGATTATTATAAACTTCAATATCTGAAGCATTGTGAATTGATAATGAGGAGGCTAAATTAAACAAACCATTACCCTCGTGATAATTATCATGAATTGAAAGATCTTTGGTGTAGTAAGTCAAAGTGCCGCAGCTACCATTATTAATAAATTGATTATTATAAATCTCCGAATTTACTGAATGATATTGACTACCATTAACACCAAAATTTGGACCATAATAATACAAACCAATTCCCCCGTTATTCTCTGCCAAAGAATTTTTAAAAATAATATTTTCATTATAATGTTCCGTGGTATAGTTTGGATTATAATAGGCATAAAAATAAGCTCCCGTCGAACCATTGTTATAAATATGTAAATCATCAAAAACTAGATCATGATTTCCTTCAATATCACGACTAGTTGTTTTTGTATAGACATATAACCCAATACTACCAGCGTAACGAATATCAAAATTTCTAAATTCGATGTGATAAGATTCGTATTCTCCATTGGTTCCAAAATAAACAGCCGTTGAACGAGATGGTATTTCTACAATATGTGCCGAAGGATGACCTCCTGAAATGGTTCTAACATAGACATAGTCCGGATCCTCTGATTGTTCGCCCAATTGATACAAATATTCTCCCGCTGAATCTAAAAGATTAAGATTATCAATCAAATGATAGGGACTCGTATCAGTCGGATCTCCATATTTAAAACTTTCATCCGGATTAGTCAATAAAAAATCATTTTCATTAGGATCAGTAGAAAAAGTAGCAGTGCTAGTTTCTCGATCATAAGCAACGATCTTAGCTTTTTTATGCCAAAGATACTCGGTCATTATTTCTGCCCAAGAACCAATGATTTTTTCATCAGGCAAAACATTCAGATCTGAATCGATCAAATATTCCCTAGTAAACATTGAGCTCTCTAATCTGTCTAAGTTATCTTCTGGATAACGAGCTGAATACAAAACCTGACCATCTTCAAAAACACCGCGATAGGCATCCTCGCTGTTGACCAAAGTTGTTCGATAAAGGCCATTGCCCATGTCTTCCCAAGCAGTTTTTAAAACTCCAGCCGAAAAGATAACCTCTTCATCTTGATACCCTTCGATCTTATTAGGTCTGCCAGCAACCCCATTTGGCCAATAATAAGAAGTCAAATAATCACGATAAATGCCCTCCCGAAAATAAATGGTATTACCACCGGTTTGAATTTCTCCGCTAGATTGCTTGGTTTGTATCGCCTTTAATCCGACAGTCGATCTCGACCAAGCAGAATAGCCAGTGTTGATTTGAGTACAACTACGAGTACTTGGGCTATAATTATCTTGCAAACAATCCTCAGTTAAATTTTGATCAATAAAAAAAGTTTTACTGACCAGCGCTGCTTTCAATAAAACCAGAGAACTAACAGCCGCACCAAAAAATAGGGCGACTACCGATAATAATATAATTTTTCTGAGATTAAGCCTCTTCATTAATTTAACTGGGAAATTATTATTCTCCTGCTCGATGACGTTTAATAAAAAAAATCAGTCCTGAACTCACAAGAACCGCCAAGAAGGCTCCTAGGATATAATAAAATAAATTACCATTGCCCTGATCAGTTTTTGGCAAAAGCTGTTTTAAATAATTATTAGAATCCGTCTTCATAGACTCCTTAACTAATAAAGAGCGTGGATTTGACTGTTTCAAAATTTTACCATCTTGATCATTGACGGCCAAATAGATTTCATGCTCCCCTTCAGCTAAAGCTGAATTCAAAGAATAGGACCAAGCTCCAGACTGATCGCTCTTGGTGCTCAAAACCAAAGGTAAATCACTATAAATATAAATAGTTAGCCAAACATCAGGGTCAACTGTTCCGGATAACTCTAGACTTTGATCATCTTTAAACTCTGTTTTTATTTGCCAAGCACTTTCAATTGCTGCTCTTTTAATTTTTGCTTGTTCCAAAGAAGCCCCGGCTAAAACGAGTTCCGCGAAATTGCTAAATTTCTCTTCTAATTGACCACTGCCATTAGGATTGTAAGAATTTTTTATTTCTACCAAATCTGAATAACCATCAGCGTCAGAATCCTGATTTAATGGATCAGTAGCAAAATATTTTTCCAAGTCATCAGGCAAACCGTCCTGATCAGAATCAAGCATCAGCACTGCTGCTGGCACATCCTCCAAAACGCTCTCTTTACTTAAAACCGTAGCTTTCTGAGAATTAAAAACCAAAACTGACTGTTCTTTAGCTAAAACTGGATCTAAAGATAAATTTTTAGCACCAAATAAAGCCTCATTTAATTCCCCTATCTTTGTTGTTTTTCCTAAAAATGGGACTAAATCTTGATTTAATTTTTCTTGTTCTAGTTTTCTAACCACCAAACGATTCAAGTATTCTTCGGCCAAAATTTTCTGACATGAATTTGTATCACCAGAAGCACAAGTAACATCTGAAGCATAAGTTTCTAAAAGATAATTATGGCAAGCTTGCCGATCAAAGAGTTGCTGTTCTTGGCATTTCAAATCAACGACCGTCCGATTTAAATAATCTTCACAGGAATTAACCTCATCTATTCCTTCATCTAAACAAATTTGGTCAAGATCAGCTCCTCCTAAATTTTCTTCTTTTTTAATTTGCTCAAGGCCCTCTTCTTGTTTCTGACATTTACCGACAACGCAAGAGCAGCTTCCTCTCGGAATTGCCGCACAGTCAACTACTGGTAGTTCACTTTGAGCATAGCAACCGCTACACAAATTTACACAATCAGCATCTACTTGGCAGAGAGCAGGCTTTTCTTCCTGATCGTCTTTTTCGTCAACTACAGCAGCTTGACTTTGCTCTGATTCATTGTCCTGATCATCTTCGCTTTCAATAGCTGGTGAGGCCAGAGACAAATTTTCTTCAGACTGTAAAGCTAAATTTAAAACAAAATCTTCTTCATAAACTACTCCGCTAGAATCAGTAGCAATCGCCGCCAAAATATAAACCCCATCAATAAAATCTTGATCCAAAACAACGCTCTTGTTCCAATGAAGGCCATCAAATTTACTAATCGAATATTCATCACCGATCGAAGCATCATCTTCTTTAACTAACAAAAAACCAAAATCATTAGCAATAAAATTACTTCTAAACTCAAAACTTAATTCCGGATGACTTACAAAACTATTATCCTGAGGACTAAGTAAGCTGATCTGATAATTTTCTGGGTTGCTTTCTAAATTTAAAATTTCCTCTTCACTCAAATGTTGATTTTCGTCTATCTTGTTTTCTGTAATTTCAAAAATTAGCGGTTGATTTAAATAATTTAAATTTTGATTTAACCAAACAACCAGATAGTATTCTCCAAGTGGATAGTTTTTTATCTCGCCAAAATTAGCGCCATACAAAACTGGATCATTATTAATCATTGTTAACTCAAAATTTGTAAACAAATCTCCCTCAATGTTATACAAACTTGCTCCCAAAATTTCATCTGCATTTAAAGCTCGATTTAAGCTTAATTCTATGGGAAAATTATCTTGATTAATATTTTCTTGAACGCTTGGAGAGCTTAAGTTGATTAATAATTCTGTTGCTAAGTCAGCAAGCTTATTCGAATCGTCTGACTCCTCTGTTTTTGTTTCTTCTGAGATATTTTGATCAGTCGTAGCATCTTTTGACTCAGCGGCAATAACGATTTCACCAGATAAGCTTATCTTCACTTCTGGCGAAACTTTAAATATTACTAAATTTCCTGCTGAGTCATAGCTACTGGCTTGGGCTGACAAAAAATAATCGCCAGCCAGAAAAGAGCTGGTATCCCAAAAGCTATCAGCAGACCAAAAACCATCCTCGTCTAAAAAAGCTTGCCATTGCAACTCAAAAGATTTATTCTGATCTTTGACTACAAAATTAAAAGTATCAAAATCTTCTACGTCAAAATTTCTTCCCTGCAATTTTACTAATTCTCCGACTTGAAAATGATCAGCGCTTAAAACAAATTGAAAATTCAACTGTTGAGTATTGTCATAAGCAGCCCGAGTAGTCACAAAAACAATACCTTGAGTAAAAACTAGTAAAAAAATAAATATTTTAAATAAAAAGTGATTGATTTTTTCCGTAATCATCGATTATTTTTTCAAAAATTATGTCTATATTATAACACAAATGAATCTAAATAAAAAATCAGCCGTAAAAGAACTTAAAGCTGATTCAACTTGCAAAAATAAGCTCTACTCACAAGCACATAAACGATAAAAATACAGGTAGACCTCTGAGCAAGTATACGCTGGGTTGGCTGCATCAGAAAAACAATAGTGCCCACCTCCAGCAAAATCTGGATCGAGTTTTGCTGGTGCATAAGGCTGACCATCTGCAACGGTACACCCACCCGTGCAATCTAAGCCCGCTGCAGCGTGTAAACTACAATCACCCGATGCCTCCACTACATCCGCTACGCAGGTCAAAGCATTCTCAGAACAAACCTCTGTACAAGTCATGCCAGTAGCGCTGGCTACATACCAACAATAGCCACCAAAATCAGTTCCACCGCAAGAAGGAGCAGTCGCAATTGCTACTTTAATTTGCGTATTAAAAACCACTTCTGAATCTGCATAATCACAAGAGCCAATCAATAAATTACCAGCAGCATCGCCTGTTAAATAATAGCCAGTATCTGCAGAATTTATTTTTTCTGGATCAACCGGCAAAGTAGCTAAATAAGAATCCAAAAAATCAGTCGAACTATCAACGACCAAACACTCTAGCTCATCACCGGCACAAGTTAGAGTAGTCGCTGTGTCACACAAGACTTTCTTAGTGGTCGTAATCTCTCCAGTAATTGGTAATTGTCCTTGGTTATTTCGAACATAGTCTTTCAAGGCTTGCGCAACGACCAAAATATCCTGATTTCTTCTAGAGTCTTTAGCGGCATTCAGACGGGTAGCTGGATCAACAGCAACCCAAAGGCCAGCGGCCAAGATAACAAACACCGCAAGCGAGACAATTAAACCTGGCAAACTAAATCCTTTGTTATTTACCACTTTATTCTCCCCTAAATTTTCTGAAAAACTCATAAAATAATTATAACATTTCAAAAATCAAAAAAACAGCCCTCATGCTTTGTGCTGAAGACTGTTTTTTTGCGCGATTATGGATTTAAGGCGATGACTTATTTTGTTGTTGGTCTTTTTCAAGGACTAACAAGTCGTCTTCTGGTCTAATACTTAAATCATCTTCTGTTTTCTTCATCAGAGCATTATTGGTCTTTTCAGACTCCTCGCTCTGATCTCTTGATTGATTTGAAAAGGGCATGAGCAAATTTTGTTTTAATTTTTTAAGCATACAAAGTATACGGTGCCCAACTAAATAATAGTAAGATTAAAACGGGCGTCCACGTATTTTGTATTATTTTGATTTGCATATTTTTAAAATTAAGCAGTAAAAATTGCCGTTTCTAAAATAAATAGAGCGAGCAATAACCAGCTTTCATGGGTCTCCCAATTAGGAGAGGCTTTGCGACTTGATAAGCGAAATGATTTTTGACACTGACAATTTTCGCTTCCACATTTTTGACATTCCATATTTTTGTTTTTATTTTTATTAATTTTTTTATTAAATAGTTGGAGCCATTGAAACCATGAGCATAAAAGACAAGACTGCGCATAGGGTCACAATCGCCCAGTACTCTCCGCTTCTCAATTTTTCATTTTTGTGACTTGAAACAAGTCGAAACGATAATACTTTGGACATAGTTTTAATTTTTAAATATTTTAAATAAATTCGTGGATTTTAAAATAAATTATTTTTGCCCACCGCCCAGATCAGCAAAAATGCCCCGGCTGAACAAAAACTTATTAATAACCAATAATCACTATTTTGAAGATGCCGATCCTTCCAGCTTAAAACCAAACGAAAAGAATGAACTTCCTCATACGTAGGGCTTAAGGCCCAAGGATCATTGGCTCTAACTAAACGAAATGATTGATTTTCTTGATTATTCATAAAGCTTAATAAAAAATAAAAGCTGGCTATTTAACGAAAAGAAAAGACTTTCCGAAAAATCTTGCCAACTTTTATTATTGATAAATACATCATAGCAGAAAAATTTGCTTTTGTCAATCTGATTAATCTCATTTTTATACTAATATTAGCCAAAATAAATAAAATCTAAGGCTGATTTTGACAAGAAAAATACTCTTTGCTATACTTTAGTAAACTAAAGTAAGCTAAAAAAACCAATGAAATCAAGCTTAAACTACAATCAACAATTATTCCAAGCCTTTTTACAATTAAAAAACTCTGAAGAATTGGGACGTTTTTGCCATGATTTATTAAGTCCTAGTGAAATCAGGGAAGTTTCTGCTCGTTTTCAAGCCGCCAAAATGCTCAAAAACAAAATCTCCTACCAAGTGATTATTGCGGAGACTGGACTTTCTTCAGCCACGATTGCCAAAATTTCCCGCAATCTCAAAAATAGCCGCGGTGGCTATAAATTAGCTTTCAAAAGACTTAGTGATCGTAAATTGCATCTTGAAAAGAAAACTAATAACTGTTAACATAAATCAAATAATAAAAAAATATGAAAATTGAAGTAGAACGAGAACTATGTATCAGTGTTGCTGCTTGTTTGCAAGCTGCGCCAAATACTTTTGAGCTAGATGACGAAGGAATTGCAATTGTCAAAAATCCAAGTGGTGATGACAAAGAAGCAATTTTAAAAGCAGCGATGAGCTGCCCAGTCAACGCTATCATTGTCCATGATGATGACGGCACACAACTTTGGCCAAAATAATTTGGCTGATCACTAGTAGCTTATCAAATTTAAACTACTAGCGATTAGCTAAAAAATTATCATTTATATATATGAAAGATTATAAAGACATTGCCCCGATCAAAGTCGGTGACAAAGCTCCTCTATTTACTTTAAAAAATCAACGAGGAGAAAAAATATCTTTAAAAAACTTTTTGGGCAAACAAAATGTTTTATTAATCTTTTATCCAGGAGACAATACCCCCGGCTGCACCAAACAACTTTGCGCAATCAGAGATGATTTTTCTCAATTTCAAAGCAAAGATACTGTTGTTTTTGGCATAAATCAAGCTGACCCTGATTCTCACCAAAAATTTATCGATAACTATCAATTTCCTTTTGATTTATTGATCGACACAGATCGTCAAATTTCAGCCAAATATAAAGCAATGAAATTTATGTTTGGTCACCCAAGCATTTTACGCTCTGTAGTCTTAATCAATCCAGAAGGAAAAATAATCTTTTTAAAACGTGGTCTGCCAGAAAACAAAGAAATTTTGGCAGCATTAAATAATCATTAATTTGTAATTATATGAAATATACAACGCCCCTATTGCCTTATGCTTATAATGCCTTAGAGCCTTATATCGACCAGGCAACTATGGAAATTCACCATGATAAACATCATGTTGCTTATACAAGCAAGCTCAACGCTGCCTTAGAAGCGCATCCAGACTTATTTAACAAAAGCGCTGAAGAATTATTAGCTGGCCTAGAAACATTGCCAGCCGAAATCAAACTAGCTGTCCAAAACAATGGTGGCGGACATGTTCATCATAGTTTTTTCTGGGAAATTTTACGTCCTGGCACAGAAAATAATTTACCCGCCGGAGAAATAGCCAAGGCTATCAACGATACTTTTGGTTCTTTTGAAAAATTTCAAGAAGAATTTGCAAATGCCGCCTCTACTGTTTTTGGTTCTGGCTGGGCTTGGCTGGTTATAGATCCTTCGACAGACTCAGGAGAATTAAAAATTACCAAAACATCAAATCAAGACAGTCCCTATTCACTTGGACAAATTCCTCTTTTGGGACTCGACGTTTGGGAACACGCTTATTATCTAAAATACCAAAATCGTCGTCCAGAATATATAGAAAATTTTTGGCCAATTGTGAACTGGGACAAAATAAACGAATTATATTTAAAAAATAAATAAATTAAATAACTAAACATTAAATCAAAATTATGAATACAGAAAATATGAACGAATGTTGTGGTGGCAATTGTGGCTGCAGTGACACAGAAGAAATGTCTTCTTGTTGTTGCGGAACTTGCTCACCAAAAATAGGTCAAGCTGCGCCAAAATTTCAAACCGAAGCTTACCACGAAGAACAAGTCAAAAAAATTTCTTTAAATGATTATAAAGGAAAATGGCTAATCTTATTTTTCTACCCAGCCGACTTTACTTTTGTTTGTCCAACTGAGCTTGGAGATTTAGCCGATCACTACGAAGAGATCCAAAAACTTAATACCGAAATTTTATCAGTCAGCACTGACACAGTTTTTGTTCACAAAGCTTGGCATGAAGATTCAGAGACAATCAAGAAAATCAAATTTCCAATGGTCGCTGATCCAACTGGTAAAATCACTCGTTCTTACGGCGTGATGATTGAAGAAGAAGGTCTTGCCTTACGCGGAACTTTTATCATTGATCCTGAAGGAAAATTAAGAACAATCGAAATCCACGGTGATGGCATCGGACGTTCTAGTAAAGAACTATTACGCCGATTACAAGCTGCACAATTTGTCCATAAATACGGTGACCAAGTTTGTCCAGCAAACTGGGAGCCAGGCGCTGACACTTTGAAACCAGGTTTGGACTTAGTCGGTAAAATCTAAGATACTTACAAAACAAAAAAATAAGCCCCTAAGACATTTGGGGTTTATTTTTTTACAAAAATTTTGGCAGAAAATTAGAATTTAAGTTATACTTAATTCAGATGGCGCAAAGCTACCTTAAAAATCTCTGAACAGAGACGGTAGGAACTAAATTTAGTTTCTATCGCCTCTCTTTAGAATAAATTAATACAAAAATGCCCAAAATAAAATTAACCAGCTTTGGAGCTGATCAAGAAGTTACTGGCTCTTGTCACTTACTGGAAATAGACAACTATCGATTGCTCATTGACTGCGGTTTATTTCAAGGCGATCGAGAAAACTATCTCAAAAATTGGGAAACTTTAGGTTTTGATCCAAAAAATATCGATGCCGTGATTTTAACCCACGCTCACTTAGACCATTGTGGTCGCTTACCGCTACTTTTCCAACAAGGTTATCAAGGAAAAGTCTATGCTACCAAAGCCACCTCTCAAATTGCTGAATTAATTTTAGCTGACAACCAAAGAATTTTGACCGAAAAAGCTAGTGAAAGAAATTTGCCAGTTTTATACAGCAAAGAAGATGTCGCAAAAATTAACCAAGCTTGGAAAACCATTCCTTATCATCAAGAAGAAAAATTAACCAATGATATTAGCTTCCAATTTTATCATGCTGGACATATTTTGGGCGCAACAATTGTAGAAATAAAAATCCAAGATAAAATAATCATTTTTTCTGGCGACTTAGGCGGCGAGGACATGCCTTTGGTCCAAAACGTTGAATACCCTCAGTATGCAGATTTTGTAATCATGGAAAGTACCTACGGCAATCGCCAACATGAAAATAAGGCTAGCCGGGAAACAAAACTCTTAAAAGCTGTCCAAGAGATAACTCTAAAAAATTCTGTTTTAATTATCTCTGTTTTTGCTGTTGAACGCACGCAAGATATTTTAAAAGTTTTAAATGACTACTACGAAACTCATTTAGACTTCCGCGTACCAGTTTATCTAGACAGTCCTCTAGCAACCGCTGCTACCAAAATTTATCGTGAGCATAGTGAATTATTAAAGCCAGAAGTACAAGATATTTTAAAATATGACCCAGATGTTTTTTCTTTTCCTCATCTAAACATCACTAGAACTTCTCGTGAGTCAAAAACAATCAATAGCAAAGCAAGTCCAAAAATTATTTTAGCTGGCTCCGGCATGGCTGAAGGCGGACGTTTGATCCATCACTTAGCTCGCTATATTGACCAAGCAAATAATCATATTTTATTTATGGGCTTTCAAGTTCCAGGAACTTTGGGACACAAGCTTACTCACGGTGCTTTTGATTTTGATTACTACGGGAAAACAATCAAGATCAAAGCTGTAGTTGATCAAATTGATGGCTTTTCTGCTCATGCTGATAAAACACAGCTTTTAAAATGGCTCAAGGCTTTCAAAAATAAACCTCAAATTTATTTGACTCACGGTGATCAAAAAATCATGGAAGAGTTTATTCCTGTGATCAAAGCCGAACTTGACTTAAACGCTCAAATGCTTAAAAATAAAGAATCGGTACATTTCAACTAAGCAAGCAAGGAGACCTATAAGATGTCTGACAAAGGCCCGATCAATATCCGCTTCGTTCTGGGAAGCCAAGCTTCCGATGAGGCCAGAGATTTTGCCCAAGCAATCAAAGCCAAGCTAGAGAAAGAAACTGCCTTCACTTATCGATTCGTCGATGCAGAAGCAAGCGCAGAAATCTTCATTATCCTTGGACTTGATCAAGAACACTACGAATGGCTCAGAGCAATGATTGAAAATCTAGAGTTCGGCAGTTACGCCATTTTCTATCATCCAGACTTTGCCCCTGCTGAGCTCTTTGACCTTTCTGCCCTAGAAGCTGATCACAAAGGAAGAAATCTAATTCATGCTTTCTATAGCGCTAAGTGGCTGCGGCAAGTTTTGCCTGGCGTTTGTCGCTATCTCGAAAGATACGAAGCCAATGATTTGCCAGAAGCAGAATCCCCACCGGTTTAAACACCGCTGGGGATTCTTTTAATTTAACTAGCTTATTAAATTATCTCCTCTGATTAAGAGGATTTTCTACTTCTTGAGTATTGCGATCATCTTGTTTTTGCTCGAGTCGTGGATATTTTTCACTATCCAGATCACCGACAAATAAAACTGGATCAACCAAGTCTTTGGCTGAGGTTTTTGGTGGACCATTTTTTACAAATGGTTTTTTGAATCTTTTTTTGTTGTTAGTCTTATTTTTCTTAAAATTAAAAGCCATATTTTTCTTAAAATTATACCTGCAATATAGCAAAGAAAGCAGCCAAAGGCAATCAGAGCCGTCAATGTTAGACTTTTTTTAACAATCGCTTTATAATAAAGACCCTTCAGCTTAAACAAAATACTCACAAAAATACCCGATTTAAGCTGAAAAAAATAAAATTTGGTCTGATGCTATATTGTGTGCTATAATACTTTTGAGCACTAGATATAGTGTCTGCACTAACAAACTAAAGCTAAACAATTTTTATTTTGGCTTATTTTTTTCCAAAAAAATCATTAAAAAAATTAATTTAAATAAAATCATTAAACAAAAAAACAATATGCTCCAAGTAATCACTAAGCGTAATGGCCAAAACGAACAATTTGACCAGAACAAAATTACTTCTTCCTTAAAAGAAAGCATTGTCAGCGTGGGCTTAAAAGACAATCCCCTGGCTCCCAAGCTCAGTGAAGAAGTTATGAGCTACCTGAGTGAAAATCATGAGCTTAGTGCAATTACTACTGACGATATCCGCAGTGCAGTCAATATTGTTTTGTTAGAAAATGACTTGCCTCAAGTAGCCAAAGCTTACTTTAAGCATCGTGATCAAAAAAAATCTCCCAAAACCCAAAGCAGCGAAGTCAAAAAAATCAAAAAGAGAGACGGTAGCATTGTTGACTTTGATCAAACCAAAGTAGCTACCGCCATTCAGAAGGCAGGCCTAGCCACTGGTGAATTTGATGCTCCAGAAGCGCAAAAATTAGCTGATATTGTGATCGGCGTTTTGGATCATAAATTTGACGGTCATATTATCCCTAGCGTTGAAGAAATCCAAGATGTGATTGAGATCATTTTGATTCAATCCAACTGGGCCAAAACCGCCAAAGCTTTTATTCTTTATCGTGAGCAGAGAAAAAAAGCTAGACTTGAACACGGCAAAGAAGTGACTTGCCAAGAAGTCAAAGACTTAGAAGAGAAAAATGTCTTTTTGAGCAAACAGGCCAAACATATTTTAAATCAATCAACCAATTTTGATACTTTGGGTCGAATTATTTTTTTGGATCGTTATTCAATCAAAGAAAAAAGAGAAGATATTGAACGCGGTGATTTGGTGATTGTGATTACCAAAGAAGACCGCAAATATCCAAAAAAAGATTTGGGTATTATCAAAGAAATGCTAGAAGGTGACAGAGTGATTTTAGAAATGTTGACTGGCATTTATGCTGACGCTGAAAACAACTTTGAATTCACTCAAGACTTATACAAATGCGACAAGCCAATCGAATCAATCGCCGATTCTCATCGTCGTATTGCCAAAGCTGTTGCTTCTGTCGAAAAATCCGATGAAAAAAAACAACAATCTTTTGAAAGCTTTTTTGAAGAACTACACGAAAAACACATTCAGCCAGCTGGTCGAATTATGACCGGTGCCAATGTTGATACCAAAGACCACTATACCGCCAATCTGACTTTATTTAATTGCTACGTCATTCCTTCTCCTGCTGACTCTCGTCGCGGCATCATCCAAGACACGCTTTATCAGATGGTAGAGATCATGTCTCGCGGTGGTGGTGTAGGCATGTCCTTGAGCGCTCTTCGCCCTCGCTATGCTTATGTCAAAGGCGTCCACGGCAAATCATCAGGCTCAGTTTCTTGGGGTGGACTTTTCTCTTATACAACTGGCTTGATTGAGCAAGGCGGCTCCCGCCGAGGGGCTTTGATGCTGATGCAATGGGACTGGCATCCAGATGTCATCAATTTTATTGAAAGTAAAACCCAAGCAGGCATGATCGAAAATGCCAATATCTCAGTGATGGTTTCCGACAAATTTATGGAAGCAGTCAAAAATGATAGTCCTTGGAATTTGGAATTTCCAGATTACGAAAGTCCAAACATCAAAGAAATTTATGAAAAAAATTGGACTGGCGATTTACATGCTTGGAAAAAAATGGGCTACCCAACTCGCGTTTACAAAACTATTCCTGCTCGCGAACTTTGGAACAAGATTATTGGCTCTGCTCATGCTTCTGCTGAACCAGGCATTGTCTTTATGGAACGTTACAATAAGATGTCAAACTCTTATTATTTCAACAACGTCATTGCCACCAACCCTTGTGGCGAACAAGGACTTCCTGGTTGGGGTGTCTGTAATTTAGGTCATTTATACTTAGCTTCTTTTGCTGAAAATGTTGGCGAAGATCAAACTGGCCCACTATACAAGATGAACTGGAACGCTTTGAAAAAATCTGCCCGCACTTTGACTCGCTTTTTAGACAATGTGATTGATTTGACTCCTTACTATTTCAAAGAAAACGAAGACAACCAAAAATCCGAACGCCGAATTGGCGGTGGAACCTTGGGCTTAGGAGAATTGTTGATCAAATTACGCATGCGTTATGGCTCTGATGAATCTCTAGAGTTCATCGACAAAATCTACAGCACAATCACTGAAGAAATGTACAAAGCCTCAGCAGAGCTTGCGGAAGAAAAAGGCGCCTTTCCAAAATTCGAAGCCGACAAATTCTTAGAATCTGGCTTTATGAAAACTATGCCCGAGTCTGTTCGAGAAATCATCCGTGAAAAAGGTATTCGTAATGTCACTTTGACCACCCAAGCTCCAACTGGTACCGTCGGCTCAATGCTTGGCACTTCAACTGGCATTGAACCATATTATGCTTTCAAATTCTTTAGACAAAGCCGTTTAGGATTTCATGAAGTCTTTATTCCTTTGGCTGAAATCTATCAAAATGCCGAAGAAAAATTACCAGACTTTTTTGCTTCAGCGATGGACTTAAGTCCGATGGATCACATCCGTGTCCAAGCTGCTGTCCAACGCTGGACTGACTCCTCTATCTCCAAAACTGCCAATGCACCAGCAAACTTCACCGTCGAAGAAACTGCTGAGCTTTATGAAAAGGCTTATGAACTTGGTTGCAAAGGCGTGACAATTTATCGTGATAATTCTCGTACCGAACAAGTTTTGTCAACTGACGCTAATACGGAAAAGAAAAATCTTTCTTACAATGGAAAAAATACCGAAACTGGCAAAGGAGCAATCGAAGAAAAAGAACCAGTCGTCGCTTTTGCAGAAATTGATAAGGTGGAAATGCTAGAAATGCAAAATCCCAAAAAACATTTTGAATTAAAACAAGAAGTAGAAGAAGAAACTGAACTCAAATACAGCTCCACAGCCGGAGATATTTGCCCACAATGTAAACAAGGCGTGATGGTTAAGCTCGGAGGCTGTACAGAATGTAGTAAACAGTGTGGTTTCAAAGGAAGTTGTGATATGAAATAGTTAATGCCCTGCCCTTCACCGGGCAGGGATTTTAGTAAAAATTATATGGAAAACCAGATAAAATATAAAAATAAAATATCATTAAACCAAGCTAAAAAAAAGATAATAGCACACGCTTTTTCTGTAAACTATCCAATATTTGATAAAAATTATAATAGTATAAAATTAAAAAATGTTGAGGATGTTTCTAATTATCTAAAACAAAATAACTATGATTTAGAGTCTCTGGCTGAAAAATGCCGCGATTATACAGAAAGAGTGCCTCTATTCGAAAATTTACTTTCTACAACATGGCAAGTAATAAGTAGTTTTAAAAACGCAGATGATGCTACTAACAAAAACGGGTCTATTTCTTTAGTTAATGAGTCCACTGGAAAAACAGAGCTTGAAATTAAAAGTAATGGAGAATTTGCCTTCTCTCCTTATCAATCAAAATTTGAAAAAGCAGTGAAATATTTAAATATGGCTGTAAATAATGCCTCTTTTGAAGATTTTCTAACTGCAATCACGTCTGGTATTTCTAGCATAGAAACCTACCTTAATTACCGTGCAGGTTTATACAACAATTTACACTCAAATGAAAAATTAATAGATAACCAACTTATCAAAGTACGCTTTGAAGATAAAATAGATTGGTGGATACCAAAAATGACAAACAAAAAAATAGACAAGAGCGCCGACTCTTGGAGACACTTTAAAGAACTAAAAAATAAAAGAGATAAATTGGATCAACATAATCATAATATCCCTATAGGAGGAACCTACGTGGACTTGTGTCAACTAATTAATAAATTTCGATCCGGCATAGCTCAATTTATTAACGATCTACATGTTATTTTTAATGAAAAAACACCAACGTGCGTAATTAATGCCATCTATATGCCTGATGTGGAAATTATAAATAATAATAAATAAGTATAATAAAAAACAATTCCTTAGATAAAATAACTTTATGAAAACAATTTTATTATGAAATATTATTTTTCCTCATTTAAAATCGGCGATGAGCCGAAGAAACTAAAATCTTTACTCCCTGATAATCCTCAGGCTGTTTATATATCAAATGGTTTAGACTTTGCTAGTCCAGAGGGCAAAAAGAAGCATCAAGATTGGGACCTAAGAGAGCTAAAAGAAATCGGCATTGTTGCCGAGCCTTTAGATTTACGAGAATATTTTGGCAAACAAAATGAACTAAGGAATAAATTAGAAGACGTAGATCTTATCTATGTAAGTGGCGGTAATGTCTATGACCTTCGGATAGCCATACACCTTAGTGGTTTTGATCAAATTTTGTGCAATGACCTTGTTAAGACTGACAAAGTCTACGCTGGCTACAGCGCAGCTGTCTGTGTCTTATCGCCAACGTTAAAAGGCTATCACATAGTAGACAAGCCTGATAACAAGCTCTATGGAGACCATGAGACTCTCTGGGACGGCCTTGGTCTTATTGACTGGCAATTTGCACCTCATTTTAATTCAGATCATTCAGAATCAGAAGATATCAATCAAGAAATCGCATACTACGAAGAACATAACATGAAATACCGAAGCCTAAAAGATGGAGATGTAATTATAGAATAAGGACTAAAAAGACTTAGTAGCTTTGAAAAATTTTATTGATAATAATTTATAACATGCCTCAAATAACTCCCGGAAAATATCTGCACTACAAAGGCCAAGAATATAAAGTTTTAGGTGTCGCTAAGCACAGCGAAACTTTAGAAGACCTAGTTGTCTACCAAGCATTGTATGGCGAAAAAGGACTTTGGGTCAGGCCTTTGAAAATGTTTTTGGAAAATGTAGAAGTTGATGACAAACTTATGCCGAGGTTTAAATTTATCGGAAAATAAAAAATCGCCTCAATCTTCTTCAGATATATTGGCGAATGAAACTTGAGAGCTCGTCGAGAGCTTTCTAGGCTTCGACCGGCATCAGAGGCAGATCCAGATCCTTGAACTTCATCCAAGCGCAAAAGCCGTTAGGCCAAGAAACCTTGACGCAGACCGTGCTCTTTTCCGGACTGACCAACTCAGCGACCTGACCTGGTTCCTTGGGCGGATAGCGCAAGCGACCATTGGAACGAACCTCCTGATGCAACTTCACAAGGCGTGCGCCATCGCTCAAGGCAATGATCTTCTCGTCTTCTCCAAGAGTGACATCGTAGCCACTCACTCGCCTAACCTGCTGCTGAGACATCTGCTGCTCCCAAAAATGAAAATGGACTGTTTAGACCAAGAAGTATACTGCATTTATTACTTTTTGTCAATAGTAAATAAAAAATCGCTCTAAGCACTTCACCTTTTTTGCAAAAAAAGTGAAACACCTAGAGCGACCAGATCGCTTACTTTTGACTGATTCCGAAATGCCAAAGTAGCACCCAAATAGTGTCTTCAGAGCCACTGACCAAAAGCTGATCGCAACGACTCAGAGCTTGCTCAACCCTCCCAGAAACAAACCTCAAATCACGGGCTTCGTATTCATCAGCCGTCTGCTCTGTTCTGAGTCTATAATCGTCCAAAGTAGCTCGCACCAAAGCAATTCCGTGTTCCACGTTCATAGCTTTGGCGTTGATCTGAGGATAACGATTGTCTGGCATCTGAACTCCCTCCTGCTGACCGCTGTTTATTTATGACCATTGCCGTTTGGCAACTCGATCCACAAATCTTTCCTAGCCAACAGACGTCTCGCTCCCTCCAAATTACCACACTCCAAATGTGGCACGCACTCTTGAAATGTAGCAAGACACTGTTTAAGCGACTCTAGGTTCGGCTTCTCCCCTTTTCTGATTTTTTCTTCCTGACCCCTCAAATCTTCCAACATTTGTTGAGTCAAAACCGCAAAAGCCCGATCAATACTCTCTATTGGTTTAATCCTAGGAGATTTTCTGATGTGTTCTCTGGTGATAATTGGACGACCGATCTGCTCTGCCATTGTTCTGCCCTTTCTTATTCCTTAAAGATCAATGATTAACAACATCTTAAAACTCAAAAAAATATTTGTCAACGTAGCCAAAAACAATAAATTGTGCGAAAATTAAGAAAAGAATTAAAATAAATTTTATGGCCCAAGCAGATGATCGAAAAATAAAAGATTTTTTAAACACTCCCGACAAAGACTTGTTGATGTTGATCAACAAACAATACGGCACGCCAAATGCTGATCTAGCTAAATCAATTCTAGACTACCGTCTTTATGACACCATGATCGAGCTCACTCAGACTTTCAAAGAAACTCAAAAAGAAAGCATTAAACACAGCACCTACATGTTTTGGTTGGCAATTTTTATGGCAAGCATTGCCTTGTTGCAGTTAATCATCATTATCACACCTTTATTGGTTTAAGCTAAAAATATGCAAAAACAAAACGGACAAATTCATGTTTATACTGGCGATGGCAAAGGAAAAACCACCGCTGGTTTAGGCTTGTTAGTACGCGCCTTAGGGGCTGGACTTAAAGTTGGTCTGATTTTTTTTGATAAAGGCGGAGATTTTTACAGTGAACGAAAAATTTTAGAAGAATTACAAAAGCTCCATCCAGAAAATTTACAATTTTTGGGTTTTGGCACCCAAAGAATGGTAGAGGGAAAAGGTTTTCGTTTTGAAAATAACCCAGAAGATTTTGAAGAAGCTAAAAAAGCCTTAACACAAGCCTTGGCTTGGTTCAAAGAAAATTTTGATCTCCTGATTTTAGACGAAATTAACACGACGGTGAAAACTGGTTTATTAAAACTAGAAGATTTAAAAAAAATAATTACTGAAAAACCAGAAAATACCGAATTAATTTTGACTGGTCGTTATTGTCCGGCAGAAATTATCGACCTAGCTGACTTGGTAACCAATATGAATGAAATCAAACACTATGTTTATCAGGGCGTCAAAGTCCGCCAAGGAATTGATTATTAAATTTATAATAAATGTATTAAACATATGAAAAAAAAGATTATCTCCTTTAGTTTGCTCATTTTTATAATTTTACTGATTGCCCTTTTTTGGCAACTAAAATCCCCAGCAATTGCACCAACAGAAAATATTCAACAAAAGCAAAGTCAAAATCTAGAAATTAATTTCCAGTTTGACAAAGGAGATATAATTTCGCTACAATACCCCTACCAAAATTCTGAGAGTTTATTGGACATTACTCAAAAAATTGCCCAAGAAGAATCTTGGGATTTTCAGAGTCAAACTTACGCAGAAATGGGCACATTGATTACTCAAATTAGAGACAAGGTTAATGGTGATGCTGGTAAATACTGGCAATATCAAGTTAATCAAAAAACACCTCTAGTCTCTGTTGATCAATTTTTTCCAAAAAATGAAGACCTGATCGAATGGAAATTTGAAGCCTCTGCCCTATAAAAAATAAGCTTTCAAAAAAATTTAACTAATTTATTTTAAAATAATTTCTAAACTGATGCCTGAAAAAAATAATTTACTCTTAATCATGATGATTGCTATAGTGATTTTGTTGAGTCGCTTATTCCCCCATGCTCCAAATTTTTCTCCCTTAATCGCCGCTGTTTTATTTACCGCTGTTTATGCTGATAAAAAATTATTTTTTCTCCCCTTTATTGCTCTCTTTATCTCTGATCTTTTTATTGGTTTTTATACTTTGGGAGTGATGTTCAGCGTTTACGCTTCTCTAGGCCTTACTTTCTTAATCGGTGCTCTACTAAAAAAACATAAAAATACTTTAAATATTTTAAGCGGTTCATTGTTTAGCGCTTTGTTGTTTTTTCTGTTCACTAACTTTGCTGTTTGGTATTTTGGCAATTGGTATGCCCACGATTTAAACGGCTTAGCCTTAAGCTATTCTCTGGCTATTCCTTTTTTTAGAAGTACTGTGCTTAGCACTGTATTTTATTCAACCGTTCTCTTTGGAACTTATGAACTTGTTTCTCTGATCATTAGCAAAAAGAAATTGACTTTAGAAAAAAATTAAAAAGCAAAAAATCTTGATAAATTTTAACTACTCGTCTTTGGCGAGTAGTTTTATTTATGGTATAATAAAAATGAATTTAAGACTCACATATCCAAAAATAAAAATAATTTCATGAACTTAAACGACTTATTTAAAATTGCCTCACAATCAAAAGCTTCTGACTTACATTTGATTGTTGGTAAACCACCGATCTTAAGAATTGACGGTGAACTAAGAGCAATTCCAAATACCGAAGTACTAAGTAAAGCTAATGCTGAAAAAATGATCTTTAGCATTATCACTGAAAAACAACGCGATCAGTTTATTGCCGAAAGAGAGCTGGATATTTCTTATGAAATTACCGGTTACTCTCGTTATCGAGTTAATTTGCACTGGGAAAAAGATAATGTCGGCATGGTTGCTCGAGTTATTTCACAAATTATTCCTTCGATGGAAGACTTGGGCTTGCCACCAATTGTCCATCGTTTAATCGAGCGTGAACAAGGCTTGATTTTGATCACTGGTCCAACTGGTTGTGGCAAATCCACTACTCTAGCAGCAATGATTGAAAAAATAAACAACATTCGTTTTGCTAACATTATTACCTTAGAGGATCCGATTGAATACATCTTCAAACCAGATAAAAGTATTATCAAACAAAGACAATTAGGCACCGACATGCTTACTTTTGGCAATGCCTTGAAACATGTCTTAAGACAAGACCCAAATGTAATCATGGTTGGTGAGATGCGCGACTTAGAAACTATCGCTGCCACGATTACGCTTGCTGAAACTGGTCATTTAGTTCTCGCTACCTTACACACACATAATGCTGCTCAAACCATCGATCGTATCATCGACGTTTTTCCTCCACACCAACAAGCACAGGTCAGATTACAACTTTCAATGTCTTTAAGCGGTGTTATTTCTCAAAAACTTTTACCAAAAATTGGCGGTGGCCGAGTAGCTGCTCGTGAAATTTTGATCAATACTCCAGCGGTAGCAAATATTGTTCGTGAAAATAAAGTGCCTCAAATTAAAACTGTAATCCAAACCTCTGCCGACGTTGGCATGTTTTCAATGGATCAAAACATTCGCGAGCTTTTAGAAAATAAACTAATCGATGAGCCAACCGCTATGGCTCATACCACAACAAGCCAAAAATAAAAAATAATTTCTTTACAGAATGAATGGTTTTAAATTAGAGCAAATTACGCTTTTTCAAAATTTGAGCAAAAGTGAACTTAAAATTGTCTCTAATTTTTTATTAGAAAAAAACTATCAAGCTGAAGATAAAATTTTCAAAAAAGATTCTATCCGTGACAAAGTGATCATTATTAAAGATGGCTTAGTGAAATTGCAAACTGAAATTGCTGACCATCAAGAAATCATCGCCCTCTTCAAAGATGGAGACTTTTTGGGAGAAATGGCTTTTTTAGAAAAAGGCAGTCACCACCAGCATTCTTTAGAAGTTGCTAGTCCTCGCTTGAGTACTTTGGAATTTTCAGTTTATCACTGGTACAAAATCTTAAAAGAACACCCAGAAATTTCTAGAAAAATTTATCAAAATATTGCGATTAGTTTAAAAAATCGTTTGGACCATGCAAACAATAAACTAGTCACTCTTTTTGCTTCTGGCCAAATCATTGCCAAGTATGACAACATCGAAGATATTAGTCGTCACTTGATCGAAATCATCCAAAAAGTTATTCCTTGTCAAAAAACATTATTTATTACCAGTAGCCAAGGAAATGAAAGGTTCGTTGTCCGACATCTAAGTGGCTACAAAAATATCAAGCTGGGAGAAATTTTTAATGCCAACCAAGATCCTCTCTTAGAAGAAATAATGACTAAGGCTGAAACAAAAATATTTCAAAAAAATACTTGGCCAAAGAATTTTATCAATCTCAAATATGTTAGCAATTCTTTGATTGTCGCTCCAATAAAAATCGCTCGCAAAATAACTGGCTTTATTATTTTGGCCGACAAGCTAAATGGTCGAGCATTTAGCATGAACAATCAAATTCTTTTAGAAGCTATTGCTACTCAAATCGCTCCGATTATCGAAGAAGAAAGATTGTTAAATTTTCAAAACTCTAGCGATGACTTAAAAAGAGTCTATATCGACCCTTTTTCTTCTTAGTTGATTTCTAGAGACTTTTGTGTTAACTTATCTTCTGTGCCCTTGTGGTGAAATGGATATCACGCTTGGCTTCGGACCAAGAATTGTGGGTTCGATCCCTGCCGAGGGCACCAGACAGCTTATCGTCAAGCTGTTTTATTGTCCTTTATTTTATTCCCATTTTCTGCTAAATTAAGGCTATACTTATTCAATTACCAGCAAGACGATACATAAAACATTAACTTTCTAAAAGGATGAAACTACAATACAAAAAAGAAGAGAAGATCAGACTTGATAAATTCTTAAGCGACAACTTACCAGATCTCACCCGAAGTCAAATTAAAAAACAAATTTTAGCTGGTCTTGTTTTGGTTAATGAAAAAAGCTCATCGGTTCATAATTGGCTCAGGAAGGACGATTTGATAGAAATCGTTGAAAAAAACCCAAGCAATGTAAAAAAAACAATTCCGAAAAAACTACGTCCAAAAGTACTTGAACAAAACTCCGAATATTTGATTTTAGAAAAACCAGCTGGACTTTTGGTTCATCCAACTGAAAAGCTAGAGACTGACACTTTGACTGACTGGCTAAGAGATAATTTTCCAAAGATAAAAAAAGTCGGAGATGACCCAATGCGTCCTGGCATTGTCCATCGCTTAGACAAGGATGTTTCTGGCTTAATGGTCATCGCTCTAAATAACGACTCTTTTGATTCTTTAAAAAAACAATTTCAAGAACGAACTGTTAAAAAAGAATACCTGGCTTTAGTTCATGGCGCAATGAAAGAAGAAGAGGGAGAGATTAATACTCGCCTCGAAAGAGATAAGGAAACGGGCTTGATGAAAGCACAGAGAACTTTGAAATCTGGAAAAACAGCGATCACAATTTATCGTCTAGAACAAAATTATATTAACTACAGTTTAATTAAGGTCCATATCAAGACTGGACGTACTCACCAAATTCGTGCCCATTTATATAGCATTGGGCACTCTATTGTCGGAGACAAACTTTATCAAACCAAAGACATTCGTAAAAAGAAAAAAGGTGTTTCTGAGGTCAGAATCTTCTTGCATGCTTATTATTTATCTTTTCAAGATTTAAACAAAGCTTGGCAAGAATTCAAATCTCCTCTACCAAAAGAATTAAGAGACTTTTTAAAAACCATAAAATAATTTATATGGTAAAAAATTTATTAATTACAATTTCTGGCACACCAGGAAGCGGCAAAAGCACAATTGCAGAAATTTTGAGTAAAAAATTAAAAGCAAAGAGAATCTATGTCGGTGGAATCAGAAGAGATTTAGCTCGAAAAAAAGGAATGACTCTTGAACAATTAAATGAATACGCATTAATTCACCCTGAAACTGATGTCGAAGTTGATGAAACAGCTGCCAAAGAAGCTCGCCAACTTAATAAAGAAACAAATGTTATTGTCGAAGGAAGAACTCAATTTCATTTTTTGCCGGAATCAATAAAAATCTACATTAAAGTTGATCTAGCAGAAGGCGCAAAAAGAATTTGGCAACAAATCCAAAATAGCCAAGAGCAAGCCCAAAGAAACGAAGGTCTTCCAGATTCAATTGAAGGAGTAATAGAAAAGCTCCAAGAACGCCAGAAAAGCGACAAAAAACGCTACAAAAAGTACTATAATTTAGACCATACCGACCTAAGTCAATATGATCTAGTAATCGACACAACGAAGATTAGCGCTGAAGATGGGGCCCAAGAAATCATTGATTTTCTTGAAAATAAAGCCTAAACTAATCTTTTCTAAGGTTAGCCAGCTTAGATAATAACCACCAAACGGGGTTGACAAAAAATCAATTTTAGTCTAAAATAGACGAGTATTATTTAATCGTTTTATCCAATTTTAAAGGAAAAATATGTCCGAAGAGAAAATTCAGACCGAAAAAAAAGCAGAGATTGCTCCAGAAATCAAACCTGGAATGACTGTTAAGGTCCATGAAAAAATCAAAGAAAAGAACGCCAAGGGTGTTGAAAAAGAAAGAATTCAAGTCTTTGAAGGTTTAGTTATCGCCAGAAAACACGGTAAAGAAATCGGTTCTACAATCACTGTTCGTAAAGTATCAAATGGCATTGGTGTAGAAAAAATCTATCCTTTAAACTCTCCTTTGATTACTAACATTGAACCAGTTAAACAAGCAAAAGTTAGACGTGCTAAATTGGGTTTTGTTCGTACTGCTAAAAAGAAATTCAAAGAAACCAAAATCTAAATCATTTCTTGGCGTGTCTCTTTAAAATTTAAGTTTCACATGCCGGAGTGGTGGAATTGGTAGACACGCCAGCTTGAGGGGCTGGTCCTTATTTTTGAGGGTGGAGGTTCAAATCCTCTCTTCGGCACCAACTTATTATTTAGGGCCCATAGCTCAGTTGGCTAGAGCGCCTGCTTTGCACGCAGGAGGTCGCAGGTTCGATTCCTGTTGGGTCCACCACTATTTTTAAGGGCGCTTAGCTCAGTTGGCTAGAGCATCTCGTTTACACCGAGAGGGTCAGGGGTTCGAGTCCCTTAGCGCCCACCATAGAATAATCTTGTGTATAAGATTATTTTTTGTTTATTAAAAAATAAAATTATGCTTGAAAAGATAAGTAATCCATTATATAATAAGCTCGTCTTTAAATTACTCTCAAATATTATTGATGTCTAAAAAAGGATTCACCTTAATGGAATTAATTATTGTAATTGCCCTAATAGCTTTGCTTGCGGCAATTACTTTTGTCGCCATTGATCCAGCAAGAAGAATTGGCGAATCTAGAAATAGCCGAAGGTATAGCGAAGCTCTAAACATTAAAAAAGCTCTGGAGAAATATACTGTAGATAATATCACTCTGCCAAGCACCATTACCGCCTTAACAGACAACACTAACTATATGATTGCCGCAGTAGGTGACTCTGCCGGAGGCACCGTTACTTGCACAGCGCTAGGAGCTGAGATTACTAAAGTAGATATTGCCGACGGAGTTGACCTTGTTCCTACTTATCTACCGACTATGCCAGTAGACCCAACCGAGTCTGCCCCATATACCAACGGCACTGGTTATTACTTTAGTAAGGTCGGTTCTATTATTGTCGATATAAAACCTTGTACTGTTTATACAGTAGCGGTAGCTGAAAGTACACCGACCACAATCACCGGTCTCTCCTTTGATGGTTCAGCAGTTGTTGTCGATGCCGGAGCTACTACATATAACCAAGTAACTGTTTTAGATAGCACTAATTTTGTTAGCGCATATAATGATACAACGACTGGTGGTGGTAGAGCAGCTGTTGGTGTAGTCACTGGTAGCAGTATTGCTTTTGGTTCAGATTATCAATACAATGCTGGGGCAACTTTAGAAAATAGTTTAACTGCTTTGAGTAGTACTAAATTTGTTGTAGCTTACAGAGACAATGCTAATGGTAACTATGGTCAAGCAGTTGTTGGCACCGTCAGTGGCACTACTATCTCTTATGGTTCTGAGTATCCATTTAATGGCACCAATGTTTCTTATCGTCCAGCAGTTACTGCTTTGAGTAGTACTAAATTTGTTGTGGTTTACCAAGATAATGCTAGCTCTGACCTAGTTACTAAAGTTGGTAGTGTCAGTGGTAATGCTATCTCTTATGGTTCTGGAACAACAGTGCACACAGGAGGACAAAATGATGTTAGATTAGCCACTTTGGACGACAGTCATTTTGTCATCATTTTTGAGGATAGCGCGGCTGGCAATAGCGTAGCTTATGTAGGAACAGTTACTGGCACTAGCATTGCTTTTGGTTCTGAGTACACCTACAATACTGGCCTTCTTAGAGAGCCAAATATTACAGCTCTAGATGCTAATACAATTTTAATTGTCTATGAAGATTCAGCTAACAGTAGCTATGGTACAGCTATCGTAGGAACGATTAGTGGAACTACTATTTCCTTTGGTTCTGAATATGTTTATGAAAGCGAGGCAACAAGGTACCATGCGACAAGTAAAATTGATGCCAGCAATGCTGTGATCAGCTACCGAAAGAGTACTTTGGATGGTTATAGTAGGATTGCTACAATTGACGGTACTACTATTAGTTTCTTAGACTCTGTAAATTATACTGCTAACATAGTTGCCTACAATGGCGTTGGGGTTTTAGATAGCACAAGCTTTGTTAATGGCTATGCAGACAATACCAATAGTAACAGAGCAACTGCAATTGTCGGAACGATTGCTTGGGAATAAAAATAAAACTTAACTTAAAAAACAATTTTATTTTTTTAAAATTGTTTTTTATTTTCTAAAAAATTTATAGATTAACCTAAAAAAATATTTTTTTCAAAAAATTTTACAAAAAAAACAAAAATACTATTCTCTTTTTAAAAAAATTATGTTATAATTTCTTTGTTATAAAAAAGTTTTTTTAAAAAAATAATTTATGACTTTTGGAAAATTTATTTTAGGAATTTTAATTGCCGTCGGGGGTTTCTTTGTTACTTGGAAATCAGAATGGCTCTTAAGAAACTTCGGTCGAATTCCATTTGCTGAAAAATATTTAGGTGGTGAGGGCGGCACTCGTTTAATGTATAAATTAATTGGTATCTTATTTATCATTATCGGCCTGATGTACGCTACAGATTTAACAGACAATTTAATTGCTAAAATAGTCAATCTAGTCTTCAAAACTAACATTACAGTCGAATAAACCTTTGTCCTATTGCTCAAAGCAATGAGATAAGGCGAAAATAAAAATATTATCTTAAAAAAAGAAAGGGGGTGAAAATAAAATGCCAGCAAAGAAAAAAGTTGCAAAAAAACCAGTTGCTAAGAAAAAAGTAACTAAAAAGAAAGTTGCAAAAAAACCAGTTGCTAAGAAAAAAGTAACTAAAAAGAAAGTTGCAAAAAAACCAGTTGCTAAGAAAAAAGTAACTAAAAAAAGAGTCGCCAAAAAAGCTGCTCCAAAAAAAAGAAAAGCTACTCGCAAAAAGAAATAGTTTTTCGAAAATAAAAAATTCCTTTAATAGTCTTTATGAAGGAATTTTTTATTTACTCTATAATTTTTAAAATAAACTTTTTTGCTGATTAATCTTAGCTAACTTCTGTTCTTCTTCGGAAAAAATTTCTATCTTTCCATACTGACCATCAAAGCCAGGAATTAATTTCAATTTATTTTCTCGCATCCTAATAATGCCTAAAGCTAAATTTTCTGGCATTATTTTTTTTAAATCTGCAAAAGAAAGATCTAATAAAACTTCAAATTCATTTTTAGCATGGCTCAAAATATCAAAAAACAAAGTCTGCACTTTTTTACTATTACGTGACATGCCAAAATAATCAGCCAATAAATCTGGCAAAGGAACAATACTTTTATAAGGAATGTGTTTACTTTTCTCTACCTCCTCTTTTTTAAGATCCGCCAAAGCAAAAACTCTACTTTCTACGCCAATAGTAAGCGGCTTTTTACATTTTGGACAAATATTTTTATATTTTTTACTTTCTTCTGGCGAACAAGAAAAATTACAAGTTCGATGACCATCAAAATGATACATCCCTTCTTCGGGAAAAAATTCTATTGTATACAAAAACTTCTTTTTATTTTTAGTTTTAATAATTTCTACTATTTCATCGTAGGTATTTTCTTCTAAATCCATCACGTTTGCTTCACGTCCAATGTGTGGTCCCGAATGAGCATCGGAATTTGAAACCAAAGTAATTTGATCAAGCTGAGATAATTGCCAATTCATAATCGGATCAGAAGAAAGCCCAGTTTCAATTGCTTTAATGTATGGCGTAAGATCTTCAAAACATTCTTCCAAAGAATCAAAGCCAGATTTTGAACCAAAAACCGCAAACCATGGCGTCCAAGCGTGAGCCGGAATCATCATTGCTCTTTCGTCTGTTTCAAGCATAATTTCCAAAACCTGTTTAGCGGACATGCCTAAGATTGGTCTCCCGTCAGAAGCAAGTTTAGCTCCGCGATCACTCAAAGCTTGGTTAAACTTTTCAGCGGCTTGTAAACTTGGCATCAAAATACAAAGATGCACCCGGCGAGTCTGATCATTTTGTCGATAAATGCAAGAAATTTCCGTGGAAATTAAAAAACGGACAGTCGACTGAACGTCTTTTAATTTGTATAAACCCGAATTACCATCTTCAATTAAATGATTTTTTAGTTCCTTAAACCAAGCTGGATGCGTGAAATCAGCGCAAGAGACAATGTCTACGCCCTTTATTTCTGACCACTTGACCATCTCTGCCAAATCAAAATATTTAGAAGTAGCTCGAGCGTATTTAGAATGAATATGTAAATCTATGATCTTTTTCATTCTATTTTGCAAAAAAATTAGCGTGCTCTCCAATTTTTAATCCATTTTGTTTTTCACCAACGTCAATAGGAATTTGTTTGCCATTTAAACTAAGTAATAAATAATGATGAATAACGAAATTCAAAAAAGTTAACTTGATTTTTATATCTTCTTGTTTAAAAAAATCACTGCGCACTAAAAATATTTTGAAAATAAAACTACTTTGATGACAAGGCACAAAGCCGTCAATTTGCCAAATTTGTTCTAAATTTTTAAACCATAGCTGTGGCTTTAATAAAGTATTCCAACGCTCTGAATGATATTTATTGCCTAAATAATCATAAGTTAAGTCTAAAAATTCTTCCGGAGAACCAGCGCTATTCTTCAATTCATTTATCTTATCTTCCATGCTCTCAGGAATATCATTTGGTACTGATATTTTTCTAAAACCAAAATGTGGAATCAAAAAATAAGCAAACAAAAAAATAGCTAATAAATACCCAATAAATGCGATTAAAAACCAAATGATAATCATATAATACATCTTAAAATCTCATTAAGCTTAGCAAAATCAAGCTAAAAAATAAAGCAAACAAAAAAACGATGCTTCAAACTATAAATTTACAGAGAACAACAGGGTTCTGGCGATGACCTACTCTCGCAACCCTAAATGGGTTACTACCATCGGCCTTGAAGAGCTTAACTGCTGAGTTCGAAATGGGATCAGGTGTGGCCTCTCCAGTAGAACCACCAGAACTCTATCGTCCTCGAAAAAATAAATTTATAAATCGAAACATCGTTTCCTAACCTAATACTATTTGATTGATCGGCGTGAATAACATCACGACACCCAATAATAATATCAAGCCAATGAAAAGTAAAACGATTTTAATCATTTAAACAATGTTTAAGAACAAAAAATTTGTATAAAAATTTCCAAAATTTTTAGTGGTTACTTTGATCTATTAGTACTACTCTGCTTAATGCATTACTGCACTTATACATATAGCCTATCAACCTGGTAGTCTCCCAGGGATCTATAATGAATTCTAATCTTAGGGACAGCTTCGTGCTTATATGCTTTCAGCACTTATCTTAACCGAACGTAGCTACCCAGCGATGCCCTTGGTAGGACAACTGGTACACTAGAGGTTCGTTCCTTTCGGTCCTCTCGTACTAGAAAGGAGACCCTTCAAAATTCAACGCCCATAGCAGATAGGAGACCGAACTGTCTCACGACGTTCTGAACCCAGCTCGCGTACCGCTTTAATAGGCGAACAGCCTAACCCTTGGGAGCTTCTCCACCCCCAGGATGCGATGAGCCGACATCGAGGTGCCAAACCCTGCCGTCGCTGTGGGCGCTTGGGCAGGATCAGCCTGTTATCCCCAGAGTAACTTTTATCCGTTGAGCTTCCGCCGTCCTATATCGTACGGTCGGATCACTAACTTCTGCTTTCGCAACTGCTCGAGTTGTAGCTCTTGCAGTAAAGCTGGCTTATGCGTTTGCACGACGACTCCTGTTTCCATCAGGAGTTAGCCAACCTTTGTAAACGCCTCCGTTACATTTTGGGAGGCAACCGCCCCAGTTAAACTACCCGTCAGATACTGTCCTTGTCCCGGATTCACGGGACTAAGTTAGATTTAAAATCATACCAGGGTGGTATCTCAAGGATGACTCCACCGCAACTGACGTTGCAGCTTCAAAGTCTCCCACCTATCCTGAACAAATATAATCCTAAATCAATACCAAATTGTAGTAAAGCTTCATGGGGTCTTTTCGTCTAGCTATGGGTAACGAGCATCTTTACTCGTCTTGCAATTTCGCCGAGTCCTTCGCTGAGACAGTCTCCAAGTCGTTATGCCATTCGTGCAGGACGGAACTCACCCGTCAAGGAATTTCGCTACCTTAGGACCGTTATAGTTACGGCCGGCGTTCATCCGCGCTTCAGTTCAGGGCGTAAACCCCTCCCCTTAACGTTCGGACACTGGCCAGGCATCAGCCCCTATACATCAGCTTGCGCTTTAGCAGGGACCTAAGTTTTTGGTAAACAGTCGCTTGGAGTCTTTCGCTGCGGCCCTACAAAACATAGGGCGGGCCTTATTCCGAAGTTACGGCCGCTGTTTTGCCGAGTTCCTAAGCGAAGGTTCTCTCGTACACCTGAGGATACTCTCCTCACCCACCTGTGTTGGTTTGCAGTACAGATACTACTAACTTAGCTCTAGAGGCTTTTCTGGACAAAGCTTCGCTCTTCATTGACTTTGGCCGAAGCCGCAGTCTTCTGATTGCTTTTGTGCTTAATGTTTTCCGGATTTACCTAAAAAACACACTACTAACAACCAACGCTCATAACCAAATAGCGCGAAGAAATTTCACTCTGCGTCCCCTCATCGAAAATTAGCAGTAGGGCAGGAATATTAACCTGCTCTTCCATCGACTACGCCTTTCGGCCTCGCCTTAGGATTGCCTAACCCTGGGTCGATTCTCGTTGCCCAGGAAACCTTGGGTTTGCGGTGTCGGGGATTCTCACCCCGATTTTTGCTACTCATGCCAACATTCTCACTTCTATACACTCCACGGCTCCTCACGGTACCGCTTCAACGCAGTATAGAACGCTCCTCTACCACTTTTATCTAAAAGATAAAAGTTCTCATCTTCGGTACTAAGTTTAGCCCCGTTAAATTATCGGCGCGAAGCGACTTGACTAGTGAGCTATTACGCTATCTTTAAAGGATGGCTGCTTCTAAGCCAACCTCCTAGTTGTATAAGTCACGACACCACCTTTTACACTTAACTTAGATTTTGGGACCTTAGATTGAGATCTGGGCTGTTTCCCTTTTGACCAATGAAGCTTAGCCCCCATGGTCTGACTCCTTTGAAATACGTAATGGCATTCGGAGTTTGATTGAAGTAGGTATGGACACAATGCCACCCTACTCCATCCAGTGCTCTACCACCAAAACTTAACTCAAAAGGCTAGTCCTAAAACTATTTCGAGGAGAACCAGCTATTGCCGAGTTCGATTGGAATTTCTCCTCTTACCACAACTCATCCCCTAGTGTTGCACGGCTAGTGGGTTCGGGCCTCCACGACTTGTTACGGTCGCTTCACCCTGGTCATGGCAAGCTCACCCGGTTTCGGGTCTAGTATATGCAGCATACAAAATTTATACCCTGCCTGATAAATCAAGCAAAGTATAAAGTTTGTGACGGACTATTAATCCTCGCTTTCACTGTACCTTCCTCCCGAAGGAGTTAAATAAGCTACATATAGCTAACTCGTTGGCTCATTCTTCAATAGGCACACCGTCACCCATCCTTGTAGCAAGCTACAAGTATAGGGCTTCGATTCCTTGTAAGTATACGGTTTCAGAAACTATTTCATCCCCCTCTCGGGGTGCTTTTCACCTTTCCCTCACGGTACTTGTTCACTATCGATCACCAAAAGTATTTAGCCTTAGCACATAGTGATGCTAGATTCCCACAAGATTTCTCCGGTCTCGTGGTACTCAAGAAAACTATCGACAGTTGATTAATATTTTTCATATACTGGACTTTCACCATCTTTGGTCAGCCTTTCCAGACTGTTCTACTAAATAATAATCATTACTGCTCGGAACCTGTAAGTTTCCAAATGATAGCCTCTTACAACACCCGTAGATAGCATTAGACTTACAGTCATTGCATTATCTCTCACTTTCGACCGAAGTCTCCAGATCAAAATAGTTTATCTATTCTCAGGTTTAGGCTCTTCCCGTTTCGCTCGCCACTACTCAGGGAATCGAGATACTAATTAAAACTAATGACAACCGAAATTCTCAATAGTTTTAATTAGCATATTAATTCTTTCTCTTCCTCTGGGTACTAAGATGTTTCAATTCCCCAGGTTACCTCCAACTAAGCTATGTATTCACTTAGTGGTTTCCGCACTTCATACGGAAGGGTTTCCCCATTCGGAAATCTCCGGCTCATAGGTTGCTTATCACCTCCCCGAAGCTTATCGCAGATTGCTACGTCCTTCATCGTCTTTTGGTGTCAAGGCATCCACCGTATACCCTTATTAGTAACCACCAAAAATTCTGAAAACTTTTGGCACTAAAATTTTTTATGAGTAATACAAATTTATACTTAAAATTGAATTGATAAATTATCGAATCTATCAATTTTTAAAAGATGCTCTTAAACATTATTGTTTAAAAAATTATTTACTTGTCAAAGTTCTTGTGTTGCTAAATTTAATTACTTGGCAACAAGCAGTTCTTTAGTGGATCGCGCAAAGCCTACCCATAAAAAACTGCTTGCTAACAACTAATTTTCAAAGAGACAAAAAACCGCTTTTTAGGCGGCTCAAAAAGTAGAGAATTAACTTTCTGAACCTTAGATTTTTAACTTAACTAATTGTCCTAACATGTATTATTTCTTCTCCTTAATAAAGGTAGGCGTATTATATACTATTTTTCATAGCTTGTCAAACCCTTTTGATAGCTGGGAATTTAGCTTAAATTCTCAATAAAAATCAATAAAAACAAGAGATAATTAAGGGGCTCTGATTTTCATCAAAGCCCGAGTATTTTTTTCAAGTGACTAATCGCCCAATTGAACGCCAAAGCCAAAATGGCAATCGCGATCATGATGGTAGCGAATGGCGGTTGCCACGTCACCAGAATGCCAACGAAAACCCAAGCAAGCAATTTGTAATGTCGCCGATTCAACTTAAACATCTTCTGCTCCTTGTTCTAGACAATGAACTAACTCTTTTATTAAAAGACAAATCTTATCATCTAATAAAAGAGTCCGAAGTGTCCCTGCTGAGCAGAAACACTTCGGCACATTGAAGTTGGAGCGCTAGTCACCGAAGTCCTCGACAGACCTCGTAGAACTCACTGAAGCCCTCCTCCAGCAGTTCACTGAAGCTCGGTCCATCGGAACTTCCTCTTCCGACTCGCCTCATGAGTGGATCGCCTCCATTGGCCGTGACGTTCTTCCGTGGAGAAGCGGGTGGTTGTGGGTGTTGTGAGTACATCTGTTTCGTGTCCTTGGCCATCGTTCCTTCCTCCATGCTGCAAACTTCAATCAAGTAAGCTCGTTTGGGCGACTTGTGCTGACATGTCAACGTTCGCCTTGCGCAAGATGCGTAAAGCAAAACCAGAAACCAACTCCGCACGAGAAGCACCGGTCAAAGCACAATCAAGCGCTCGACCAATGTCCTCCTTGCTGATCTTTCGATCTAACTCTGGAAACTCTTCGAGGATCCTTCTGATCACTTCGATTAACCTTTCAGCTTCTTTCTCTGCTTTGCGATAAGCGACTTGTTTCGGTTCATCGGGAATTCCCGCTAAGAACACCCGAACTTCCGCATCGCCAGCTTTGGACAAGTCAACGTCCAAAGATTGCCCGGCGACTCGGCCTCTCGGAAACTCGATGCCAGCTAGACTTCGCGCTGACGTCAAATCTCCTACGTTACCAAACGCTTGAACAAATCCCTCCACTTGCATCATGCGATTCAATCGCGGAAGCAAGTATTCGCTCAAGCGAGTGCCTTTAAAACCAAGCCCCTTGCCTTCGCGAATCAAAGCCTCAACCTCTGCACGATGAGCTTTTAACCATTCAACGCGTGTCATGTTGCTTGCTCCAAGTTATTACATTCAAGTTTGCAACTTGAATATGTTAATGTTCAGCTCTTTCCTTAAAATAATTTCCAAAAAACTATTCTAAGGAAAAAGGAGCTTAAGTTAATAAGCTCTTTTTTCTATTTTAATTTTATAAAATCTCCATTTTTAAATATTTAGCGCCGAATTTAATCGACTCAGCTTTATCAGCCATCCAAATATCCATCCGGTAATAATAACGAGAATTCATTCGATCTTCGACGACGAAAATTTTGTCACCAAATTCATCAGGAAATCTGACTAAAGTTCCTTTTGGTAAAAAGTTAGTAGCCACAATACCATCACGCACATGAGTATTAAAAGCAGTAATAAAAGGAGAATCGTCAGTTTGACCAGGCTCACTATTATAAGAAGTAACAATAATATTCATGGTTGTTTTAGCCAAACGATCGCCACTTTCTGGTAAAGTAGGCTCACCATAGTGACTTTTTAAGACATTTTCAGCTCTTGGGCCAGTATTAGCGCTAGTTTCACTTTGAGAAAATACAGCTTGTGGAAAGTCAAAAATCACTAAAATAGCCAAGATTGTCCCTAAAATAACCGTTTTATTCAATTTTCCTTGATTTTGTGTAAAATTCATAAAATTTGCTTATTTTTCAAATTGATGTACAATAATAGCATATAATTAAATTTTTGTCAATACTAAGATGCTGAACACAAGTTTCAAAGAAAAAGTCTATGCAATTGTCAGCCAAATACCACTTGGGCAAGTTTTAAGCTATCAAGAGGTCGCAAAACTCGCTGGATCCCCTCGCGCTTATCGAGCAGTTGGTAATTTGATGCACAATAATCCTGATCCCAAAAATATTCCCTGTCATCGCGTTGTAGCGAGTCAAAATAAACTCGGTGGTTATGCCTGGGGAACTTTAGCTAAAATCAAAAAATTACAAGCTGAAGGTTGGCAAATTAAAGGCAATCAATTATCAAAATAAGCTATTGCTTTCTCTGAGAACAATCTGATATAATAACTTAACTAATTAATTAAATAAATAAAGTATGGAAGAAAAATATACAAGTGAAAATCCATATGAGAAAAAATTCATTGATAACTTGCCTCCACGCTCTGCTTTTAAAGTAGGCCTTTTTAGTGGCGTTGGCGCGATGTTCGCTGTAGGATTTTTTATCATGGCTGGATTATTTATCAATCAAGCAGTCCAAACTAGAGCTGATGATGAAAAACCAAACGTCAATGTTAATGCCAATGTTAACGATAACGCTGCTGCAGCAAATAATATTGCCAATGTTAAAGTTGAAAAAGACGATTGGTTAAGAGGTGATAAAAAAGCTGACATTACTATTGTTGAATACTCTGACATTGACTGCCCTTACTGCCAAAAATTTCACGAAACAATGAAACAAGTTCTTGCTGATTATAATGGCGATGTGAATTGGGTCTATCGTAACTTTCCTTTAACCCAACTACACCCAGAAGCTGCTAAAAAAGCAGAGATTGCCGAATGTGTTGGCGAAGTTGCTGGCAATGACAAGCTTTGGGACTATCTAGATTATATGTATGCCAACAAAACCGCCCTTGCTGATATTAATACTGCTTTAGCAAAAATTAACGTTAACGCTGAAAAAGTAAATTCTTGTTTTGAAGCTGGTAAATACACTCAAAAAGTCCAAAGCCAAATCAGCGAAGCTGTTGCTGCCGGTGGTCGTGGCACCCCTTACTCAATCATTGTTGCCGGAGACCAAAGAATGCCAATCAACGGAGCCTTGCCTTATGAGACAATTGCTCAACAATTAGACGCTTTATTAAAATAATAATCTAATTTTTTACCCGCCGCGTCTGACGCGGCGGGTTTTCTTTTTGAGAAAATATTGCTATGATAATCTCACTGATTTAAAAAAATAATTTTTAAGATATGAAAAATAATAATTTACTTTTTTGGCTAATTTCTCTTGTTGTTTTGGCCTTGCTTGCCTGGGGCATGATTTCTCTAGCTACCAATAACCAAGGCGAAGAAACGACTCTTTTTGATGAAACACAAATTCAAGCCAATGACCACGTTCAAGGCTCTGAAAGTGCTCAAAATATTTTGATTGAATATAGCGATTTCCAGTGCCCAGCTTGCGGAGCTTACTATCCAATGCTCAAAACCTTAAGCGAAGAATTGGCTGATCAAGTAAAATTAATCTATCGCCATTTTCCTTTAGAAAGCCTCCACCCAAATGCCAAAATTGCCGCATTAGCTTCTGAAGCAGCCGGTCAACAAGGAAAATTTTGGGAAATGTATGACAAACTGTTTGAAAATCAAACAGACTGGTCAAATGAACAAAATCCAATTGAAAAATTTACTCAATATGCCGCAGAAATCGGTCTAGACCCTGAACAATTTAAAAATGATCTAGACAGTGAACCTGTAAAAGATAAAGTCAAACAAGACCAGGGCTTTGCTAATAGCCTCAGACTAAACAGCACACCAACATTTTTTCTTAACGGAGAAAAAATTAGATTTAATAGCTACAACCAATTAAAAAATGCAATCAAGCAAAATTAATTTTTCTTTACTTTTGGCATTTGCTTTAACAGCGACCGTTGGTTTTTTGGATTCCGTTTATCTAACTACTAAATATTTTGTCGGCACAATCAATTGCTCCGTTCTTTCTGGCTGTCAACAAGTTTTAGATAGTAAATATTCGGCAATCTTTAATATCCCGATTGCTTCATTGGGAGTCCTTTATTATTTATCAATAATTTTTGCAGTTTTACTTTACTTCAAGTACCAACATAAACTCACGTCTTTATATCTTAAGTTTATTCCCAGTCTAGGCTTTGTATTTACCCTTTGGTTGGTTTATCTCCAAATTTGGGTAATCAAAGCAATTTGTATTTACTGCATGCTTTCAGCAACGAGCTCAACAATTATTTTTATTTTTAGTCTATTGCTATTTAAAAATAAAAAGGAAATAACAACAGAGGTAAATTAAAAAAACAAATCTATGAATACTATTTACGATCTAATTATTATCGGTGGCGGCCCAGCTGGAGTTGCCGCTGGCGTTTATGCCGCTCGCAAAGAATTAAAGACACTTTTTATAACAAAAGATTTTGAAAGTCAATCAATCGTTTCTCCTAAAATAGAAAACTGGATCGGCACTGTGGCTATTTCTGGTGCTGAACTAGCGCAAAACTTACAAAAACATCTAGAGGCTTATCAAGGAGAAAATCTACAAATTATTAGTGGACAAAAAGTCTCTAATTTAGAAAAGAAAGACGACTTGTTTCAAGTCACTACTGAAAATCAAGAGACCCATCAAAGCAAAACGATTTTGATCAGCACTGGTTCACAAAGAAGAAAATTAAATGTTCCTGGGGCAGACCGCTTAGAGCACAAGGGCTTAACTTATTGCGCTACTTGTGATGGACCGCTCTATCGAAACAAAGACATAGTAGTAATCGGTGGCGGCAATGCTGGCTTTGAATCAGCAGCGCAACTTGCTGCTTATGTGAATAGTGTTACTATTTTACACCGTGGCCCAGAATTTAAAGCTGATGAAATTACCATTAAAAAAGTATTAAACAACCCCAAAGTAAAAGCTTTGACTAATATCGAAACTCTAGAAGTCAAAGGAGAAAATACAGTTGAAGCAATCATTTATCAAAATCAAGACTCTCAAAAAACAGAACTAAAAACTCAAGGCATTTTTGTTGAGATTGGGGCGATACCAAATACTGAATTTGCCAAAAACCTCGTAGCAACTAATTCTTTCGGAGCAATCATTATTGACCCCAAAAATCAACAAAGCCAAACTTTGGGTGTCTGGGCTGCTGGTGATTGTACCGACGCTTTGTACCACCAAAACAATATCGCCGTTGGCGATGGCGTCAAAGCCTTAGAGGATATCTATAATTTTTTACACACCAAATAAATGTGGCATTTAATCATCCCTAGTTTCTTTGCCGGACTCTTAACCTTTCTTGCACCCTGCACGCTCCCTTTGGTTCCTAGTTATTTAGGATTTATTAGCGGCGTGTCTTTGACCAAAGAAAATCTAGAACAAAAAATAATCAAAAAGAAAATTCTACTCAACAGCCTACTTTATGTTTTGGGTTTTAGTTTGATTTTTATTATTTTAGGGAGCCTTTTTGCCTTGGGCGGTGGAGCCTTGATTGGCTATCGTCTAATCTTATCTAGAATTGGTGGAATTTTCATCATCATCTTTGGCCTGTTCATGCTCCATTTTTTAAAAATACCAGGATTTGGTTTTTTAAATAAAACTAAAAAAATTAACTTATTCAATAAACTGCAACCAGGCAAACCTTTGAGCTCTTTTATTTTTGGCGCTAGCTTTGCTTTTGGCTGGACGCCCTGCATCGGCCCAATCTTAGGCAGCGTTCTTTTCTTGGCCTCTACAACCGCTACTTTAGGCTCAGGAATTATTCTATTAAGCATTTTTTCTTTGGGCTTAGCCTTGCCATTTTTACTGATTGCTCTCAGTATAGAGTCTGCTTTAAAATATTTACCAAAAATAAACAAAATCTTACCCTACATCTCAACTATTGGTGGTATATTTTTAGTCATCATTGGCGTTTTGATGCTCACTGATAGTTTTGGTTTATTTATTTCTTGGTTTTATAAAATTTTTAGCTTCTTAAACTACGACCAACTTTTAAATTATTTATAAAAAATTAAAAAAACAACTAGCAAAGATTGTCTGGCTGTTTTTTTATTATCCAAAAAATGCTAAAATATAAATGTTATGCAAAAAGATTCTCTCTTTGAATTAAAAAAAATAGCCAACGAACTACGACAAGATGTAATTCGTAGTCTAAAAAATGCTGGCTCAGGACACAGCGGCGGATCTTTGGGTATGGCTGATATTTTTGCTGTTTTATATTTTGCTATTTTAAATCATGATCCAAAAAAACCAAATTTAAAAAATAGAGATCGTTTAATTTTATCCAATGGTCACATTTGCCCGATTCTTTATGCTAGTCTTGCTCGTGCTGGGTATTTTCCTTTAGCCAAACTAAAAACTTTACGTAAACTAAATAGCGATTTACAAGGTCATCCACATAATTTAAGTTTAGCAGGAGTAGAAACGAGCTCTGGTCCTTTGGGACAGGGAATTTCTCAGGCTGTCGGCATGGCTCTTGCTGCTAAACTAGACCATCTAAAACATCACATCTTTTGTGTCACTTCTGATGGAGAACATAACGAAGGGCAGGTTTGGGAAGCAATCATGACTGCCAATAAATATCATCTAGGCAATCTAATCAATATCATCGATTACAATGGTATTCAAATTGACGGTTACACCAAAGATATTATGCCTTTGGGTAATTTAAAAACTAAATATGAAAGTTTTGGTTGGAAAGTCCTAGAAACAAATGGCCATGACCTTAAACAAATCATCAAAACCTTAGACAAAGCTAAAACTTACCAAAAATCTCCCGTAGCAATTATTGCTCATACTATTTTAGGAAAAGGTGTCTCTTTTATGGAAAATAAATACCCTTGGCATGGCAAAGCACCAAACCAAGAACAAGCTTCAAGAGCTTTGGAGGAATTACAAAATCATGACCAATAATAATTCTCAAAAAAATAATTTACGTTCGACTCGCGATGCTTATGGCGAGGCTTTATTGTCTTTGGCTAAAACAAATAAAAATATCATTGCTGTTTCAGCTGATTTAGCAGAAAGCACTCGTCTACAAGATTTTGCTAAAAAATATCCAGAGCGCCTAATTGAAGTCGGCGTAGCTGAACAAAACATGTTGGGCGTAGCTGCTGGCTTGGCTTTGAGCAACAAAACTGTTTTTGCTTCTTCTTTTGCAGTTTTTTCTCCGGGAAGAAATTGGGAACAATTAAGAATTTCGGTTTGTTACTCAAAAGCTAACGTCAAACTAGTATCTACCCACGCTGGGCTTTCTGTTGGTGCAGACGGAGCAACTCATCAGGCCTTAGAAGACTTGGCTTTAACTCGAGTTTTACCAAATTTAATCGTCATCTCTCCGAGCGATTATCAAGAAACAAAAAAAGCAGTCGTTGCTATTGCTAAAATAAATAATCCCGTTTACTTAAGATTGCATCGCCAAGAATCCGAACAAATTACCACTTCTAAAAGTCCTTTTAAAATTGGCAAAGCAAATATTCTACAAAAAGGAAACCAAGTAACTTTAGTTGCTTGCGGACCAATTTTAAGCGAAGCAATTGCTGCGGTAAAAAAATCAAAAATTTCCGTGGAGATCATCAATTGTCACACTATCAAGCCGCTAGATAAAAATACCATTCTCAAATCTTTGAAAAAAACCAAACGCTTAATCACTTTGGAGGAGCACCAAGTTGCCGGCGGTTTAGGCTCTGCCATTTTGGAAGAAGTAGTTGCTCAATTTCCAGTACCAGTAGAAATGATTGGCGTTCAAGACAGCTTTGGAGAATCTGGCAAGGTTGTTGAGCTTTGGAAAAAATATAAAATAGATCGAAACTATATTGAGACTATAATTAAAAAAATAATAACTAGAAAATAAAATGTTTAAAGTAATTGAAGACTTCCCAAAACAATTTTCCTGGCCAGCCAAAGTAAATAACGCCAAAAATTATCGTTCAAAAAATAAATTTATTGTTTTAGGAATGGGCGGTTCACACCTGGCTGCTGATATTCTAAATCACCACTTAGACAAAGAAATTATTGTCCACCATTCTTATGGCCTACCAAAATTATCCGATAAAACATTAAAAGATTACACAATTATTGCCAGCTCTTTTTCTGGTAATACAGAAGAAGTAATTGATGGCCTAAAACTTGCTTTGCAAAAAAAATTAAGCGTTGCTGTTTTGGCTGTTGGAGGCAAATTGATCAAGATGGCCAAAGAAAAAAATCTAGCTTATGTCCAAATGCCGGATCTCGGACTTCAGCCTCGCATGGGCTTAGGACTACAAACCAAGGCTCTTCTAGCTTTAATGAGAGAAAATAAAGTTGCCCGTGATTTGAAATCTTTGGCAAATACCAAAACTAAAACCTACCAAAAACAAGGTCAAAAATTAGCCAAACAATTAAAAAACAAAGTGCCGATTATTTATGCTTGCCATTATTATGAAACTTTGGCTTATAACTGGAAAATAAAATTTAATGAGGACACAAAGATTCCTGCTTTTTACAATACTTTCCCAGAACTAAATCATAATGAAATGAACGGCTTTGATCATGTCTTAAGTACTAAGCATTTATCAGAAAAATTTCATTTTATTTTTCTAAAAGATAAAAATGACCATCCAAGAATAAACAAAAGAATGCAGGTTTTACAAAAACTTTTAACCCAAAGAAAATTTCCCGTAACTATTATCGAATTAAAAGGCAAAAATATCTGGGAAAAAATGTTTACAAACTTAATCATCGCTGACTTTACTGCTTTTTACCTAGCCGGACACTATGGGATCGATCCAGAACCAGTACAGATGGTCGAACAATTTAAAAAATTGATAAAATAACTACAGTTTCTTTTTTAAAAAAAATATTGTATAATAAACTCAGATTAAAATTAAAACTAAAATAAAAAAGAAAGGAGCACTTATGAATAAAGATAACAAAAGTTGTTGTACTAACCACGATACCTATTGGTATCATGCTAATAAAATAGGCTTGCTATTTATTTTATTGTTTGCGATCTGTTTCTTCTGGCCATCATTTCATCCTGCACAATACGGCTTGCACTTACAAATGATGCAAATGACCTTCTTCGGCTTTAGCGGTATGGACTGGCAAAGTTTTGCTGCCGGCTTAATCCAAGCTTACTTCTGGGCTTACATTTTCGTTATTGTTTGGAAAATCGTTTGCTTAAGCTCCGAATGCTCTTGCAGCTGTGAAAAAACTGAAACAAAAAAAACTTCTAAGAAAAAATAAAGCCTTAACAAAAACACCCCTGAATTTCTCAGGGGTGTTTTTTGGTTTTACTTTTCCTTTTCTTTATTGAGCTATTTTTTGTCTGATCATTTGGCCAAAACCTCTGCCTTGTTTGAAACCCTCAAAATCAGCTGGCTGATCAGGTCTTTGACCCATTTCATCCATTCGTTGTAAACGTAAGTCAGCTTGTTCTTGGGTGATTTCTCCAAGCGCTACAGAATCAGCTAATTTTTCTTTAATCTGAGCTTGCATTGCTTCGTGCATTTGCTCTTGAGTAATGCCTTGAGCCTCAGCGATCTGATCTAATCTTTGACCAGAATCTAAAGCAGCCTGCAATTCTTCGGTACTCATGCCCAAAATCTGAGCATGATCAGCTAACCATTCGGTATTGCCGCCGTGAAAGCCAAAACCCTTTCCTTCATGCATCCTCTGACAAACAGTGGGATCAAGCTGTTGATCAGAAGAGCTAGACGTGGTTTGAGCGTGAACCAATCCGCCAGTGATTGCACTGGCCATGATTGCGCCTAATGCTAAATAACCTAATTCTTTTTTCATATTTTTATTTATTTAATTATTAGACTTTTAAATAAGCTTATTTTTCTTTGTCTAATAATTAATACAAGATAAAAAGTTTTTTATTTCATCATCGGCATACTTGGCATAAACGGCCTAAAATTTGGCTTAAATCTTGGCCCCCATTGCTCATCTAAGGGATGAATGCCCCAGGCTCTAATTTGGCCAGCCTCTTCTTCTCCCATCACCATCACCCAATCTCCGGTTTTAAAAACAAACTTTTTTGGTAAACGAGTTTCTTTTAAAACCAAAATTTCTAATTCACGATCTTGAGCTAAAAGTAAATTTATTCGATCATCGATGATTGCTGAAATTTGTCCGGTATAAACTTTGTCATCAGCATCCATTCCATAATGACGATACATTCTACTGATGATTGGCAAATCTTCATCTTCAGATCTATCTAGAAAATTAAGATGCACAGGATTAGTCCTCAAGAAAAAGCTAGTTAGAAAAACGACAGCGGCAATAAAAAACAAAGAATAAAGAATGGGCTGACGATAAACCGTTGTGTGTTTTTTTACAAAAAATTCTAAAAAGAAAATAATAACAACAGCCCCGAAAATAATTAACCAAGGCAATGAAACAAACAAGTGCGTCCAACCTCTAAAGCCAAAGTTTGGCAGAAAAACAGAACCATTAGCTTGAGCAATGAAAAAAACAAAACTCAATAAAAAAGTCCCCAAAAGTAAGCCAAACAAAACAGCAGAAACAATTAAAATATTTTTTAGAATAAAATAATTTTTAGAATGCATTTCTACCTTACCCTCTTTGAGTTTGGCTTGAATAACTTCGCTAATTGATTTTTTTTCTTCTTGCTTATTCATATTTTTTCTCCTTAAAAATTTTGGCCAAATTTTCCTTGGCCCTTTTAATCCTCACTCCAACAGTGGAAACCGGAATCTGCATTACATCAGAAATATCTTGATAACTTAAGTCTTGTAAATAATATAAAATTACCGGCTCTTTGTATTTTGCATCCAATTGATCCAAACCATAATCAAGCATTTGCTGTAATTCTTTTAGTTCCGCATCTTTGTCTGGGCGTTCTTTGGCTATCGGATGCGGAAATAAGGTGTCAGCATCAAAAAACAAAACTAGATCATTTTTTTTCTTTTTCAGATGATTCACAAAAGTATTATGAGCAATTCGGTAGAGCCAAGAAGAAAATTTCCTCTCTAGATCAAAAGACTGAATATTAACAAAAGCCTTGATAAAAGTCTCCTGCACCAAATCTTCGATATCTTGCTGATTATTCAAAAATCTATAAGCATAGCTTTTTAGTTTTTTTTCGTATCTTTCTACCAAAAAAGAAAAGGGCTCTTGCTGGCCTTTTTGAATTAACTGAACAATTAGCTCATCACTAAGGTTTTTTGTTTTTTGATCCATTTATATTTAATACAATAAACTTCTTGTTTTATTTCACTAGACTAAAATCCTCCCAAAGTTCCTAAATAATTATTTAAAAATGCTGGTAAAGCAAACAACAAGCCTATTAATGGCACGATAAAGAAAACGATCGTTAAAATAAACCCCCACAAAAAATACTTGCGCATTTTTTCTACAGAAGCATACATTTTATCTATTTTAGCTTCTTGCGCATTTAATTTTTCAATAATTTCTTGTTCCATAAATTTATTTAATAATATTATCTTGAGTATAGCAAATAACAGATGTGCTTGGCTAATACCGCAAAACAAAAACAAGCCCAGAGGCTTGTACAATATTTGGAGCGGGTGAGCGGAATCGAACCGCCCTCTTCAGCTTGGAAGGCTGACATAATAGCCACTATACGACACCCGCCTACGCTTCGCTTCGACAAAACAACTTTGCTCTTTACGAATTGTAGTAAATATAAATGGTCGGGGTGAGAGGACTCGAACCTCCGGCCTCATCGTCCCAAACGACGCGCGCTAGCCAACTGCGCCACACCCCGAAAAATTTAGTGGTGCCACGGGGCGGAATTGAACCACCGACACAGGGATTTTCAGTCCCCTGCTCTACCACTGAGCTACCGTGGCTAAAATAGAATTGTAATAATGCTTAAGCTGGTGGGCATGGGAGGACTCGAACCTCCGACCCCTACATTATCAGTGTAGTGCTCTAACCAGCTGAGCTACATGCCCAACAACTTAAACATTCTTACTTAAAAAAATTCTAATTAACAGAAAGATAATAACAAAAAAATGCTGATTTGGCAATAGCCTAAAGAAACAAAAAAACCCGCCTCACGCGGGAAAATATTTAACAACTAGAAAGTGACCATTTTTAGCTAAATCCATTTTAACTAAAATAAATTAGTTAATCGACTATGGTAATAAAAAAGGGTGTTGGACCTTTTTATTTTATTACACCTATCTCCTTAGAAAGGAGGTGATCCATCCACAGCTTCCGCTACGGATGCCTTGTTACGACTTCACCCCTATCATCGAATTCACCTTCGTCCGACTAATGTCAGCCTTCGGGTGCCCCCGACTCTCTTGGTGTGACGGGCGGTGTGTACAAAACCCGAGAACGTATTCAACGCTGCGTAGCTGATCAGCGTTTACTAGCGATTCCAACTTCATGAGGTCGAGTTGCAGACCTCAATCCGAACTGAGACTAATTTTGATGGGATTGGCTTCACCTTGCGGTTTTGCTACCCATTGTACTAGCCATTGTAGCACGTGTGTTGCCCAAGGCGTAAGAGCCATGCTGATTTGACGTCATCCTCACCTTCCTCCCCGTTAAACCGGGGCAGTCTCCTATGATCATTTAACATAGGATAAGGGTTGCGCTCGTTAAAGGACTTAACCCAACATCTCACGACACGAGCTGACGACAACCATGCAGCACCTGTATAGCACCTTCGAAAGAGTCTTAGTTTCCTAAGATTTGCAGCTATATGTCAAGCCTTGGTAAGGTTCCCCGCTTATTATCGAATTAAACCACATGCTCCACCGCTTGTGCGGGTTCCCGTCAATTCCTTTGAGTTTTAGCCTTGCGGCCGTACTTCCCAGGCGGGATACTTAAGGCGTTAGCTTAGGTAAACAACACTGGAAGGGTCGATACTTCCAATATTTAGTATCCATCGTTTACGGCGTGGACTACTGGGGTATCTAATCCCATTCGCTCCCCACGCTTTCGTCCCTGAACGTCAGGACTGTTCTAGCAAGCTGCCTTCGCTTTTGGTGTTCTTACTGATATTAACGCATTTTACTACTACACCAGTAATTCCGCTTGCCTCTCCCAGCCTCTAGTCAAATAGTATCTTTAGCGGTCTCGAGGTTGAGCCTCAAGATTTAACCAAAGACTTATCTGACCGTCTGCGGACGCTTTACGCCCAGTCAATCCGGGTAACGCTCGCCACCTACGTATTACCGCTGCTGCTGGCACGTAGTTAGCAGTGACTTATTCATCAGGTACCGTCACGGATTCTTCCCTGATAAAAGATCTTTACACCCCGAAAGGCGTCATCGATCACGCGGCATTGCTCCTTCAGACTTTCGTCCATTGAGGAAGATTCTTGACTGCAGCCTCCCGTAGGAGTCTGGGCAGTTCTCAGTCCCAGTGAGACGGGCCATGCTCTCACACCCGCTACCTGTCGTTGCCTTGGTGAGCTTTTACCTCACCAACAAGCTGATAGGCCATAGGCTCCTCTCTATCCACCGGAGTTTTACATGGGAACGACTTATGTCCCCCCATGACTATCAGGAATTATTCCCACTTTCGTAGGGTTATGCCTGAGATAGAGGTAGATTACCAATGTGTTACTCTCCCGTTTGCCATGCTGAGCAAGCTCAGCATTCGACTTGCATGCCTTAGACATGCCGCCAGCGTTCACCCTGAGCCAGGATCAAACTCTCAAATAAAGTTTGCACATCTTGCTAAAAGATGTGTTTGGCTCGAGTTGTTACTCGAAATATGATTGACTTGTCCAAACTTTTAGTTGGACAATAAAATTTAAAAATTGACTTATGGTTTAACTAAAAACGGTTCACTTTTTAGTTGTCAAATATTTATTTGTCAAAAAACATTGTTTTTCTTGCTTATAGATAGCTTCTAAAGTTCAAGAAAAAACAGCAATGTCCAAAGACCTTAGACACTTCTGTTTTTTCTCGGGTGCAACTCCCTTAATTTCTTTGTAAATCAGCTACGACTTTATTTTTTTAATGCTCCCGTATTTTAAAGCAAAAAAAACATTTTGTCAAGCCTTTTAAGCCTCCTGGAAATTAAGCTCTAAATTTAGTTTGTTTTTCCCGCCATTCTTTAATTTTTTGATGATTTCCAGAAAGCAATACTTCTGGGACCTTAAGGCCTTTAAACTCCTCTGGACGCGTATATTGTGGATATTCTATATTAAATTCTTTAGTCTTTTTATTATACTCTGAAAAAGATTCGTCATCTAAAGACTCTGCCTTGCCCAGCACTCCTGGCACTAAACGAGCTACCGAGTCGATCAGGGTCGCGGCAGCCAATTCACCGCCAGTCATAATAAAATTACCAAGCGAAATTTTCTGATCAATAAAATTATCTATTCGCGCATCAATAGCTTCGTAGTGTCCGGCAATCAAAATCAATCTTTTGTATTTAGCAAGTTCTTTGACTTTGGTCTGGGTCAAAGTCTCGCCACGCGGAGTTAATAAAATAACTTGAGTATTTTTGTTTTTTATTTTATAAATTTTTTTTAATGTTTTATAAACCGGCTCTATTTTTAAAACCATTCCCGGTCCTCCACCATAAGGAGGTTCATCAACTGTATTATGTTTATTACCGGCTTGCTCTCTAATGTCGTGAGTGTTTATCTCGATTAATTTATTTTTCTGTGCTCGCGCTAAAATAGAACTACTAAAATAGCTGTCCAAACATTCTGGAAAAATTGTCAGTAAATCAAATTTCATATTATTCACTTAATGATGCATTTATTATACAAAATAAAACCGCCCTGTGATAGTGCGGTTTTATTTATTCTATTGTTTGAATATTTATAATGATAATTCTTCAACGTCTTCGGTGGCACTTGGAGCTTGTTCGCTACTGGCCATATTTTCATCGCGATTTTCGCGATCATGAGATCTCATTCCTTCTGGTTCAAAGATCTTTAAGTTAACGCGAGCGTTGTTATTATTACCAACGATGCGTAATAAAGTACGTAAAGCTTTGGCTGTTTGACCTTGCTTTCCGATAATCTTACCCATGTCGGCTGGATTAACCTTTAAGGTTAACAATACGCCTCTTTCGTCAATGTCGCGCTTTACTTCGACGTCGTTTGGATTCTCGACTAAAGCTTTGACAACTGTTGCTAGGAAATCTTTATCTTCCATCATAGTTTTTCTTTAATAATCTTTTAAATAACAGTTCGTTCAACACGAAACTTTATCTAAATATACAACTTCTGTAAAAAATAATCAAGTTATTTAGCTTCATCCGAAGCAACTTCGGCCGGAACTTCTTCGGTTGCTAGTTTTTCTTCTGTTGTTACTTCTGCTTCTGCTTTTTCTTCAGCAACAGCCTCTTCTTTTACTTCTTCGGCTGGAGCCTCTGCTTTTTCTTCAGCGGCTACTTTGGCGGCTTCTTCTTTTTCTTTTTTAGCTGCTTTTTTTGCGTCAATTTTAGTTTGACGTTTTTTACTAATAGAAACTGCTTTGGCTTTTTTTTCAGTTTTAACTAAACCTACTTTTGCTAATAAGTTACTAACCACTTCGGAGCTCTGAGCGCCCATTTTCAACCAATGTTCAATTCGGTCGTTTTTAAGAACCGTTTCCTTGGTATGTGGATTATGGTGACCCAAAATCTCCAAATGATTACCATACATATCTTTGGTGCTTTCAGAAACGACCACTCTATAAAGTGGCATTTTCTTTTTTCCAACTCTTGCTAATCTAATTTTTAACATTTTTCTTCTTTAATTTGCTTAATAATCAAAATTGAGCACTCCATGACAAGGCTTATGCTACTATAATCTTGATTTTTTGTCAATAATGAAAAAGGGCAGGCCTTACAACCTACCCGAGCAATCACGAAATTTGTCTTCGGAATGTCTAATGAGGAGATTTCAGGTGACAATTTTCGCCTTTGTAATGTCGGCAATCCGAAATTCAAATCGTATTCCACTCTCACAATCAACAACCGTTACTCTCTTGGTAGAATCATTGACTTCGGAGACTCTAACTCTCATCTGATGTTCATCTCTCCAAATCTCAACGATTCGCTGAAAATCACAAGCAGTCCATAACAATTCATGAATTTTAATTGTGCGTGACATCTGTCGCCCCTTAATTTGAATGACCCTTGTTTAAAACCAGAATAAAATAAAACCCAATCCTTGTCAAACTAAAAATTCAGACTTAAAGCCTGAATTTTTAAATTTTTTATTATTAAGTTATTTAAGCAGCTATTTCATCAGCTTGATCAAAATTGATTGATAATAAATTTGAAATGCCATCATCGCCCATTGTCACGCCATAGATTATTTTTGCCTTGTGCATCAAAGCACGATTATGAGTAATGCCAATAAACTGCGTCTTATCAGAAAGCTCGGCTAAAATATCCGCTAAACGAATTGAATTTGCTTCATCCAAAGCTGCATCAACTTCATCCAAAACCACAAATGGAGAAGGATTGTTAGCAATAATTGCGCAAATCAAAGCAATCGAGGTCAATGCCTTCTCGCCACCGGAAAGCATATTGATGCCAGAAAGTTTTTTTCCAGGAGGTGTGGCTAAAATTTCAATTCCATATTGCTTTTTGGTTTTTACTTCTTCTGGGTTATCATCTGAAAGATCGTCTTGATTTTCAGTTGAAGAATTGTCCAATGAAATTTCTTTGATATCCAAAATTAATTGCGCCCTACCGCCATTAAACAATTTTTTAAAATAACCACTAAACAATTGATTGATGTTTTGAAAAGCTTCATCAAACTGTTGAGAAATAGTTTCTTCTAAATCTTTAATTACTTTTTCCAAATGTTTAATTGCCTCATTTAAATCAGCAACTTGCGTACTCAAAAAAACAAAACGTTGATTAACTTCTTCGTACTCTTCTAAGACGCCTTGATCGATGGCGCCAATTTGGCTTAATTGATTTTTCAGGCTACTAATTTTTTGACGAGCAAGCTCTACTTCTAAATCTGCTGAAAATTTTACTCTGGAAAAACTTTTTGCCTCTTGTAAAATCTCTAGATCTAAATCTTCTTTTTTAGTTTCGACTTTAGCCATCAAAACTTTCACTTCATTAAGTTCGTTGTTTTTGGAATTAAATTCACTCTGTAATTCTCTAAATCTTTTTTGGTCAGCCAACAAAGAAGACTTCATTGTTTCTTCTTGCTGATTAAACTCAGCAATTTGCTGAGAAATTTCTACTGACAACTTTTCTTTTTCTTCAATTTTTGCTTCCAACTCTTTCAGCTGTTGATCAACTACGCTTGCTGATGGATTTGAACCAGCTGTTTGCAAATCACTCTCTATTTTTTTTAAATCATTTTCTGCCTGACTGATCTGCTCTTTGATTTGTTGCAAACTATGTTCTAAAACCGTTACTTCGGTTTTGGCCGAATTAACCTCGCTAACTAAATTATCTTTTTCTCCTAAAAGTTTATTAAACTCTAACTGCCAATTAATTTTTTGATCATCTGGACTTTCTTTGATTGAATGCCAAAGTCTTTTGGTATTTTCTTTCAAAGAATCAAAAATATTTCGCAAAGTTCCTAATTCTTCCAAATTTTTAATCTCAAAAACTTGAGAAAACAAATCATCTTGCGCTTGCACAATTTTTTCTAATTCTTCTGAAATATTTCCTTTAGAAAAATTTTGTTGTTCTTGTAATTTTTTTTCTAAATCTTTAAACTGCGCAAGAATAGCTTGCTGTTTATTTTCCAGTTCAGCTAAAACTTCTTTTTTGCTAACTAATTCTTTATTTTTATCATTCAAAAATAACCTGTTTTTTTGAATGAGGTTAACTAATTCTTGCTGACGATTTTTTAGCCAAACCAAATCTCCTTTTCCTCCGGATAATAATTTTAAATCAGCCTTAGCTTCCAAAATCGTCTTTTCTTTTAACAAAGAATTTAGTTCATTTTGTTCTTGCTTTAGTTTGTCTTGTAAATTTTGGAATTTATCCTGCCGGGAATCAGCTTTGCTATGTTTATCCAAGTTGGTCTGCAAGACAACTAACTCTTGATTTAAGCTGCTGACTATTTTTTTTAAACGATCGTGCTCACTTTGATTAGAGGCTAAGTCATTTTCTAGGTGGCTCAATAAAAAACTGTAATAATTGTTTTGTAATTCTTGTAATTCTTTTTCTAAGCCCTCTCTTCTCTCCAATTTATTTACCTGGCGAGTTAAGCTTTTTAAACGAGGCTCCAGTTCAGCTAAAATTTGATCAGTTTGTTCTAAATTTTCTTTTGAATGTTCTAGCTTAGAAATTGCTTGATCTTTTTTGATCTGAAATTGTTTAACGCCAGTTGCTTCATCAAAAAACTCTTTTCTTTCAGCAGCAGAAGAAGTTAAAATCGAATCAATCATTCCCTGACCAATTACGCTGTAAGTCTTTTGACCAAAGTTTGCTTGAGCAAGTAAAAGCTGGACATCTAATAAACGAACTTTGTTGTTGTTAATCAAATATTCGCTTTCTCCTTTACGATCAATTTTACGAGAAATAATCACTTGTTCATAATCAATGTCCGCTTTACGATCATGATTGTTTAAATACAAGTCAACTTGGGCATAACCAAGCTTTCCTTTTTTATCAGATCCCGCAAAAATAACATCATCTGATTTCTTGCCACGTAAAGTTTTGGCACTTTGCTCACCCAAAACCCAACGCACAGCATCAGCAATATTTGATTTTCCAGAACCGTTTGGTCCGACAATAGCGGTCAGCTCACGATTAAAAACCAGCGTGCTGGCTCTGGCAAATGATTTAAAACCTTGAATTTCTAGTTTCTCTAAATACATAGTGCAATTAAAAATAATCGCCAAAAGCAAATCCGCCTCTGGCGGAAAAACTATTGATATTTTATCACATTTTCTTTTCTTCAACCAGTTTTAAAACAAAAAGAAAAATCGCTCAGTTCACAAAGGACACTGAGCGATCGCAGCAGTTGTGCCGATCCACGGGGACCGGTCCGCCAAAACACCCAGTCGGGTGGTAGTGGCCAAAGGTAGCGGAAGGCGGCGCGGGGTTGAACGAATTCAGACTCGTCAAAACGCGAACGAGAAGCCTCGCACCTCACCTTTGCAGTCGCGTCAACAGCCCGCAAGGCCTCTCGTGTTTACCACGAAATAGGAGGTTCCAATGGCATCGAACGGTTGTGCGCCACCTTCCGCATTTTCTTTTCTTGCTAAAGAGCCAAGAAGACTTATTTAGTATAAGATCAGAAAAGAAAATTGTCAAATATATATTTAAACAAAAGAAAAACTGCCCAGTTCTCAAGGAACTCTGGGCAGCTTGGGGGGCCTCTTTCGAGGCGTCGTCGCAGCAGCAGAAAGCCGGGGCACAGGGAGCGTCACACACACAGGTCGGTAGGAAGTTATCTGGAAAAGTCCAGGCGGACTTTTGGCTGCAAAATAAGGAAGGAGCACAAAATCATTATCAAAATACACGAAAACAATTATTTTGTCAAGACCAACAAAAAACTCATCTGTCCAAATAAAAAACATTCCGCCAAAGTCAGACTTTGGCGGAACGGAGCGCTCTCAAAAACCATTACGGTAAGTAGATCCGGATCTGGCCTCTGGGCAGCTACACAATCATTTGAGTAAAAGAGCTATTATCTAAGTTTATTTATCTTCCCAGCCTTTTTTCAACAAGCCTTTAGCAGCAGCATCAGTTTGCGCTTCCTGTTTACTAAAACCTTCGCCTTCAGCTACTAATTCTTTTTCTAAATAAACTCCGACAATAAATCTCTTATTATGATCTGGTCCTGATTCAGCAATCACTCGATAATTTGGTGTGATTCCGACTAACTCTTGAGCCTTTTCTTGAAAATTAGTTTTTGGATCAATATATGATTTCTCTTCGATGATTTTTTCTAAATTAACAATCAAATTTTCTCTGATAAACTTTTCTGCTGTTTTATATCCTTGATCTAAATAGATTGCTCCCACTACCGCTTCAAAAGTGTTGGCCAAAATATAGCTACGAGCTTTTTTATTTTTATCGCGAGCCTCTCCCCGACTCATATGAAGCCAACGATATAAGTCTAAATTTTCTGAAGCGGCGGCAAGTTGATCACGATTTACTAAACTCGAGCGCCAATTAGTCAAAACACCCTCTGCTTCTTGAAAATTTTTATACAAATAATCAGTAACAACTAATTCTAGCACTGCGTCACCTAAAAATTCTAAACGCTCATTATGATCTAGGGCAAAGTTTTTATGTTCATTTAAATAAGATCTATGCACCAAAGCAGATTTTAAAAAGTCACGGTTCTTAAAAGTGACTTTTAGTTTCTCTTCCAAATCTTTCAAATTCTTCTCCATAAAAAATTATTCTAAACCCAACTTCTTTAGTCCTAGATTAAAAATGTCATGAGCATTTTCATAACCTAATATTTTTTTTGCCTCTTCTTTGGAAAACCACTTTACGTCTTGTAATTCATTGACTTTCGGAACAGTTAGCTCGGTTTGATTGGTAAAAATCAAAAAATATTTAATCATTTTACGATAAGGGGTTTCATTTGGCTTATGTACTTTGACCTGTGTTTCTCCTAAATAATCGATGATTTCTAAGTTGTGTAAACCAGTTTCTTCTTCTAATTCTCTGACCGCAGCATCTTCTAAACTTTCGCCTTGTTCAACATGTCCTTTTGGAAAAGTCCACTTGCCATAAGCATCTAAAATCAAAACAAAATAATAACCATCGTCACTTTTGCGATAAATCAAACCACCAGCAGAAACTTCTTTGATTCCTTGTTCTTCTAGATTTTGTTTTTCGCCATTTTGAGACATCTCTTTGTAGATACTACCTAAAACTCCGTTAACAAATTTACCAGATGAATCACCACCAAAAGCTTTGGCTAGCTCTATTGCTTCGTTGATTGCTACTTTTGGTGGAATTTCCAAACTCATTTTCAATTCATAGATTCCGATCCGCAAAACATTACGATCAACAATCGTGATTTGATCCAATGGCCATTCAGGAGCAAATTTTTTAATCAAAGCATCAAGCTCATTTTTTTTAGCAACAACTTGTTTTACCAACTCATCAGCAAAACCCTGATCATCAAAATCAGGAGCAAACTCATCGTGATTTTTATGCAAAATCTCAGAAGGAACTGCGTTGCCCTCTTTAAAATCCCATTCAAATAATGATTGTAAGGCTAAAGTTCGAGCTAAATGTCGATTGGCCATGATTTTATTTTTTTATTTTTTAGAAATATTTTTCGCAGGCACTTTTTTCTCACCTTTAAAATAACCGCATTTAGGGCAGGCACGGTGTGGCAAAATGCTAGCACTACAATTTTTACAAACCAAAACACTTGGTTTTTTTAAGGCAAAATGAGAAGCTCTTCTGCGAGCTGACGATTTTGTACGTTTTTGTGAAGGTAAACCCATAAAATTATTTAATTTATTAGAAAATCTTTTTGTGGCTTAGATAATACTGGAAAAAACCACTTTGGTCAAGATAAGTATCCAAATTATACCACAAAGCTTAAGAAAAAGCGACATTTTAAAGCTTAATCTAAATGTTTTTAAAATGGACTTGACAATATTTTTAATGTATGCTACAATGCTTTATCCAGTAAGGAAAACATCAAAAATAGAAATTAAAATAAAAAATCCCTAAAAACAGCAGATTTAAAAAGCATCTTTCTAGCTAGCTGTGTCCACGACAAGCATGGGGATCATTTTTGGATTTCATTCGGCTCAGGCTAAATTATTTCTAATAATGATTTTCTTGGACGCAGCTAATTGGAAAGATTCTAAAAACAAAAACCGCCTGTAATCAGGCGATTTTTTTATTGACTAATTTCTTCTGGAGTGGAGCTAGTATTCTCAGCATCCAGCTCTTCTTGTGTCACGCCCAACAAACAAACCTCCTGCCAAGGCACATAGTGACTACGGAAAGTCGTCACTATTGGCTCTTCGCTGTTTGGATACAAAACAGAATAATCAAATTTTGCATCAGCACCATTGTGCGCTCGCTCAGTACACTTGGTTTGACCTGGTTCCAAATCTAAAGTTTTGATAATTTTCTTTTCTGGTGGCGGAGTAATATTATAAACCTCGGGTTGAGTCATGATCACTTGTCGACCATCTTTGGTTCCCCAATAATCAAAATATATTTTTGTGCCTTCAATTCGACTTTGAATCAAAATATATTTTTCGGTGTCATTTTTGAATCTAAAATCTGGCCAAGGATCATAAATCGTTGCGTCAGTTCCAGCTGGCTCATAATAAGAAACACGATAGGAATGATTTCTTCGTTCAGTGATCGGCAGACCAGATGACAAGGCTCCACGAAAAACAGTTGTGCCAATCTGACAAAGTCCTCCGCCGTATTCTGGCTTCGTCTCATTTCCCTTGATTACCAACTCTTGCAAATAACCATGCTCGCCATCTATTTCTCCTAAAGTTGCCAGCAAAGAAAATTCTTCTTGTGGCGCAATCAAAGTTCCGTTAACAGCCGCTGCCCCGACACTAATATTGTGCACACGATTTCGCGGACTACCAGTAAAATCAGAAATGCCTGTACCAATGATTTCTAAAATTCCCAAACTATTTACATCGTCATTACTAATTTTGGGATCAATCGTTTCTACTGACAAATTAATCAAATAATTTTCATTTTGATTGTTTAAAACAGACTCTAAATCAGAAATTATTTTTTCCCAATCCAATGCCCTGCCTGGCTGACTAGAAACAAACTCCTCAACTTTTCCTTCTGAAACTTCAAACTTAGCGTCTTTTACCGGCTGCTCTATTTGTTTGCTGATTCCTCGATCAATAAAATATTGCTCTAGTTTTTTTTCATCTATTCCTAAATAAGGAGCAACTGGCCCTATTTTCAAAACTAACCAAGGATTCCAAATGTCTTTAGTGACGTCCCAGGTTTCTTCTTCAAAAACAAAATGAAGCTCGTCTCGATCGGCTGCGGCCAAAATTTCCGCTTCTCGATCCTTGATCATTTTAGCGCTAAGTTCTGGATCGCCAGTACTAATCAATAAACTAATTTCTTTATTTTCTAAAGTAGCAATTTGTTTTTCTGTGTCTGCCAAAGCTGTTTGATAATCAAAAATTTGTCCGCTCTGACCAGGAATAATTTTTAACTCTCCATCTAATATTTCAAAACTAGCTTCTTTTTTCTCAGTCAAAACATCTTTTAAACCATTTTGTAAAATATTAAGATGCTGTTCTTTGTCCCATTTATATTGCAAAACAAAGTCTTTTCCTTTCCACATTGTAATTAATTTAGAGAAAAGATTTTTCCAACTTTTGTCTTGTTGCCAAACAAAAATTTGATCTAAACTTTTTTCAATATCCCAAGAAACAAGAGCATAAGAACTATCGGTTGATTCAATCGAATTTACATTTGGGTAAACTATAATATTTTTTAAATCTGACTGATAAATAAAGCCTCGGCGAGAAATAAAATCTACCCTCTTTTGCAACAAGTCTCGAGCTTCTTCATAACTTAAATTTTCTACTAGATTAGAACCAATGCTGACTTTTGGCAAAATCACATTTTGATAATTTTGATTAACCGTCATGTTAGTCAGCCAAAAAGCTAAAAGCAAAATAGCAAAAATAGCCGATAAGATCAGCGGCCATTTTAACCAAGACATTTTTTTAATTTTTGCTACCTGCTCTTCAATCATTTAAGTCGAGTTACTCTTCTTTATTATTGCCAACTAGTTCATTTAACATTTCTTTTTTGTAATCATCGGAACTCGGCATAATTTTTGTATCGGCGCTCAAGAAAATTCCTTCTTTAAAATCCGGATGAGCTTCCAAAAGAAATTTTGGCAAAACTATTTCCATGCCATTTTCAGTTTCTAAAAAAACTTTTTCCTCTTCTTCTTTTTTAAAATTAAGTCGTAAATTTTGAATCAACATTTTTCTATACTTTAATTTTCATCTTTTACTTTAATCTCTTTTTCTTTTTTCTTTGCCTTTGGTAAGGTGATTGTCAAAATTCCATTTTTCATTGCTGCGTCTACTTTGTCAGCTTCAACTTCTACTGGTAAAATTATTGAGCGCGAAAAACTTCCCCAATAACATTCCTGATAAAAATAATCATCTTCTTTAACCGTGCGATCTTTCTCTCGGCTACCACGAATCGTGATCATATCATTATCAATCGAGATATCAATATCTTCTGGTTCAACACCAGCAACAGTTGATTTAATAATCACATTATTTTTATCCTGATAAACATCAACGGTCAATTGCCCTTCTTCGTCAATCTCTTCTTCCATTGCCTCTAGCTCTTGATCATTCCAAGGATCTGCTTCTTCCTCGGTTTCATCTTCTGTTAACTCCTCTTCTTCTACGTTTTCTAGTTCTACTTCTTCCTCGGTTTGTTTTTTGTTTTTCTTTTTAAACATAGTTTATATTTTTGCTTCTTTTAATACCTATATTATAAAAGTTTAAAGCCGGATTGTAAAGAAGCCTTACTTGATTTTTTATCCAAAATCAGCTATAAATACACTTGTTAAAATTTTAAATGATTTTAACTACTGTGCCGGAGTGGTGAAATTGGTAGACACGCTTGGCTTAGGACCAAGTGCCTTCGGGCGTGGGGGTTCAAGTCCCTTCTCCGGTACCAGATTAAAGGGTGTATAGCTCAGCTGGTTAGAGCGTTACATTGACATTGTAGAGGTCAGAGGTTCGAGTCCTCTTACACCCACCATTTTATACAAACAAAAAACACCCGATATAAGGGTGGTTTTTATTTTTAGCTAAAAATTTAATTACAGAAAAAATCCTTCTAAAAAATCCGTAAAAGAAAAATCGATCGCTTTCAGAAAAAAGAAAATTGCCAAAACTAACAAAATTGGTGCCCAAGGTAAGTTAGCGGCAATTGAAACTGGCATTTCCACAAATAATCCGTGTAAAATATCTCTCATTTTTTTTAAAATTAAGCAATTTTAATATACTCTCTTCTCTTTTTAATTTCAAGCAAACCATTGACAAAATTTATAATTTATCCTATTATAAATTAATTTTGCACATCTTCAAACTCAAGGAGAATCCGGTGGAAAACCTCTTCTTTTTCCTAGATTGGAAGCTCTTGTTTGCTTCCTTCATCCTGAACACACTGGCCATCTGCGCCATGTTGATCGTCCAGTGGTGCGAAAGCACTTCAGGAGTGATCAGACCAAGACACCACATAATCCCCAGCACCAAGCAGAAGTTCCTCTACTGGCAGGACTTCTACTGCCAAAAGTGGGGTAACGTCTGGGGCATGCCTCTGATGCTCTACCCTACGATGTTCCTTTACAAGTACAACTGCCTAGATTCCTGGTCGCTCTTGTTCGCGTTGCTGGCAATTCTTGCCACCAGAGCATTCTTCAAAGAATGCACAAAGAAGACACATAAGCCGGATTGGGGCTACCCCAAGCCAGGAGAACACAGCTTCAGCGGAACACTCCACTTGACCTACTTTGGGTTTTATATCTTTGTCGTGATCACCTCGATCTATTCCATGATCAGAGGCTACCTGGTCCGAGAAGAAATCTTCGTTTTCTTCCTCGGTGCGACGATCTACATCGCAACCTGGGTCAAAGACGTCAGGTCTGGTAACTTCGCCAAACTGGAGAAAATCCATTGAAAACCCTCCGTTTCCTGAATCAGCTCTGGGGCTGGTTCAGTCATGGCGAGCTTCACTGGTAAGCTCAGCTCCTCCCTCTGCGTACGCGAGCACGCAGAGGGATTTTTTTTATTTACTAAACTTTTTCTTTAACGAAAAAATAATTAACAAAATTAAACTGCCGCAAATTATAAACAATAAATTCTTTTTTATTTTTTCACTCCGCAGATCATTTTCTACCTGATAAACTTCTTCGCTAATTTCTACTTGTTTGTTTGGCTCTTTGTTTATTGCTGCTTCTACTTTTTGAGCAAACTGCAAATCATTTTTATTCAAAGGCAATAATTTAAATCCACTACTGGTTTCAGACAAAATTCCAGCAACAATCATTTCTTGACCTTTGCTGATTTCTAAATCACTTAAATCAAAATTTGCATAAACGCGCACTTGCCAATCCTCTTCTTCTTCGCTAGCCAAATAAATATTCTTGCCACTTTTTTTGACAATAATTCCCTTGAGATGCAAAAAGTCTCCTAATAAATCTTCACTCAAATCATCGGTAGAAATTAATTCTGGCGCTGCCAAATCCAAATGAAACTCAGTTTTTAAAAGATCTTCTTTGCTTTTTATTTTTACTCGTGGCAAAGGATCCAGTTTTGAAATTTCACCAGACACTTCCACAAGATCTCCCGCTTTTATTTCGGGCCAATCTTTTTTGCTAAAATAAATCTCCACTGGTTGATCATAATAAATTTCCTCTTGGTCCCAATCTACTAAATATAAACTTGCGCTTTTTGGATTAGCATCATTGATTGCTAGGCCCTGCAAAATAACATTGGCTTTTATTTTTTGATCATAAATAGCTGGCGGATTTAAAAGGCTAAAACCAGCAACGTCTTGTTTAGCTTGATTTACAGATCCTGGACTAGCTTGCTTATTGACAAACCATTCTAAATTCTCAAAATCCCAAGCGTACGATTGTCCTTCGGGAATTTTATTATAATTTACTTCCTGCCAAACTTCTTGCAATGGGTTTAATAAACGCACACTATCTTCTGAATTATTTAAAGTAACGCCTGTTTCTGAACGAGAAAAAATCTTGAACTCACCCGGCAAAATAATTGTGCTGGTCGCAAATAAGTATGGCCGACTACCACCATCTTGGTCATCCAAATACCAACCCAGCAAATCTATTGGTTCTGAAAAATTATTACAAACTTCAATCCATTCACCGTCATCAGAGCCGACTGGATTTGGAATAAACTCAGAAATAATCAAGTCTCCAAGCTCAAAATTTATTACTTGGATGTTTTTTATTTCTAAATTATTCTCTGCCTCAAAAATATTTAACAATAAACTAGCCTCGCCGCTCAAACCTTCGCTGTCGCTAACTTTTAACTTTACTAAATAATTTCCAGCTGCCGAGTATTGATGATTTTCTATTTTTTCATCACCAGAAGTTTCGTCACCAAAGTCCCAAAAATATTCTAGCGTTCCTTCTTCGGGATCAGAAGAATCTTCTGCTGATAATTTAATTTTTTCACCAACTAAAAAATTTTCTGACAACAACTTAATTACTGCCTCCGGCGCAAGATTTGCTACAAAAATATTTTCCGTTCCAGGAGTCAATTCTGCGGTCCACAAAAAATTATTCTGAAAAATATTTTCTCGGGCATAACTTTTGTTTTCTAAGGCTGTATCAATGTATGAAATTTGTTCCAACAAACTTCCTTCTGGATCATAAAGCTTGACGGCATCACCTCCGGCATTATTCAAAGAAACTCCCGTAACACTTTTTTCTAAAACCAAATAAGTGTTAGCGCCAATGCTGAGATTGTCATCTTCAGAAATTGTAAATATTCGCGCTGAGTTATCTTGCAAAGCAAAACCACTCAAATCTATTCTTTGTTCTCCTTTGTTATAAAGCTCAATCCACTCACCATCATCAACTCCAGTTGGATTTGGTAAAAACTCGGAGACAATAATGTCTTGCCAATGATTTTGCGGCGGCGGATTTCCGCCGCCGTTATTACCGCCACCATTTTCTCCACCCCCACCATCTTCCTCCTCTTGATCTTCTGCTGTCACAGTCACCAAACAACTAGCATAAGCTTCTAATTCGCCATTGGAAACAGTCAAACTAACATTGTAATTATTTGCTTCCACAAAAGTATGGGTCGCTTGCACTGTTGTTATCGTTGTACCGTCCAAAAAATCCCAAAGATAAGTAAGCGGTAAATTTTGCGGATCAATCGATTGAGAAGCGTCAAATAAACCCTCTTCTCCAAGGAGCAAGCTTGTCGGACAAATAGCTACAGCAAGCGGCTGATCGCTCTCTTCTCCACTACCATCGTCGTGACTATTTTCTAAGCCTGGCGTGCCACCAATGACAAAACTTTCTTGCCAATTTTCTGGACTTGAGTCTTGATTTAAATTTATTTTTTCTAGACTTTTGCCAGATCCCGATCCACCCCAAGCCGAATCATAAGTAGCTTGAATTAAATAAGTCTCTCCGCCATCGAAACTTAAAGCCAGTTCTCCTGTTGTATTTGCCAAACTCATTACTGTATCAAAAACCGTGCCAGAAAATTCTGGATAGTCTTGCAAAAATTGCTCAGCATCTGCCGCGATTATAAAATATTCTCCTGGCACAATTAAATTATCTTCACCTTGCGCTAAATTTAAAGTATGATTTGTGCCGTCAAAAAAACGCCAAGTATCAGAACCCGCGCCCGTCAAAACTTCGATCTCCTCATTGCCGCTATTAAAAATTTCAACCCACTCATGTCCAGCGTCACCACCAGATAAATCATACATGATTTCGGAAATCAACAAATCAGCTTCTGTTGCCTGCGCTATTTTGGTCGCGCTAAAAACTAGCAAGCATATGATGCTTAACAAAACCGCTTTCTTCATTTTGTTAGATTTAAATAATTAAATATTTACAACTCTTTAATATCTCCTTTGGCTAAATATCTTTCTATTTTTTTAAATTCATTAACAACCCTTTTATTATTTTCTTTTTTTACCCACCAATCATCCTTATTAAACCCATATGCGTCATAAGTTGCCAAAGAAAACTTTATGTCTTTTGGAAAATATTTTTTAATGGTCATCAATGCTCTCCGAGAATGATAATTTTTAGTGATCAACAAAATACTATCAATTTTATCTAATGCCCCTTTGCTTTTTAATAATCTTCTAGAAAATAAAACATTTTCTAAGGTGTTGGTTGCTTTATCCTCCAACAATAAACACTCTGCTTTAATTCCTTTTTTAATTAAAGCTGTAGCAATGCTTTTTGCTTCAATAATGCTTTCTGGAAATTTTTTACCCCCTGAAATTAAAATTTTATTAAAAAATTTTTCTTTATCTAATTTAGACACTAAATCCACCAATTCTTTATAATGAATCGTTCCAAAAACAAAACCCAAGTCGGCCTGAACCACGTTTTCCTTTAAAAATAAATATTCCGTTATTTTTTTCACTTCTTCCTCGTTCATATTTAATATAATAACAAATTGTATAAATAAGCCCAAGTTAACCCTAACCTGGGCTTATTTATTATCATCCTATATTTTTACAAACTTGATTATAAGCAATAGCCTGAGATTCACCGTGGACAACCAAAGAAATTAACGTTTCATACCACAACATCAATTGCAACGCCTGATTATAATTCATCTCTTTTTTGCATCTCTGCAAAAAATTCATAGCAGGCATTGAATCGACGTTGTATATATCATCAAAATGTCTAAAACATTGAACCAAATCCGACGGGGAACATATATACCGTAAAGAAAACCGACAAGCATAGCGCGTTAATGCATTACCTGGACCATGCAATAACTTACTTACAAAAATCCTTGCCTCCGCTTTCTCAAGCGTCCTTACTAACTGTCTACGACAAATCGTCCTATTGTCTAATAAAACATACGTAGCCATATCTGCGAAACTAGCAACCTCTCCTCTGTTACAACTCGACTCAATGGGCATTCTGCCTTTAATATCTGTGCCAGAAACTAAAGATGGATTATAGCGTGGATACCACATCGGTGAAAACAAATTTGTAATTTCATCCATTGTATGTGGAACTAGGTCAATGTCACAGCTCGTGCTAAGACATAATTTCTCCCTTAAATCGCGTAACTTTTGATAAACATCCAGTTCAACAACCCCCAATCTACTTGGTATCATAATTGCTATATCTAAATCCTCTGAATCGTGATTAAAAAACCAAGATCCATAAATTCTAGCTGCGATTACCAAATTATTCTCTGCGATAGCTTCCGCTACACAGTCAACAATCGCTTGCTTCTTCATCACTCTTCTCCTTTTTTTGTTTGTAAAAATTGTGAAAGTGCTTTTCTTCATTAACTCTCTTAAGAAAACTCCAAAGCTCAACAGGCCGAAAAACTTTGGAATTCTCCTTAAAACAATTAATTGTTTTCTAATTGAATCTCCTCTACCTCAATATCTTCTCGAGCAGTTTCGTCTCCCTGACTTTCTTTGCGCTGACTTCCGCCAAGCATAATTAAGTCAGAAGCAATCACTTCGGTAGCATAATGTTTCCGTCCATCTTTATCGTCCCAAGTTCTGTTTTGCAATCTACCTTCCAAATAAATTTTTGATCCCTTTTTTAAATAAGTAGCAACAATGTCGGCTAAATGTCCCCAAGCTACGATTTTATGAAAATCGGCACGAGACTTTTTTTCTTTTGATTTTGAGTCGTACCAAACATAATTAGTAGCTAAACCAAAGGCACTTACTGCTTGTCCAGATGGTAAATTTTTTAACTCTGGATCTTGAGTCAAATTACCGATCAAATTTACTTTGTTTAAATCCATAATCGCTTTTCCTTTCTGATTATTAATAATTATTTTTTAAATATCTATTGACAAAATCGACTTTTTTGTTTATTATTTTGATTGAAGGCTATTTATTTAGCCCTCAAAATCGCTTTTCTTCAAGAAAAACCAGCCGCAAGGCTGGTTTTTCTATTATTTTAAATAAAAAATCACATCACTAATAGCGCTCAACCCATAATCAGACATATTAAATAACATGGGTTTTTTCTTTAATAATAAATTGCTCAAAAATTTGAAAATCATCTTTTTTTCTTAAATCTTTCATAATTGACTTATTTTTATTTTGTTTTTTATTTGCGCCGTCGATATATTTAAAGACGGCTTAAATATATTTCTATCATATCAAAAATAAAAAATCTGTCAATACTAAATAATTTAGCTAATATTAGCTAAATTAAAAAAGCCTGGTCCTTTCACAAGAACAAGGCTTTGATAATCTGACTCGAAAATAGACCAAAAAAGGCGATTAAAACTGGCAATGCCAAGAAAAAATAGAACAAAAATCCCCTGAAATAGTGCAAAAACCGATCTGTCAAACTAATAATATGAACATCTCTAGGATAAATCCTACAAGCTATTGTCCAAGAAATTATCAAGACAAGGCCTAAATACAGCCCAAAGTGGCTATGGATATAAGCTAAGGCTTTCATGTTTTCCCCCAAAAAATTGAAGAACTGTTCTTTCTTGTATTATAGAGCCTTTGGTTTTATTAGGTCAATCTTACTATTGACAAAATATATATTATGTGATATAATTGTATATTGGCCGATTCACTACGAATTAGCCAACAGCTCCTTGCAACTTATAACTTTTTGCAGAAGGGATTGAAATCATGACCGCCAACCATCATCCTTCCCTCCCGACCGCCGAAGAAATCAGCCACCACTGCGTCGCGGCAGCCTACAAGGCAGTCGGCAAGGGCAACCCCTGGCGCAATGCTGCCTGGCATGCCCTGCAGGACTACGCCACCGAGCATCACGGCTACGACCGCGATGACCGGTGGCAGACCGCCCAGCTGCGTCGACGCTTCTATGCCACGGCCAACTGCGGTTCCCCCGAGAACATGCTCAAGACCAAGATCCGCCAGCTGAACCTCGGGGGGCTGACCATGAGCCAGGCTCTGGCAACGCTCTATCACGATCCGCTTCTCGACCTGATCGATGGTGAAGGCCACTTCTGGCTCAACAAGCTGAGTGAGGAAGAGGGTCTGAACTGGGCCGAACCGCACACCAAGAACCAACTGAAGCAGCTCGCCCCCAAGAAAGCCTCGCCGAGACCGCTTTCGCCTCAACGACGCTTTGTGCTCCGAATCAAGGAACTGCAGGACGATCTCGACCTCAGTCGACGAGAAGCCTACAAGAAGATCCATGCCGAATTCGCAGGTGAACTCGAGCGGGATCGCGGGCTCTTCATGACGCACTGGCCTTTCGACGAAGAAGAGCTTTCGGCCCTGGTCACGATGTTCGAAGAAGACACCAACAAGATCCCGAAGCTCCACCGCCGCGAACTCTTCGGCTTCCTGATCACCGAGCAGATCACCGATCCGGGTGATCCGCGCGAGATGCAGAAGTTTGTAGAGACCTTCCTCAAGGTCAGTCCACTGCCGCTGGACGAGCTGAAAGCCGAGATCGAGAAAGGCTACCGAATCGCTGGCTTCAATCGTCCCTATGTGAGGGCTCAAGTGGAAAAAAGCTTCCGCGATCGGCTGCTCCCAGGCGAATTCGATCACGTCTTCGACAAGATCTGGCGTGACTGCGTCACGCTCGGACTCACTGGCTAGCTTCCTCCTGCTGCCCGCTCACTGCAAGCAAACCTTGTGTTTGTCTTGCGATGAGCGGGCTTTTTTTATTTGACAAAATAATTTAAAAATTCTAAGCTTTTCTAAATTGCACGCCAGCAGTTTTTGGAGGAAAAATGCTAGAACAAGTCAGGCTCTACATCGACCAACACTTGGGACAATTCCTGCCAGTCTTGCTGATGCTCTCTCTTCCTTTGATCGCCGTGATCAGAAACAAAATAAGGCGGAAGAAAGCTTAGATCCCCACGCAGCCACCTTGAGCGGCTGCTTTTTTTATTTTAAATACTTCTTTAAAAAACTAATTCGATGCAAATCAGAAACACCGTGTTTGGCGATCAGCTCTAAGTGCTCTTTTGTACCATAACCCTTGTGTTGAGAAAAATTATATTTAGAATATTTTTCTCCTAAATTCATCAACAAATTATCGCGATAAACTTTAGCTAAAATTGAAGCTGCGGCAATAATCGAAAATTTACTCTCACCTTTTATGTGAAATTCTATTTTTTTGTTTTTTACATAATTTTGTGCACCACCAATATGGTCGGCTAAAATTTTTCCCTCAAAATTTTCTAGCTGTAAAATCAGCTTTTCAACTGCTCTCTCTACTACTAAACAATTAGCTGGCTGAATTCCAATTTTATCTATCTCTTGACCATCTATTTCAGCGTACGCCCAGATAAAATTATTTTTTAATAACTCAAAAAGCTCTTCTCTTTTTTTAGCTGTTAATTTTTTAGAGTCTTTCACCAGCTTTAAAACTTCATCTTCGTTTTCTAGACCACGCGACAAACAAGCCGCAGCCACAATCGGACCAGCCACACAACCACGACCAACTTCATCAACGCCAATAAGGTAATTTTCATTTTCCATCTTTTGATTATATCATAAAACCTCGGGACAAACCCGAGGTTAAGTAAAATTTAAACAAAATAATTAAAATTAATTTCTAGCGCGAGAAGCTTTGTCGATTCTTTCTAGGGCGGTCACAAAAGCGGCTGTTCGTAAATTAACTTGATACTTTTGTCCGGTTTCCCAAATTGCTTGCCAAGCCGGAATCATTCTTTCTCTAAGCTCAGCATCTACCTCTTCGGCGCTCCAATAATTATTACTTAAATTTTGCACCCATTCAAAATAAGAAACCGTCACCCCGCCGGCGTTAGCCAAAACGTCTGGCACTACGACAACTTTGTTTTTAAATAAAATATCATCGGCCTCCGGAGTAGTTGGTCCGTTGGCAAGTTCTAACAAAATCTTTGCTTTAATATTTTCAGCATTGTCTTTGGTAATTTGATTTTCTAAAGCAGCCGGCACCAAAACGTCCACTTCCAAAGCAAACAATTCTTCGATGTTTATTTCTTTAGCTCCTTTAAAACCTTTGACGCTCTTGGTCTCTTCTTTGTGCATCATTAATTCTGGAATATCTAAACCAGCTGCGTCATAAATTGCCGAACTAGAGTCAGCCACAGCTACTATTTTATAACCAGCCTCAAATAATAAGCCAGCCATTACTGCTCCGGCATTACCAAAACCTTGAATAGCTACTTTCAAATCTTTTTCCGGCAAGCCTAGTTGTTTAACCGCTGCTTCCAAAACATAAAAACCACCTTGTGCCGTAGAAGTACCGCGTCCTTTTGAACCACCGTATTCCAAAGGCTTGCCAGTGACAACGCCCAAAGAAGGCTTACCTTCAAGTTGTGAAAATTCATCGGCCATCCAAGCCATAATTTGTGGGGTTGTATAAACATCTGGTGCTGGAATGTCTTTTTCTGGCCCAATAACCGGACGAAAAGCACGAATCCAAACACGAGACAATCTCTCTAGTTCATTTTGACTTAGTTTTTTAGGGTCCACAATCACGCCGCCTTTACCGCCGCCCATCGGGATTCCAACTACCGCGCACTTGATCGCCATCCAAAAACTCAAAGCTTTTACTTCATCCAAATCAACTTGTGGATGAAAACGAATTCCTCCTTTGTATGGTCCACGGGCACTGTTGTATTGAACACGATAAGCTTGATAAATATTTAAACTGCCATCGTCCATTCTAACTGGCAAAGAAGCTTGATTGATTTTTTCTGGGTTAGACAAACGGGCCAAAGTTTCTGAATTTAAATCCATGATTTTAGCCGCTGTCTCTAATTGCCTTAAAGCATTGTCATAAGCATTCATATTTTTGATTTTAAAATAAAAATTTTAATTAATATTTTTTAACTCCAATCTGGACCAGCTGCAGCATTTGCTCCTTGTAAAAACTTATAAGCTTGCAAAGCGGCTTTCGATCCTTCGCCAGCAGAAATCACAGCTTGCTTGTAGCTAATGTCTGTAATGTCTCCGGCCGCAAAAAGTCCTGGGGTCTTTGTTTCACAATCTCGAGAAATTTTTATTTCCCGACGTTCAGTCAAGTCTACCAAGTCTGCTGTCCAATCAGTTTTGGCAATGTGACCAATCTCAACAAAGACTCCATCAACTTTGATTTCTTTTTCTTGATCTTCTTGCTGATAAACCAAAGCTTCTACCTTCTGATCACCTTTTACGATTTTGCTTTCGGCGTTATAAATAATTTCGATATTTTCTGTATTTTGAACTTTATCGATCAAAACTTGTTCACCACGAAAAACATCACGACGATGCAAAAGATAAACTTTGTTAGCAATCTTTGACATAAACTCAGCAGCATCTAGAGCCGAATTTCCACCGCCAACTACCACAACATCTTTACCTTTATACAATGGACCATCACAGGTTGCGCAATAGGCAACTCCTTTGCCAATCAGTTCTTTTTCTCCTGGTACATTAAGGTTTCTTGGCGTTAAACCAAAGGCTAAAATTACCGCTTTTGCTTTGATTTCTCTATTTTTACTAGTTGTCAAAATAAAAGTCTCCCCTTCTTTATTTAGTTTTTCTACTTCTTCAAAAGCAAATTCTGTGCCAAATTTTGTTGCTTGTGCTTGAAATTTTTGCATCAACTCCAAACCATCAACGTGTTCAAAACCAGGATAATTTTCAATATCACTAGTCATTGCTGCTTGACCACCAATATCTTTGGATAAAACCAAGGTTTTTAAAGATCTGCGAGTCGTATAAATTGCCGCAGTCAAACCAGATGGCCCAGCGCCAACCACCACTACATCATAAATATTTTCTGACATACTATTTTAGTTAAGCTAAGTGTTGTTTGATTTTGTTAGACAAATCATCTGAGCCTTGTAGTCCGATCATCTCTTCAACAACATTTCCGTCTTTAAAAATTTTTAAAGTTGGAATGCTCATTACGGCAAATGCCTGAGCAGTTGCTTGATTTTCATCAACGTTTAACTTTGTAATTTTTACTTTTGCTTCGTCTTTGAAGCTTTCAGCAAGCTCTTCAATAATTGGACCTTGCATCTGACATGGTCCGCACCATGGTGCCCAAAAATCTACCAAAGCTACTCCTTTGAAATCTTTGATTTCTTGTTGAAAATTTTGATCATTTACTTCTTGTGCCATATTTTTTCTTTAAATTTTAAATTTATTAAATATATTTTTAATTAACATCAAACAAGATGTCTACTAATTTTTCTAGTTCTTTTTTATTGGTAATTTCTTTACCATCAAAACAACCATGGACTTTATCGTTGATCAACATTTTGGTTACAGCGCCCAAAGAAGCGCGTGCTGCCAAAACCACTCGAACAATTTCTTCTAAGCTTCGTTTTTCTTGATACATTTTTTCGATTGAACGAACTTGTCCTTCAACGCGATGCAAACGAGCTAAAATTTTTTGTGGATCACATTTTTGTTCCATATTTTTATATACCCTGTGGGGGTATTATACAGCAAAGTAAAATTCTTGTCAAATCCCCTGCTCTCACCACATCCTCAAAACACCTTACTTGACAAAATACTCTAAATATGCTAATATAATAAGAATCTGTACAAAAGCAAACAACAAAGAAGGAGGAGCAAAAATGCTCGCCTACAAAAAAACTCACGTCAAATTGACACTTTTGAGCATTGTGATTGTCGCTGCCCTGATCTGGCTGGCGATCAAGAATCAGCACGTGGTTTCGTACTTCTCACCTCTCTGGAGTGAAAACCCGAACATCGCCGATTGGTTTCACAGCTTCTGGTTCTGGGTTTTCGCCATAATCCTCTACGTCTTTAGCTGGGGAATAGTTTCCTTGCCTTTTTCGAAGAATTTCGAAGGAAACACACTTGGTTTTCTGCTCATTGGAATTCTCTGGGCCATAATCTATTTTCCCCTAGCAATCAAGGCCTGGAACTGGCTAGTTCCTCACTTCGTCTGGTAAGCTGCTGCTTCGCTCAAGCTCGTCACAACGAGCAAAGAGCCCTCGATACACCGTGTATCGAGGGCTCTATTATTTAAAAAATTTATCTAATTTTAGCCAAAAAATAATCTTTAATTCTGCGCGGAAAAGCTAGTCTTTTTCATCCTCTATTTCACCAACTAGCTGTTCCAAAAGATCTTCTAAGGTCAAAACGCCAATGGTCTGAGAATCTTCTTTTCTTTTCACTACAGCCATGTGGATCTTTTTTTGCCTCATTTTAGCAAAAATCTTATCTATTTTAGTCTCTTCATTAACTTCAATAATGTTTTGTAAATATTTTTCTAAACTATCTTCTCGATTCTCACTGTTTAAGGCTCCTAAAATATCTATCACATGCACATAGCCAATGATATTATCTTTGTTGTTACTAAAAACCGGATAGCGGCTCCAACCCTCTTTGGCCATAAAATAAGAAACCTGATCAATTTCCGCTTCTTTGTTTAAAACTGTAATTTTATAAAAAGGGGTCATTACTTCTTTAGCGGTTTTATCATCAAAAGCCAAAACATTCATAATCATCTCATGCTCTTCAAAATCAATCACGCCTTTTTCAACTGCCAAACGACTTAAGGCTTTAAATTCTTTTTCAGAAACAACTTCTGCTGTCTTTCCACGTGTCAAAAAAAATAAAAGTTTTTCCAAAACAAAAATCACTGGAAATAAGATTATTTCTAAAAAGTAAATAAAAGGAGCAAAAAACAAGGCAATTTTACCAGCATGTAGCTGAAATAAGGCTTTTGGATACATTTCGCCAAAAATCAAAATAATTACCGTCAAAACTCCGGTGGCAATCCCAACTCCGGCTGAACCAAATTTTTGTACAGCCCAAACTGTGGCCAAAGAAGCTGCACCAATATTTACCAGATTGTTGCCCAACAAAATCAAAGACAATAAACGATGTTTATTGCTCAAAATTTTCTCTAAAATTAGAGCGTTTTTTTGATGATGTAAAACGAAAGATTTTGTTTTAGCAGAGGAGAGTGAAAACAAGGCAATTTCCATTCCGGAAAACCAAGCTGATAATAAAATTAAAAAAAATAAATAAAAAGTAAACATTTTAAAAAAGTAAATAAAAAATACCAGCCTAAAGCTGACTTTTGTTTAAAAATAAATTTTTGCCCATTGTGAATGGGATTTTTTGAATTCGCGACAAGGGATCTGGATCAAGCAAACTAATCATGTCTATATGATAGCAAATTTTAAAACATTCGTCACTACTTAAAAGCGAGGATTCCGATAAGCGCCGCAACGCGTCATAGTCTGGTGTCCCCACCATGAGTCGAACATGGATCTAGAACTTAGGAGGTTCTTGTTCTATCCATTGAACTATGGGGACACAGGATCATAACACGTTTTAATCTGCTGGATTATGGAGTCTAATAAATTCTCCGCTGCTACTTAAAATTAAAAATGTTTTTTATTTAATATTAGATAGTATTTAGTGTCGTAAAATATTTATATTCTCTGAATAAAAATAAAGTAAAAAATCAAAGACTTTTTTATTTTAAAAAACTTTTGTTCAAGTTTAATACAAGTCGGCTAAAAAGTCTAGATAAATTAAGAAAAAATACTTTGACTTTTTTAAAATTTTAGCCTAAGATAAACTGGCTTATAATTGAAAATAAACTATATGTTTAATAAAAACCAGGATATCAATGCTTCTAAAAACATTGAAACCATTATTGGACCATCTGTAAAAGTTCAAGGAGATTTTAAAGGGGAAGGGGATTTGATTGTTGAGGGTATTTTGGTCGGAAACTTACAAACAAAAAATAATTTAAAAATTGGCCAAAATGCTATTGTTGAAGCAGAGGTAAAAGCAAATAACGCTTTTATTTCTGGAAAAGTGAAGGGTAATTTAACTATCAAAGGTAAGTTAGAAATTACCAGCACTGCCGTGATCTTGGGCGACATCAAAGCACAAATTATTTCCATCGAAAGCGGGGCTTTATTAAAAGGTAAGTTAGACATGCCCGCTGGAAGTATTAAAATTGACGAGCCAAGAGAAGAAGTGGCAGAAGACCTAGAAGAAGTAGAAGAAAGCGAAGAAGAAGATAACTAAAATTGGAGGGTATGTATTTATACATTTACGATTCTTTTTTGAATCATAAAAAATACGCCGATCTCTTAATCAAAATTGAAAAACGAGTAACTGATCTTGGAATCAAAGGAAAGATCGCTCGCTTATCCGTTCTGAAAAACATGAAAGAAATGATTTTGGATGGAGTGAGAAACGGCGTCCAAACTGTTGTTGTCATTGGCAACAACCAAAGCTTCGCAAAAGTAATCAATGTTGTAGCTGATCTTGATGTCACTCTCGGTTTGATTCCGGTTGAAAATGACAACTCGATCGCCAAAATTTTGGGAATTCCTCCTGGAGTTTTGGCTTGTGATATCTTGGCTTCGCGAATTATCAAAAAAATAGACTTAGGAAAAATAAACAATCACTACTTTATCAAAAATGCTGAAATTTTAAATGGTGATGTTGATATTGAATTTGAAAATTTTTCTATTAGCCCAACCACTTTAGAAAATAAAATTACCATCTATAATTTTTCAGACGACAAAAGCTCTTACAAAAAATCCAAACCAATCGATGGAATATTAGAAACCGTCGTTACACCAATAAAATCAACCTTATTTGGCAAAAAAGCTATTTCTGAAACCGTGCTACCTTTTAAAAAAATAAAAATTACCAGCAAGTCAGAGGAGCAGATTTCAATCGTTAGTGATGAACAAATCATTATGAAAACCCCAGCTGAAATAAAAGTTGTTCCTGAAAAATTAAAAATCATCGTTGGCTCTGATCGACAATTTGAATAAACCTAAAAAATTAAAAAATCCCCTGGGTTATTTTATACATTTTATTTTGTAAAATAACCCAGGGGATTTTTAGTTTTATCTTTTTTTAATTATGTTTAGTTTCTACAACCTCTACTTCTTTTTTCTTTTTAAATCCTAAAACCATATACTGTTGTAAGACTGAGAAGAGAGTGGTCAGCAACCAATAAAAAGTAAGGCCGGCCGGAAACTGTGACCCAATCACCACGGTAATGATTGGCATGAAATACATCATCTGATTACCAATTGCAGCTGCTGGGTTGTTGCTCTTGGACTTATTCATCATCATCTTGGATTGCCAAAACTGTGCCCCACCAGCAAGCACTGCTAACAACAAACTCTTGTCAGCAAAATTTACAAAACCAAAGGCAATTGGGTTGAGGGCCCCTGGATTAGAAACAAAAGAATAAAGAGAACCCGCATCAAAAGACGCTCCTTCTTTAAGTTCGTTAAAAAAGACGCGATACATGGCAATCAAAAATGGCAGCTGAACTAATAAAGGTAAACAAGAACCAAAAGGATTTATCTTTTTAGTTTTATAAAGAGCCATGATCTCTGGGCCCATTTTTTCTTTGTCGTCTTTGTACTTTTCTTTAATCGCTTCGATTTCTGGCTGAATGGTTTGCAAATCTTTTTGGGACTTAATCGCTTGTTTGGATAAAGGATACAAAATCAAACGAATAATCAAAGTAATCAAAATAATCGCCACACCAATGTCCCGAAAAGCGACCGTGTCATACAAAAAAACTAACAAGTTAAAAATTGGTTGATAAAAAACAGTAAAAAAGAATCCCATTATTTTTCGTTTACTAATTAAGTGTTTCTATTATAACTAAAAATCATTTTATAATAAAGGGTCGTCTCCACCTTTTGACCACGGATGACAACGAACAATTCTTAAAAAAGCTTTAATTGTTCCTTTAAAAATTCCGTATTTTTCAATGGCCTGATAAGAATATTCTGAACAATGTGGTCGAAACTTACAATACCCAACAGGATGCTGATAAGAAAACCAGCCGGTGTCTGGAGAAAGGGTTTTTTGGTAAAGACGAATTAATTTTAATAAAAGCCAACGCATTATTTTTTCAAAAGACCTATTTTGGTCAGGGCAAACTCCATTTGTTTAGAAATTGTAGCAAAATCAAGTTCTAGAGCGCTTTTTTTAACAATCACCAAAACATCAAAGCCGGTGATTCTTGGTAAAAACTCTCTAATAGCTTCTCTTAGTTGTCTTTTTAAACGATTTCTAACCACCGCACGCTTATCAACCTTAGTTGAGATCACAAAAGCAAAGCGAGGAGTGTTTTCTTTATTTTTTTGATACTTAATCACAAATTGGGGCAAAAAAAAGGTCTGACCTTTTTCAATCAAACTCTTTATTTCTTTATCTTTTTGTAATCTGTTGTTTTTAGACAACATAAAAATTTTGTTTTTTTAAAAACCAAAATTTAAACACTAACCTTGGTTCTGCCTTTATCTCGACGTCTTTTTAAAACAGCCCTTCCGTTTTTAGTAGACATTCTTGCCCGGAAACCATGAGTTTTTGCTCTTTTTCTGGTTTTTGGTTGGTAGGTTCTTTTTGTTGCCATATATCTAGACTATCTTGCTTAATTTTAACCTTCCCAAGATAACATATTTTTTATCTTTTGGCAATAGTCAAAAGCACTTGTCTTTGTCCACAACTAAACACAAATTATCAACAACTTATTCACTTTTGTCTATATTTTAGTAATTTTGAATCTATGGTATATTTAAACAGATTCGAAAAACCCAAAAAAATACTAAAAAATATGAATAATTTTGAAAAAGAGTGGCAAAGCGTCTTAGGAGAATTAGAGCTGTTGATTAGTCGCGCCAATTTTACCACTTGGTTTAAAAATACTTTTATTTTTGACTTCAATGAACCAGAAATTGTTGTTGGCGTGCCCAATGCTTTTACTAAAGTTTGGTTAGAAAAAAAATATCATCAAGATATTGTTAAATCTTTAGAAAAAGTCTTTTCAAAAAGTAATCTACAAGTTATCTACAGGGTCGCTGCAGAAGAATTACCCGCTAAGGTTAGCGAAAAAGAAGAAAATCCCGCGCCAAAAGAAGAAAAGCCTGTGAATAACTTCCCAGAGAGAAAAAACAACAATAAATTCGGACTAAATCCTAAATATACCTTCCAAAGCTTTATTGTTGGACCAGGAAATGAGTTGGCTCAAGCTGCTGCAATGGCTGCCGCTCAAAAACCAGGCGAACTGTATAATCCTTTGTTTATCTATGGTGGGGTTGGTTTAGGAAAAACCCACCTAGTACAAGCTGTCGGTAACTATATTTTGGCTAAAGATAGCACAAAAAAAATATTATATATTAATAGTGAAAAGTTTACTAATGACTTTATTTATGCTATTAAAAACGGCCGAACCGAGGAATTTAAGCAAAATTATCGTAATGTCGACGTTTTATTGATTGACGACATTCAGTTTATTACTGGAAAAGAGCAAACTCAAGAAGAGTTTTTTCACACTTTTAATGCTTTACACCAAAGTAATAAGCAAATTGTCCTATCTTCTGACCGCCCACCAAAGGCTATTCCAGCGGTTGAGGGTCGTTTAATCTCTCGTTTTGAGTGGGGCATGATCGCCGACATCTCTTTTCCTGACTTTGAAACCAGAATGGCTATTTTAGAAATAAAATGCCAAGAAAAAAGCTACAACCTAAGCAAAGAGATTATTAGTTTTATTGCTCAAAGCATTCAAGAAAACATTAGAGAGCTTGAGGGCGCTTTAAACCGAATTATTGCCTTTCACCAACTCAACAACACAAAACCAAGTCTAGAAAGCGTCCGTTCTATCTTAGGTGGCATTTCTGCTAACCCAAAAAAAGCTGGTCTGACAACCAAAAAACTTCTCTCGGTTGTAATAGATTTTTATGGTATTTCCATGCCTGAGCTTTTGGGCTCTAGCCGCAAAAAAGAGTTGGTTACGCCACGCCAAATTGCGATGTTTTTGATGCGAGAAGAGCTTAAAGCCTCTTATCCAAACATTGGACAAGGACTTGGGGGACGAGATCATACTACTGCGATGCATGCTTGTTTAAAAATTTCTGAAATCATCAAGGTTGATGATAAATTAAGAAATGATGTTGAGGTCTTAAGACAAAAAGTATATGAATAACAAGATGTATAACTTGTGTAAAAAATATTAACTAAACACCAGCTAGCCTGTGCACAAAAAAGGGCAAAACAACAAAACCTAAAAACTTGTACACAAAAAATATTTTCTTACCGAGTTTCTTAAGAGTTTGTCCACCAGTAAAATAAACAAAAAATATTTAAAAAGCCTAGAATAAACTTTCCAAAAAGCAAATTTATCAACATATCCCCAACGCTTACTACTATTACTATTTTATACTTAATATAATTATTATGAAGCTAAGTTGTACTCAAGAAAATTTAAACAAGGGTTTAAATCTTGTTTCCCATATTGCCAATAAGAATTCAAACTTACCAATTCTTAATAATGTTTTGTTAAAAGTAAACAAAGGCGGTCTAACTTTAGTCACAACAGATTTAGAAATAGGGATTAAGGTTTTTGTTAGAGGAAAAGTTGATGAAGAAGGGGAATTTACCGTTGCAGCAAAACTATTTAATGATTTCGTGGCTTTGTTACCAAGAGAAAATATCGAACTAGAAATAGAGGACGCAAGTTTATTTGTCAAAAGTCAGAATCAAAAAACAAACATCAAGGGCTTAGAGGCAGAGGATTTTCCACTTATTCCAGAAATAGAAAAAGAAAACGAAGTAGAGATAAACATCGTTGAGTTTAAAAGGGCCTTGAATCAATTAATTTTTGCTGCTTCTCTGGATAGCTCAAGAATAGAGATTAATGCTGTTAACTTTAATTTTTCCAAAGACAAGTTAGTTTTAGCTGCTACCGATAGTTATCGTTTGGCTGAAAAACAAATTAAAATTAACAACAACGAAGAAAGATCTTTGATTGTTCCTTTGAAAACAATTCAGGAGTTAGTTAGAATTTTAAACGACCAAGAAAAAGAAAATATTAAGCTTTATTTTAACGAAAACCAAATCATGTTTGTTTTTGATGGAGTGGAATTAATTTCTCGAGTGATCGAAGGAAAGTACCCAGACTATCAACAAATAATTCCAGAAAAATTCATCACAAATGCTAAGTGCGCTAAAGACAAATTAATTCCCGCGATTAAATCAGCAGCGCTTTTTTGTAAACAAGGAATCAACGATGTTCGTTTGAGTTTTGCTAAGGATGAAATCGTGATTGCCTCAGCCTCGTCTGGTTTAGGTGAAAATGTGATTAAGGTCCCAGCAGAAATTAGCGGAGAAGAAAACGACATTGTTTTTAACTATCGTTATTTATTAGATGGCCTTTTGAATTTGGGGAGTCAAAATTTAAATTTAAAAATAAACAATAACAACACTCCAGGACTTTTAACTCCTGAAAGCAGTCAAGATTATTTGTATTTAATCATGCCGATTAAGCAGTAAACAGATTGTTTTAATTAATAAAAATGTTATTATTAATTTATGATTGCTTACTTAGAAGGTTTGGTTTTTAAAAAAAATAACAAGAATTTAATTTTGTTAGTTAATAATATTGGCTATCTAGTTTCTTTGAGTGTTAAGGATTTAGAGGTCTTAAAACTCGAGCAAAAACTTAGTCTTTTTATTCATACTCACGTCAAAGAAGACGCTTTAGATTTGTATGGTTTTTTAAAACAAGAGCAGTTAGAATTTTTTCAGCAATTAATTTCTGTTTCCGGTGTTGGTCCAAAAAGCGCCCTGAACATCATTTCTCTGGCTTCGCTAGAAGACCTAAAAAAAGCCATTACCTCTGGAGACCCAAGCATTTTACAGCAAGTCTCTGGGATTGGTAAAAAAACAGCCGAGCGCTTGGTTGTGGAGCTAAAAGAAAAAATAATTACCGACTTGTCCGTTGGTTTTGAACAAAAACTAATTGGCGATCAACAGCTTATCGAAGCTCTGCTTTCCTTGGGTTACAAAGAAAGAGAAATTAGAGAGGCTCTAAACATCATAAAACCAGAAGGTGAGCTGGGGGAAAAAGTTAAACAAACCTTAAAATTTTTAGCAAAATAATTTAATGGAAGTCTTAGTTAAAAATACCAACCAGGAAGTTTTTTTAAGCGCTAGATTTTTAAGCGGAGCTTTTTTACAAAGCGATCTTTGGAAAGATTTTTTGTCAGCGCAGCAGAAAAGATTTTGGCAAATTACAACTTGGGAAAAAGACGAACTTTTGGCTTTGTGTTTGCTGTACGAAAATAAATTGCCGCTCGGAAAGAGTTATTTATACGCACCAAAAGGACCGGTTTTTAAAAATGATTTAGACGAAGAAATGCGAGCAGAGGCCTTGAGGCTTATTCTTTCTAAGACTCGAGACTTAACAATTGAAACTAAAAAAATAGAAGAGGTTTTTTTGCGTCTAGAAGCAAGCGACGAACTTGTTTCTGTTGACGGACTGATTGACTCGGAGTCTACTCAACCAAAAGACACTTTGTTTTTGGATTTAAAAAAAGACACAAAAGAATTGTTAGCTGCAATGCACCCAAAGACTAGATACAACATTAGCTTGGCAATTAAAAAAGGCGTCAAGATTGTGGTTAGCGAAAAAGAAGAAGATCTAAAATATTTTTTAGAGTTAAATAAGAAAACCTCTTCTCGTCAGCAAATCAGCAGTCACCCAGAAAAATATTATCAATTACTTTGGCAAACTCTTTTGAAAAACAGGGCTGGAAAATTATATTTAGCTTATTTAGGAAAAGAGGTTGTGGCTGTAAATTTGATTTTAAACTTTGCGCAAACCAGCACATATTTGCACGGAGCTTCTGATTACCAATTTAGAAAGTATATGGCGCCACATCTTTTGCAGTGGCAAGCAATCAAAGATGCGCAAAGCGCTGGTATGCTTTATTATGATTTTTGGGGAGTAGCACCAAAAGATGGTAGTAAACCAAAATGGGAGGGCTTTACTAGATTTAAAGAAGGTTTTGGTGGTCAAAGAATTTCTGCTCCAAGAGCCAAAATTTTTGTTTACCAAGAAAACCTTTATCAAGCTTATCAATTTTTTAAAAAACTAAAAAAGTTTTTGAGATTTTAAAATTAATTTTTTTAAAATGATTAAAAAAGCTTTAATTTCAGCAGCGGGTCGTGGTACTAGAATGCTTGATTTTGCCAAGGACAAACCAAAACATTTAATTGAGGTTGGCGGCAAGCCTTTTTTGTATTACTTGTTAAACAATTTAAAAAAAGCTGGATTTTTGGATATAGTCATGGTGGTTGGTTACAAAAAAGAAATTATGGATTTATTTCTAGAAGAATACAAAGATGATTTTAATGTCACGGTGGTTAATCAATTTGAAATTTTAGGAGATAAAAAATACGGAACAGCCTGTCCACTTGAGTGTGTCAAAGATTTGTTAAAAGGCGAGAGCTTCTTATCAGTTTACGGTGATAATTTATACGCCGTTGAAGACTTAAAAAACTTTAATCTTGATGATCAGTATCATTATGTCGCTGGCTTAAAACACGAGCAACCACAAAATTATGGCGTTTTGCATTTGGATGAGCAAGGCTTTTTGCAGGAGATAATTGAAAAGCCAGTAGAGTTTGTTGGTGATTTAATCAACACGGGTTTGTATAAATTTACAGCAGAGGTTTTTGATTATTTAGATCAAATTTCTTTATCTCCGCGCGGCGAATATGAGCTAACTGATGTGATTAATTTATTGGCTCAACAAAAAAAAGTAAAAGCAAAAAATTTAACAGACATTTGGTTTGACTTTGGTAAACCACAAGACATTGTCAAGGTGGAAGAATACATTAAAGAAAAATATGCTTAATTTTTTTAGAAAAATTACTCCTCGCTTTTTAAAACAAGCCTATCACTGGTTCTTGGCAAGAGTTGCGGCTTTGTTTTATTTTTTTCCTAGCAACAAACTAATCGTAATCGGGGTTACCGGAACCAACGGCAAAACTACCACGGTTAATTTGATTTCTCAAATTTTAGAAGCTTTAGGTGAAAAAGTTTTTTTAAGTTCAACTGTAAATTTTAAGCTCGGCAAAAAAGAGTGGTTGAATAATAAAAAAATGACCATGCTTGGTCGTTTTGCTACGCAAAAATTATTAAGACAAGCAGTCAAAGAAAATTGCCGTTTTGCAATAATCGAAAGCTCCTCTCAGGGCATTGACCAGTTTCGTCACCTGGGAATAAATTATGATTTAGTAGTTTTTACCAATTTGACGCCAGAGCACATTGAAGCGCATGGCGGTTTTGAAAACTACCGAGCAGCCAAAGAAAAATTATTTAAACATTTATCAAATAGTAGACGTAAAATAGTTTTTGGCAAAAAAATTAATAAAATTATTATTAGCAACGCCGATGACTCAGAAACCGAAAGATTGAAAAAATATTCGGTTGATCAATTTGTTACTTACGGCTTTCAAAATTCTGCTGATTTTCAAGCGAAAAATTTAATCTTAGAAAGTGGTTTAGTTTCTTTTGAGCTTGGACAAGAAAAAATCAAAACCAAACTTTTAGGAAAATTTAATGCTTATAATATTTTAGCTAGCATCGTAGCAGTTAAAAATTTAGGTTTTTCTGAAACTGAGATTTTAAAAACAAGCTTTCAAGGTGTTCCTGGAAGACAAGAGTTGATTGAAAACAACAAAGGATTCCAAGTGATGGTTGATTACGCTCCAGAGCCAGAATCTCTAAAACAACTTTATCAGGCTTTAAAAAATTTAAATTATCATAAACTAATTCACGTTTTAGGTTCTTGTGGTGGCGGCAGAGATCGTGCTCGTCAGCCAATTTTAGGAGAAATGGCCGGGCAGTTTGCTGATATTGTTGTTGTGACCAACGAGGATCCTTATGATGATGATCCGCAAGAGATTATGACCAATGTGTCAGCTGGCGCAATTAAGGCTGGTAAAGAGGCAAATAAGAACCTGTACGAGGTTCTAGATCGTAAACAAGCAATCATCAAGGCCTTGTCTCTGGCCAAAAGTGGGGATTTAGTTTTAATTACCGGTAAAGGAGCGGAACAATTTATTTGTGGCCGCAATGGTCAGAAAATTTTACACGATGATCGACAGGTGGTTAGGGAATATTTTCAGAGAATTAAATAAAAAATTAATTTTAAAGCAAAAAGAAAGCCGGCGCGTGGAATGCGTCGGCTTTTGACGATCAAGGTCGTCACCACTCATTTCTTCTGGAAGGGATTGCGGAATGGTCCGTCTCCTTCCGTGTCACCGTGAAAAAGTTTGAGGTAGTGGTGATGCAGTAGATCACCCAAGATGCAGCTGAGACCAACTGCGATCAAGAGGCGATCTAGTTGCCAATTGGTTACTTCAGCGAAGAAACCAACAACGACCATTAAAGCTCCCCAGTGAGCATGGTGAATGCCTATGCGTCGTCCCTTGTGAACGATGTACAAGCGCTCATTTTTTCCCTGCTTACCAAAGACATAGCGAAAGAGTAACATTGTGGCCTCTTGGAAGACGATTGTTCCCAAGAGAAACCAAAGAAACTCAATGTTGGTCATGGTCTGGAAGAAGCTGATCAGTTGTTCGAACTTGAGGTTGGAAATTTCTCGAGAGTTTTCCCAGCTATTGGTCCAGAGCCAACTCATCCAGTAGAAACTGAGCAGAAGCAAAAAACTTGTAATCAGGAGAAAAAGTCCTTTGCTAGGCTTGCTTTGCGTTTGCATGGCAATAATCCTTTTGTCTTTAGATGGAAGTTTAGTAGCAAAATGTGAAGGATCGAATGATTAATATTAACATATATTTAATATTTTGTCAAGCACATGGTATTAAATTTCGGGTTTTTATCAGCAAAACAGCTTTTTATTTTTAATTTTAGCTAAAAAATGTGGATAACTTGAGGGTAAATCACCTCTTCTGGGGATTAGTTTGGCTGATCTTAGGTGAAAAAGCTTGAAAATTTGACAAAGCTAGAAATAGCTATCTCATAAAATTTAGCTAATATTAGATAAGATAATTAAAAAAGAGCGACTTTTAAACTTTTTATGAAAGTCTTCTTGACAACTCTAAAAAAAACTACTAATATATAAGCATGCAAATTTTGTCGACTAAACCCTTTTTAGTCTAGAAAATTAAATAACTGACCTCAGTGATTTTCCGGGGTGAGTTTATTTTTTGTCTAAAATCGTAGTTAAAATCGGCGGATTAAAAATTATCTTTAAGAACTTCTATGTCCCCCAAAAAAGCCCCAAACACTACTCGCGAGTATTTTGATACTCTACGAGAGTCTATTCCTTTGACTGATTTAGTCGAGGTACAAAAAAATTCATACAACTGGTTTTTTAAAGACGGTCTAAAAGAGTTGTTTGAAGAAGTCTCCCCAATTAAAGATTTTATTGGTCGTGATCTAGAATTATATTTTTTAGATTACTATTTAGATGAACCAAAATTTGACGAGGTGACCGCCAAAGCTAAAAATACTACTTTTGAAGCTCCGTTGCGAGTCAATATTCGTTTGTTAAATAAAAAAACCAACGAAATCAAAGAACAGGAAATTTATCTTGGTGATTTTCCAGTCATGACCGAACGTGGTACTTTTGTGATCAATGGCGTAGAAAGAGTAGTGGTTTCTCAGTTGATCAGAAGTGCAGGCGTCTTTTTTACTTCTCAAATTTTACGTGGTCGTAGACACTATGGCGCAAAGATTATTCCTAATCGTGGAGCATGGCTTGAAATTGAAACCGACGCCAATAACGTGATCTATGTTAAGATTGATCGTAAAAGAAAAGTAGCAGTTACTGCTTTGTTGCGAGCCTTGGGCGTTTCAACAGATGAAGAAATTAAAAAACTATTTGCCGACGTTGATGTTCATCCAGAAGTAAAATTTATCGAAAAGACCTTAGAGAAAGACACCTCAAACGATGAAGCAACCGGATTAAAAGAAGTTTACAAACGTATTCGTCCAGGAGACTTAGCGACCGTGGACAATGCTCGATCTTTGATTCATGCAATGTTTTTTAATTTTGATCGTTATGACTTTGGTCGCGTTGGTCGTTATAAAATTAATTCTCGTTTTAGTTTAGATTTAGCAAACAATAAAGAAACTAGAGTCTTAAGAATCGAAGACTTGGTTTTGACTGTTAAAGAAATTATTCGTTTGAATTTAAGCCAAGACGAAGCTGATGATATTGATCACTTAGGAAACAGAAGAGTTAGAGCTGTTGGTGAGTTGGTTCAAAATAAGTTCCGCATTGGGCTTGCTCGAATGGAAAGAATCATTCGAGATCGCATGAGTACTTTGGATATTAATAATATTTCACCAAATCAATTAATCAACGCTCGTCCGGTAATTGGTTCGATCAAGGAATTTTTCATGAGTTCACAATTGTCTCAATTCATGGACCAAGTAAATCCTTTAGCTGAGCTTGAACACAAAAGAAGATTATCAGCCATGGGACCTGGCGGACTTTCTCGTGAAAGGGCCGGCTTTGAAGTTCGAGATGTTCACCGAACTCACTATGGTCGTATTTGTCCAATCGCTACACCAGAAGGTCCAAACATTGGTTTAGTAGGACACCTTGCCTCTTATGCTCGAGTTAATGATTTTGGTTTTATTGAAACTCCTTTTAGAAAAGTTTTACACGATGTTGAAAACGATCCAAAAATTACTACTGGTAAAATTGCTCGAGTTAACTTAAAAAATATTGTCAAAGCTGGCGAAGAAATTAGCGAGAAGATTGCCAAAGAATTAGCCAAAGAAAAAGACTTAGAAATCATTCCGATTAAACCATTGGTTACCAATGAGATTATTTATTTTGATGCTTTTGACGAAGAAAAATATAACACCGCTGCCGCAACCGTGCCTATTGATGAAAATGGTTATTTTGTTTCTGATTACGCAGAAATTAGAATCAAGGGTAATCCTAGTTTTGATAAAGTAGAGAAGATTGATTTATTAGATGTTGCTCCTCATCAAATTATTAGCATTGCTACATCTTTGATTCCATTTTTGGAGCACGATGATGCAGTGCGTGCTTTGATGGGTACAAACATGCAACGTCAAGCTGTTTCTTTAATTCGTCCTCAGGCACCGATTATCGGTACTGGCATTGAAGCTCGTGCAGCGCAAGATTCTGGACAAGTAGTTGTCGCCAAAGAAGAAGGCGAAGTAACTTATGTTGATGGAGCTAGAATTGAAGTGACCAACAAAGATAATGTCGCAACGGTTTATGACTTAAGAAAGTTTGCTCGTTCCAATACTTCAACCAGCATGAATCAACACCCGATTGTTAACAAAGGTGACAAAGTTAAAAAATTACAAGCACTTGCCGATGGGGCTGCGACAGACCAAGGAGAATTAGCCCTTGGACAAAACATGCTCGTTGCCTACATGACTTGGGATGGCGGAAACTACGAAGATGCTATTTTGGTTTCCGAACGAGTAGTTAAAAATGATAATTATACTTCAATTAGCATTGAAGATTATTCAATTGATGTTCGCGATACAAAACTTGGACCAGAACAGGTCACTCGCGATATTCCAAATATTAGTGAAGAAAAATTAAAAGATTTAGATCACGAAGGCGTGGTTCGCGTCGGCGCCAATGTTTCTTCTGGAGATATTTTGGTCGGAAAAATTACACCAAAAGGTGAAACAGAGCTTTCGGCTGAAGAAAAATTGTTACGAGCAATTTTTGGTGAAAAAGCCAAGGATGTTCGTGATAGTTCTTTGTATCTAAAACATGGTGAGCGAGGAAAAGTAATTGATGTCAAAGTATTTTCTCGAGACAACGGTGACAAATTGCCAGCCGGAGTAATCAAGACTGTTCAAGTTACTATTGCTCAATTACGCAAAATCCAAATCGGAGATAAGATGGCCGGTCGTCATGGTAACAAAGGTGTTATTTCCCGAGTGATTCCAGAATGTGACATGCCTTTCTTAGAAGATGGAACGCCGGTTGATATTATTTTGAATCCTTTAGGTGTTATTTCTCGTATGAACTTGGGTCAGTTACTTGAAACTCATTTGGGACTTGCTGCTCGTACTTTAGGCTACAAAGTTGCCACCCCAGCTTTAAGCGGCATCAAAGAAGAAACCATTAAAGAAGAATTGAAAAAAGCTGGTTTCCCAGAAGATGGAAAATTACAACTTTATGATGGTCGCAATGGTCAGCCTTTTGACCACAAGACAACTACCGGCATAGCCTATATGTTGAAATTAAATCACTTGGTAGAAGAAAAGATTCACCAAAGATCAATTGGTCCTTACTCACTTGTTACTCAACAACCTTTAGGTGGTAAAGCTCAGTTTGGTGGTCAGAGATTCGGAGAAATGGAAGTTTGGGCCCTTGAGGCTTATGGCGCTTCCAATACTTTACAAGAAATTTTGACCATTAAATCAGACGATGTTCCTGGAAGATCAAAAGCTTACGAATCGATTATCAAAGGTGAAAAAATTAATCGTTTAAATATTCCAGAATCCTTCAACGTTTTAGTTAGAGAATTAAAAGGACTTGCTTTGGAAGTAGAGCTGCTTGGTCAAAGAGAAAAAATTACCGAAGACATTGAAGAAGGAACAGCGGAAGTTTTAGCTGAAGTTGCTCCAAGTTTAGTTTCTCCAGAAGATGGTCTAGCCGAGCTTAGCGAGGAATAAAAGTTTTGATTTATATTTATAATTTGTAAACTCTTAAAGTTAATAATATGCCTACCCCTTCATCAACCAAAACCACTTTTATGGCCCCAGAGCAAAGTATTGTTTTGGAATTTGATGCCATTAGATTAAGATTGGCTTCCCCAGAAGATATTCACGGCTGGTCTCATGGTGAGGTATTAAAACCAGAAACCATTAATTATCGTACTCAAAAACCAGAAAAAGACGGTCTCTTTTGTGAAAAAATTTTTGGACCCTCAAAAGATTGGGAGTGTTACTGTGGTAAATACAAACGCATTCGTTACAAAGGCGTGGTTTGCGATAAGTGCGGCGTGGAAGTCACTCGTTCCATTGTTCGTCGTGAAAGAATGGGACACATTGATCTAGCTGCTCCAGTTTCTCATATTTGGTTTTTACGTGGTATTCCATCAAAGATTGGTTTGGTTTTGGATCTTGGTGTTCAGGCTTTAGAAAAGGTTATTTATTTTGCTTCTTTTATTGTTAATCATGTTGATGAAGGATTAAGAAAAGAAACCATTGATCAAATTCAAGGAGAGTTAAAAAACAAACGCAAACAAATTGAAAACGAATTTAATCAACGCGCTCAAGAAATTAATAATCGAAAAACTAAACTACTTGCTGAAGGAGAGTCAGAAAATAAAGTTGAAAAACAAATCGCTCAAGAATTGACAGACTTAAATGTCGCCAAGATCGATAAGTTGCAAAGTTTAGAAGAAGCAGCAGAGACTGCTTTGAAAGAGCTAAAAGATCTTCATGAGCTGCAGATTATTTCAGAAAGCAAATACCAAGAACTATCTTTGCGCTACGGACATGTTTTTGAAGCTGGCATTGGAGCAGAAGCGGTTCGTAGTTTGTTAAAGAGAATTGATTTGAAAAAATTATCCAAGGCTTTGGATGAGGAGATAGAAAAAGCTATTCCTTCTAAACAAAAAAAATTAATCCGTCGTTCTCGTTTGATCAAGAGCTTACTTTCCAATAAGATCAGACCAGAATGGATGATTATGGGCAGTATTCCTGTCATTCCTCCAGACTTGCGTCCAATGGTTCAGCTTGATGGCGGTCGTTTCGCCTCATCTGATTTAAATGACTTGTATCGTAGAGTGATTAATCGTAACAATCGTTTAAAGAGATTAAAAGAGCTAAATGCTCCAGAAGTTATTCAAAGAAACGAAAAGCGCATGTTGCAGGAAGCTGTTGATGCTTTGATTGATAACAATGCTCGTCATGGAAAAACCGTCACTTCTTCAACTGGTCAAAAAAGAATGTTGAAGAGTATTGCTGACATGCTTAAAGGTAAACAAGGACGTTTCCGTCAAAATTTACTTGGTAAGCGCGTTGATTATTCTGGTCGTTCGGTAATTGTTGTTGGTCCACATTTAAAACTTCATCAATGTGGTTTACCAAAAACTATGGCCTTAGAATTATTTAAACCCTTTGTTATTTCTAAGTTAATTGCTAGAGAGCTAGTTCATAATGTTCGTTCAGCTAATCGTTATATTGAAGCGGGCAATGAAGAGGTTTGGGATATTTTGGAAGAAATCATTAAAGACGCACACGTTTTACTTAACCGTGCTCCAACCTTACATCGTTTAGGTATTCAAGCTTTTAAACCAATTTTGATTGAAGGTAAAGCAATTCAATTGCATCCTTTGGTTTGTACTGCTTTTAATGCCGATTTTGACGGCGATCAGATGGCCGTGCATGTTCCGTTGACAGAAGAAGCCAAAGATGAGGCAGAAAATTTAATGTTGTCTTCAAAAAATATTTTGAAACCAGCAACTGGTGAACCAGTAGTTGTGCCAAACCAAGATATTGTTTGGGGTTCTTATTATTTGACACACGTACCAAAAAATCAAGAAGCTAAAAAAGCTTTTACTGATGAAAACGAAGCAATCAAAGCTTTTTCTTTGGGCCATATCAAATTACAAGATTTGGTTAAAGTTAGAATTGAAAAATCAGACAATACTTTGACAGAAACCTCAGTCGGTCGTATTTTGTTTAATCAAAAATTACCACTAGACATGGAGTTTGTTAATGAAACCTTAGACAAAAAAGGTTTGAAAAATATTGTTGCTGAAATTTTTAGACGTTTTGATCGAGAAGAAACCGTTGAAGTTTTAGATCGAGTTAAAGATTTAGCTTTTGAATACATTACTGCTTCTGGACTTTCCTGGGGCATGGGCGACATCATGCGTTTGCCAGAAAAAGACGGTTTAATCAAAGAAGGTGAAAAGAAAGTTGAAGAAATCAAAGAACAATACAACCAAGGTTTGTTAACCAACAAAGAAAGATATATTAAAGTTATTGAGGTTTGGGCAGATATTAAAAACAGAATTAGTGATAAGAGTAAGGAAGTCTTTACCGAAGAAAATTCTATCTCAACCATTATTAATTCTGGAGCTCGTGGTTCTTGGTCACAAATGATTCAGATTATGGGCATCAAAGGCTTAGTGATTAACCCGGCTGGTGATATTTTGGAATTGCCAATCAAGGCTAATTTTCAAGAAGGTTTAGATGTTTTGGAATTTTTTATCTCCACACATGGTACTCGTAAAGGTCTTTCTGATACGGCTTTAAGAACCGCTAACGCTGGTTATTTGACTCGTCGTTTGGTAGACGTTTCTCAAGATATTGTAATCTTAGAAGAAGATTGTAAAGACGACGAAGGTTTGATCATGAGCAAAGAAGAAAGCAAAAAGACAAACGAAACTTTAGCTTCTCGAGTAGTCGGTCGTTTCTTAGCTGAGGGAATCAGCGATGCTAAGACAAATAAAGTTGTAATTAAAAAAGGTACTTTAATCACCGAAGAGTTATCAAAAGTTATCGAAGAAATTGATCCGGAAGAAATTAAAGTTCGTTCTTTATTGACTTGTAAATCTGTCAGAGGCGTTTGTCAAAAATGTTATGGTTATGACTTAGGTCACAATTCTTTGGTTAAATTAGGAACAGCAGTTGGCGTAGTTGCTGCGCAGAGTATTGGTGAGCCTGGTACTCAGCTAACCATGCGTACTTTCCACACCGGCGGTGTAGCTTCCGAAGCGGACGTAACCCAAGGTTTGCCAAGAGTAGAAGAATTATTTGAAGCTCGTCCACCAAAGAAAAAGTCAATTTTGGCTCCAGCTTCTGGAATTGTTGAAATCGGAGAAATGGGACAATTGGTCAGCAAGGACAATCGAATTATTAAGATCAAAACCCAAGATACCAGAATCGAAGAATATTTATTGGAAAAGAAAGCCCAACTAAAAGTAGAAGATGAGCAGGAAGTAAAACCAGGACAGACTTTATTTATCATCAACCAAAAAGAAGAGAAAACAGAGCTAGGTGGTTTAGTGAAGATTGAAAAAGGAAAAATTAAAGTCATGCAAAAAGCTGGCGAAGAAATAGAAGTGATTATTCCGGCTGGCTATACTTTGTGGGTCAAAGATCAAGAGATTGTTGAAGAAGGAAAAAATCTAACCGACGGTAGCGTTGATTTACACGAATTATTCCAACATCGAGGAATTTTAGAAACTCAAAAATACATCATCGCCGAAATTAAGCATATTTATTCTTCTCAAGGACAAAATTTAGACGACAAACACGTAGAATTAATTGTTAGACAAATGTTCTCTCGTATTTTCATCAGAGACATTGGAGATACTGAATTATTGCCGGGTGAGATCATTACTCAAACTCAATTCAAAGAAGCAAATATAGAGAGCAAAGGAGATCAGGCAACTGGAGATATTTTACTTTTAGGTATTACCAAAGCCTCTTTAACCTCAGACTCTTTCTTGTCAGCAGCAAGTTTCCAAGAAACCGCTCGTGTCTTAATTGATGCTGCTATTACCGGCAAGGTAGATCACTTGAGAGGCTTGAAAGAAAATGTTATTATCGGACGTAAAATTCCAGCTGGTACTGGTTTTGAAGGAAGATAGTCAATAAAACAGCTTAAAAAGAAACACCGTCAAGCACTTGATTTGACGGTGTTTTTTGGTTTCATTTTTCTTTTAGATATGTTAAAATATACTATATTTAGTGAAAGTTTATAAAAATATGGCAAGAAAAAGAAAAGTTGGTCGTCCTCGAAAAAGCAGGGTTTATGAAGAGGAAGAGTTTGCAAGTAGTTGGTCTTTGGATCCGGAAACCAAAAAAGGAATAGTAATTGTGGTGATTTTTTTGATTGCTTTTTTGGGCATGCTATCAATGTTTAATTTAGCTGGGGCTTTTGGACACGCGCTTTCTTCGTCTTTATCTTATGTTTTTGGTTGGGGAGATTGGTTGTTTTTGTTAATTTTATTATTTTTAGGATATGTTTTATTAAATAGCGAAAGATATTTAATAAAATTAAGTAATTATATCGGACTTTTTTTATTGGTCCTCGCTTATTCTGGTTTATTTGATTTTTTTAGCAAAAATCTTAGTTATCAAGAGATAACTTCTTTAGGAAAAGGAGGCGGAGCTTTAGGTTATGCGGTTGGCAGTATTTTAGAGAACTTTTTAGGTCTTTGGGGAGCAATAGTTTTACTTTTAGCTTTATTGATCGTTGGAATTCTTTTAGGATTTAATACATCTTTTCGAGCAATGGTTGATCGAGCAAAAGCTTTGGGAATTTTAAAAGAAAAAATATTACCATTAGAAAGCGAAGAAGAAGAGGACGATGAAGAATACTTTGAGTACGAAGAAGAATCTGCAGAAGAGTCAGAAGAAGACGAAGATGCTGAAGATGCGGAGCCTGAAGAAGAGGATGATGAAGAAATTGAAACAGAAGCAGACGAAGAAACAGAGCCCAAACCAGCGCGAAAACCAAGAAAAATAATCATTCCTCTTGAATTATTAACTCACTCTAATTCAAAACCAAACTCAGGAGACATCGAAGCTAACATGACTAAGATCCAAAAGACCCTAGAGAACTTTGGTATTGAAGTCACTATGGGCGATGTGAATGTTGGGCCAACGGTGACGCAGTATACTTTGCGTCCAGCAGAAGGCGTAAAATTATCACACATTTTGACTTTGCAAAATGATTTAGCTTTAGCTCTTGCTGCTCATCCGCTTCGTATTGAAGCGCCGATTCCAGGAAAATCTTTAGTTGGCATTGAAGTGCCAAATCAAACGGTCTCCATTGTAAAATTAAGAGAAATTTTGGAAGGCGAGGAATATAAGAAGCGCAAAAATAATCTGTTTATCGCTTTAGGAAAAGACGTTGCTGGATCTTCGCGAATGGCTAATTTAGCAGCCATGCCTCATTTGTTGATTGCTGGAGCAACTGGTTCCGGTAAATCAGTTTGCGTGAACAATATTATTTTAAGCTTGATTTATCAGAACTCTCCTGATGAATTAAAGTTCATCATGGTTGATCCAAAGCGCGTGGAACTTTCTGTTTACAATGATATTCCTCATCTTTTAACGCCAGTAATCAATGAGTCAGATAAGACTATTAATGCTTTGAGGTGGGTAGTCAAAGAAATGGATGAGCGTTATAAACTTTTGCAAGCTGCTGGTAAAAGAAATATTGAAAGTTATAATTCATCGGTCATTGTCAATAAAATGCCTTATATTATTGTGATTATCGATGAATTAGCGGACTTGATGCAGGTAGCTGCTAAAGAAGTTGAGGGGGCAATTATTCGTTTGGCTCAAATGGCTCGAGCCGTTGGCATTCATTTAGTTCTTGCCACTCAACGTCCTTCGACCAACGTTATTACCGGTTTAATTAAAGCGAACATTACTTCTCGTATTGCTTTTTCAGTCGCTTCAAATATTGACTCTAGAACAATCATTGATTCAGCTGGAGCTGAAAAGTTGTTGGGTAAAGGCGATATGTTGTTTATGACCTCTGAACTTCCACAGCCACGACGTATTCAAGGTGCTTATGTTTCAGACGAAGAAATTTCCGAGGTAGTAGAATACGTCAAGAGTCAAGCTGAGCCAGAATACAGAACAGAAATTACCGAAAAGGTTGGCGGAGCAAGTGTTTTGGGCGGAGCTTATTCTGGTGATGATTTTGGTGATGATTTAGCTCTTGATGCTAAAGAGATCGTGATTAAAGCCGGAAAAGCCTCAGCAACATTATTGCAACGTCGTTTACGCGTAGGCTATGCTCGAGCAGCAAGGCTTTTGGATATTTTAGAAGAAATGGGAGTTGTTGGTCAGGCCGAAGGTTCAAAAGCAAGAGATGTTTTGATTTCCCAAGAAGAGCTTGAAGAAAACTTTTCTAGCGACTTAGATGAAGAAGAGCTTTCTGAGCTAGAAGAAGATGAAACGGAGGAAGAAAATCTTGAAGAAGACTTAGACGAAGAAGAGGAAGATGATGAAAGATTTTAAAGATGTCCAATTTTCAGAAAAAGACAATCAGCAAAGGGCAGACAGTTGCCAACCGTTTAAAAAATTCTAGATTAGAGAAGTCTTTGAGTTTAGATGATGTTAGTGAGCAGATTAATGTTCAAAAAAAATATCTAGAAATTTTGGAAAGTGGAAATTATCAAGATTTGCCGGGAGATATTTATGTTCGTAATTGGATCAAGTTGTATGGAAATTTTTTGTCAGTACCAGTCAATGAGCTTTTACTTGATTATAAGCTGGAAAAAACTTTAGGACAAAAGTTTACGGCAGTTCAAAATAAAAATAAAAAATATCATTGGAAATTTTTAGGACCACATCTACTCAAACGCGCTCTTGTAGTTTTTGTCGTTTTGGTGGTTTTAGGTTATTTTGCTTGGGAGATTAATAACATTGTTAGTCCGCCACAGGTAAAAGTTTTTCAACCAGAAAATAATACCAAAACAACCGAAAGCGTGATTTTGATCTCTGGTCAAACAGAAAAAGAAATACAGTTGAGTATCAATGGCGAATTAATTTTACTTGATGCGGAAGGAAATTTTTCTAAGGAAGTAAATTTATCACTCGGCTTGAATAATTTAGTGATAAATGCTAAAAAGAAACATAGCAAGAAGCGAGTAATTGAGCTCAATATTTTGCGAGAATCAACAGAATAATTATTAAAGCAAACCTTAAACTTAAAATAGGCCGGGGATTGCTGTAAAAGGTAAATATTATGGCAGAAAAAAAGAAATTGGAGGACAAATTTAGCGCAGAGACACTAAATGCGATTACTCAGATACGTAGCCGTTTTGGTGAAGGTTCGATTATGAAGTTGGGTGAGGCCAAGGCAATGAATGTTGGCGCGGTAACGACCGGCTGTCTATCTCTGGACATGGCTTTGGGTGTTGGTGGTGTGCCAAAAGGTAGAATTGTTGAAATTTATGGACCAGAATCTTCTGGAAAAACAACTCTTGCCCAGCATATTGCCGCTGAAGTTCAAAAAGAAGGTGGCGTTGCCGCCTTTGTGGACGCTGAGCATGCCCTTGATCCGGATTATGCTAAGAAAATCGGTGTTAATGTTGAAGAGCTTTTGATTTCTCAACCAGACACAGGTGAGCAAGCCTTAGAGATTGTTGAAGCTTTGGTTCGATCAAATGGCGTGGGAGTGGTTATTGTGGATTCAGTAGCAGCTTTGGTTCCCAAAGCAGAAATCGAAGGTGATATGGGTGATTCTCACATGGGCTTACAAGCTCGCTTAATGTCTCAAGCTCTAAGAAAACTTGCGGGCATTGTTCACAAGAGCAACACAATTGTAATTTTCATTAATCAGATTAGAATGAAAATAGGCGTTTTCTTTGGCAATCCAGAAACAACTTCTGGAGGAAATGCTTTGAAGTTTTATTCTTCAGTTAGAATTGAAGTCAGACGTTCAGCGCAAATTAAACAAGGAGAAAAGATTATTGGTAATCAGGTCAAAGCTAAAATAGTAAAAAATAAAGTCGCAGCTCCATTTAAAGGCGCCACTTTTGACATTATGTATAACGAAGGAATTTCTATTTCTGGGGACACTTTGGATACAGGACTAGCCATGGGAGTGATTACTAAGGCTGGAAACTCTTATAGTTATGGCGAGACAAAACTAGGTGTTGGCCGAGAGACAGTGAAAACCTTTTTGAAAGAAAATCCCAAATTAATTGCTGAAATCAAGAAAAAAGTTTGGCAGGAATATAAGGCTCAAGATATTTAAACCATTTTTAGTCCCCGCCTCGCTTAAGCGAGGCGGGGCTTTTTTTATCTGCTTTTTTCGGCTATAATAGACGCATGTCTACGGCAAACAAAATTTTTTCCAACACAGTTTGGCAGATGGTTATTCGAGCTGTAAGTGTTTTGATTGGAGTTTTAAATTTGGCTTTAATTACTCGTATTTTGGGAACAACAAATTTTGGTTTTTACACCACAATTTTTGCTTTTGTTCAGACTTTTATGATTTTTGCCGATCTTGGTTTGTATCTAACTTTACTAAGAGAGGTTTCCGAAGCCAAAGATTGTAAGCAAGAATCAAGGGTAGTTAATAATATTTTTACAATTAGATTTTTTGCCTCATTATTTTTTTTAGGGCTCGCTCCTCTTTTGGTTTATTTTTTGCCTTATGACCAGGAAGTCAAAACACACATCACTTATTTCTTACTAGCCTTCTTTTTTCAAAGTTTAGTCTCAACTCTTTCTGCTGTCTTTGCTAAAAAACTAGAAATGCCAAAAGTAGCAATCGCTGATTTGGCCAATAAAGTAGTTTATTTTTTTGTTTTACTTTATTTATTTTTTGAATTTGGTAATTTAAAGCAGGTTTTATCTTGGCACTCAGCTACGCAAGCTTTTGGTTTTGTGATTTTGTTTTTCTTTTTAAGAAAACACGTACATTTAAATTTTGCTTGGGATTTTAAATATTGGAAAAAAGTATTGATCGCCACTTGGCCACTAGCTTTGACCGTTGTTTTGAACCTGGTTTATTTTAAGGCAGACACTTTGATTTTATCCGCTTTTGCTAGCCCAGAAGACGTTGGTTTGTACGGCGCTCCTTATCGAATTTTAGAGGTTTTGGTGACTTTTCCGCACATGTTTATGAGTTTGATCTTACCTTTATTTACAGCGGCTTATTTGACTGATAATTTAGGCAGACTAAAGGAAATTTGGCAAAATGTTCTTAATTTTTTTATAGTTTTATCAGGAGCAATGCTTTTGGGGACTTGGCTGATCAGTAAACCCTTGATGATTTTATTAGCTGGATCGGACTTTGCTATTTCTGGACAAATTTTAAATATTTTAATTATTGCCACAGTAGCAATTTTTTTCGGCACCCTCTTTACTTACTTGGTTGTGGCGATTGCCGCTCAAAAAGAAATGGTCAAATATTTTTTGCTAGCCGCCATTTTTGGTTTGCTGGGCTATTTTCTTTTTATTCCATCTTTTGGCTATTGGGCCGCAGCTTGGATGACGGTTTTTGTAGAATTTTTGATTGCCTTTTTTGCTTATTTAGTTTTAAGGAAACATCTTAAATTAAAAAGTGATTTAAATGTTTTATATAAAACTGCTGAAGCTTTTTTGCTAGCTTTTGCTTTTGGCTATTTGATTAGGAGTTGGCATTTTATTTTGGTCTTTGTTCTTTCTTTAACGGTTTACGCCTTGAGTTTATATTTATTAAAAGCTGTTGATTATAAAACCATTCAACAATTATTTAACAAGTCAGAATAATGTTAGAAATTTTAGCCATTTTTTTAGCCTTTTGTTTTGGAGCGCTAGCTTATCATAATTTGCTAAAAGCTTTAGCTCTATTGATTTTTTTATTGCCAAGCTACTTGTGGCGTTTAAGTTTTTTTGGCTTGCCCTCTAGCTTTTTAGAGTTATTAATTTTGGCTTTATTTTTGATTTTTTTAATTAAAGATCAAAACTGGCGTAAATTTAATTTTTTTCAGGCAAAGGAAAATTTGCTAAGTAAAAAATGGCAAGCTTTATTATTTTTGTGGCTATTGGCAAGTTTGTTTGCTTTGTTTGTTAATTTTAATTTTTCTAGCCTTGGTTTGTGGCGCGCTTATTTTTTGGAGCCGATGATGGTTTTTTTAGTTTTTATTTACGCTATCAATAAAGAAAAAGATTTAAAATTAATTTATTTATCCTTTTCTGCTTTATTATTTAGCCTTTTTGCTATTGCTCTATTTCAAGCTTTGACAGCTTGGAATTTACCGGCAGCTTATGACTTTCCTAATCCTAGAAGATTGACTACACTTTTTTCTTACCCCAATGCCCTGGCTCTATTTGTTGCTCCACTTGCTATTTTTTTATTGAGCTTAGCAAAAATAGTTCAAAATCAAAAAGAGAGAATTATTTATTTCATTTCAGCAATAATGGGTTTTTTATTGCTTATATTTGCTAGAAGTGAAGGGGCAATTTTAGCTTTAGTTATTGCTTTGTTTATTTTTATTTTTAAAAAATTAAGAAAAAATTTAGAACGGGCGATAATATTTGCAGCCTCGGCATTTGTCTTATTTTTTACACCACTAAAAGTTTATTTTTACAAAATTTTTGGTGATTTACTTTGGCCAAACTCAGAATATTTTACTAGTTCTTTGGCTGTACGTGGTTTGCAATGGCAGGAAACTTTTGCTCTGTTGCATGACCATTGGTTTTTTGGCGCAGGGATAAATGGCTATCAAAAAATGATGGCAATTTACCATCAAATTACTTGGCTAGAAATCTTTTTGTACCCACATAATATCTTTTTAAATTTTTGGGTAGAATTAGGCCTCTTCGGCTTATTAATTTTTATTGGTTTATTATTTTTTATTTTTAAAACTTGCTGGCAGTTAATTAAAAATCAAAATATTTTAGCCTGGCCCTTGACTTTAGCCTGGTTAACTATTTTAATTCATGGTTTAGTTGATGTGCCTTATTTTAAAAATGATCTTAGTGTTTTATTTTTTATTTTTTTGGCTTTACTGATTATCGCGCAGAAGCAAGGCAAGGCTCAAGGCTAAATAAACAATAATTAAAACGTGAAATAAGGCAGAGACAGTCAGATTTAATAAAAGCAAAGCTAGCAAAGAACTAAAAAGGCCTAAGTAAGCAGGTTCTTTTTTTATTTTTTGCCAAACTTTTTTTGTGAGCAAAAAGAAAAAGGTCAAAAAACTCAAAACACCAAAAATTCCCCATTTGATCCAGATTTCAAAATAACCCCAATCAAAATAGCGTGTATTTTGTAAATTTCCTTGAGCATTGATCAGTTCCAGATTTTGTCCTAGGCCAGAGCCAAGCACAGGATTTTCCTTGATTAATTTTTTAATGGGTTTTAATAGCTCTAAACGATTAGTAGCACTTTGATCAGAGCTTGGTTCTTGCAAGCCATTGAGTCGTAGACCCAAAATTGCTAAACCAGAGTCTTGTCCTTGGCTGGAAGCTAAATTTAGACCAACAAACAAACAGATAAAAATTAAAAGATTATAGAAAGCCAGTTTTAAGCAAGGTTTAAATTTGTCTCGAGAGAACAAAAATAAAAAACCAAAAATTAAACTTAAGAAATAAGCTCGAGAAACATTCAAGGCTAAAATTAGGTTTAAGAAAACCAAAATTAAAAAATAAATTTTTTCTTTTTTGATTAAATAAAAGTTAGCTGCCAAAAAGAAGAAGGGAATGATTAAGATTTGTTCTGGAAAAACTACGCGCCAATAAAAAGGCGTGACTAGAGTAATTTTGGCCAAAGCAAAATCACGTAGCCAATTATAATAGGCTTGGTGAATAATCGTCGTTTCACTGACGAATAAAAAGAAATTTAGTAAAGCCCAGACAGCGCTACTTAATAAAAAAGCAATGATTAAATTTTTGAGGAAGGTTTTATTTTTTTCTGGTTTTAAAAATTCACTTGCTGGAATAAATAAAATTAAAAAAGCAAAAGGAATCAAATCTTGGTAAATATATTTTAGTTCATGACCAGCTTTGATTCCTAAAAAGGTGGCTAAAAATAAAAAGCAATAAAAAGTAATTAGAGAAAATAATATTTTTTTATCTATTTTAAAATTTTTGTATTTTTTATAAAATAAAAATTCGCTTAAATACAAAATTAAAAAAATAAGAGTCAGAGAGGTACGAAGGGAGAGACCGGAAAATTCAAAAAAATGTCCGGCGCCACCTAATAAATATTCACTAAGCAAAATCAACCAGGCTAAATTTTTATTTTTTAAATAAATTAAAATAAAACCCAAGAGTAATAAAAAACTCAAAGTATTTGCTAGCAAAGAATGATTGATAAAAGCAAAAGAAAGTCCGCGGAGCAAAAAAAACCCCAGACTCAGTGATAAAATTTGTAGCCAAGAGATATTGGCTTTTGAGGTAGAAAATGATAACATAAGACTAGCTTATTTTAGCATTTATTTGTGAATAAGGTAATATATTGGATTGTTTATTAAAAAGACATGGTTTTTGAGCAGGATTTTTTAGAACAAGCAGAGAGAAGAAGACAAGAAGAGACCTTGTTTAATGAAAGAATTGGGGAGTTTAGCCCGGAAGATTTGGAATTAGATGATTCAAGTGCTCCTGATAATAGTGGAAATTATACCAAGTTTGATGAAAAAATAAGAAAAGTTTTTCCAGAAATTTCGGAAGATAGATTTCCTGCTATCAAAGCAGCTGTAACTATGCATCTTTGTGGTTTTTAGATTTATCAATTACACGGAGGCGTGCTAGAGTGGTTGAATAGGGCACTCTCGAAAAGTGTTGTCTCGCAAGGGACCGAAGGTTCGAATCCTTCCGCCTCCGCCAATGAGAATTTATCATTAAATAAAAATATATGAAGGGATTTTTTGCAAACATCGAACAAGACACTCAAGATAATGATAATTTTCGCAAGGTTTTGTATACCGGAAAAAATAGTCAGTTAGTTTTGATGTCTTTAAAACCAAAAGAAGAAATTGGAATGGAGATTCATGCTGAAAATGACCAGTTTTTTCGATTTGAAAAAGGAGTAGGTAAGTGTATTATCGATGGCAATGAGTACGAGCTTAAAGATGGCGTGGCGGTTGTTGTTCCGGCTGGAGCAGAGCACAACATTATCAATACTTCAGAAACTGAAAGCTTAAAATTATACACTATTTATTCACCGGCTCACCACAAAGATCAGATTGTGAGAGCTAGCAAAGAAGAAGCTGAGGCCAATGAAGAAGATTTTGATGGACAGACTACGGAGTAATTTTTAAAAAAAGCTTAAAAAGAAGCGAGTGTTTACTTGCTTCTTTTTTTGTTAAAGTTTAATATTTTAATATGCGTAAAAATAAAATTAAAGTTGTTGTTAACGACAAAATGCAGAAAAAATATGTTTATTACTTAACTGAAGAGGAGGGTAAGAATTTTGATCCAGAATTTAAGCCAGAATTAAGTCCACGAGAAATGTTGCGTCTAGGAGTATTTGGTGGAAAGTATCTATCAGATTGTCAAAAAGAATTTCCAGCTGCTTGGTTTAAAGATGTTCGTTTTTCAGAAAAATATCATCAAGCAGATTTAAATTTTTTTAAAGTCAATGCTTCTCAGTCTCTTTCGGTTTGGCAAAAAAATGGCTGGATTCATCCAGACGATCCGCGCGGTTGGTTTCAGTGGTATTGTCGTTATTATCAAGGAAGGCGTCACCCTGATGATCAAAGACAAATCAAAAGATGGAAGGCCATCAGAAGGCATATTGGGCAAGTTAAAAAAAATTGTTATTCTGGAGACCTAGCTTGTCGTCGAAAACAGCGGCAAGCAATTTTGCATTGGGCTTATGATTCAAGAAAGATTTAATTTTTTGTTTACGAAAAAAGCTATTTTTGTTATAATATAGTTATGAAAAAAATTCGTAAAGCAGTAATTGCTGTAGCTGGGTCTGGAACAAGGTTGTTGCCAGCTACCAAGTCTATGCCCAAAGAAATGTTGCCGGTTGTCGATAAGCCGATCATTCAATTAGTAGTCGAAGAGTTGGTTGCCGGAGGAATTGAAGATATTATTTTGGTAACAAAATGGGACAAAAAGCCACTTGAAGATCATTTTGATCATTCTTGGGCCTTGGAGCACGATTTAGCAGAAAGCGGTAAAAAAGAAAAATTAGCCGAAATGAAAAGAATTTCAGAGATGGCTAATTTTATTTATGTCCGCCAGAAAGGACCATATGGTAATGGAACCCCAGTGTTATCAGCAGCTAGTTTAGTTCAAGACGAAGCATTTATGTATGTTTGGGGTGATGACTTGGTAAGATCAAAAGTTCCTTTTGCCAAGCAGATGATTGATGATTATCAAAAAACAGGACATTTAATGATTGGTGTTCAGAAAGTTCCTCGTAACCAAGTTGATCGTTATGGAATTGTTAGTCTCAAAGATAAAAAAACAATGCAGTTAAATGGCATTATTGAAAAACCAGAGATTAAATCTGCTCCTTCTCAGTTGGCAGATTTTGGACGAATGATTTTAAATCAAGAAATTGTCGATATTCTTAAAAAAACTAAACTTGGAAAAGGAAATGAACTTTGGATTGTTGACGCTATTCGTGATTACATCCAGGCCGGAGGAGAGTTTTATGCCAAGGAAGTAAAAGATGGCGAATGGCTCACCACCGGAGATCCTTGGAACTTGTTGAGAGCAAATTTAGAATACGCTCTTGAAAGAAAAGATTTAAAACAAGCTTTAAAAAAATATTTAAAAAATATTTAAGTATGAAAAGATTGCGTTTTTCTATTTTGATTATTTTGGCGATTTTTATAATCACCACTGGTTTTGGTTGTAAACAAAATATTATCAATCAAGCCCAGTTTGAACCGGTTGCTTTAGAATATTGGGGAGTTTGGGACACTCCGGAACAAATGCAAAAAATTATTGACGCTTATCAAGCTACTCACCCTACGATTAAAGTTAAATATCGCAATTTTCGTTATGATGAGTATGAACAAAAATTATTAGAAGCTGCTTGGGAAGATCGGGTACCGGATATTTTTATGATTCCGGCTACTTGGCTCAAAAAATATCAAGACCGACTTTATCCAATGCCAGCGACAGTCAAGATTCCAGTCAAAGAAGTGCAAGGAACAATCAAACCAGAAGAGGTAACAACCTTGAAGACTATCAATAGTTTAAGTAAGCAAGATGTCAAAGATCAATTTGTACAAGTTGTTTATGATGATGTGATTTTGGATGATCAGATTTACGGCCTGCCTTACTCAGTAGACACTTTAGTTACTTTTTATAATTTAGATTTATTAACTCAGAGTGGAATTCCTGAACCAATGGTAGATTTTCATGATTTAGTAGAGCATGTTCAGCAATATAAGTTATCAAAAATAGGGGCAGCTAATCAAGTTTTACAAGCAGGAGTTGCTTTGGGGACTGCTGATAATATTCCCCGTTTTTTCGATATTTTATCAAGCATCATGCTTCAAAATCAAGTCGAAGTTAAAGGAAAAAATTTCAGTCCACTACAAAGCAAAAGTTCAGCTACTAATTTAGCAGAAGTGTTTAATTTTTATACTGACTTTGCTGATCCGACCAAAGCAATTTATTCATGGAACGATGATCTGCCGAATGCCTTTGAAATGTTTACGCAAGGAAAGTTGGCTTATTTTTTTGGCTATAGTTATCATGCTGATGAATTACGCAAAAGAGGCGTTCAGTTTGATTGGGAGATTACTAATTTTCCAAAGACCAGAGGCTCAGAAGGAAGCGTCTATTATTCTAACTACTGGGTAAATGTAGTTCCGCAAAAATCAAAAAATAAGGATGCTGCTTGGAATTTTATTCAGAGCACAGTCAATAAAAATATCGTGACAAATTATCTTAGTCCAAATAAAAAACCAACGGCCTTAAGATCTTTGATCAATGGCCAATTACAAGATGAAGATATTCGAATTTTCGCCTCACAAGTATTGACGGCTGATAATTGGTACGATGGTTATGATATTGATTTAGCTGAAAAATATACTGCGGATTTTATTAATTCTGTTTTAGCTGGAGAAATAGAAATAGACAATGAGGGTCTGGCATTTTTTGTCAGTCGAATCAATCAAACTTATAAAAAACAAGAATAAAGATAAGTATGAAAAAATTTATTAGTTTGGCTTTTAGCTTTTCTTTACTGTTTGTGCCCTTTATTTCACATGCTGGCTTTTTAGATGACTTGAGCTGCATTCCTTCTGGTAACTGCGGCTTACTTGATGTGGAGTTTGGCTTTGTTTTGCTGACTAAGTTTTTAATCGGCAGCGTTGGCGCTTTGGCCTTACTTTATTTTATTTGGGGCGGCATTCAGTGGCTAACCTCTTATGGAAACTTGGAAAAAGTCAGACACGGTAGAGAAATAATGTTGCAAACCATCGTAGCTATAGTGATTGCTTTTTTGAGTTTTATTTTGGTTGAATTTTTTATCAACGATGTTTTGCAAGCCAGGCAGCCGGTAATTTCTACTGGTTGTGCTGGAAAAACAATGGGAGCTAGTTGCGGAGAAGACAAGCTTCATGTTTGTACTGGTCAAAAATTTACCGGAGAAGACTCAATTCATAATGAGCGTTGTGTGACAAAATGTGAGCTCAAAAATTTACAAGACAAGGCTAATGTTTGGACTTGTTTAGCGCCAGAGATTGCCAGTCAGGCAGGAGTAGAAAAAGAATTGAATTTATGTCCAGGGACAGAAATTTGTGTCAATGCCAATACTATTCCTTTACGAAATATACCGGTTACCGAATTTAACGATCAAAATCGTTGTTGTGTTGGAGCACCGACTAACAGCGGTTCCGCTTGTCGATCAATTGGGATATTAGACACTTGCTTGCCAGGAACAATTTTAAGTGAAAATACTTGTAGTTCTTTGGCGATGTGCGATAGTAATTGGCACACAGATCCAGGTTGCTGTATTGAGGTTGATCCTGATTCTTCTTTTACTTGTCAGCAACAAACCCCAGGGACTATTTGTGAGTTTAATTTTTCTGCTAATTTATTATGCAGTAGTGTTCCGGGGTGTTAATTAAATAGTTTTTTAAAGCTTATGAAAAAAATAATTTTAGTATTTAGTATCTTATTGTTAGCGCCAATTCATTTCGCTTCAGCTGTCCAACTTTACAATCCTTTGGGAAATGGTGTTAATAATTTTCCAGCTTTAGTTAACAATGTGATCAAAGGCGTCTTAGGGTTAACTGGCGCAGTTGCTTTGGTAATGATCGTCATCGGTGGTGTGACCTGGATGACTTCTGCTGGTAATGCAGATCGAGTTAGACGTGGTAAAGATACTTTACTTTGGGCGATTTTAGGCTTGATTATCATTTTTATTAGTTACGCAGTAATTGATTTTGTTTTCAAGGCTTTGTTAAATGGTCAAGCTGCTTAAAGTTGATTGAAAAAAAACGTTCTTTGGTTTATAATGTAGCTATAATTATTAAAATATTTTAAATGAAAGGGGGTGGAAAAATGAAAAAAATTTTGACAGCTTTATTACTAGTCGCTCCAATGATGGTTTCTGCTCAAGATAATTTTGGTATTGATGATTTGACCAACACCGGTTTAGGTACTCGTGGTTTAAAATCAACAATTGCTCAATTACTTAACGTAGTTTTAAGTTTCTTAGGCATTATCGCCGTTTTAATCATCTTGTTAGGTGGTTTTAAATGGATGACTTCACAAGGCTCATCTGATAAAGTAGACGAAGCTAAAAAACTTATCGGCGCTGGCGTCGTTGGTTTAATCATCATCTTAGCTGCTTACGCTATTGTGCGTTTTGTCTTAACTGAGGTTTACTCTGCGACAACCGAGGCATAGAGGCAGGGTAAGATGGGCTATTATAGTCTAGACTATAGTAGGCCAAAACTTGGCCTACTAAAGCGTAGATTATAAAAAATTGTTTTATAATGAAAGGGGGTGGAAAAATGAAAAAAATTTTGACAGCTTTATTGCTAGTTGCTCCAATGGCCGCTTCTGCTCAAGCCAACTTTGGTATTAATGATTTAAATGGTACTGGTTTAGGTACCGCTGGTTTGAAGACAACAATCGGATCATTGCTTAATGTTGCTTTAAGTTTCTTAGGCATTATCGCCGTTTTAATCATCTTGTTAGGTGGTTTTAAATGGATGACTTCACAAGGCTCATCTGATAAAGTAGACGAAGCTAAAAAACTTATCGGCGCTGGCGTCGTTGGTTTAATCATCATCTTAGCCGCTTACGCTATTGTTCGTTTCGTCTTAACCGAAGTTTATAACGCTACAACGTAGTTCGTAAACACAGCGTAACATAGGCTATTATAGTCTAGACTATAGTAGGCCAAGTTTTGGCCTACTAAAGCGTAGATTATAAATTTTATGTATAAATTACTTTTTGCTTTTTTATTGTTAATGCCATTTCATTTTGCTTCAGCTTTGACCGCTGAAGAAGGCTTACGTAGCGCTGCTGAAGGTACTGGTTTGAGCATTGAAAAAAAGATTCCAGATTATATTGGAATGTTAATTCGCGGTGCTCTTGGTTTACTGGCTGCTATTTTTTTGGTTTTGATTGTTTTGGCCGGATTTAAGTGGATGACCTCTGCTGGTAATTCTCAGAAGATAGAGAGCGCTAAAGAAACAATTCTTAACTCGGTTATTGGTTTGGTGATCGTTTTGGTTTCCTATGCGATTGTTGAGTTTGTTTTAAGAGCAATGAAAGGGGCAACTAATGCAGGTGGAGTAATTACGCAATAATTTTTTAAAAAATAGAGCCCTCTCGCAAGCTGATGCTGCGAGAGGGCTTTTGGTTCCAGAAGGATTATCAGCGGAGCTCGACGTACCAGTCGACTGGCTTACCATTGAATTCCACCTTGTGACGATCGTCACGAATCGTCACCTTGGTGTAGTGGTTTTCTCCACGCGAAGTTTTCCAGTGAATGGTCATGGGGCCTGGGCTCAGGTAAAGCGCCTGACTAGCTTGACCGACTTCCAAGTGACCAACATTGCTGTAGCCACGGTAGGATACGATGTCAATTGGCTCTCGATAAGTATTGATGAAGTAGCCTTCCAGTCGAGGCATGTTGTTTAGCAGGAAATCGTCTAGCTTAATTTCCTGAATTCCAGACCAGCGTCCGGTTCGCTGAATTGTGATCGCTTGTTCGTCTGAATATTGATCGATTTCGAGCCAGTACTTGACTCTCAGTCGAAGCTGGTCTTGGCGCGGCGTTTGAAAGCTGTGGCTTTGACCGGGCAGTAATTCAACGTAGGAGTTTCCCGAAGCTTCGGCCACGCTGAACATTACTCGCTCTCTGTCAGCTACGACTTTCCACTGACAAAACTCTTCGTTGTAATTCATGCCACCATGGTAAGTGGCGCAGCCGGTCAGGAAGGCGACAAAGAGGATTGTCAGCCAGAGCAGTTTGTTGATCTTCATGGTCTTTTCCTTCTGCTTGTTTGATTGTCCAAGGTTCAAATCATTATATTATACTCTATTTTATCTATTTTGTCAATACACTTCGTCTTTTTGCATATGCTATAATTTAGCTATGATTTTTTGGTCTAAAATGGGCTTATTTTTGGAAAAACACAGCAAGAAGCTATTAGTTCTGGCTATTGTCTTTTTTGCTCTATTTCTCGCCTTTTTGAGCCTCAGAAAGCTTGATTACTTTGCTTACAATGCCTTTGATTTGAGTATTTTTAATCAAGTTTTTTATAACACTCTGCATGGTCGTTGGTTTGAGATGACGATCAATCTTAATAGCTATTTAGCCGATCATTTTACACCAATCATTATTTTGTTTTTACCTTTTTATGCGCTGTGGCCCAAGGCCGAAGGATTGTTAATTTTGCAGTCTTTTATTTTAGCCTTTTCGGCTTGGCCGATTTACTTGATTAGCCGGCATGTTTTGGCTAACAAAAAAATTTCTTTTTTCATTGCCCTAGCTTGGCTATTCAATCCTTTTGTTCATAGCGCTCATTTTTATGAATTTCATCTATTGCCAATCGCAGTTTTATTTATTTTTTGGGCTTTTTATTTTTATCAAAAAGAAAAATTTAAATATTTTATTTTATTTTTCATTTTAAGTTTATTAGTTAGAGAAGATGTTGCTTTGATTTTGTTAGGCTTCCCTTTTTTGGCTATTTTGGAACAGAGAAAAAAATTTTGGGTTATTCCAAGTTTGGTTTTGGCGCTATGTTATTTCTTTTTAAGTTTAAAAATTATTGGTCATTTTGATCCCAGCGGTTCTTATAAATTTTTTATTTATTATTCTTGGCTAGGCGGACATAGTTTGGGCGAAATTATTTTTTCTTTTTTAATCCATCCTTTAAAAGTTTTACAACATATTTTTAGTTTGCAAAATATGTTTAATTTGGCAATAATTTTTTGGCCATTTTTATTTTTTCCATTTTTAAAACCAAAGTATTTTATCTTTTTTCTTTTACCATTGTTACAAATCATTATGACTGGTGGAGGATTTTCTTCAATGGTTTATCAGAGTCATTATATTTTATTTTTTTTACCTGGCTTATTTTTTGCTTTTATTTTTTCTTTTCAAAAAATCATTAAATTTAAGAATAAAAGTTTTATTTATTTACTCTTGTTTGTGACTGTAATTTATTTAGATTTATTTTTATCACCAGTTAAACAAGTTTTTCTTTATCCAAAACAGGAGAGCTTTATTACAGCAAAACAAGAAATGATCAAAACACTTGGCAGCGACAAAACATTGGCAGTGAGCGCTTCTTTTTTGCCGGCCTTAAGCACTAGAGAAAAAATTTACGCAGTTAATTATAGCTATTTTGCCAAAAGTCAGTTTGCTAAAAAAGATTTTATTTTACCAGATGTAGATTATATTTTGCTTGATTATAGCGACTTTATTGCTGATTTGCTAGAAAAGGAAACTAACAATCTTTTAGCTAGTCAAAGACCAAAGATGAATGATCGCTGGAAAGCCTTACTAGATAATTATCATTTAGAAAAAATAGATCATGATTTATTTTTATTCAGTAAAAAAACAGCAGAGGATCAAGAAAAATATCGGTTATTAGATTTCATTGAGCGTCCTGACAATCTACCAAATAAACTGATCTTAAATCAAGAATATATAGTAGATAAAGATGTTTTGAGCTTGGAGTTTAATCCTGATTTTTTTGCCGAAAATTATTTGATTCGTTTTTATGCTCAAGATTTTTTTTATGATTTACCGCTTGACTATGCTCTGATTTCCAAGGCTTTTCTAGACAAGCAGAAAGTGATTAAATTAAATTATTATCTCAGCTCAGAAATAAAAGCTTATCAGGTATTTTCTTGGAGCGGAGAAAACAAATTAGGATTGATTGGCGAGGTTGTTCCAGATTTGCAAATAAAAACTCTAAACGAAAAAATAAGCCTATGACAAGTAATTTTAATTTTTTAAAAAAAGTTTTTGCAGCCAATATTTTTATTGTGTGTTTTTTTGGTTATTTAAGTCTTTATTTTTTGCTTTATCAGGGTAATTATTTTTTCTTTTTTGATCTTTTAAAAATAATCGCGATTTTATTTTTGTTTTTAGTGGGGGCCATCTTTGTCCCCCAAAGACACATCAAATATCTAGCCGCGCTATTAGCAGGGTTTTTTGTTTTAGATTTTGCTTTGCTTTTGTTTCATTTATTGCGACATGCATCTTTTAATTGGTTTTACTTTTGGTACAATCGACAAGAAGCTTGGCAGACCATTGATTTAGTTTTTCAGGGTGCGTGGTGGTATTTGTTGGCAGCTTTATTTTTTATTTTTACTTTTTTTTATTTTATTAAGCATTTGTTTGTGTTTTTTAAAAATAAGTTTAAGCTAAAGAGTGAAAAATATTTTTTTCTATTTTTAGTGATACTGCTGCTGAGCCTTTCTTTTATCTCTACAAACAATCTTGAGCTGGTCAAAGTTATCAAGGAGGCATTTAGTAGTAATTCCGAGATTGTTAATCTGTATCAAGACTATTATCAAAAAATAATCAAAGATTATACTGTCAAGAATCAGAGAATTTTAGATAATTCAATCTTGAATTCGGAAGCTAATATTTTTTTCTTGCATTTAGAAAGTTTAAATGGTGAATTTTTAAGTTCAGAAATTACGCCAAATTTTCAAGGGTTAGAAAACAAGGGCCTGGTTTTTAAAAACATGCAGACCAACAATGTTCAGACAATTCGTGGTGAAGAAAATATCCTTTGCCCGGTTTTAGCCTCTATTGACCAAGACTTGCATCGCTCTGGCTTGAGCTCCCAGGCTCTTTGTTTGCCAAAAGTTTTAAAATCATTGGGCTACAAAACAATTTTTTTTAAAAGTCATGATTTATCTTTTGCGGACACCGGTGAATTTATGAAAAACATCGGCTTTGATGAGGTTCATAGCTCAGATATCATGTCTCCAGAAGATCAAGAGTTGGCTTGGGGCTATCGAGAGGATCTTTTTTATCAAAGAGTTTTAGAGTATTTAAAGCAATATCAAGATCAAAAGATTTTTGCTTATATTGCTGTCAGCACCACTAATCACGTGCCTTTTGTTTTGGGTCAGAATTATCAAGATTTAAATCTACAATTGCCATCCACTGGAGATAGTTTTTTGGCGCGTCTAAAAAATACTACTTTTGTTCAAGATTATTTTTTTGGAAACTTTTTAGAGCGATGGCAAGAAAAATATCAAAGCAATTCTCACCTTTTTGCTTTTGGTGATCAGGCTTGGCCAGTTGGCAAGCATGATAATTATTACAATGAAGCCTATGCTTATCAAGAGAATTTTTTGTCCAGCTTGGCTGTGTTATCTCCAGAATTAAAAACTTTTGGCTTAAAAGAAAATTATCTTAGTCAAAATGATATTTTTCTTAGTATTTTGTCATTGCTTGGCCTAGATAGTTTTCAAAGTCCTGGCAAAAATATTTTTACTACAGATAATAAATGTATTATTGCTGTGCAGCCTTATTCGCGTCGTTATATCACGGCGATTAATTATCCAGAAAAATATATTTATAATATTTTAGATAATATTTTAGAAATTTATAATTTAGCAGATGATCCAGCAGAAAAAAATCCACTGTTTGTTGGAACAGCAGACGATTTGTCTTATTTAGAAAATTGTTTAGAAAATATCGCTAATTAATTTGATAAATTTCGACTTCCTGATCTTCATAAACTAAAGAAATGTTTTGGTCAGCGACTAAAGCATTTTTTAATTCTTCTTTTTTATTTTCTTTTTCTAATAAAATATAATTACTATGAAATTTTTCTTTGATTGTCGTAGCCAAGTCATCGGTCTCTTGGCCAGAGCCCAAATCTAAATACAATTGATGTAGATCAAGGCTGTAATTATGCATAAAGGTTGGATCCAGGCCAATGAGATAATAATTTTTTTGGTTGTGATAAAAAAGCATCGGCCACTGATCCCAGTCATCGTGAAAAACAATGCTTTGTTCTGGAGTATTATTTTTAAGCCAAGCACTTGCAGCAGCAAATCTGTCGAAAGCTAGTCTTTGTGGCAGATTAAAAGTAAGCGCTTTGTTCAAAATCAAAGGGATGACCACGATCAGCAAAATGCTCAAACTGATCGCAGTGTATGTTTTTAAATAAATATTTAATTTAAGCCAAAAATTTTTAATATTTTGGCGATTAAAAATACTTTTTAGATCATTGGCGGCAAAGCTCACAAAAAGCAACAAGAAAGGTAAAAAATATTCAATATAACGACTAGATTTGATCGTTAATAACAAAAAACCAAAGCTTAACAAAAGACTAAAAGTTGTTTTTTGTGTTAATTTTTGGTAATTAAAGACCAATAAGATGATAAAAAGCCAACTTAAGATAAATAAATGTGGAGCAGAAGATAAGATTTTGAAAAAACTTGCCCCATACCATTCTCCGCCAACAGCAAACTGATTGCCAAGATTGATTAGTCCGATTTGGATCACTTGCTGCCAATAGAAATAAAGATTTTCTGGCCAATAAGGATGAGAAATTAGTCCAGCTAATATTCCTCCTAGGCTCCAGATTATTTTTTGCCAATGATAATGTATTTTGACTGAACTTATTTTATTGTTGAGCCAAATACTGACAAAATAAGCCAAGAGGATTGGGAAAATAATTGGCCAGCCACCATAAAGCCAAACAAATAACCAGCTCAAAGCAAAGAGTAATTTATTTTTATTTTTTAAGAGAGCATAAATAAAAAATAAGCAAAGAATAAAGCTCAAAGAATTTGTTTTGATCAAGCTCCAGCGGAAGTTTAAATTTGGCAGGGTCAGAATCAAGAGGCTAAAAAGCCAGGCAAAGGTTATGTTTAGTTTTTTTAGAAGCCAATAGAAGCTCAAAACTGCTAAAGTAGCAAATAAAACAGCAGCAATTTTGACGCCCCACAAAGGATCAGAAAATCTGACAAAAGGAATGAGAAAAATATGATACAAAAAGTGATGATCAGTAAAATTTTCAGCCAAAGTGCTGAATTGCATCCAAGGTAGTGCGTGTAAGATCTTTCCTTGGCCTAAAATTTGAGCTATTTTAGCATGATAAAAGCCATCAGGGTCACCGATGACGGGATTTTTTTGCCAAAGCCAATAAAAGCTCAAAAAAATAAAAAACAAAGACCAGTAGTCAAATCGCCAGGCTTGAATTTTATTTTTTAGGGAGTCTGATTTCATCTATTTGGTATTGTAGCAAAACAAGAAATCTCCGCCAAGCATGGGGGCGGAGATTCAGATATTTTTCCTGTTGGTATCTTATTATGGAAAGAGAAAGTCGTCAAGTTTTCTCTGGCCTCAGAGCAATGATTTAGGTTGATTTTTGTCTGCATTTTTGCTACAATAGTTTTATCAACCGAGCATAAATATCTTTTATTTATGCTTTTTAAATAAAAAATATATGAGTGGACATTCCAAGTGGGCGACAACTAAACGAGCCAAAGAGGCCAAGGATTCAAAGCGGAGCAGTCTTTTTACCAAGCTTTCAAAAAACATTACCATCGCTGCTCGTGATGGGCAAGATCCAGATGCTAATTTTAAATTGAGAATGGCCGTTGATAAGGCCAAGGCTCTGAGTATGCCAAAAGATAATATCGAAAGAGCGATTAAGCGTGGCGGCGGAACTGGTGAGGGAGACAATATCGAAAGTCTGGTTTACGAAGCTTATGGACCAGAAGGCGTGGCGATTATCCTTGAGGTTTTGACTGATAATAAAAATCGAACCGTTGGCAATTTAAAACATGTTTTGAGTAAGGCCGGTGGAAATTTAGGTTCAAGCGGTAGTGTTTTGTGGATGTTTGAGATGAAAGGACAAATTATTTTAAAAAATTCTAGCCTTTCAGAAGAAGAGGAATTAAAAATTATCGAATCTGGTGCCGAAGACATTGTCCGAGATGAACAAATTCAAGTGCTTACCAATAAAGAAGACTTAGCGTTAGTCAGAGAAAATTTAGCTAAAAGTAATTTTGAAATTGAGGATTCGGACATCATTTATTTGGCCAAAGATAAAGTTTCAGTTAGCGATGAAGAAAAACTTTTACGCTTACTTGATGCCTTAGATGACGATGACGATGTAAACAATATTTATACTAACGCCGACATTTAATGTCTAAACAAATTAAAAAACAAATTATTTTAGGCTTAGATCCAGGATTTGCTGATACCGGCTTTGGTGTTTTGGAAAAAAACGGCAATCAGCTGACTTTTTTGGAAGCAGGGAGCATCAAAACTAAGGCGAAGACTGATTTTAGTGAACGCTTGGAAATAATTTATCAAGAAATAAACAAACTAGTTCTTAAGTGGCAGCCAGATTTAGTGGCAATTGAGAAATTATATTTTGCTCGTAATGTGACCAATGCTCTAGACGTTGGTCAAGCTAGAGGAGTTGTCTTGTTGGCCTTGATTCAAAATCATTGTCAAATTTTGGAATTCACTCCTCTGCAAATTAAACAGGCTTTGACTGGCTCAGGAGCAGCTAGTAAACGTCAAGTTGGCCTGATGGTCAAGAGTTTATTGAAGATCAAAGAAGTGCCTAAACCAGATGACGCAGCTGACGCAGTTGCAACGGCAATTTGTGGCGCTTTTTTTAATAAGAGGTTATCATTATAGTATAATTAATATTTAGTGGAATGAAATCTTTAAAAATTGTTTCCATTTCAGCAGAACTTGATCCTTTTTCTAAAACGGGTGGTCTAGCTGACGTCTCACGTTCTTTGGCTAGGAGTTTGCATCGTTTAGGACATGATATTATTGCGATTACGCCTTTGTATAGCAAAGTGATTGATCGTGATAAGTTTAAATTAAAAATAATTTATCGAGACGTTCAGTTAAATTTAGATAAAGAAAACACAGTTAAGGTTAGCTATTATCAGGGGGAGCTAATGCCTGGTTTGCCGGTTTATTTTGTTAGATGCGATAAATATTTTGGTCGTAAAAAATGGCCCTATGGATCGTCACGAGAAGGGGCGCGTTTTTATTTGTTTGACGTTGCTGCTTTAAAATTAATTTCTTTATTAAAATTTAAAGCGGACGTTATTCATTGTCATGATTGGCATACGGGCCTGATTCCTTATTTAAAGAAAAAACGTTTTTATCGTAGCAAAACCTTAGCTTCGGCTGCAACTGTATTTACTATCCATAATCTTACTTTTCAAGCAGGCATGAATTGGTGGGAAATACCAGTTAAATATCGAGATAAAGGTAAGGGTGTTTTGCCCTTATTTAAAGATGAAAAGATAAATTATATTAATTTTTCTAAAAGAGCCATTCTAAACGCGGATGTTATTAATACAGTTTCCGAAACTTATGCCGATGAAATTATTAAGAAAAATTTTGGGCAAGATTTACATCGTATTTTAGTTAATCGCCGGCACAAACTTTTTGGAGTAGTCAATGGCATTGATTATAATGACTATAATCCAAGGACAGATCAGGGATTAAAAAAGAGATACTCGATTGAAACAATTCATCGTAAGATTGTCAACAAACGTCATTTGCAAAAAATGTTTAAATTACCCACTGATGATCGCATTCCAATCATTAGTTTTACTTCACGTATTGCTGAACAGAAAGGGTTTGATTTATTATTGGATATTTTACCTACGGTATTATTACGCGATGTTCAATTGATAATTATGGGTGATGGCGATAAGAATTTGATTGATAGAATTAACAAAATAAAAAAACTTTTTCCAGGAAAGATACATCAGTTTCCATTTTATGAAAATCGTAAAATGGAAACCCTACTTTATGCGGGTGGTGATTTGGTATTAGTCCCTTCTAGATTTGAGCCGTGTGGTATTACTCAAATGAAAGCTTTTCGTTATGGCTGTGTGCCGATCGTCAGATCAACAGGAGGCTTGTCTGATACGGTAGATAATTTCGATCCGGTAGATTATGATAATGGCAATGGCTTTACTTTTAAGAATTATAAATCACAAGAATTGTTAGTAGCAATTACTCGCGCTTTGGAAACTTATAAATATAAAAATGTTTGGAAAGATTTAATGCGTCGAGGAATGCGCGCTTCTTTTTCTTGGGAGCTGCCAGCTAAAAAATATTTAGAATTATATAAAAAAGCCAAAAAATTTCAAAATGAAGAAAATAACTTGGATTAATTTTTTACATATTTATCAACCTCCTTGGCAAGAGCGAGGGATTATTGAACAAGCTGCTAATGAGAGCTATGAATATTTATTTCGTTTGTTCGAAAAACATAAAAAATTTAGAGCGACGATAAACATCAGCGGCTCTTTAGTTGATCAGTTAGCAGAATTTCGTCCGGAGCTGTTAAAAAAATTACAAAATCTAGTCAAGAAAAACAAGCTTGAATTAACAGGTTCGGCTAAATATCACGCGCTCTTACCCCTTTTGTCTGTAAGTGAAATAAAAAGACAAATTATTTTAAATCAAGAGACTTTAAATAAATATTTTCCAGATGCTGAGATCAAAGGTTTTTATTTACCAGAAATGGCTTTTGCTCCTTTTTTAGGAAAAGTGATTAAAAACTTTGGCTATCAATATTTAATTGTTGATCCGATTATCTGTTCTGATAAAATAAACAATAAATTTAGTTATTTTTTAAAAGATTCTGGCTTGCAAATTATTTTTCGCAATCGAGAAATTTCAAAAGCTTATCCAGCGGAAATTATTTTTGAAAAATTAAAAGTAGCAGAAGACGAGAGAGAGCTCATTATCACTGGTACCGATGGTGAAATGTATGGCCATCGACATGAAGATTGGCAAGGACATTTGGAGCAGATTTTGCAAAATAAGAATTTGGAGGTTTTGCAAATTAGAGATTATTTAAGTTTATCAGAAGATAAAAAGATAATTAGTTTAAGTTCTGGTTCCTGGGAGAGTACTAAAAACGAACTAAAAAAAGGCATTCCCTTTGCTTTGTGGAATGATCCTAAAAATGCAATCCATCAGTTTTTGTGGGATTTAGTCAATTTAAGCACGGAGCTGCTTACTAAGTATAAAAAAGATCCGAATTTTTATTGGGCTCGACAGCATTTGGATCGAGGTTTAGCTTCTTGTACTTTTTGGTGGGCCTCTGCCAAAAAACCGTCAGATTTTTCTCCACTAACTTGGAATCCAGACATGATTGATAATGGTTCTGAGGAATTAGTGCGTAGCATTCGTTCTCTGAATCGCGCCTCAGTTCAAGAGAGGATAAAAGCCGAACGTTTATACATTGAGATCAAAAAAAATACTTGGGAAAAACATTGGAAAAAATATCATAAACAATAAAATCATGAATTCAAGATCAATTTTAGATGACAAAATAAAAGAACAAGTCGCTCAAGTGGCTAATCATGATTTTGTCAGAGAAATTTTGGACGCTAATTTAAACAAATATTATCCAGACTTTCAAAAAATAGAAGAATTGACACTTAAGGCCTACAAGAAACACATTGGTAAGACTAGTGCAGTTTTTGTAATTGGTTATAAAATAAAATATTTAAATACTGATAACAAGATTGGTAAATTAGAGCTATTTGCCACAGCTCATTCTGATGACTCACGAAAAGCTGCTTTTGAGAAATTAAATTTTTTGTATCAAAATGGTTTTAATCAAGGAAAATTTCAAGTTACTCGACCATTATTTTTTTTGAGCGAGCAAAAAGGATTTTTTTATGAATCATCAGTTGGCCGTAGTTTGTTTAGTTTTTTTAAAGAAGATAGTTTTGTTGATTTGGGAAATGCTTTGGACTTAGCTGCTGGTTGGGTTAGAGAATTGCATTCTTTGAAGGACAAAAGTACATTTTCTTGGCCAAAATTTTCAGTGAGCAACATGATTCCTTCGCCACAGCAATTTTTACCAGACTTTATTGAGCATGATCAGCTTTTGGGCTCAAAAATAAAGAGAATAGTTTCTCAAATTCAAAATTGGGAAAAAGAATTAAAGAAAACTTTTCAAGAGACTTTAATTTATGGTGACTATCATCCAGAAAATATAATCATTACCGATTTGCAGGCCCAGAACTTAAAAATGATTGATTTTACAGATGTGGCCTTAGGTGATCCAATGACAGATTTAGGTACTTTTTTGCAGCAATTTGATTTCATGGGGCATCGTTTTTTCTCAAGAGAAAAAATAAATCAAGATAAAGAATATTTTTTTAATAGTTATTTTCAAAAAAGTTTGTCAGAAGTAGAAGAAAATTATTTTCAAAGAATAAATCTTTATCAAGCCTGGACAGCTTTGCGTACTGCGGTATTCTTATTTTATATGCATCGAGATGATTCAGTAAAAGAGTTGTTAAGAGAAGTTGAAAGTTATATTCTCTTGATAGACAATAAAGAAAAAAGAATTAACATACACTAGTTTATGAAAGCTCATAAAATTATTTTTGAAGGAGCAGAGTTAACGGGTAAAAGTTGGTTGATGAGCCAGGTTTATGATTTTTTGGAACCAAAATATAATAGTGGCGGAAAAATTTTGGATGGCTGTCATTGGTTTAACTGCGATGTTGGAATTTTTGGAACAAAGTATGGCAAAGTGGCAATAGAAAAATATTTGGAATTAGCAGAATCTTTGCCAAAATCAAATGTTATGTTAGAGAAATTTCATTTGAGCGAAGCTGTTTATCAAAAATTGTATAATCAAAAAAATTTTAATTTTATAAAAATTGAAAAACGCTTAAAAAAACTTGGTGCCAAAATAGTCTTGGTCACTTTTCCAGAGGATAAAAAATTGATCAGCAAAAGAATTGAAGATCGCCTCCGGCTTTATCCTCATTATTCTCGAATCGTCCAAAAACCCGAAGATTATATTAAACAACAAAGACTATTTATTAGCTTGTTAAAGAAAAGTAAACTAGAAAATATTATTATTGAAACAGAGCATTTGCCTGATGAAAAAAAAGTTCAAGAGATCCTGGACTTCTTAGAAGAAAAATAAAAACGCTCTCGATAAAAAGGGTGTTTTTTGTTATAATGATTCTATATTTTATAATAAAATAACAAATAAAAATGATAAATAAAATGAAAGTTTTGTTCGTTGGCGCAGAACTTGCTCCCTTAGTTAAAGTGGGCGGGTTAGGAGACGTGATGGGTTCTTTGCCAAAAGCCTTGATAAGAAATAAAGTAGATTTGAAAATAATTATTCCTTTTTATGGAGCGATAGATAAGAAAAAATTTTTAATAAAATTATTTAAGAAAAATATAAAATTAGAAATTGATCAGCAGAAATTAAATTTTGATCTCTACCAAACATATCTACCAGGAAGCAAGATTAAGGTTTTTTTAATAAAGCACAAATTATTTGATCATAAAGAAATTTATGTAGGGCACCGTAAATATTTAAAGGGCAGGGTTTATTCTCGTTCCCTTGGCGACATTGAACGTTTTGTCTTTTTTTCCAAGGCTGTTGTCGAAACAATCAAACAATTAAATTGGCAATTAGACATTGTTCATTGTCATGATTGGCACACAGCTTTGATCCCAACCTTGATTGATGAATATAGTTTAGAAGATCAGAATTTTAAAAATATTAAAACTGTTTTTACCATTCACAATTTAGCTAATCAAGGAGTGGCTCCTTTAGACATTGTTGACTATGGAGGTTTACACCATGATCTGACGCCTGCTTTGATGGAAGATTATTATGATCGCGATGGTGATAAGATTGACATGATGAAAGTTGGTATTTTGTCAGCAGATTTAGTTAACACTGTTAGCCCAAATTATGCCAAAGAGATTTTAAGCAAAGAATACGGAGAAAAATTAGAAGCATATTTATTAAGGCGTAAGAAACATTTGTTTGGGATTGTTAATGGCATTGATCTGGATTTTTTTAATCCTCAAAAAGATCAGTTGATTTACAAAAAATATAATTTAAAAAATTATAAAAGTGGCAAGCTAGCCAATAAGCAAGCTTTGCAGAAAGAATTAAAATTACCGCTTGTTGACGTTCCTGTTTTTGGCTTGGTTTCTCGCTTGGTCAGACAAAAAGGATTAGACATTTTGATTCCGACTCTCCAGAAGCTATTACACAAAACAGAAATGCAGATAATTATTTTAGGAACCGGCCAAGAAGAATACGAGGATGACTTCAAAGCTTTAGAAAAAAAATATCCAAGCAAAGTAAAAGCAAAAATTACTTTTGATATTAAATTAGCCCAAAAAATTTATGCTGCTTCCGATTTCTTTTTAATGCCTTCTAGTTTTGAGCCTTGCGGTTTAGGACAAATGATTGCGATGCGTTATGGAAGTTTGCCGATCGTTAGGGCAACCGGGGGCTTAAAAGACACGGTCAAGCATAAAAAAACAGGCTTAGTATTCAAAAATTATAAAGCCTCAGAATTACACAAGGTGTTTTTACAAGCTTTAAAGCTTTATCGTCATAAATCAGCTTTTGATGTTATAATAAAAGCAGCGATGAAAGAAGATTTTTCTTGGGCTAAATCGGCAGCAGATTATATAAAATTATATAAAAAATTGATTTAAATTATGTCTAAAAAAATACAATCAGAAATTCGCAAAGACTATATTCAGGAAAAATACGTCATTATTGCCCCTAAGCGTGGTAAGCGACCACATGACACTATCAAGCCCAAGCAATATCATAAACCATTAGAGACTTGTGTTTTTTGTCCAGATAATTTAAAAAATACCAAAAGTTTGTACCAACAAGGAAAAGGGAATAACTGGAATATTAAAATAATTGCCAATAAATTTCCAGCTGTTTCTTTGGATAATCCCAAGGCCTACGGACAACAAGAAGTAGTAGTGGAAACTCCAGATCACACGAAAGAATTAGAGGATTTGTCAGTGACACACATTGCTAATTTATTAACTGCTTATCAAGAACGAACCAAGGCAATCTCTAAAAATAAAAAAATCGAATATATCTTGATTTTTAAAAATGACGGCGGTGTTGCTGGCGCTAGTTTGCAACATTCTCACTCTCAGATTTTTGCTACTCAATTTTTACCACCGCATCTTTTTGATAAATCACAGCGTCAGCAAGCCTATAAATTAGAGCATGGTAATTGTGTTTATTGTGACGTGATCGCTAAAGAATCAAAAAACAAACGTTTGGTTTACAAAGATAAACATATTATTGCTTTTACACCTTATGCTTCAACTTTTAATTATGAGATTTGGATCATGCCCTTAAAGCACCGTGATAATATTACCGAGCTCACTGCCCCAGAAAAGACAGCCTGGGCAAAAATATTGAAACACATTCTTACGAAGATTAGCTTATTAGATTTACCGTATAATTTTTATTTTCATCAAGTAATCAATGACAATGACCAGCATTTATACATGAAGGTTGTGCCTCGTGGTTCAGTTTGGGCCGGTGTTGAAATCGGATCTGGTTTGATTATTAATCCTATTTTACCAGAAGATGCAGCTGAGTTTTATCGTCAAGGTTTGTAGATAAATTAAAATAATTTTATGTTTAAAAAAATTGCATTTTATAACGCATTTGCACTCATAAATTTTATACTTTATGTGATTTATTTTTCTGCTGGTTACAAAGGGCAAGCTTTAGAAATTTATTCTTATGTTGCGTTGGCAATTGGCGCTGTGTCTCTAGGCATCATATTTATTTTGGCTAGAAATTTTAGTCTGCTATCTTTTAAAAAAAAGATTTTATTAATAATATTTAATATATTAGCATATTTTCCTTTTATGTTTTTTGTATCTCATGTGTATGACAGGATTGTCGGCCTAGAATCAATGACTTCAGATGAATCTGGCTTTGCTCTGCTTAGTACTTATTTTATAATAACAATGATCGCAGGAGCAACAACGGCTCTTTTTAATATTATTAGCATTATGAGAAACGATCAAATTAAATTTTTAACCGTTGTTGTTTTAGTAGTAATACCCATTGTGTTTGCGGCGTTGTATTATGGGTATGCGTATTTAGCAAGCGTTATTTTTAGTCAACAATATACTGCTTCTGCCTTTTTTATGATATTTTGTGTACCATTTATATCTGGAATTATCTTTGGATTTATCGCTAGCTTTGTTTTAACTTGGTGTATATCACTATTAGTTAAGCTCGGAAGATATGTAGCTAAATAAAAAAACACCCTTTTAAAGTGGCGTTTTTTTATTTGAATTATTTTATCTTAGCAAATTTTCTTTTACCGGCTTGAATGATATCATTAGGCTTGAGATTCAAGTCTTTTTCCCAGGACGAAACTTTTTCTTTGTTTAGTTTCATGCCATTGCCTTCGATTAAACGCCGAGCTTCATTTTTAGAATTAACAAATTTTAAAGTTATTAATAAATCAACTGGATTTATCTTTTTGTTTGTTAAATTAAATTCTTGAATTTGATCAGGATTTTTTTTGTTTTTAAAAATTTGTTCAAAATTTTCTCCAGCCTGTTTTGCCTGTTTTACTGAATAGTAAATAGAAACTATTTCTGTAGCTAGTCTAAATTTTAAATCACGTGGGTTTGTATCTTTTTCTAATTCTTTTTTTATTTCTTTTAATTCTCGATCATCTATTTTTGTGCAAAGTTCAAATCCTGGTAAAATCATACCATCAGTCCAGGACATTACTTTGCCAAACATTTCATTTGCTGAATCAGAAAAGCTTAACATATTGCCTTCTGATTTACCCATTTTTAGACCAGAGCTGTCAGTCAAAAGTTTCATGGTCAAGACAAATTTTTCTTGATTTAACAATTGCTTCATTAGAGTTCTGCCAGCCAGCATGTTAAAAGTTTGATCATTGCCACCGATTTCCCCATCTACTTTTAGCATTACTGAGTCATAAGCTTGCATCACAGGATACATTAGTTCGTGTAAGCTAATTGGCTTTTCTTCTTTAAGACGTTTTTGGAACATATCTCTTTCCAAAAGTTGTTGAGTAGTAAATTTTGATGACAAGTCTAAAATCTCAGCGAACTTCATTTTAGCAAACCATTTGCTGTTATAGCGGTACTCAGCTTTGTTTGAGCCGGTGAATTTGATAAATTTAGCCGCTTGGTTTTTATAGTCTTTAGCATTTTTTAAAACCTGCTGGCGAGTCAGTGGTTTGCGTGTGGCGTTTTTATCAGTCGGATCGCCAATTGTTGCTGTGAAATCACCGATTAAAATAATTATTTTATGACCCAGTTCTTGCCATTGACGCAATTTTTCTAGTTCAATAGCATGTCCTAAATGTAGGCTTGGTCCGGTTGGGTCGATGCCATAGTAGATGCTTAGTTGTTTTCCAGATTTTAGTTGTTTTTCAAGGAAATCTCTTTTAGGGTAGATATTTTCTATTCCTCTTGACAAAAAGTGTTGAATTTTGTCTGAATCTGTATTAATCTTAGGCATAAACAATAAATTTCTAATTTCTTATATTCAAATTATAGCGTATTTTTGCTATAATTCAAATACTATGTCTACAAACTTTTCTCGTCGCAAAATCAATGAAAATTCGAGTTTTCAAAGACACAAAATTAGCGACATCAAACCAATAAAGATTTTGGTCAAAAAACCAAAATTTAAAAAAGAAAAAATCCAAGCTTTTTGGAAATTTTTTTCTTCTCGAAAAACAAATAGTGACCCCAAGGACTTTTGGCTCAAGAGATTGTTTAAGCGTTTTTGGCGCCAAGCTTTAGCATTATTTTTTATTGGTGGTATTTTTTTTGTTGGTTTGGTCGCTTGGTATTCAAAAGACTTACCAGATCCTTATAAAATCATGGATAGGTCAGTGCCATTGAGCACTAAAATTTATGACCGGACAGGAGAAGTTTTATTGTATGAAATTCATGGCCCAGAAAAAAGGACCTTGGTTAATTTAGAAGACATTCCAGATTATGTAGTCAATGCTACGATCGCTGTAGAAGATAAAAATTTTTATAACCACGGAGGAGTTTCTATCTGGGGAATTTTGCGTGGGCAAATTGTTCCTCGTTTACAAGGCAAAAGATCACAAGGTGGTTCGACTTTGACTCAGCAGTTTGTCAAAAATGCTATTTTGACTAACGAGCGCGCTTTGTCTCGTAAGATTAAAGAATGGATCTTGTCTTTTCGTTTGGAACAAAAATTTACTAAGCAAGAAATTTTACAATTATATTTCAATGAAATTCCTTATGGTAGCTCTGCCTATGGAATCGAATCAGCGGCTAATTATTATTTTGATAAATCAGCCAAAGATTTGACTTTAGCCGAAGCTGCGGTACTTGCTGCTTTGCCGCAAGCCCCTTCTTACTACTCTCCTTATGGTTCTAATCTGGATGGTTTAATAGCCAGACAAAATGTCATCTTGGATTTGATGTTTGAACAGGGTTATATTACCGAGCTCGAGGCTGAAAACGCTAAGAGCGAGGAGTTAACTTTTAAAAAACGACAAGAAAATATTAAGGCGCCACATTTTGTGATGTATATCAGGCAGTTGTTGGCAGAAAAATATGGCGAAGCAGTTATTGAGCAGAGTGGTTGGAAAATCATCACTACTTTGGATTGGGATAAACAACAAAAAGCAGAAGAAATAATTTTGGAAGCAGCACCAGCTAATCAAGAAAGGTTTAATGCATCTAACGCCGCTGCTGTTGCCTTGGATACTCAAAATAGTGAAGTCTTGGTCATGGTCGGTTCGGCAGATTATTTTAATGATGATATTGATGGCCAAGTAAACGTTGCTTTGGCGGAGCGTCAGCCAGGTAGTTCACTTAAGCCTTTGACTTATCTGACAGCTTTTAATCAAGGCTATCGACCAGAAACAATTTTGTTTGACTTGAGCACTAACTTTGCTGCTTCAGGACAAGCTTATCAGCCAAAAAATTATGACTTAGGGGAGCGCGGACCAATTAGCATGCGTCAGGCTTTAGCGGGTTCTTTAAATATTCCAGCAGTTAAGACTTTGTATTTAGCTGGGGTTTATAATGTTTTAGATTTAGCTGATGGTTTTGGCTATACAACCTTAAAAGATCGTGACCGTTATGGATTATCTTTGGTTTTGGGCGGTGGCGAAGTAAAGCTTTTGGATCACACCAATGCCTATGCTAGTTTTGCTCGCGAGGGTGTCTACAAAGAAGTAATGCCAATTTTAAGAATCGAAGATTCTAAGGGCAAAGAAATTGAAAATAATGAAAATAACAAAGGCCGCCGAGTTTTAGAAAAAGAGCCGGTTAGATTGCTAAACAATGTTTTGTCAGATAATGCTGCTCGTTCTTATGTTTTTGGTGAGAGCAATTATCTTACTCTGCCAGATAGGTCAGTTGCTGCTAAAACCGGCACGACCAACGACTATCGCGATGCTTGGACCATGGGCTATACACCACAGGTTGCTTTGGGCGTTTGGGCTGGCAATAATGACAACAGTGAAATGTCCGGTGCTGCTGGTGGCTCGGCAGTCGCTGCGCCGATTTGGAATAAAATCATGAGAGACTTGGTTAAGGATTTGCCTGTTGAGTCTTTTAAAACAACAGAATTAGAGCCCTGTACCAAGCCAATGGTTTGTGGTTCTTTGGGCGCAGAACAAATTGTAAAGATTGACAAAATGTCAGGTAAGTTAGCCACTGAGTACACGCCATATACTCAGATTGAAGAAAAGAAATTTTTACAAGTTCATAATATTTTACAATATGTAAATACTAATGATCCTTTGGGCGATCCTTTGGCTGATCCGAATAATGATCCGCAGTATGCACTTTGGGAAGGGCCAGTTCGAGCTTGGGCGGAAAAAGAGGGTTATACCAATGATTTGGTGCCGACGGAATTTGACGATGTGCATTTAGCAAATTTACGACCAAGTATAAACTTTGTCTACCCACAAAGCAATCAGACAATCAGGGATAATAATTTTACTTTACAAGTCCAAACTTCGGCACCACGGGGTGTACGTAGAGTGGAGTATTTTATTGACGGACAGAAGATTGGTCAAAGCACCAACGAGCCATTTTCTTTTTCTTATCAAGTTAATCCTTTGTTAAATAACGGACGTCATGAGCTCAAAGCAATTGCCTTTGATGATCTTGATAACTTTCAAGAAAGCAAAATAAATTTTGATTTGCAAAGTGATCGTTCTTCTAGTAATTTTAATGTGATTTGGTTGAATCCGGAAAATGGTCAAAATTTAAATCTAAATAATTTACCATTAGAAACGAGATTAGCGATTACTAATCCAGGTAATATCAAAAAAATAGATTTTTATTATCTTGATCCAGCAGACTCTTCTAATTGGTTTGGTTTTTTAGAATACCCAGGAGAAAGTGTAGCGGTTAATTGGGGAAGCAATGTCTCTCAGCCCGGTGTTTATAAATTGTATTTAGTAATTAACGATATTTATAATAACGTGATTACTTCTCCTCCAGTGATTGTCAATATTAATCAATAAAAAAACACCCCGCGCCTCTCTCGCTTTTTGCTGAGAATGATGATAGGGGTGTTTTTTAATAGCCTTCGTGAGCGTGTAGCCTAGCTGATTGCTCTTGATCTAAGTTTTTGGCTTCCAGATAGCCGTAGTTTAAGAGATTAAGGATGATTAATAATAAACCTAAAATTGCCGTGATAATAATTAGCCAATTTGGCATGCTAACTGCAAATAATTTGAAGAGGGCACAAAATGAAAGTGCCAAAAGAAAGAAGCCGATAAAAATATTGAAATGTATTGGGCAAGAACAGCGTTTTTGCATAGTATCCACCTCCTTTCCTAGTTTGATTAAACTTAATTTTATTGTAGTTTTTTTTAGGAATTTTGTAAAATAGGGATTTTAAAGAGAATTGATTTTTAAGGATTTTTTTGTTAAGATAGCTACTTATGGATTTTCAATTAGTTTCAAAATTTAAACCAGCCGGTGACCAAGAACAGGCAATTAAAAAGCTCTATCAGGGCTTAAAAAATGGTCATCAGGCTCAGACTTTATTAGGGGTTACTGGTTCTGGTAAAACTTTTACGGCTGCAAATTTAATTGCGCAAGTAAATAAGCCGACTTTGGTGATCTCGCACAATAAAACTTTGGCTGCGCAACTTGCTTCAGAATTTCAAGATTTTTTTCCGCATAATGCTGTGCACTATTTTGTTTCTTATTATGATTATTATCAACCAGAGGCTTATCTGCCAGCTTCGGACACTTATATTGAAAAAGAAACACAGATCAACGAAGAGATTGATCGTTTGCGTCACGTTTCCACTCAAAGTTTACTTACTCGTTCTGATGTTTTGATCGTTGCTTCTGTTTCTTGCATTTATAACTTAGGTAGTCCAACAGAGTATCAGAATTATAAATTAGAATTAAAAGTTAATAATATTTATAATCGTCCGCAAATCTTAAAGCAACTAAATGATTTGCAATATCAACGTAATGATTTAAATCTAGTTCGTGGCACTTATGCAGTACGTGGTGAAATAGTAGAGATATTTGCTTCTGGACAAGAGGATCAATTTTATCGTTTAGTTTTTTTTGGTGATCATTTAGAGATGATTGAATTAGTTGATTTATTAAATAAAAAAGTTCAAGAAAAATTAACGGAAATAGAAATTTATCCAGCAAAGCATTTCATGACCAACAAAGAGGATTTACTTGAAATAATCAAAGAAATTCGTCGGGACTTAAAAAAGGAGGTAGCTGCTTTTGAAAAACAAGGAAATTTAGTTGAGGCACAAAGACTTGATACTAGAGTTCGTCATGATTTAGAAATGATTTCAGAAACAGGGTATTGTAATGGCATTGAAAATTATTCCCGTTATTTTTCTAAAAGAAAAATTGGTGATCCGCCAATTAGTTTGCTGGAGTATTTTCCAGATGATTTTTTAGTTTTTATCGATGAGTCACACATGACCATTCCACAGATCAGAGGAATGTACGCTGGTGATCGTGCTCGCAAAGAGAATTTAGTTAGATTTGGGTTTAGACTTAGCGCCGCTTTTGATAATAGGCCCTTGAAGTTTGCAGAATTTTCAAAGTATTTAAAAAAAGTCATCTACGTTTCAGCAACACCAGCTGATTATGAGTTTGAAAATTCTCAAGATGTAGTAGAGCAATTGATTCGTCCAACTTTTATTCTCGATCCAAAGATTGAGATTAGAAGCAGCGCTGGACAGCTAGACGATTTGAGTCAAGAAATTGTCAAAACCGTAGCCAAAAAACAAAGAGTTTTAGCAACAGTTTTGACTAAGCGTTTAGCAGAAGATTTGGCTGAGCTTTTGCAAGAACGAGGAATCAAAGTTCAGTATTTGCACTCAGAAGTAAAAACTTTGGATCGAATTCAAATTTTACAAGATTTAAGAAGCGGTAAATATGATGTTTTGGTGGGGGTAAATTTATTAAGAGAAGGTTTAGATTTGCCGGAAGTCTCTCTAGTTGCTATTTTGGATGCTGACAAAGAGGGCTTTTTGCGCTCCAAATCAGCCTTTATTCAGCTAATGGGCCGTGCTGCTCGTCATCAAGATGGTAGGGTGATTATGTATGCTGATAAGACTACAGGCTCGATGAGTGAGGCGATCAAAGAAACTACTCGTCGTCGTAAAGCTCAAGAAAAATATAACCAAGAACACAAAGTTTCCCCGCTCTCAATTCAAAAAGACCTCAAAGAAAAAAGTCTAAAAGAGCTTGATCGTCAAAAGACTTTTGCTGAGCAGATTAAAGATTTTGATCAAAAAACTTTAAAACTTTTAGAAAAAGAATTAAATCAAAAGATGAATTTGGCTGCCGAGAATTGGCAGTTTGAACAAGCGATACTTTATCGTGATCAATTAGCAGAAATTAGTAAACAAAAAAATCGTGATTAAAAAATTAAGCTCAGAAAAAATAGCTAATATTTTAAATGATCCTCAAGCTGGGTTTTATCTTGTCGACAAAGAAAAAGATGTTAATTCTTTTCGGGCTGTTTCGACTTTTAGAAAGATTTTGAATCAGCAGAGCATTGGTTTTTCCGGGACTTTAGATCCTCTTGCCTCTGGATTATTGATCCTTGCTTCCGGCAAAGCAACGAAATTATTAGACGCCTTTCATCTTTTGCCAAAGACTTATCAGGCAGAAATTTTATTTGGCTATACTTCGGATACTTATGACTTAGAAGGAGACTTGATAAAAAATAAAAAATCTTCTGAATTTTCAAAAGTTGAATTAGAGCAAGCTTTAAAATTTTTTTTAGGAAAAAGTTTACAAACTGTACCAGCTTTTTCTGCAGTCAAGGTTAATGGTCAGAAGTTATACAAGCTGGCACGTCAAAAGAAAGAAATAGATTTACCGCAAAAGCCTATCGAGATATTTTCTTTAAAAATAAAAAACTTTGCTTATCCAAAATTATTTCTGGAAGCAAAAGTTTCGGCTGGCACTTATATTCGTAGTTTAGTTTCTGATCTGGGAGAAAATTTAAAGACGGGAGCAGTTTTGACAGATTTAAGAAGAACAGCGATTGGTGAATTTTCCATTGAAAAAGCCCTGCCTTTAGCAGAGCTCAAACAAAGTAATTTAAAAAATTGCGCTTTGGATTTAGCAGAGACTACACGGTATCTAAATCAACTTCTTGACCAGTAACTTCTTTGGTAAATCTCTCGACATAAAGATCAGAAAAATCAGTTTGTCGCATTTTACGACAGAAATCACTCATTAGCATTTGATGATCGCCCATTTTCCCTATTTTATCTTGGTATTTTTCGTTAAATTTTTTAGTGGAAGACATAGCATCATAGGATCGATAAAGTTTCTTAATTATCTGCATTTGTTCTTCTCGAGAAATGTCGTACATATTTCTTTATTTTTAGTTAATTTTAGCCAAAATTTATTCTTGACAGTTAAGGTTCTTTATGTTAATATAAGCCTACTTTTTCCCAAGACTTTTGGGGATAGATAAAATCTGACACTTATTATTTTAAACGAAATCATAGATTATGCCAAATAAGAAAGCTGCAATTAAGTATTTGCGTCAAAGCGTAAAACGCCAGACAGCTAATAACTTGATGAAACGCAAAATCAAAGAACTTGTCAAACAAGGCAAAAAAGCCGTTGTTGATGGTACTATTGAAACTAAAGCTAAGGAATTAGCTCACGATTTACAAAAAGCTGTTGATAAAGCGGTTAATTCTGGTGTGCTAAAAGCTAATACTGCTAATCGTCGAAAATCGCGTTTTATGGCGATGATTCAAAAAACAGAAAAAGCTCCAGCTGCAGAAAAAACTGAAAAGAAGACAGAATAATTTTTTTAAATTTTATTTTAATAAAACCTCGTTTTTGAATATAATCAAGAGCGAGGTTTTATAGTTGTTCAATCATTTGTAGGAAAAGAATTTTTTCGTTTACGCTTTCTCTTTTTAGCTTAGCGTCAATTTGCAGGAGGAGTTGGTAAATTTTTTTCAAATCTTTTAGTTCATAGAATTTACTTTGCTCCAAGGTTTTTTTGGCGACAAAACTATGAATCTTAAGAGCTTGGGAAATAGCAAAAGAATTGTTTATTTTTTCGCTTAATAGCTTTACTTTGATTAAAATTCTAAACTGTCTAGTAATCATTGATAAAATATAAAGCGCATTAACTCCGCTATCTAGCTGTTGTTCTAATAAGAGTAAAGCATTTTTTTTATCTTTTTTTCCGATTAGATCGACTAGCTTAAAAATATTATCATCAGTTTTTGCTTGGACCAATAGCCTGACTTCTGCAGCGGAAATTTCTTCAGCTTGAGTGAAGTTAATCAATTTGCTAAGCTCTTGTTCTAGCTGCCAGAGATTTTCCCCGACATAAGCCAAAAGTAAATTAAGGGCAGTGGGGTCAATTTTTTTGTTTTTGTTACTTAGTTCTTTTTTGATCCAGTTGCTTACTTTGTCAGGAGTAAGTTTTTCAAACTCTTCGGTGTATTTGAATTTTTTTAAAGTTTTGTATAATTTATTTTTTAGATTTGGCTTTGAAGTTTGCCAAAAGATTAGGTAATTTTCTTCAGTAGTATCTTGTTGTTTTTCTAAATAATTAATCAAGGGTTCTTCCAGACTCTTTAGTTTTTTATTGTCAAAAATATTTTTGATTACTACTAGTTTTTTGCTAGCCAAAAAACCACCAGCAGTGACAGTTTGAAAAAAATCATCCAAATTTAGATTTTCACCATCTAAACTTTCAATACTGTGTCCGCTAGGGTCAACTGTAGTTTTAAACTTTTCTTTGATCGCTGCTATTTTATTTTTAGCGCGAAAAGAATCTTCACCGTAAAAGAAAAAAATCATAATTAAATTTTTTCTAGACTATTCCAATTTTTACCAAGCTCAAGGTCAACGACCAAAGGAACGCTGAGTCGATAAACTTCCTCCATGGTTTTTTTGATGAATTTAGCTACTTTTTTTGCCTCAGCCTCTGGAACTTCCAAGACCAATTCATCGTGAACCTGTAAGACCATCTTAGAGTCTTTGCTAATCTTTGGCAAGTCACGACTTATTTTGATCATTGCTAATTTTAGTAAATCTGCTGCTGTGCCTTGCAAGGGCATATTGATCGCCATTCTTTCCGCAGAAGCAACTAGCATGGGCATAGAGGAATTAATTTCCGGTAAATATCTACGTCGACCAAAGATGGTTTGGGCGTAGCCATATTGATGAGCAAATTTTTTGGTTTTTTCGATATAGTCTTTAATTTTTTTGTAGATTGTAAAATATTTCTCGATAAAGTTTTTGGCCTCTTGGCGGTTCATATCTGTTCGCTGGGAAAGTCCCAATGAGCCTAGGCCATAAAGGACGCCAAAATTTACTTCTTTAGCCGTGCGACGAATATCTTTGGTCACATCTTTTAGATCAATGTTGTGAATTTCGGCAGCGGTTCTAGCATGAATGTCTTCGCCATTTAAAAAACTTTCGGTCATTTTTGGATCTTTAGAAATTGCCGCAGCCAGTCTCAGTTCAATTTGCGAATAATCAGCAGCAAGTAATAAATAACCCTTTGGCGCCACAAAAGCTTGACGAATTTTGCGACCAAGTTCCGTACGGATTGGAATATTTTGTAAATTTGGATCAGAAGAAGAAAGTCTACCAGTAGCGGTGATTGTTTGGTTGTAGCTGGTGTGGATTCTTTTGTCTTTCGGATTTACTAGTTCTGGCAAGGCTTTGATATAAGTTGATTGTAGTTTACTTAATTCTCTGAATTCGATAATCAAAGGAATGATCGGGTGCTCTTTTTTCATTTTTTCAAGTTCTGAGGCTGCGGTAGAGAGTCCGGTTTTAGTTTTTTTGATTCCTTTGCTTTGGATTGCTAGTTTTTCAAAAAGAATTTCTTTGAGCTGAAGAGGCGAGGCAATATTAAATTCTTGGCCAGCAATCTGATAAATTTTTTTTGTTAACTTTTTAAGCTCTTGAGCAAATTCTTTTTCCATCTTTTTTAAAAATGGAATATCTAAGATAATTCCCTTTAGCTCCATTTCAGCCAAAATAGGAATCAAAGGAATTTCCATCTTAATCAACAGTTCATAATTTTTCTTTTCCTGACTTTCTGGTAATAATTTTTGGTATAGACGCCAGGTAATGTCAGCGTCTTCAGCGGCATACCAGGCTAATTTTTCTTCAGGGATTTCGCTAATCTTAATTTCTTTTTTGCGAGATTTTTCTTCTTCTGGTAACAAGTCAGCGAGTTTTAATTTTTTATAACCCAAATAAGCAAAAGCTAATTCTTCTAACTTTAAGCCACGATCAGGATTGCTTAAATAAGCAGCCAACATTGTATCAAAGGCAATGCCGCGCAAGCTAATATTTAAAACTTTTAAGACTTTATAATCAAATTTTAAATTATGTCCAACTTTGGCAATTTTTTCGTTTTCTAAAATTGGCTTTAATTTCTCTAGAGCATATTTTTGAAAATCTTCATTTTCTAGTTGGACAAAATAAGCTTCTTCTGCCTGCCAGGAAAAAGAAAGGCCAATAATTTTTTCTTGCAGAACATCGAGTCCAGTGGTTTCGGAGTCTATGGCAAATATTTTTTGTTGAGCTAAAATTTTTAAAAATTGATCAAAAGATTTTTTTTCTTTAATTTTTTGATATTTTTCTTTTGCGGTATTTATTGTTTGATGTTGTTGAATGGCTTGTTTTAGTGGGATTTTATTTAAGAGAGAATTAAATTCTAATTTTTGAAAAATTTGATAAACTTCTTCGGCATCAAAATCACCAAATTTTGCTTGTTCTAAATTCCAGTCAAGTTTCAAGTCATTGACAATTGTTACCAGCTCTTTACTGTCCAGAGCTGCTTGATGGTCGGCTTTTAGTAGTTCTCTAGTTCGATCTTTTATTTTTGGGCTATCGATATTTTGATAAATATTTTCGACTGAGCCAAATTCTCGGATTAAATCACTAGCTCCTTTTTGGCCAATTCCCTTAACGCCTTTAATGTTATCAGAAGAGTCGCCCATCAAAGCCTTGAGATCGATAATTTGTTTTGGTTCTAGATTAAATCTTTCTCTGACAGCTTGAGGGTCATAAATCATTATTTCGTTGAAGCCTTTTTTTAAGGTTACTACTTTGACGCGGTCGTTGACTAGTTGTAGAGCATCTAAATCTCCAGTAACAATATAGACTTCGATATTTTTGTGTTTTTCATAGACTTCTTTGGCGATGCTGCCCAAGACATCATCAGCTTCAAAGCCGCCTTTAGATAAAACGGGGATTTTGAACGTAGCCAAAACATCTTCAGCTAGAGGAATTTGTTGATAAAACTCATCAGCTTGTTTGACTCGCTGGGCCTTGTAAGTTTCGGTTTTTTTATGACGAAAAGTCTCCTCAGCCAAGTCAAAGGCAGCTAGCATATAATCAGGCTTTGTTTCCTTGATAATGTTTAAGATCAAAGAACTGAAGCCAAAAACAGCATTGACCATCAAGCCTTCTTTATTATGTAAAGGAGGGACAGCGTGCCAGGCTCGATGCAAGAGCGCATGGGAGTCGATAATTACTAATTTTTCTTTTTTATTAGCCATATTTCTTCTTTGATTTTAGCATTTTTACCCAAGAATTGAAAGTTGCTCTAGACTTGAAAAATATGTCAAAATCTGTTAAATTTTAGTAGTTATTTTTTAGGGCCACGTAGCCAAGTGGTAAGGCAGAGGTCTGCAAAACCTTTATCGCCGGTTCGATTCCGGCCGTGGCCTCCAGAGACTAGAGTTTTTTAAAAAGACTCTTTTTTTGTTAAAACAAAAACCCTGTCAGGGTTTCCAACAGAGCTTGCTATTTTAGTCCGTATTGTTTGAGATTGTGATTTTTGTTTGTATGCATTTTATTCCCCAGTGGTTTAATCAGAGAATGGTGAATAAAATAGCTACTAACAATACCCAAGACAAAAGGACTGACCAAAATCATTTCTGGCATATTTTGTTTTTGCTTTTAATGATAACCTCCTTTAAATGTACGAGAGAATCATTGTAGCACAAATGAAAAATTTTGTCAGGGTTAAATTTGTGGATAATTTTTTAAAAACAAAAAAACAGCGTTTTAAGCTGATCTTTTAATAATATGGTACCGGCGATCGGACTTGAACCGATACGGCCAAAGGCCACAGGATTTTAAGTCCTGCGTGTCTACCAATTCCACCACGCCGGCACAATAAACAACAATCCCGAAAATCGAGATAAACTGGAGCGAGTGACCGGACTCGAACCGGCGACCTTTTCCTTGGCAAGGAAACGTTCTAGCCAACTGAACTACACTCGCATTAAATTAAAATGAACATAAGTATTATACTGAAAAATGACAAAAAGTCAAGGATGAGGAGCTCTTATATTTTTAGTTTGTTTAGTTGATTTTTGAGTGTCTGATGGATTTTTTTGTTAGCAGCTAATAAGGTTTTTGATTTTAAATTCCATTCTTTGCCTTGAAAGTCAGTGACCTTTCCACCGGCCTCACGAATTAAAATTATTCCTGCTGCAATATCCCAAATCTTTGCTTGCGCTACTATCAAGGCCTCGGTATTGCCGGCAGCCACCATGGCTAGTTCTAAAGTTGTGCTGCCAAAGTGTCGGCAATCACGCGCAACTTCATGAAAGTGTTCGTAAACTTTGTAAGCTTGTCGATGAGTCTTTAGGGTCTGTCCATGACAGTAAGTAATGAAACTTTTTTTCAGTAAATTAATTTCAGAAACTTTAATTTTTTTATTGTTTCTAAAGGCGCCAGCCCCAGAAACAGCATGGTACAACTCGTTTAAAACAGGCATGTAAGTCACACCCAAGACAATTTGATCTTTATAAAGCAGACTAACCGAAACAGTAAACAGGGGATTGTGAATCGTAAAATTACTAGTGCCATCCATTGGATCGATAACCCATGAATAGTCACTACTTTTATTATTCTTGCCACTTTCTTCAGACAAAACAGCGTAATCGGGAAAGTTTTTGTTTAGAATATTTAAAATAGTGCCTTCAGATTTTTTATCGCACCAAGTGACAATTTCATCGTGTTTTTTGTAAGTTGCCTTACCGCGTTGCCATTTCTTAAATTCTTTTTCCAAAGCTTCGCCAGCTTTGATTACGGCTTGTTTAACAATTTTTAATTCTTTTTGGTAGTTCATTTTTATGCTTGACATTTATTACTTGTTCCACAATTATAGCTGCAGCAATCAGAATCAGAGGAACATCCTGAATCATTTGCCACACAAGATTGACAAAAATCTACGCCATCGTTATGTTCAAAACATTTTTCATCGGTACAAACAATTAGTTCATTTGGATTTGATGTTTTTTGAATTTCTAGACAAAATTTTTGTTTTTGGTAATTTGATCTTATTTTTCGATAAGAATAATTTTCTATAGTTGGCCAACGCCAATTATTCAAAAAATTATAGCAAAGAAATTCTGGAGGCGTCGGAACACTTAAAGAACATTGAAGCCCTGTGCATTGTAAATTTGCACCAGAGTCTAAACACAAAATAGCTTCGGTTTGCAGAGCTTTGATCTCTCCTAGTGCAGCGGCATTTTTAGCATCTTCGCGTGCTGAATTTAAATTGATTACCGCCACAGAAGATAGTATGCCAATAATTGAAATTACTACTAATAATTCCACTAAAGTAAAACCTTTTTTGTTTTTCTTTTTGATCATTTTATTTCGTTTAATAAAATTAACCTTGCTTTGAGAGTGGACATTTCTATTATAGCAAATGTTGGGGCACAACGGATATTGGCAACATTGCCAGAGTTTAAAATTTTGGTTTTTTCCCAAATTTGTTCCCAAGGTTGATGAGTGTGTCCGTGTAGAGCTAAATCGTATTTAATTTTTGATTTTGCAAATATTTTTTTTAAGGTTGTTGGGTAATGAGTGAAAATGATTTTTTTATTCTCAATTTCTGCTGTGCCGACATTAGCAAATAGTTTTATATTTTTTAGTTGTTTTTGTAAATTTTCAAAACCTAAAATATCGTGGTCAACATTACCAAATACTGCCCAGGAAGGAATTTTTAATTCATCTAATAAAAGCCAAGCTTCTAAACTTTGAACGTCGCCAGTACAAATCAGATAATCTATTTTTTCTTTTTTGATTAGTGCCAGGGCTTTGTTTAGATTAGGAATGTTATCATGAATGTCAGAAATGACAGCGAGTTTTGACATAACTATATTATAGCAAAAAAAGTGAAAACCCCGCCATCCTTGTCGGACGACGGGGCAAATTGCTGTTCAGCCTCTAAGTAGAGCCATGATCCTTCCCATTGCTGCGAGCTCGTCTTCTCCCTTGGCCTTGATCAAGGGGAAGAATGACCGACAAAAACGAGTATGGTTGTCGTTCCACCAAGAATCAACAAAGCCGTTGAGCATATTTCTCGCGCAAGATGTTTTTTCTTGCTCGAATAAGCTAAGGCAATACAGGACTTCCAAGATGAGCAACTTATCGATTTCTTCGGCGCTGATTTCTACCCCTTCTTCTCGGAGCACGTCTGCGCTTTTGAAGTACACAATTAACTGTAAAAAGCCGAGGACGTTTTCTCGATAGTTTAGAGCGCACCTTAAGCCGAAGTATTGCTCTTGGGTTTTTCTGTCAAAGGGATCGCTGATGACTAGCTCTATCTCGTTGATCTTCATTGCTTTTTCCTCCCCTCAAAGGTGCTGTGTTTAGTCAAAAATTACCTTATCATTTCTCAGATTTTTGGTCAAGATTAGAAATATTGTTGAGGCTTTAAGTCATCTGGCCAGTGTTGCTGATTTTTAATGTCCTCAGATTTTGAGTCAGGAGCATATTTATAGCCTTGTCCATAGCCTAGGTCTTTCATTAGTTTACTTGGGGCATTGCGTAAGACTAAGGGCACGCCTAAGTGACTGGTTTTTTGAGCATCTTGAGCGGCTCTTTGGTAAGCAGCGTACAAAGCGTTAGATTTTTTGGTTTTAGCAAGATAGATGACTGCTTCGGCTAGAGCAAGTTTACACTCTGGCAAGCCAACAAAATGAACCGCTTCCTTGGCAGCAACAGCAAGTAGTAAAGCATGGCTGTCAGCAATTCCGACATCTTCAGAGGCAAAGCGGATTAGACGTCGGGCAATGTACAGTGGATCTTCACCAGCCTCCAGCATTCGGGCTAGCCAATAAAGCGCTGCATCAGGATCAGAGTCGCGTAAGCATTTGTGTAGGGCCGAGATAATATTGTAGTGTTCTTCACCATTTTTGTCGTAATACAAAATTGAACTATGAATCGCTTCTTTGATCACTTTTTCATTAATTGTTTTAGCGGTGGTATTGGTCGCTATTTCTAAGGCAGTTAATAATTTACGAGCATCACCTTGAGCAAAGTCTAATAAAATATTTTTTGCCTGATCGTTAATTTTTATTTTTTTAGAACCTAAGCCGCTTTCTTTATCTTGTAAAGTAAGATCCAGGATTTTTTCTAAATCTTTTTTCTTTAAATGTTCTAAAGTTAAAACTCGACAACGAGAAAGTAGAGCGGAATTAATACTAAAAGAAGGATTTTCAGTCGTTGCTCCGATCAAAATCAAAATGCCTTTTTCAACATAAGGCAACAAAACATCTTGTTGAGCTTTATTGAAACGATGAATTTCATCCAAGAATAAAATTGTTTTAGTTTGAAAAAAGTTTAAGTCTTGTTCCGCGGTTTTGGCTAACACTTTAATTTCTGGTACACCAATTAAGACTGCGCTGCTTTCAATAAAATTTGCTTTGATATTTTGAGCGATAATTTTAGCTAGAGTAGTTTTTCCAACTCCTGGTGGTCCCCAAAAGATCAGAGAATTCAAAGCTTGATTGGCTAGCATTTGGCTTAAGATTTTTTTGGGGCCCAAAAGATGCTCTTGGCCAACGTATTGTTCAAGTTTGCTTGGGCGCATTCGATCAGCTAGGGGCTGGTTATTACTCATATAGTTTATCTTAGCAGATTTTTAGCAAACAAAAAATCCCCAATTTCTTGGGGATTTTGTGGTTTTTATTTAACGATTTTGTCAGTAATAAATTTAACGATTTTCTGGTTGGTTAAAAAGTTATTTAAATATTGACGGTAGTTAGGAGTTTTAATGTCTTTTAAGGCTTGAGGATTATCTTGGTAACTTAGTTCTTGTTTCTTGACTTCGGTATCAATTTCTTCTTCAGTGGTTTCTATTTTTTCAGTTTCAGCCAATTTTCTTAAAACCAAAGAAGCTTTGATTCTTTCCTCAGCTTGTGGCTTGAATTCTTTTTCTAAGTCAGCGTGAGTTTTGTTGATTGACTTTAGGTAGCCGACAAAATCCATGCCTTGTTGTTGGACGCTGTGTTGTAATTCATGAATCATTTTATGAATTTCAGCATGAATCAAACCTTCAGGAAGATCTTCGACGGTACTTGCTTTGACCACTGCTTCAATCGCTGCTCTTTCTAAACGTTGTTGTTCTTTTGCAGATTTTTCTTTTTCAATATTTTCAGTGATTTGTTTTTCTAAAGCTTTTAAATTTTCAAAACCAATATTTTTGGCAAATTCGTCATTGAGCTCTGGTAAAGTTCTTTCAAAAACTGTTAATACTTTTACTTTGAAAGTAGCTAGTTTTCCAGCTAAGTTAGTTTGAAAATATTTGTCAGGAAATTTTAAGTCAAATGTTAATTCATCGTTAGCTTTGCTACCAACAATTTTCTCTTCAAAGCCAGGAATCATTTTTCCTTCTCCCAAGACTATTGGATATTTAGAGCTTTTACCACCCTCAATAACTACCTTGTCAATTGAAACTTCAAAATCAAGCTCAACCTTATCGCCGTTATTTGCTACGCGGTCAACGACAGCTTCTTTGACCTGCATTTCTTGTAAATGTTTGTAAGTTTGCTCTAAGTCTTTTTTTTCAATTTTAACTTCATTTTTTTTGACCTCAGCTTTTTGCCAGTCACCCAAAACAACTTCTGGTAATAAAGAGACAGTAGCTGTATAGACGATTGGGTTGCCAGGAGCAAGCTTTTCTACTTTGATATCTGGTTGGCCAACTGTTTCTAATTTTTCTTTAGTCACTGCTTGATAAAAAGTTTGGCTTAAAATTTCGTTTAAAGCTTCTTGCCAAATAGTCATTTCTCCTAGTTTTGCTTTGATTAAGTCAAAAGGAGCCTTGCCGGGCCTAAATCCTGGAATAGAAGTTTTGCTGCTCAAGCGAGAAGCGGTTTTTTCTAGATGAGGCTTTATTTCTTCCAAAGAAACTTCAATTTTTAATTCCAGCTGATTTTTACTTAGTTCTTTTTTCTCAATTTTCATGTGATTTTGATCAAGGATAAAGTAGGGGGATTATAGTCAAAATGTGCTTTTTTGTCAATGAAAAAGACCCGGACGCACCAAGTGGTGGCCGGGTCAAAGATTGTGCAATCAATGCAATTAGGAAGTGATCGCTTCGGGTTTCGTTTTCGTGGGTTTCTTGAAGATGGCTTTCCACACCAGAAGCAGGAGCCAGGCGCTCAGCTTGCCACAGGCGATGTAGCTGATGAGCAGGACGTTGAGGTGGAGGTAGTTGAGGTCTAGTTGTGGCAAGAGCAGACCTTTCATGATGACGCCATAGCAGGCAAAGAAAATTAGTAAATGGAACGCAGAGATAATAAGTCTCCAGTCTTCGCTCCAACGTTTCTTTCCTCGCACGGGAGAGAAATGGCCAAGTAAGACAGAAGCAACTACTATCATGATCATGTACGATAGAAAAAGTTTGTCATAAATGACCGTCAGATTGAGAAAGCCCAGAGCCAGCAGGTAGTAGCCGAAGCTAAACCAGCCAAAGGGATGAAACTTGTTTTCCTTCGCTTTCACTCGAATCAGCCAGAAGAACCAAAAGCCCAGAGCAAAGAGGGGCCAGAACAACCAAGCTATCACTGGCGCTTTTTGATTGGCTGGTGTTTTTCCGCTCTGGTCAACGAAAGATCGATTCAGATCGTCAATGGTGATGATGTGCGTTGTTCTCTCACCGTGGAGCAATGGCACTGACCAGGGAGGAAAGAGTTTGATGCCTTGCCAATGATTGGTTTCGATTTGGATCGTGTCTCGTTGGCCATTGGTCAGGCCATAGAGCCAGTATTGGTGAACCAAGTTTTGATCTAGTAGCTTCTGAACGCTTTCCGGAATTTGATAGCTCGCCTTCCGTTGCATCGGCTTAACGATTTTGATTTCGATGATCTCCTGTTGGTCGATGACCATCGACTGGCCGACGATGTTGAAGTCTTGTTCTGTTCTTGCGTTGTAGCTGCTATCTGCTTCGGCCATCGGATAAGCCAGGGCAGTGGCGCTGGCTAGCAGAAGGCTGAGCCAAAAGGCGCAAAAGAGGTTCTTCATGGGAATTTCTCCGGTCTGTGTGTGATGATTGCATTGTTGTTAAAAGAGCTTGGATTTTGTAGTTTTTAGGCTACAAAAAGCAATATTTTATATTAGCATATTCTAAGTATTTTGTCAAGGTTAAATAAAAAACACCCTAACTTAATAAGGTGTTTTTTGTATACTAGAGAGTAATTTTACAATAAAGCAGCGATAAGTAATAAAGCAACGACATTCAAGATTTTGATCATTGGGTTGATCGCTGGGCCAGCAGTATCTTTGTATGGATCGCCGACTGTATCACCGGTCACAGCTGCTTTGTGAGCATCTGAGCCCTTTCCGCCATGATGTCCGCTTTCGATATATTTTTTGGCATTGTCCCAAGCGCCACCACCAGTGGTCATAGAAATGGCGACGAAAATACCAGTAACAATACTGCCCATCAAAGTTCCTCCTAAGACTAACCAACCATTAGTTTTGCCAAAAACTAATAAGATTAAAATTGGCACGACTACTGGAATCAAAGCAGGAACAGTCATTTTTTTCAAAGCGCCCATTGTGACGATATCAACGGCTTTGTCGTATTCTGGTTTTTCAGAACCATCCATAATGCCTGGTTTTTCTTTGAATTGACGACGAACTTCTTGAACAATGGCGCCAGCAGTTTTACCAACTGCTTCCATGGACATCGCTCCAAAAATATAAGGCAAAAGTCCACCAATAAATAAACCACCGATGACATAAGGATTGTCTAAGGCAAAGATAATTTCTTTTCCAACAGCAGCCAAATCTTCAGTGTAAGCAGCAAACAAAACTAAAGCGGCAAGTCCAGCGGAGGCAATGGCATAGCCTTTGGTCACAGCTTTGGTGGTGTTTCCAACGGCGTCTAATTGATCAGTAATCTTACGAACATCTTCTGGCATTTGAGCCATTTCAGCAATTCCGCCAGCATTGTCAGTGATCGGACCATAAGCATCTATGGTGACAATAATGCCAGCTAAAGAAAGCATGCTGACTGCAGCAATAGCAATGCCATAAAGACCAGCAAAACTGAAAGCGGCAATAATACCAGCAACAATGACGACGATTGGCAAGGCAGTAGCTTTCATACTGATTGCTAGTCCTTGAATAATATTTGTACCATGACCAGTCTCAGAAGCTTTAGCAATACTTTTGACTGGACCGTATTTGGTAGAGGTATAGTATTCAGTGAGCCAGACAATACAAGCAGTAACAACTAAGCCGACTAAACTAGCATAGTAAATATTTAAATAACTATAATCGATCAAGTCATTCATTAAATATTTTGTGACAAAGAAGAAAGCAATTGCTGATAAAATTCCGGCAGCAATTAAGCCTTTGTACAAAGCTTTCATGATGCCATCATTTTTCTCAACTTGCTCTATGCTTTGTCCTTTTTTCAAACGGATAAAACTTAGGCCGATCAAAGAAGTGAAGATGGCTGCAGCACCTAAAGCAATTGGATATAAAATTGCTGACTCCATATTAACAAAAGTTAAAGAGCCCAAAAGCATCGCAGCAACTAAAGTAACGGCATAAGTTTCGAATAAATCAGCGGCCATACCAGCACAATCGCCAACATTATCACCAACATTGTCGGCAATCACAGCGGGGTTGCGAGGATCATCTTCGGGAATTCCAGCTTCTACTTTTCCGACTAAATCAGCGCCAACGTCAGCAGCTTTGGTAAAAATTCCACCACCTAAACGAGCGAATACAGAAATCAAAGACCCACCAAAACCCAAGCCGATTAAATGTTTGACCGTAAAGGCTGGGATAATATAAAGTCCGGCAACGCCTAGTAAGGCTAGACCAACTACTAGCATGCCCGTGACCGCTCCGCCTAAGACAGCAAGATTCATGGCTGGTTCGATGCCCTTGCTAGCTGCTTGAGCAGTACGGACATTGGTGCGAACAGAAATGTTCATGCCGATAATACCAGCGGCAGCTGAGAAAGCAGCGCCGATCACAAAGGCTAGGGCTGTCCACCAATCAATCAAGAAGCCCAAAATTAAAAATAAAGGTAAAGCCAAATAAGCAATAGTTTTGTATTGGCGAGTAAGATAAGCTTTGGCGCCACTTTGAATGGCGTTGGCAATTTCTTTCATTTTGTCATTGCCGCGAGATTTTTTTAAAATCATTTGGATCATTACTGCTCCAGAGATGATTGAGGCTAAAGCGGCAAGGATCGCAATTAATGTTACGTTCATAAGCTTTTGTTAATTATTTAGAATTTTATTAATTATTATTCTTTTGTTTCTTCACTTGGAGTTTCTTCAACAACTTCTTCGTTTGTTTCATTCAACTCTTCTTCGACTTCTTCGCTTTCTTCAAGATCTTCAGTTTTTTCAACTTTAGGTTTTGGATTGTTAGAAAGAATATCTATTTTCCAGCCCACAAGCTTAGCGGCTAAACGAACGTTCTGTCCGCTTTTGCCAATTGCTAAAGATAATTGATCATCAGCAACTGTTACTTCAGCAGTTTTATCGTCTTCATTTAACTCAATCTTTTCTACTTTAGCAGGAGACAAGGCATTGGCAATGAATTTTTTTGGATCTTCTTCCCATTCAATGATGTCAATTTTTTCTCCACCTAGTTCACTGATGATGGTTTGAATGCGAGCGCCTTTTTGACCAACGCAAGAACCAATTGGATCAATGCTTTCGTCTTCGGTATAGACAGCAATTTTTGAGCGACTTCCTGCTTCACGAGAAATGCCTTTGATCTCAACATTGCCAGAAGCAATTTCTGGTACTTCCATGGCAAATAATTCTTTGACAATATCTGGATGAGTACGAGAAAGGACAATCTCTGGTCCTTTGTTAGTCATGTGAACTTTAACGACATAGAAATTTAAACGAGCACCAGCATTGTATCCTTCGCGGGGGATTTGTTCCTCTGGTGGCAAGACGGCAGTTGCTTGTCCTAGATCGATTAAATAACGGCGTCCTTCGCGACGAGAAACGGTTCCCAAAACCAAAGTTCCTTCTTTGTCCTGGTATTCATTGAAGACATGATCGCGTTCAGCTTCACGAAGTCTTTGAATAATCACCTGTTTAGCGGTTTGAGCAGCCATGCGCCCATATTCTTCTGGTACTTCTAATTTAGTTTCAATTACATCACCAATTTTATAATCAGAATTTATTTCTCTTGCTTCAGAGAGCATAATTTCAGAGCGAGGATTAAAGCGTTTAACTTCCTCGTCTTCATCTATTTCCTCGCCAGCTTCACGACGTTCACGTAAGGCTTCTAGCTCTTTTTCTTGTTCTTCTAAGTCAACATCCTCAACAACAGTTTTGACATCAAAAACTGCAGTGTGAGCATTGTCAGCATTGAAGACGACCTTAATATTTTGGTTTTTATCACCAAAATCTTTACGATAGGCAGCAGCTAAGGCTGCTTCAATGGCACCGATCACAGCATCTAAAGGGAGGTTTTTTTCCTCACAAATATGCTTGATGGCGGCGTTAATTTCATTGGCCATTTATTTATGTTTAATAATAATTTCTTAAAAAATAGGCTAGTCTACGATCAGTAAACTAGCCTTAACTATTTTTAGTATATTGTTTTTTGAGTTTTTTGTCAAGGTTGATCAAATCTTGGGTTTAAATATTTTATCTTAAAGATAAAAACGGTAAATTTTAGCTTTTTTATTTTTGATTTCAATCACGCAGATTTCTAAGTCACAATTAATTGTGATTTTATTTTTCATTTTAAAAATTTGCCAAGCAGCTTTCAAATTTTTTATTTTTTTATTTGAAACACTTTCTTCGCCAAAACCAAAGTTAGTGTTATTTCTAGTTTTTACTTCAACGATGAGTATTTTTTGATTTTTTTCTAAAACTAAATCTAATTCGCCGTAACGAGTGTAAAAATTTTGTATTAAAACTTTCCAGCCCAAGCTTTGATAATATTGACGAGCTATTTTTTCTCCTAATTTGCCAAGATTTTTTTTGAACATAAAACAGACCTTTGGCCTGTTTTATTTTTTTAATTAGATCCTGAAATAAATTCGGGATAGCTACGCTATTTTTTAGCTTTTGGTAACCATTTTTCAAATTCTTCTTTTTCTTTTTGGGTCTGGATTTTTAATGGTAATTTAATTTTCCAATAATAGATAATAAATCCCAGCCAGATTAAGGCAATGATAATCCAAAGTAAAAGCCAGATTCTTGATCCCAAATAAACGGCTCGGACTTCTCTAAAAAACATTAGCAGTAAACCAATTGGGCCAACGGAAAATCCCCAAAGTTGTAATTTTTTCCAAGTACTTTTTGGGCCATGAATATTTTTTATTTTATTGATTGAAAGTAAGGCAATAAAAATACTTCCTAAAAATAAGATTAAGAGTGTAATTCTGATTGGCCAAGAAAAGCCATTTAAGGCGTAAGGGGCAACTAAATAGTGCCAGTCAAATAGTTTTGTTAAATTCATATTTTGTCTAATTAAAACAGTAGTATCTTAAAAGAAAGAAGATTAAAAGTCAACCTTTTAATCTTATTCTAGACTTTGTCTTATGGGCAGTTAAATTATTTGATGAAGATTAAACCAAAATGATAGTTTCCAGCTACGAACTCTTCTTCTAGACTGAGGCTTAAGTTTTGGGCAATTTGCAAGACCTCCTCTTTATTGACTTGTAGATTTTGCGGAGGAGCAAATCCAGGAGTATTATCTGACCAGTCAATAATCGTCAATTTTCCGCCTGGCTTCAAAAGACGAATTGCCTCAGTAATCATCTCAGATTTTTTTTGTGATTGAAATAAAATATTTATTAGCATTGCATGATCTAAACTTGCTTCTGGAATTTTTGTTGCGCCCAAAATCTCTAAGTTGCTCCAAATAGTTTTGACATTATAAAGACCAGACATTTTTGCCTTGGAATCAATGCTAGATAAAACATTTTTTACAACATCAACAGCATAAACCTGTCCTTGATCGCCGACAATTTTTGCTGCTTGCATTGTAAAATAAGCAGCACCACCAGCGCCTAAGTCAGCAACTACTTCTCCAGCTTGAATTTTTACTTTTTGAGTTAAAATATATTGAGCATCTAGAAGATTGTTGCCACCGGAAAATTTATTTATTTTCTGCGCTTCAATGTTTTCCATATTTTTATAATTACTTATTAAGTATACAAAAAAAATAGCTTTTGTGCTACTATTAGTTTGAAAAATAATAAAAATATGAATTTATTAAAAAAATTTTTTAGCAAAGAAGAAGAGTCAGATTTTGAAGAAATTTCAGAGAAAAAGACTTCAACAATGGGTTATGTTTTGTTGCTGTTGATGTTCTTTTTTATTTTGATTATTGGTAATACCATTATTAGTGATTTAAAAAGTATTCCCGACAGACCAAATAGACCAGCTAGTTGTTTGAGCTCTTTGATGAGAACCGATCTTGGATCTAGCTCATATCTAAAATCTTTTAGGTCTAACACTTGTCATTTTTCAGAAATTGATGCTAGATTTGGTTTGGATTCTTTGCTGGCATCTTTACAAAATAATTTTGATAAATTAACAGAATTAAATAGTAAACTTTCTCAAATAGAAGTACAGATTAGGGATAATAATAGTCAAATTAGTAAAGCTGAAAAAACCTTAGATAACTTGGCCAAGCAGTACAATTTAAGTTTGCAAGAAATCATGGCTGGTGTGCCAGTTATTTTGGACAATCAAAACATCGTTCAGCAAATTCAGACCAGCCGAAGTCAGCTTCAGAATTTTGAAAGCCAAGGTGATTCTTTGCAGAATCAAAAAAATTCTAAAAATGAGGAGATTAATCAAGAGATTAATCAGATTGCCTCAAGTAATAATTTTAGTAAACTAAAAAAAGCTTACGCAGATGCCAATGATTATTACAATCGTAAACATGCAATTTATAATTTCATTTTGTTTTTGCTAGAGCTGATATTTGTCTTACCATTCTTTTTGTTTGCTCTTTATTTTTATTTAAAATTAAAAAGAAAAAATAGTCCCCACACCATTATTTGGACTTCTATTTTTTCAGCTGCTTCCCTATTGTTTTTGGAAAGTGTCTTAAAATTTTTATACCATATTTTACCTTTTGAATGGCTTCAGAAGATATTTAAATTTTTATTAGAAATTCCTGCTTTGAGATATATCATTTATTATGGTAGCGTAATTTTGGTTATCATTATTTTTGGAGGGATCGTTTATTATTTGCAAAAGAAAGCTTTTAGTCCTAAAAAAATTGCTTTAAGAAGATTAAAAGATAATAAATGTCCCAACTGTTCTTTTCTTCTTAATTCAGATCATAATTTTTGTCCAAAGTGTCGGCAACAATTAAAAACAAGATGTTCTAATTGTGGACAGGCTAGAATTATGTATTTAGACTATTGCCCGTCTTGTGGTAGCAAGGAGGCAGAAAAAGCAAGTTAATTTTAAAGTAAAATAGCTCAAATAAAAAACACTCCACAAGAAGTGGAGTGTTTTTTATTTTTTAACTTAAAGAATTAAGCTAAAGTTACTTTTGTAGCAGCTTCACCCTTTGGGGTATCAGCGATTTCAAAAGTTACATTATCACCTTCACGAAGATCGTCAAAATTAGCATCTACTAATTCGTTGGCGTGAAAGAATAAATCTTTACCGTCACCTTCAGGAGTGATAAAACCAAAATGTTTATTGGTTAATTTTTTGATTGTTCCTTGCATAATATAGAAATCAAAGTTAATTAGATATAGAAGCTTGAAACCCGACTTTGATTTCTCTACTTGCTATATTGATTGGTGACCCCACGGGGAATCGAACCCCGCTTGCCAGGATGAAAACCTGATGTCCTAACCACTAGACGATGGGGCCTTATTAAAAAGGCCTTTTTTCTTAATAACGCTCAGTATCATAGCCAAAATTTGATAAATTGTCAAGGTGAGCTTGATTTGTTTTTTTGTTTTTTTCGGCTATAATTAAGGCATTGTTAATTCATTAAAGAATAAAATCATGAAAAAGCTAATTAAAATTCAATTTGCTGTCCTCTTGTTAGGCACTGTTTTTGCTTGGGGCAACTTTATTTGGGAGCTAGTTTACTATTTACAAGAAAAAGCTTGTCCAACCGGCTGCGTGGTTGGTTTGGTTAATCCATTTTTGACCCCTTGTTTTTATGGGGCTTGTTTTTTCTTAATTGCCTTTGTTTTAAGTGCAATGATTTTGAAAGAAAATAAAAAAGAAAATTAATGCAAATTGAATACGAAGCAACTTATTTAGATGTTGATAAAGACGAGGTAAGGAATCGATTAAAAAAAGCTCATGCTAATTTAGTAAAACCAGAATTTTTGCAGCGACGTTGGGTTTGGCATCTACCTCAAGGACATGAAATTCCCGGCTCTTGGGTTAGAGTACGAGATGAAGGTGGTCAAATTACCATGAGCGTCAAAATTGTTGATGGCCGTGATCTAGAAGATCAAAAAGAAGTGATGATTAAAGTAGATGATTTTGAAAAAGCGCGAGAAATTTTAAATTTACTTGGTTGCCAAGAACGAGCTTATCAAGAAACTAAGAGGGAGTTATGGAATTTAAACGGTGTAGAAATCACTATTGATGAATGGCCGTTTTTAGAACCATTTGTGGAAATTGAAGGAAATTCAGAAAAACAAATCAAAGAAATTTCTGAAAAAATTGGCTTTGATTATAATCGAGCTCAATTTGGCTCAGCGGATTATTTTTATGCGGAGAAATATAATATTTCGATTGATGTTTTTAATAAAAAAACGCCTCGTTTAACTTTTGAAATGCAAAATCCTTTTATTAAAAAATCTTAGGCTAAGGCCTAAGATTTTTTTCATCGTCAAAAGTAAAATATAATTTCGGCTGTTCAAAAGGTAATTGATTTTCTTTACAGTATTCCAAAAATATTTCGGTACAATTTTTTTGTAAAGCTTGATTTAAATCAAGCTGATATTTTTGGCAAAATTGTTCAATCTCTTCTTCATTTCCTTCGATTTCTAAAAAGTCTTTGATAAATGGATATTGGTCAATCGTGATTTGTAGTTTTGGAAAGTATTTATTTTTTAAATAAATTCTAGTTTTTTCAGCTTTGGCTTGGGGGATAAAGCCTAAAGCCAAGATAAATTTTTCCGCGATCTCATCTTGGCTAATTGGAAATTCTAGCTCTTCGCGAACCAAAAGACTCTGGTGTTTTTCTCGGGGTCCTTTGTAGGTCAAAAAATATTGCGCATTTTCTTTTCTGAGACGCAATACTTTATCGTCTTTGGAAAAATCTAGTTTCGGATGATCAAAGTAAATGTCTAAGATTTTTTTCTTAGTCAAAATTTTAAAGTCAGAATTTTCCTGATAAAGATCAGGATCTTTAAGTTTAAATTTTGCTTCAATTTCTTTCATTTATTTTTTGTATTTTCTTAAAAATTCTTTTTGATCATCATATTTGGTAAAATTTTTATGATGTTTTGGTGGAATAAAGTTTTGACCTGGCTTATGTTGGATACCACACCAATAGCTTTCTGTTTCGGCTGCGATCATAACCCAATAATTAAAAAGTCCATTAGCATAACCACAGTACATACAATTTATTTTCTGCCAGTTTTCTAAATAAGAAAGTTTTTGTCGATCAATTCGAATATATTGTTTGCGATCAACATATTCTAAGCCATACAGAGCAAAACAAGCATGATGATAAATTTCGATCACCACGTCTAGTATGAATAAAAATGGCAAAACTCCCCAAATAAAAGGCAGAGATAAAACGTGATACAAATCTTTAAATGATCTTTGGTCTTTAAAATATTCCATAGCCTAAAATTTTTTAGTAATCAATAATTTAATGCTTTAATAATAACATATTTTTTTGCAGAAAAGAAAAAGCCCGCTACTCTCAAGAGAGAGCGCGGGCTACGGGTGCGTGGAGATTTGTTCACGAGAAGTGTCGATAGTAGAAGATGAGCATGATCACGGTTGTGGTGACAAGCGCGCTCAATGTCATGCAGACCACAAGGACATTGCTTCTCTTGATGTAGCCCTCGAAAGCAAAGGCGATCTGAATGAGAAAATAGATCGCAAACATTTCGATGGCTAGTCCCTCGGTTTGCTTTGTCTGGATGAGGCGGATGAGCTGAGGAATCATTGCCATTACATTGACCAATCCCGCTATCCAGATGATGAATGACCAACGAATTTTGGCCGCGAATTCTTCGCGTGTCATGGCCTTCTCCTGTCCGTGGATTATACCCATTCAGTAATAGGCAATCGGTTCCTGATGCGATAAACGCACAGAACGCCACATATCATACTTGCGGCAATGAGCATGTACACTGGCAGTGCGTAGTTAGCGAAAGTGTGCTCAGTGATGGCGAGGATCGACAGGCCATAGCCGATGCCGAACATGCCCCAGGCGAATGGACGATCTTCATGTGGGTTTTTCCAAACAAACTTAAGTATTGGAATTCCAGCACAGGCATCGGCTATAATTGCTAAGTATAGTGCGAATTGGACTTTTGATGGCTCGTTGCGCACTAAGATCCATGATGCGATTGCGATGATGCCGATTAACCCGCAAGCGATGTCCCAGCCGTCAATCTTTTTACTTGATCCGCGCCACCACGCAAGTACGGTGATGATTGTGGGGTTTGCCGCTCCCAGTATTGCGGGCCAGATATTGCTAGTTGCACCGGAGGCATCATAAGTGGCTAGTAGCGCCCAACCAATAATTGACCAGATGATCCAACTGATTAAGTTCAGCGTAATTTTTCTCTGATACACTCTGATTGCGTATGGCATTGCACTTACCATAACAATCAGGCCAGAGATTTGACCGATCGTCTCTGCTTTCAAGGTGGTTCTCCTCGTTTTATTCTCAATGTTCCATTAAGCTTTGTTAGCCTAAATATCATATTATAATATCATATTTCTAGAATTTTGTCAATATTAAGTAAAACCTGTTTATTATTGACATTTTAGCTATTTTTCTTTATATTTATTAATCTTTTCTTAAGTATGTTATAATAAAAAAGATGCGAATTTTAGCCCTAGAATCCTCTTGTGACGAAACAGCCTTGGCCATTATTTCTGGCTCTGGTTCAGATTGGGTTTTGGAAAAAGATATTGTTTACTCGCAAATTGCTATACATCAAAAATACGGTGGCGTTGTCCCAGAAGTAGCAGCTCGCAAACACGCGGAAACTATTTTTCCTTTACTTACAGAAACTCTAGGTGAAGAAAAATTGGCAACAATAGATTATTTAGCAGTGACTGCTGGCCCAGGTTTAGTTGCTTCTTTGCTTTTGGGAGTAACTGCGGCTAGAAGTTTAGCTTACGCTGCCGCTAAACCTCTTTTACCGGTAAATCATATGGAAGGTCATATTTATTCTAACTGGCTTTCTAATTCAGAGCTTAAGAATAATGATCAAAAATATTTTCCTAGTCTAGCCTTAGTTGTTTCCGGTGGGCATACTGAATTAGTGTTAATGAAAAATCATGGTGATTATCAGCTGCTAGGCACAACTCAAGATGATGCAGTCGGTGAGGCTTTTGATAAAGTGGCAAAAATTTTGAATCTTGGCTATCCAGGCGGACCAATAGTTTCTAAGGAAGCTTTAGAAGGTGATGATCAGGCCTATAAATTGCCACGTCCAATGTTAAATTCCGGAGATTATAATTTTTCTTTTTCCGGATTAAAAACTGCGGTGCTTTATACTTTGGAACGAGAGAAAAATATTTCCCAAGCCGCAGTCAAAAATATCTGTGCCAGCTTTCAAGCAGCAGCAGTTGAATTATTAGTTAAAAAAACTATCAAAGCAGCGCAAGAGTTTCAAGTAAAATCAATCATGATCGCTGGCGGAGTCTCAGCTAATCAACTTTTACGTGAAGAATTAAAAAAAGAAAGCACAAAAATATCTTTGCCCTTATTTTATCCAGAATTAAAATATACCGGAGACAACGCGGCAATGATTGCAGTAGCAGCTTATTATGGTTTACAGAACAAAAATAAAAAAATATTAAAAGGAGAAGAAATTTTTAGCGCTAAACCTCTTTCTAATTGGCAAATTTTTTTAAAATAAAAAGCGATTTAAATTTATGAGAGAATATATTTCTAATAATCTTCAAGAGACAAATGAATTGGCAAAAAAAATTATTGCTGATTTACAAGATAAGCGTTTGATTGCTTTATCGGGTAATCTTGGTGCTGGTAAAACTGCCCTGGTTAAAGCGATTGCTGAAAATCTAGGAATCAAAGAAGCGATCACTAGTCCGACTTTTGTTTTGTTAAAAGTTTATAATTTAAATTTTAAAAATTTAAAAAAATTGGTCCACATTGATTGTTATCGTTTGGATGGCGAGGAAGATTTGCAGGATTTGGGGCTAGAGGATTATATCGCTGATCCAGAAGCTTTGGTTTTGATCGAGTGGGCAGAAAAGATCAAGAATTTACCAGAAGCTAATTTGTTAAAAATAAAGATTGAAATTTTAGGAAATAAGGAAAGAAAAATAATAATTTCATAATATATCATATTATTGACTTTTTTATCTTTTTGGTGTATAGTATCAAAATCGTCGGGTACATTGATGAAACCAAGTAAACTGACAAGGGGTCAGTTTTTGGTTTAAAGTAACGTGAGAAAGATTGACTCACGTTAGCACGGAGGGAAGTTTCGTGAGTGCAGCAGCAGGCAAACAGAAGAAGCCGACAGCCTTCGAGAGACGGTCGCAGTTTCGCAAGGGCAAGACCTTGGATCAACTGAGCGAGGAGCAGATTTCGAACTTGCTCAGGGATTCCAAGACTTGCACCAACGCTCATCTGCGCGTCGACGGAAAGTGTATCTGGATTTCGTCAATCAACGGCACGGTCACCGGCTACGATTGTCGACGTCAGACACGTCAGTTCCGTCGGGAAGAATGCGAAGTCCTGATCTGAACTTCTGGCCTCACGAGCGCGTCACACACTGTCGATCTTCGGGTCGACAGTGTCTTTTTTTTGACAAAATGAAGAAAATAGATTACTTTTATAGTACAAGTAAATAAAAAACATTTGATCCAAGATTTAATGTCCCTTGGAGAGTTGCTGAAAGAAATCTAAAGTTTAGAAAGTAGACTCAGTCGGGGTGCGCCCGTTATTGCGCTAAAATTAAGTGTCTCTTAGTTCAAGAGAAATTAAGGTGGTACCGTCAAGTTTTGACTTGACCCTTAAACGCAAATTAATGCGTTTTTTATTTTAAATAAAATTTATGGATAAACAAGATAATTTTAATTTAGCCAAAGCTTACGAGCCACAAGAGTATGAGGCAGAGATTTATCGTCTTTGGGAGGAGTCAGGATTTTTTAATCCAGACAATTTATCTGAAGGCAAAGAGTCTTTTACTATTTCTATGCCACCACCAAATGCAACTGGAATTTTGCACTTGGGTCATGCTTCGACCTTGGCTTATCAAGATTTAATGATTCGTTATCAGCGTTTACGTGGTAAAAAAACCTTGTGGCTACCAGGCACTGATCACGCGGCCATTGCTACACAAACTAAGGTTGAAAAAATTTTGGCTGAAAAAGGGGTGGATCGACATAGTTTAGGTCGCGAAAAATTTTTGGAAAAAGTCAAAGAGTACGTGGCAGACTCTCAAGGCACCATTCGTAATCAAATTAGAAAAATAGGGTCTAGTTGCGATTGGTCTCGTGAGGCCTATACTTTTTCAGATAGTTTGTCTGTCGCGGTTAACGAAGCTTTTGTGCGCATGTATAACGATGGCTTGATTTATCGTGGCTATCGGATAGTAAATTGGTGTCCACGTTGCGCTTCGACTTTAGCTGATGATGAAGTGGAATACCAAGAACAGCTTGGTAAATTATATTACATCAAATACGGACCATTTGTTGTGGCAACAACTAGACCAGAAACAAAATTAGCCGATACTGGCGTAGCTGTAAATCCCGAAGACACTCGTTATCAAGATTATCTAGGACAAGTTTTAGAAATTGATCTAGCTGGTCATAAAATCAAAGTCAAAGTTTTTGCCGATGCGCAGGTAGATTCAGAATTTGGCAGCGGTGTAGTTGGAGTTACGCCAGCTCATAGCGCTGTTGACTATGATTTCGCTCAAAAAAATGATTTAGAGATTATCAAATTAATTGATGAACAAGGAAAAATAATGTCTACTGGCGGTAAATATGCTGGTTTGACAGTTTTAGAAGCTCGTGAAAAATTTGTCAAAGATTTGGAAGCAGCAGGACAAATTGAAAAGATTGAAGATTTAGAAAATAATTTGTCCATTTGTTATCGTTGTGATACTCCGATCGAGCCTCTGACTTCTGAGCAATGGTTTGTGGCGGTAGACAAAAAAATTCCCGGTCGCGATCAGACTTTGAAAGAGTTGGCTATTCAAGCGGTTAAAAATAAAGAAATAAAAATTGTTCCTGATCGTTTTTCCAAAGTTTATTATCATTGGATGGAAAATTTACACGACTGGTGTATTTCTCGACAAATTTGGTGGGGTCATCAGATTCCAGTTTGGTACAGCGAAGATCAAAAAATGATCGTGGCTATTTCTGAAGAAGATGCCTTAAAAAAAGCAGGTGGCCAAAAGATTGCTCGCGATCCAGATACTTTGGATACTTGGTTTTCTTCTTCTTTGTGGACTTTTTCAACTCTTGGTTGGCCAGAAAAAACAAAAGATTTAGATTTATTTCATCCGACAAGTGTGATGGAAACGGGTTATGATATTTTATTTTTTTGGGTAGCACGCATGATTTTGATGTCAGAGTATTTACTTGAAAGTAAGCCTTTTGAAACTGTTTATCTTCATGGCATGATCAGAGATAAAGAAGGTAAGAAAATGTCTAAGTCTTTGGGCAACGGCATTGATCCGATTGAGATGATCGAAAAATTTGGCACCGATGCCTTACGTCTTTCTTTGATTATCGGTTCAAGCCCTGGGGCAGATTTAAGGCTTTACGAAGAGAAAATTGAAGGCTACCGTAATTTTGTAAATAAACTTTGGAATATTTCTCGTTTTGTTTTTTCACAAGTTGGAGAAATAAAAATAACTGAAAATTTACCAAAAACAGAGACTCTAGCGGACGCTTGGATTTTAGCGGAGTTTAATTTATTGATTAAAGAAGTGACTGAAAATCTAGAAACATTCAAGTTTTCTTTAGCTGGTGAAAAACTTTATGAATTTACTTGGTCAAAATTCGCTGATTGGTATTTAGAGGTTGCTAAAATAGAAAAAAATAAAGATGAGATTTTGTTGTATATTTTGCCAAGGCTGTTAACTATTTGGCATCCTTTTACGCCATTTGTAACAGAAGTAATTTGGGAGCAATTTAAGTCTGATAAATTTTTGATGATTAATCAATGGCCAAAAGCAGATGAGTCAAATCAAGAAGCTCAGGAAAATTTTAAAGATTTTATTGACTTAGTAACTCAAATTAGAAATATTAAGGCGGAAAATAAGATTCCACCAGTTGAGTTTGTAGATTGTTATCTAGAAAGTCAAGTTTTGAGCTCTGCTGACTTAGAGGTTGTAGCAAAATTAGGACGAGTTAATTTAAAAACAGAAGAAATAACAGGGGAGAACTTTGCTTCTTTTAAGTCCCGTGGTCAAATCAAGGCTGCAAAGGCGATGACTGAAAAGGAGAAAGAGGATTTAGAAAAATATATTAAGTCCCTGGAAGCAAAGCTTGGTAACAAGGCTTTTGTTGAAAATGCTCCGCCAGAGGTAGTAGCAGATAATCAAAAGCGTCTTGAAGAAGCAAAACAAAAATTAGCGAATTAAAAAAATCACTCCTCAATTCGGGGAGTGATTTTTTATTTTTTTAAGTTTACTCGGCGGCTTTATCAAAAACTTCTTCCAAAGAAGTCAGTCCGTCCATAGCTTTTAATACGCCATCTTGGAACATTGTCACCATGCCTTCTTCGATCGCTATTTTTTCAATATCGTATTCTGAAACATCACCAGATAAAATAATTTTTTCAATGCTTGGACTCATGGTCATGATTTCATAAATTCCCAGTCTTCCTTTGTAGCCCAAATCATTACATTCAGGGCAACCAACAGCTTTATAAAATTTTAGATTAGCTAAATTATCTACTTTAGCTCCCGATTTAGCATTGATTGTATTTAAAGCATTCATCACTATGGTCATTCTTTGATTGTCCACTTCTGTTTCAGCTTTACATTTTTGGCACAAGCGTCTAACTAAGCGCTGACCAATGATTGCGTTCAAAGAAGGGGCTAGTAAATAAGCTGGGACACCCATTGCTAAGAAACGAGGAATGGTGCCGGCAGCTGAATTGGTATGCATAGTTGAAAGCATCAAGTGCCCAGTCAACGCTGCATTGATCGCGGTTTCAGCAGTTTCTAAGTCTCTAATTTCTCCGACCATCACAATATCCGGGTCTTGCCTTAAGATCGCTCTTAAGCCTTTGGCAAAAGTGTAGGTGTTTTTAATTCGAATATTGCCAGTTGGGGTTACTTCGTCTTCTTGCTCTTGAGAGTTTTCTACTTGACTTTGGACAATTCCAGGTAGCTTGTATTCGATTGGATCCTCTAAGGTGATGATTTTTGTTTCAGTTGTATTAAGTTTGTTTAAAACAGCGTAAAGAGTAGTGGTTTTACCGCTTCCAGTTGGTCCAGTGGTGATGATCATGCCATTTGGTTTTTGGATTTCACTTGTTAGGTCATTAAAAGATTTTCCTCTTAGGCCTAGTTTTTCAAATTCTAAACCGGCGCGAGATGATCTGAGTAAACGCAAAACAATACTTTCGCCATAGATTGAGGGAATGGTGGAAACCCTGACATCTACTTTGTCATCAGTCAGAGTAATGGTAAATCTACCATCTTGTGGTTTTTGGTCAATATTTAATTTTAGTCCAGCAAGGAGTTTAATGCGAGAAGCCATTTTTTGCCAAGAATCTTGCGCTAGCGTTGCCACTTCTTGTAAGACGCCGTCAATACGGAAACGGACTTTGACATTTTTCTCTTCGGTCTCTAAGTGAATGTCTGAAGCATCAAATTTTAGACTAGCAGCAACAATAAGAGTTATTGTTTCGCTAAGGTTTGTGTCTTGTAAATATTTTTTTAAAGATTCTAAACCATCAATTTTTTGGTCAAATTTTTTTAGATCTTCTTCAGCAATACTAAATCCTTCAAACTGTTCAATGTTAGGGATTTTATCATAAAGTTTAATTGCCTTCTCAAAACTAGCTGGGGAAATAAGGTAGGTTTTTACTCGACTATGATATTTTTCAGCCAGCTCTTTTACTAGGTTGGCAATTTGTGGATTTTCAGGGTCGACAGAAGCAAGTCGCATTTCCTCTCCAGTGTATAAGAAACAAATCATTTGTAAGGCCTCAGCGTTTTCATGGCTGATAATTTTTAAAGCTTCTTGAGAAATTGGAAAGCCATCAAGATTAATATAAGACCAACCACCTAAAGCAGCTTTTTGTTTAATTTCTTCTTCTTTGCTTTTTTGAGTTAAGCTAGATAATTTTTGGTCTAGTTTAGCCTTTGTTTCTTCATCACCGATATCAATGTTTATACGGCTTGCATCATTGTCCATATTTTTTAAATGTTAATTTAGTATTTTTATTATACTTTCCGCGCTCTTTTAAGTCAATCAAAAAACTCGCTTTTTAGAACAGATAATCAGCGAGTTTTTTAACTTTTTTATTTTGTTAAAGCTGGTAGATGTTTGGCGGCTAAACGGTGAATTTTACTGTGTCTTTTTTTTCGGTCTGTTAAGTGTAAAAATAGTTCAGTCCAAACGATGGTATAATAGGCTCCAAAAAGAGAAACTGCAGAGATGAAAATAGCAATTGCTAAGAAAGTGCCAATAAAGATCAGGAGCCAGAAAGCCAAGATACTAACTTGAGCAACTAAGTAACCGATGATTAAAAATGGCGTAGCAATAAAGGTTAAAATACTGATCAAGGCAATAGTATAAACAACAGTTGTTACCAAAAGCAATAAGGCGTTTTCTAAACTGACGATCCAATTGACCTTAAATAAAGTCCAAGCATTAAAGAAAGCTTGAGTTATGTTTTGTTTTTTAATAATGACATAAGAGGCGCCATAGCGAGTGACAAAAGAAATGATTACGGCAATTGGTAGGATAATAAAGAAGACAACTACGGAAATGATAAAGTTCATCATACTCGCACTTTGAGTCAAAGAGAGAAGATAAATTATCGGAGAGATCACTCCAACCACGAAAACAAAACTAATTAATTTGTTTAGGACATTAAGGCCAAATAAAGACCAGAAATTTTCTACACCAACCTGGAGGTGATTGATTAGTAGATATTTTGAATTAGTTTTTTTGTGGCTTTGATTGGCAGCGTCAATTAGGGCTCCCTGAGAAGAGATGGCCATCACTAAAATTACAGCTAACAGCAAGAAAGATCCGATTAATAACAACAAGGTTGGCATTTTGTCCCAGGTGATTTGACTGGTAGCGAAAGTTTGAAAAATATTAATCCAGTCGGTCAAAGTAGAGGAGACAATGTCTTGTCCTTGTAAATTAGAAAGGGCTTTAAAATCTCCGGTTAGTCCCAAAGCAGAGACAAATAAACCGAAAAATAATAAGTACCAATTGTTTCTGATTACTTGCCAGGAATGCAAGTAAACTTTACGGTAAAATGCTTCCATATTTTTATTTTATTATTTATTTTTCTTTTGTTACTATCTTTTTAAATTATAACATATTTTTAGAAAATCAACAAAATAAAATCCTCCCCAGTTAAGGGGAGGATAGAAGAGCTTAGATTATTTTTTTAAGCAACTAATTTTTCAAATTCTTCTTTTTCAATTGTCTCTTTTTCAACTAAGGTTTTAACAATCATTTCCATTTGTTCGCGGTGTTCAGTAATTACTTTTTCAGCGGTTTGAGAAGCCTTTTGAATGTATTCAGAAATTTCTTGATCGATTTCTTCGGCGGTTTTTTCACTATAATCACGACGCTCGTGTATTTCTTTTCCTAAAAAGACCATTTCTTCTTTTTTGCCAAAAGTTCTAAAGCCTAATTTTTTATTCATGCCAAATTGAGTGATTAGACTTCTGGCAATAGCCGTGGCTCTTTCTAAGTCGTTACTAGCTCCAGTGGTTACTTCCTTGAAAAATATTTGTTCAGCCATTCGTCCGCCGAGTAGTACGGCCATGTCATCGATAAAATCAGAATAGCTAGTCATTTTTTTATCCTCACTTGGTAAATTGATTGTGTAGCCAGCAGCTCTTCCTCTAGAGATGATGGAGATTTTATGAACCGGATCAGCGTGTTCTAAGTAGTGAGCGACTATTGCATGACCAGCTTCGTGGTATGCAGTAACTTTTTTTTCTTTTTCAGATAAAACATGACTTTTTCTTTCTGGTCCAAGCATCACTTTTTCGATGGAATCTAAAACAGTATTTTGGCTGATGACTTTTTCATTTTTTCGGGCAGTAGTAATCGCTGCTTCATTTAAAACATTAGCTAGATCAGCTCCAGAAAATCCTGGTGTTCTTTGGGCGACCATCTTTAAGTTGGAATCTTTGCCAAGTGGTTTGCCTTTAGCATGGATCGTTAATATTTCTTCACGATCTTTGATATCTGGCATGTCAATCACCACTTGTCGATCAAAACGACCTGGACGAAGTAAGGCTGGGTCCAAAACATCAGGACGATTAGTAGCAGCTAGGACAATAATATTAGTTTGGTTATCAAAACCATCCATCTCGGTTAAGATTTGGTTTAAGGTTTGCTCTCTTTCGTCATGTGAGCCACCAAGTCCAGAGCCACGTTGGCGACCAACAGCGTCAATCTCATCAATAAAGATAATACAAGGGGCGGCTTTTTTAGCTTTTTTAAATAAATCACGAACACGACTTGCGCCGACTCCGACAAACATCTCTACAAACTCAGAACCAGAGATGTGGAAGAAGGGAACTTTTGCCTCCCCAGCAACTGCTCGGGAGAGCAAGGTTTTTCCGGTTCCTGGGCTACCCAGTAACAAAACTCCTTTAGGAATTTTTGCACCGAGGGCAATAAATTTTTGAGGACTCTTTAAGAATTCAACTATTTCTTCTAAGCCTTCTTTAGCTTCTTTAGCGCCGGCAACATCTTTGAAAGTTACTTTTACTTTTTGATCAGCAAGTTTTGCGCCACTTTGTCCAAAAGTCATTGCTCGGTTGTTGACGCCCTGCACTTGACGCATCATGAACCAAATGATTCCCAAAATAAATAAACCAGGAATTATAAATGGTAAAATAGTTGAAAACATGATTCCAGAATTTGGTTCTTCTCCAACTTTGATGTCGATCTGACTAATTTTTTCAGCAGGAACACTATAGCTATTTAAAAGCGTGATTAGTGATTCACCGTTTTCTTTTTTACTTAAATATTCTTTGCCATCTTGCAGGGTGATGTTTAATTCATCGCCATTGATTTGGATGGTCTTTACTTGTTGGTTTTCAATTTCTTGAACCAATTGACCTAAATTCATTTCTTCTGGTTGATCAAATTGGTTGCTATAAAAACTAAAAATTGCAGCAATTATCGCAAAGACTAGAAAGAATATTGCGAAATTTTTAAAAATATTTTTCATAATTTATATTACTTTTACTTTACTTATCATAGAATAAAATTAACAAAAAGTCTATTTGAAAAACTAAGCCCCGGTTGAGCGGGGCTTAGAGTAATTTAGATTTTTTCAGGTTCTTCTTTTGTCTCGGTTTTTTCTACGATTTCTTCTTTAGCAACTTCTGCTTCTTTTTTTTCAGGCTCTTCTTTTACCTCTTTAGACTCTTTGGTCTCAGCCTCTTCTTTCTTTTTTGGTTTTTCTTGAGCAGCTTTTAAGGATAAGCCTAAGCGATGTTCTTTTGGTTCGATTGAAAGAATGACAAATTCATAATCTTCACCAACTTTAACTAAGTCTTCAGGTTTATTTACTTTTTTATCGCTCAATTCAGAAATATGAACTAAACCATGAATGTCTTTATCTAGTTCAACGAAAACACCAAATGGATTAACTTTCAAAACTTTGGCTTTGATTTTCTGACCAACTTTATATTTTTCAGCAACAATGGCCCAAGGATCTTTTTGTAATTTCTTTAAGGATAAAGAAATTTTTGTATCATCGATTTCAATGATCTCAGCTTCTACTGGATCACCGACTTTGATAATGTCGCGAGGATCATCGATTCTTTGCCAAGCAAGTTCTGAAATGTGAACTAAGCCTTCAATGTTATCGTCAAATTCGACAAAGGCACCAAAATCAACAACGCCGGTAATTACACCCTTAACTCGATCACCGACTTGATATTTAGAAACTCTTACTCTTTGTTTTTCGTCCCAAGCTGCTTTTTCAGAAACAATAAGTTTTTCTTCTTTTTCATTGACATCAATAATCTTAGTTCGTAAGTCTTGTCCGATAAAAGATTTTAAGTGAGTTAAAATTTTTGATTTGTCACCACCTTCGATGCGAGGATAGTGTTCGGTAGTAAGTTGAGAGACCGGTAAAAATCCCATCACATTACCAATCTTGATCATTAAGCCGCCTTTATTAGCGTCCATTACTCGGCTAGCTACCACTTCTCCTTCTTTGGTTAATTTTTCTAAACGGTTCCAAGCTTTTTTATGTCCAGCTTCACGGAAAGATAGTTCCATGTAACCATTTTCATTTTCTAAATCAACAACAGTAGCGGTTGCTGTGTCGCCAATTTTTAAAGATGAAGAATCGTCAGATTCATCATAAATTTCTCGGCCACGGATGACGCCAGTGGTCAAACCATCTAGATCTAAATAAACTTCGTTTTTGGAAAGACTGATTACTTTACCGTCTACTAAGTCACCTACTTTAGGAATGTTTACGGCTCCTTTATCTTTTAAAAGATCGTTCATTACATTGTTAGGATTTGTTGTTTCTTCGCTCATATTAATTTTTAATCTTAGCCGACCCTCTTTTTTTATCGAAGATCAGCCTTATTCATTGTTCTTTAGAAACAGGACAATAAACAAGTCTAATAAAATAATAACCGCCTTAGATTAACATATTTTAGAAAATAAATCAAGGCCTTTAGTTTTTGCTTATTAAAGGCTTTTTGGGGGCTTTGGACAGGCCTTTTTCTAAGCCTTTTTTGTCTTTACTAGGGGGGACTTTTATGCTAAAATTAAGGCAAATTAAGAGACTTATTTTTTAGAAAAATTATGCAGATTACATGGCAAGGATTTAATTATTTTCGGATTCAAAGTCCACAAGTAACCATTTTATTGAACCCTTATTCTTTGGAAAAAGGCGCTACTTTTAGCAAAGTAAAATCAGACCTTGCTTTGTTTAGCAATCCCAAAGAATTTATGGCCAATAAGATTAGCGAACAGTCTTTTGTGATTGATGCTCCAGGAGAGTATGAAGTAAAAGAGGTTTTTGTTTATGGCCGACAAGTAAATGGCTCTGTAATTTATCTTTTGACCTTTGAAGATGTAAAAATTGCTTTCTTAGGAGAGTTTGGACACGAGGCTTTGACTGATAAAGATTTGGAGTTAGTTGAGGGAGCAGATGTTTTGATCTTGCCTGTTGGCGGAGGAGATCTGACCAATGCTAAAGAGGCTGTTAAGATTATCAATCAAGTTGAACCAAGAATTGTTATTCCAAGTTGTTTTCAACCAGGCATGGGAAAAATCAAAGCTGATGATATCAATGCTTTTATCAAAGAATTTGGCATCAAAGGAAGTGAAGAAGAAAAAGTAAAAATTAGCAAAAAAGATTTGCCACAAGAAGACATGCAATTAGTTATTTTAAAAGCACAAAAATGATTTTTTATCACGAAAACAAAAATAAACTTTTTAGTTTAGTAGCCCTAACTTTGTTGGCTAGCGGTTTTATTTTTTGGCAATGGCTAAAGTTCTTGCCAAATTTAAAAATTCCAGCAGTTGAAGAAAATGAAGTCGTCTTAGAATTAGGCGATAAGGCAGGCAATTTATTGGCTAATGCAAAAAATTCAATTGATCAAGGTTTAGTTGAGTTAAAAAATTTGCCAAGTGAAATTGAAAAAGAAAAAAATCAAGAAGAGCTACTTAAGGTCACTCGTCAATATTTAGATAGTCAAAACCAACAGTAATTATAAAAATCAAATATGCCTAAGAAAGAACAATTAGACCAAGAAAAAGATAACAACCGTGGTAACGTAGAGGATTTGTCCATTGTCAGAGAAATGGAAACCTCTTATTTGGATTATGCGATGAGCGTCATTGTTGCGCGTGCTTTACCAGATGTTCGAGATGGTTTGAAGCCGGTTCATCGTCGTATTTTGTATGCGATGTGGACCATCGGCCTAAGACATAGTGCCAAGTTTAGAAAATCTGCTACCGTGGTCGGTGAGGTTTTGGGTAAGTATCATCCGCACGGTGATTCTGCCGTCTATGATTCCATGGTTCGTATGGCTCAGGATTTTGCGATGCGTTATCCTTTGGTCAACGGTCAAGGTAACTTCGGTTCGATGGACGGCGATAATGCTGCGGCGATGCGTTACACAGAAGCTAAACTTCAAGCGCTAGCTGAAGAGATGTTATTTGACATTGAAAAACAAACCGTAGATTTTATCCCAAATTATGATGGTTCACATAAAGAGCCAAAAGTCTTACCGGCCAAACTACCAAATTTGTTATTAAACGGCACCACTGGAATTGCCGTTGGTATGGCCACCAATATTCCTCCTCATAATTTGGGAGAATTAATTGATGCTGTTACTTTGTTGATCGACAAGCCAGATTCAACAGTTGATGATTTGTTGGAGTACGTCAAAGGACCAGATCTTCCAACTGGTGGCGTGATTTATAATCAGGAAGATATAAAAACAGCTTATGCGACTGGTCGCGGTGGAATTGTCATGCGTGGTGAGGCAGAAGTTTTGGAAAACAAAACTGATCAATATCAGATTATCATTTCCTCTATTCCTTTTCAGGTTAACAAGGCTACTTTGTTAGAAAAAATTGCTCAATTAGTCAAAGATAAAAAACTTGAAGGCATCAAAGATCTCCGTGATGAGTCAGATAAAGATGGTGTTAGAATTGTTGTTGATTTAAAGAAAGACGCTTTCCCTAAGAAGATTTTGAATAATCTTTATAAACACACTCAGCTTCAAGAGACTTTTCACGTCAACATGCTAGCTTTGATCGATGGTTTACAGCCACGTGTTTTGACCTTAAAAGATATCTTGGAAGAATACATCAAACATCGTCAGGAAATCATTACTCGACGTACTCAATTTGATTTAGATAAAGCTAAAGAAAGAGCGCATATTTTGGAAGGCTTAAAAATTGCCTTGGATAAAATCGACGCTGTGATCAAAACTATTCGTGCTTCCAAAGACAAAGAAATTGCCAAAGATAATTTGATGAAAAAATTCAAGTTGTCTGAGCGACAAGCCGTGGCAATTTTGGAAATGCGTTTACAAAGTTTGGCTAACTTAGAAAGATTGAAGATTGAAGATGAATTAAAAGAAAAGCTTAAATTAATCAAAGAATTAGAGGCCATTCTTAAGAGTAAAGTAAAAGTTTTGAGTATCATCAAAGAAGAGATTGCTGAATTGAAGAAAAAATTTGCTGACCCAAGAAGAACCAAGGTTGTTAAATCAGCGATTGATAAAATGACTACCGAGGATTTGATTCCTAACGAAACAGCAATCATTACCATGACTCATGATGGCTATATCAAACGTATTGATCCAGAAAATTTTAAACAACAAAGTCGCGGTGGAAAAGGAGTGGTCGGTTTGACAACTAAAGAACAAGACGAAGTAAAGTTTTTCTTTAGTACCAACACTCATGCTGATTTGATGTTTTTTACTACTCGTGGCCGAGTTTTCCAGCTCAAGGCTTATGAGGTTCCTTCACAAAGCAGAACTGCCAAGGGACAAAATATTGTAAACTTTTTACAATTATCTCAAGAAGAAAAAATCTCGTCTATTTTACAGAGCGATGATTTTGCAGCTTTCAAATTTTTTGTGATGGCCACTAGCAATGGTTTGGTGAAGAGAGTTGATGTTAAGCAATTTTCCAATGTTCGTCGTTCAGGCTTAATTGCTATTACCTTAAAAGACAATGATTCTCTACGTTGGGTCAGACCTTCAAGCGGTAAAGACGATGTGATGTTGATCACTAAGTCTGGTCAGTCAATTCGTTTTAAAGAATCGGCAGTCAGAGCTATGGGTCGCACAGCTTCTGGTGTTCATGGAATCAGAATCAAAAAAGATGATGAATTGATCGGCGTTGACTTGATCCCAGATGGTAAGATCGGCAAAGATGAGCAATTATTAGTCGTGATGGCCAATGGTTTTGGTAAGCGTACGGCTTTGAAAGAATACAAGGTTCAAGGACGTGGTGGCTCAGGAATTAAGACTGCTCAAGTGACAGCAAAAACTGGCGAAGTAACTTCCGCTGGAATTGTCAGTAACAATATGGAAAATGAAGACATGATCATTATTTCCAAAAAAGGCCAGGTGATTCGCTTACCTTTGAAGACGGTTAATGTTTTGGGTCGAGCAACACAGGGAGTTAGACTGATGCGTTTCAAGGATCCAGAAGATCGAGTTTCCTCTGTTACTTTTATTTAAATTTTTTTAGGAAAATAAACCCCCGTTTTGTACTTTGGCAGCAGTAAGTTGTTGCCATGAAGCGGGGGTTTTTGCTTAATTATTTTCCTTGTCAATAATTTTTAAGCATGCTAATCTTTTAGAGCAAAAAGGTATTAAAATTATGTCAGAAGAGCGCATTATTTCTTCAAATGAACAAAAGCAAGATAAGACTTGGGATTTGACTTTAAGACCGCAAAGTTTAGCCGATTATATTGGACAAGAACAGATCAAAGCAAACTTGGACATTGTCTTGACTGCTGCTAAAAATCGAGGTGAGACACTCGATCATGTTTTGTTATTTGGCCCTCCAGGTTTGGGGAAAACAACTCTAGCTCATATCATTGCCAAGGAAATGAACGCGGGGATCAAAGTGACTACTGGACCAGCAATCACTAAAGCTGGTGATTTAGCAGCTTTGGTCACCAACCTACAAGAAGGCGATGTTTTGTTTATTGATGAAATTCATCGTTTGCCAAAAATAATTGAAGAAATTTTATATCCAGCGATGGAAGATTTTGCTTTGGATATTATTTTAGGCAAAGGGCCTTCAGCGCAAGTTTTGCGTTTGGATTTACCACGCTTCACAATTATTGGTGCAACTACACGTTATAATTTATTATCCGCTCCTTTGCGCGATCGTTTCGGAGTAACTTTTCGTTTGGATTTTTATAATCCAGAAGAATTAAATTCGATTGTCAAAAGATCAGCAGATATTTTAGCAACCAAAATTAGAGAAGAGGCGGTGACGGAAATTGCTGGACGTAGTCGAGGCACTCCAAGAATTGCTAATCGTATTTTGAAACGCGTTCGAGACTATGCGCAGGTAAAAAGTAATGGCGATGTTTCTTTGGAGCTGACTCACGATGCTTTTGATTTGATGGCGATTGATAAATATGGCTTGGATCAATTGGATCGTCAGTTCTTAAGAGTTTTGATTGAGAATTTTTCAGGTGGTCCAGTTGGCTTGAATACCATTGCTGCCGCTTTGCAAGAAGAAGCAGGAACAATCGAAGAAATTGTTGAACCATATTTGATGAAGTTGGGGCTTTTGGCTCGAACCTCAAAAGGACGAGTTGCTACAGATCGAGCTTATCAATATTTAGGCTTGGAATTACCTAAGGATAGTAAATTATTTTAGGATGAAAAAAAGATTGTTGTTGCACTCTTGTTGTGCACCGTGCTCAATTTATATTCTTCAGCAGTTAATGTCTTCATGGGACTTGACTGTTTATTTTTATGACCCAAATATTCATCCACGTGCTGAGTATAATCAACGTCGTGATGAAATGAAAAATTACACAGCAAAGCTTGGGCTTGATTTTATTGAAGGACCTTATGATTCTCTGGCTTGGCTTGAAAAAACTAAGGGTTTGGAAGATGAGCCAGAAAGAGGTAAACGTTGTGATCAATGTTTTGACTTACGTTTAGGTGAAACAGCGCGTTTTGCTAAGCTAGAAAAGTACGATGCCTTTGCCACTGTTTTGACGATTAGCCCTCATAAAGATGCTCAAAAAATTAGCTTGATTGGTCAAAAGTTAGCTCAAAGTTTTGGTCTTGAGTTTTTAGATCGCGATTGGAAGAAAAAAGATGGTTTTAAAATTTCTTGCGCCTTAAGCAAAGAACAAGGATTTTATCGACAAGATTATTGCGGTTGTTTGTATTCTAAGAGAGATAGTCTCTTGAGGAAAGTTAAAAGAGAAAAAAATGAAAATTGATTTATTTGATTACAATTTACCAAAAGAGCTCATTGCTCAAACACCAATTGATCCTCGAGATCACTGTCGGTTACTTGTGCTAGATAAAAAAACTGGGAATTTTTTAGATCGATATTTTTATGAGCTGCCAAAATTTTTGGATCAAAATAGCGTCTTGGTTTTAAATGAAACCAAAGTTTTTCCAGCTCGTCTGAAGGCCAAGAAAAAAACTGGTGGAGAGGTGGAAATTTTTTTGACAAAAAAAATAAACTCAAAGAGTTGGGAGTGCTTAGTGGGTGGTCGAGGAATAAAAGTGGAGGATCAGTTATTTTTAGCAGAAGATTTAGTTGGTAAAATTATTGAGGATCTTGATGGTAAAACCAAAATTATTCAATTTAATCAAGCAGATGATAAATTTTTACAGACTGTTGAGAAAATTGGACAGACTCCTTTGCCGCCTTACATCAAGACTGCGGATAGTAAAAAAATTAGAGATGATTATCAAACAGTTTTTGCCAAAGACAAAGGCTCTGTTGCCGCTCCAACTGCTGGTCTGCACTTTACCAAAGAATTATTAGAAAAAATAAAAGCGCAAGGAGTAGAAATTTTGACTGTGACTTTGCATGTCGGTTTAGGAACTTTTGCTCCAGTTGAAGTCGAGGAAATTGAAGAGCATCAGATTCATAGCGAATGGGCGAGCATCAAAAAAGATGTTTCTGATCGATTAAATGATTTAAAAAAATCAGGGAAGAATATTATTGCTGTCGGAACAACCGCTGCTCGTACTCTAGAAGCTTTTTCTACTGCCAAAGGAAATTTGGCATCAGGAGAAAAATGGGTGAAGATTTATATTTATCCAGGGTATAAGTATCGTTTTGTTGATGGTCTAATTACAAACTTTCATTTACCAAAAAGTTCTTTGTTATTTATGGTCTCAGCTCTGGCGGGGAGAGAAAATATCATGGCGGCTTATCAGCATGCGCTTAAAAATGATTATCGATTTTTTTCTTTTGGGGATGCAATGTTTATTAAATAAAAAAATACAGGACCCTTACCTATATTAAAGCCCTTTAAAATAAGCAAAAGTCCTGTGAACTTCCATGTTTTGATTCTAAATTGTCTACTCTTTCTTGATTGATTACTTTTGCTCAACTTTATTTTTTATAATTTCTTTGGCTCCTTGTTAGGGCCTTATTTTAGTTGTTTCAAAAAGTATATGTAAGAAAGTATGCGAAAGAACGATCTTGTTTTTATTATAGCATATTTTTGAAAAACTAAAAAATCTCCTGAATTCAAGAGATTTTTTAGTTTTTAATTGAAGTAAAAGTGAACTGTATCGCCGTCTTGCATTAAATACTCTTTGCCTTCCATTCGCATTAGTCCTTTTTCTTTGGCCTGATGCCAACCGCCAGCATTTAAGAGTTCTTCCCAATTGACTACTTCCGCTCGAATAAAGCCTTTTTCAAAGTCAGTGTGAATCACTCCGGCTGCTTGCGGCGCTTTTGAACCATTAGTCACGGTCCAGGCCTTTGTTTCTTCTGGGCCAGTTGTAATAAAAGTAATCAGCTCTAATAGTTGATAACTTTTGTTGATCAAATTATTTAGTCCGCTATTTTTTATTCCAAGTTCTGCCAAAAAAGTTTGTGCTTCCTCATTGTTTAGTTCTGCTAACTCAGATTCTAGTTTTGCGCAGATGCTCAAAGCATTTTCTGGTAATTTTAAATCTTTATCCAAGTCATTTTCCGCAATGTTATACAAATAAATGATCGGCTTGATGCTCAGTAAATTTAATTGTTTTAATTGTTTACGCTCTTCTTCGCTCCAATCAAAAGTTGATAGTAATTTTTCTTCTTCTAGAATTTTTTTTGCTTTTTCGGAAACAGCTTTTTCTTGGTCAAGTTCTTTTGGATAAGAACCTTTCATTTTGCTAGTTACTTTTTCTAGATGTTTTGTTGTAGTTTCTAGATCGGCTAAAATTAATTCTAAGTTGATTACTTGTTTGTCATCTTCAGGGTCGATTTTTCCATTAACATGAATAACATCTTTATTTTCAAAATGTCTGACTACTTGGACAATAGCATCTACCTCTCGAATGTGAGATAAAAATTTGTTTCCTAAACCTTCGCCGGTAGAAGCGCCTCTGACTAGACCGGCGATATCGACAAACTCAATAGTTGTCGGGACTATTTTAGCGGAGCTAGAAAGTTGCGCTAATTTTTCTAAGCGTTGATCTGGAACAGCTACTACTCCAACATTTGGATCGATTGTACAAAAAGGATAGTTGGCCGCTTCGACTTTATTTTTTGTTAGGGCTTGGAATAGCGTAGATTTACCAACATTTGGCAAACCGACAATTCCTAAAGAAAATGACATAAGTTTATTCTTTACAGGAGCAATTAAAGCACAAAAAAACCGCTCTTGTCAACGAAGACAAGAGCGTGAGCGGTGAGTGAGTCTGTAGAGCAGGAAGTATCCCAACAGAGCGCTTGCTACTCTCAATTCCCACAGAGTTTGTGACATGATGGACCTCACTTAGTTTGCTAGTTTTTGGAGGTTTTTTCTGATTTTCCTCCATTGTTTTGGAAAAATGAATTTCAGAAGAAAAAACGAGTAAAGAGTGAGCAGTACAAGCGTAAGAGGTATCAGTATGGTGTATTTTACAAACAAGATCATTAGATCATCATCAGGCCAGAAGAGGAGAATGTTTAGTAAGATGATTGTTAGTAGTAATTTTTTCTTAGGAATGATTCGCCAGTACCAAAACCATATGAGGTTTTTCATTTTTTGTTCCTCCTGCTTGTGAACAATTTACCATTAAAGTATAGCTTTAATTTTTTAATTAGCCAAGATCAAAACTTTGGGTTATAATGTTTTTATGTCAAAAATAGATTTTCAAAAAGAATTGAATTCTGAACAATATAGAGCAGTCACTGCTCCTGATGGACCACATTTAATTTTGGCTGGTGCAGGGTCTGGTAAGACTCGTACTTTAGTTTATCGAGTGGCCTATTTAATCGAGCAGGGCGTAAAACCAGAGAAGATTTTGCTTTTAACTTTTACCAACAAAGCAGCTAATGAAATGATGTCTCGGGTAGCGGAACTTTTGCATTGGCAGGACAAAAATAAATTACCAATTTGGGGCGGAACTTTTCATAGTATTGCTAATCGTCTTTTAAGATTTTATGGCGCTAAGATTGGAATTCAAAATAATTTTAATATTTTAGACGAAGATGACGCCAAATCGCTTTTAAAAAATATTATCTCTGAGTTTTTTGGTCATTTAGCTGCCAATCGTCGACCTAATGCTAGTCTAGCTAAAGAGCTAATTAGCTTTTCAATTAATTCACGGATTAGCTTAGCCGAAGCTTTGGAAATCAAATTTTCTGAGTGGCAAAATTTTTTGGAGTTATTTGAAAAAGTAGCAGCAGAGTATCAAAAAAGAAAAAAATTATCCAATGTTTTGGATTTTGATGATCTTTTGCTCTATTGGAAAATCTTAACTGAAGATTCTGAAATGCAAAAAATATTTGACCAGAAATGGCAGTATGTTTTGGTTGATGAATATCAGGATACAAATACTTTGCAGGCGGAAATTATATTTAATTTAAGTAAAAACCATCAAAATATTTTGGTGGTCGGCGATGATGCGCAGAGCATCTATTCTTTTCGAGCAGCAAATATTCAAAATATTTTGGATTTTCCAAAGGTTTTTCCTCGGGCTACAGTTTATAAACTAGAGACCAACTATCGTTCGACCCCAGAGATCTTAGCTTTGGCCAATGAAATCATCGCCTTAAATACTAACCAGTTTGCTAAAAATTTACAGGCAATTTTGACAAGTTATGTGAAACCAGAGTTAATTGCTTTGGAAAATAATTTACGAGAAGCAAAGTGGATTGCTGATCGGATCGAGGCTTTGATTGCCGAAGGAGTTCCAGCAATAGAGATCGTTGTCTTATTTAGAGCTTCTCATCATTCACAAAGTTTAGAAATGGAATTAAATCGTCGAGGGATTGCTTATCAAATGCGTGGCGGTTTAAGATTTTTTGATCGAGCACACATCAAAGATATTTTGGCTTGGCTAAAAGTTTTGACCAACACTAAAGATGAAGTGGCTTGGGCGAGAATTTTAAATTTATATCCTGGGATTGGCCCTGCTACTGCTCAAAAAATATACGCTCAGGTTTCTGGTTTAGAAAGTTTAGAAAATATTGATCAAGTAGCTTTTAATCTAGGAAGTAAAGCTCAAACTTCTTGGCAACAAATTTCTCAGGTCATGACTAGTCTCTTCCGTCAGCAAAAAGCTAATCCAGCAGAGCTGATTAGAATGCTGATCAAAGAGTATCAAGAATATTTGACAGCTCAATATCCAGATTATCGTCAACGAAGTGAAGATTTGGAGCAGTTAGCTATTTTTTCTTCGTCCTATCAGGACCTGAATGCTTTTTTGAGTGAGATAACTTTACAAGAAAAATTTAATGCCGACGATGGACATGACCAAGAGGCAATAATTTTAAGTACAATTCATCAAGCTAAGGGTCTGGAATGGCAAGCAGTTTTTTTGATGAATTTAACCAACAAATCTTTACCGCATCCTTTAGCTGTTTCTGAAACAGAGCAAGAAGAAGAAAGAAGATTGTTTTATGTGGCAGTCACTCGGGCTAAAAAACATTTGTATTTAACTTACCCAATGTCACAATTTTCTTATGATGGATACAAGAGTTTAACAGCTTCGCCATTTGTTTCCCAGTTGGCCACTACTTTTTTAAATTATAATCATTTGGCAAGATCTACAATGACTACTGAAAGTGATGATACGGAATATTCTTTTGAAGACACAGCAGGGGATTTTTGGGAAGAAGACACAAAACATCCGCGTCAGAAAATAAAACCAGGAGATTTTTTACCAGATATTGAAGATTGGTAGAGAGAAGAAGAGTGAGAGATCGCTCTTTTTTTAATACTCAAAAAATGTTAAAATAAAGAAGTAAAATGAAACATTTTAAGCTAATTGAAGATACTCTAAAAAATCGAATGATTGTCAGTATTCTGGCGATCTTTGTTTTGTCTTTGTTTAATGTTTGGTTTAGTTATCGTGGTCAAATTGCCGTACATGCTGCTTTAGCTCATCAAATTTTTTATATTGATAATCAATTGTCAGGAGAATGTTTGAACTACGTGACGTCTACGAGAACTTGTGGCGCTTCTTCTGGTATCAGAGCTTGGTCTGATTTAAGTGACGGCTTGAAAGCTATAAAAGATTTGCAAAGCAACGGGACGATTGAACTCGGAGGGCATAATATTTATATTCGATCTGGTAAATATTATGATCGAGTAGTTGATTGGCCTTATGGCGCCAATGATAATAAGCGCAATTTTATTAGTGGGTACAATAACGAAATTCCTGTAATTTCTGGAGCTAAAATATTGTCTAATTGGAGTAGCGAAGGCAATGACATTTACAGTACCACAGATTTAAGTGGAACCAATTATTATCTAGATGTCAGAGATATTTATCAAGATGATGTTCGACTTACAGAAGCAGAATATCCAAACAATGGAGCTTACTACACCATTGATGATCGTGGTGATGGCACTTACATTGAAGATACGGAATTAATTGCTTTGTATAATCAAAATCCAGATTTAGTTTTGGATGCAACTGTTGAATTTTTAGGTCGTGATCTGTATGGTGAGCGTTTTAAGATTCAGTCTGTTGATTTAAATACAAATAGAGCTTATTTTTATCCCGACAATACTATCGGCTCCGCTCCTTATCCAAATGCAATTTATCATTTGGTTGGAAAATTAGATTTTCTTGACCAGGCCGGAGAATTTTATTATCAAGTAAGTGCTGATGGAAAAAATGGAGAAGTGGCCTATGTTAAGTTTGCTGCTGGCGATAACCCAAATGGTCATTTAATGGAGGTCCCCGATCAAGAAATTTTTCATTTTGGTTATGGCTCTACTCGGCCAGCTTACTATTTGACGGTTTCAAATTTGGAATTAAAAAATGCTACGCAGGGAGTTTATTTTCAGGGAGAAAGAGATTATATTGCTACTTATGGCAATGATTTTGTTCACCATATCACACTAGATAATATAAATAGTCATGATCACGCTCGTTTTGGTTTTATTTTAGGCGGCAATGTCCATCATGTTATTGTTAAAAACAGCAAAGCAGAAAACAATAATGCTGCTGGCTTCTATTTTCTTGGTTTTTATAAACCGGTTTGTGGTGATGGTAGACTTGATAACTGGACCATTGGTCCAGAATACCAAACTAATCCTGAGCAATGTGACGATGGAAATTTGATAGATGGCGATGGTTGTTCATCGACCTGTGGTTTAACGCCTGGATATAATGCCTTGGCCGTGGAGCCCTGGAATGATTATTTTAAAAGCTATATCACGATTGATAATAATATTATTAGAAATAATAAATCAAACGGCATTTCATTTTCTTATTTAGCAGAAGGAATTATTAGCAATAATACTTTAGAGTACAATGGAGCGCATTCGGTTAATTCTGGCATTGGTACACAACGTGGATCAGATAATCAGATTTTTGGAAATTCTATTAGCTATCAGGGCGGTAATGGTATTTTGATCGAAGGCGGTGTTGATGAAAAAGCTCAAAGATTTGATATTCATGATAATGTCATTCACTATAGTGCCTATAATGTTGATCCACATATTTCCGCTTATTTTGGAATTTGGTTAGATGAAGCTAATGAAAATAATGTCTATAATAATACTTTTTATGCGGAAAATGGTCGTGGATTTGCTTTGGGCGGAGGAGATAATAACAAAATAGTTTATAATAAATTTTTGGATATTTTTGGCGGTGTCTCAGATGAAGAAAATCGTTATGCTTGGTCTGGCTATCTTTATGAAGGTGAAGGTGAGAGTTTGAAAAATAATATTATTGCTCACAATATTTTTACTGGTAAATTTAATGTTGGCATTTACATGAAGCCAGCAAGCGTAAATGGTTCTGGTACCATTGTTAATAATCTGATGGCTAATAACATTTTTTATTCTAGTCGTTCAGATAAAGTGCAGATGAATGATTTGTCGCCAAATATTAATCATTCTATTAATACTTACAACAATAATTTGTATTATGCGCCAAATTCAAGTAACGTAGTTTATAATTATCAAGATGTAGATTATTCAAGCTTAAGTTCTTTTCGATCGGCTTCTTCTCAAGAATCACTTTCTCTCCAAACCAATCCATTGTTTACTAATTTCTCTCAAGAAAACTTTACTCTCCAGTCTAACTCTCCAGCTATTGACCAAGGAATGTTAATCAGTGGAGTAAACACCAATAACTTCCAAGGTTTTGCTCCAGACATTGGACCTTTAGAATATGCCTCAGGGCCTACTTGTTCCAACTCCATCCTAGAAAGTGGAGAAACCTGTGACGATGGAAACCTTAACAATGGCGATGGTTGTTCCTCAAGTTGCCAGATAGAACAAGAAACCCCACCGCCAGCTTCATGTACAGACAATATCCAAAATGGTAATGAAACAGGAATAGACTGTGGAGGTTCATGCCCTGCTTGTGACAACGGAGGAGGAAACCCTCTACCACCTCCACCAGAGAACCCACCAATAGTATGTGGTAACTCCATCACAGAAAGTGGAGAAACTTGTGACGATGGTAATACAAACAATGGCGATGGATGTTCCTACCTCTGTCAAATAGAAGAAGACAATCAAGCGACATCAACCACCAACTCAATTAATGTTTTAAAAGCTCAAGGCTTTCTAGCCAAAGCGCCTAACGACCCTAGGGTATATTACATTAACCAAGAAAGTAAAAGATATTACATCCCTAACCTTACTACTTTCTACACTTGGTTTAACAACTTTAACTCTCTTCAAGTCATTGACCAAGTTACTTTAAATAATAGCTATCCATACGAAGGAAGACTTACTGTTAAACCAGGTAATCTAGTTAAATTCCAAGACTCTAACAAAGTCTATGCAATAGAACCAGAAAAAACCCTAAGATGGATTACAAGTGGCAATATCTTCTCTGACTTTGGTTATGACTTTAATAAAATCATCCATCTTCCTCAAGAAGACTTTAGTTACTACACAATAGGAGAAAACATTACTACTTCAGATATTCACCCTAGTGGACAATTATTAAAGCATGGTTCTTACCCTCAAGTCTTCTATGTTCAAGACGGTATAGAATACTGGATCAAAGACCAAAACACTTTCTTATCTCTAGGCTTTAAATGGCAAGATATTATTACCATCCCAGTCAGATACTGGTATACTAGAATCCTAGATAACTTAAGCTTTAAGTTGAAGGATTGGTAGAGGTGTGATAAAATATGAGCTATGAAAAAAGATATTATAGTTTTAGATTTAGAAACTAAAAAAACATTTGATGAAGTAGGCGGTCACCAAAATCAACACCTTTTGGGCGTTTCTTTGGTTGGGGTTTATTCTTATAATTTAGATAAATATCGTGGCTTCAAAGAAGAGGAATTCGCTGAACTTTTAGAGTTATTAAAAAATGCTGGACTAGTGATCGGTTTTAATAGTAAGTTTTTTGATTTTCCAGTTTTACAGCCTTATTATAAAGATTTTGATTTAAGCACGATTCCACATTTAGACATTATGGAAGAGGTTGTTCATGCTTTAGGACATCGTTTAAAATTAGAATCAGTTGCTCAAAGTACTTTGGGTTATGGAAAATCAGGTTCAGGACTTGATGCTATTGTTTATTATCGAAACAATGACTGGGAAAAATTGATTAAATATTGTTTAGATGATGTCAAAGTTACCAAAGAAATCTATGATTATGGTTTGAAACACGGAAATATTTGGTACCATAATTCTGGTTTAAAAACCTCGATTGTTGCTCGTTGGTTTGATCAAAAAGAAACGCCAATTCGTGAAATAGTAGAGAAAGCTTTTGCTGCTGGAGAACAATTAGAAATTGATTATATTGACGAAGGCGGTCAAGTGACCAAAAGAAAAATTGACATTCAAGCAATTAAGGGAAACAAAGTAAAAGCTTTTTGTCATTTACGCGATGCTTTGAGAGTATTTGAAATTGATCGAATCAAAGATGCTAAAATAGTCGGGCAAATGAAAAGTTTTCAAAGTAGTTTGTTATAGTTAGAAAGTGAGTTTTAAAAATAAAAAATCGTGTTAAGCACGATTTTTTTTATAAAGTTGTAAAGTGTTGTACAAAAGCATGGCTACAGTCATTGGACCGACACCACCGGGTACTGGTGTGATGTAGCTGACCTTCTCAAAGACTGCGCTATAGTCGACATCGCCGACAGTATATGCTCCGACTTGATTAGTACCGACATCGATCACAATAGCATCTTTTTTTACCATTTCAGGATGAATAGCAAAAGCTTGTCCAATGGCAGTGATTAAAATATCCGCTTCTTTGGTTTTATTTTTTAAATCAGGATCAGCAGGTTTGACGATCTTAGTTTTTATTTCTTTTTGATTTAATAGTTTTTGTAATGGCTGATAAAATATTTCACTTTTAGCAACAATTATTGCTTTTTTATTTTTTAAATCTTCTTCAGTACTGTCCAAAAGTTTGACGATGCCCAAAGGTAACCCAGGAATAAAATCACTTTTATTTTCTAATAGATTTTTAATATTCTGAGGATGAAAACCGTCAACGTCTTTGTTTGGATCGAGCGCCTGGATGATCAAGTCGGTATCTAAATGTTTTGGTAATGGTAGCTGAACTAGAATTGCGTCAACGTCTTTGTCTTTGTTTAAAAAATCAATCACTTTCAAAATTTCTTCTTGAGAAGTTTTTTCGGCTAGTAAATATTCATGAAACTCAATTCCAACTTTTTTGGCAGCTTCTTTTTTTAATGAGACATAAAGCTGAGATGCTGGATCATCGCCAATTAAGATTACTGCTAAGTTTGGTTGATATGAATTTTGAAAAATTTCTTTATGAATAGCGACTTTTATGTCTTCGGCTATTTTTTTTCCATCAATAATTTTTGCCATATTATAATTCAGGGTAAAGGGGGAAGTTTTTCATCAAGTTCAAAACTTTTTCTTTATTTTTTTCTTCTACTTTTTTGGATTTTAAAGTATCAATAATTACTTCAGCGATAATTGTTATTTCAGCTTCTTTTAAACCACGAGTAGTTAAAGCTGCGGTACCAAGTCTGATTCCAGATGGGTCCATTGGCTTGCGCATATCAAAAGGAACCATATTTTTGTTGGTAAAAATATAATTCTGATCCAGCAAGGTTTCAGCCTCCTGACCAGACAAGTCTAGAGGAGTGACGTCGATTAATAATAAATGATTATCAGTGCCGCCAGAAATTATTTTAATATTAGCTTCTTTAAATTTATTTTCTAAAACCTTAGCATTAGCCAAAACTTGTTTTTGGTATGCGACAAATTCTACTTGCAAGGCCTCTTGGAAAGCTACTGCCTTTGCAGCAATAATATGTTCTAATGGGCCACCTTGTAGCCCTGGAAAAACAGCAGAGTCAATTTTTTGTGCTAGATTTTTCTTGCCACCGGAGTCTAGACGATCTTGTATTTTAGATAAGATCAAAGCACCGCGAGGACCGCGCAAAGTTTTGTGGGTTGTGGTTGTTACTACGTCAGCATGGGGAATTGGATCTGGGTGAAGTTTGGCCGCAACAAGGCCAGCAATATGGGCCATGTCGATCATTAAATACGCTCCGACACCATCGGCAATCTCTTTGAATTTAGCAAAATCAATTTGACGAGAATAAGCAGATGCTCCAGCTAAGATAACTTTTGGTCTGTGTTTTTCTGCCTGTGCTTTGACTTCATTAAAGTCGATTAATTCAGTTTTTTTGCCTACGCCATAACTGACAAAGTTATATGATTTGCCAGAAAAGTTTACCGGATGTCCATGGGTCAAGTGTCCACCGTGAGCCAGTGAAAAGCCTAAGATTGTGTCATGTAAATTACATAGAGCAAAATAAGCTTCAGCATTAGCAGTAGATCCTGAGTGTGGTTGGACATTAGCATGTTCAGCGCCAAAAAGTTTTTTAGCTCTTTCAATAGCTAGCATTTCTGCTTGGTCAATAAATTCATTACCACCATAATAGCGTTTGTTAGGATAACCTTCGGCATATTTATTGGTTAGCACCGAGCCAGCTGCTTCTAAAACGCTCAGAGAAACAAAATTTTCCGAAGCAATCATTTCGGCACCAGTGCGTTGGCGATTGAGTTCATTTTTGATAATTTCCGCTATTTGCGGATCGGTATTTTGTAGATTTTTCATGAGTTTATTATATCATTATTTCAAAGTTTTAGTCACATAAGTGCCTTCTAGCTCATAGCCTAGTTTACGGTAATAATTTCTAACGCCAATTCCAGAAATAACAGCGACTTTATCTAAGCCTTGTTCTAAAGTAATGCGTTCAGCTTCGGCCATTAATCTTTTGCCTAAACCTAAATGTTGAGTGTTAGAAATGGCACCATTTTCATCATCAGTTTCGTCATTGGTTGCCGGAATCATTTTTCCATAGACATGAAGTTCACGAACTAAAGAGGCGTTTTTAAGTTCTGGAAAAATATTTTTTTCAGGCTGTTCGTTAATTCGTAAACGCAAAAAAGCATAAACTTTAGTGTGTTCTTTATTTTCAAAACTCAAAAACCATTCCTTGCCTTCTGAGGCGTTGTATTGTCTTTTGACTAATTCAATTTGTTTGATATCAAATTCTTCACCTTTGACTTCACGACAACGTAGACAGCGACAAGATAAATTTTGTCTTTTTAATTCATTTTGCAAATATTGTCTGAGGTTAGTGATTTTGTTTCCAGCGATAATACTTTCTTCTGGAATATCTCGAATCAAACGATTGATTCTCATGTAAGGGGGAACGATTTTTTTGACAGCCAGTAATAAATCTAATAATTCTTTTTCCGAATAAGGCTGATAGCGACCCTCTTCGTACCATTTATTTAGTTCAGCAAATTCATTGACTACGCAAGGATAAATTTTTAATTGATCTGGTTGTAAGTCTGGAGAGTTAAAAACATATTCAAACATTTCATAATCTTTTTCTGGAGTGGAACCTGGTAAATCTGGCATATAGTGGTGATCAACCTTAAATCCAGCGTCTTTAAGCAGACGAGTGGCAATAATTGATTGTTCTATATTATGTCCACGTTTGATTAAGTCTAAAATTTGGTTATCCGTATGTTGGACTCCAAGCTGGACACGAGTGCAGCCTAAATTTCTTAATTTTTTAACTTCAGTTTCTGAAATAAAATCAGGACGAGTCTCCAAAGTGAGGCCAATGATTTTGTACGTTGTGTCTTCATTTATTTTTTGTTCAGCAGCCAAGTTTTTCTTTTCACGTTTTTGCCCATCGCCATAGGTATTGGCAGCATAAAATAAGTCACGAATGAAATCATGTTGGTAATGGTCAGGGTAAACAGACCAAGTGCCACCCAAAACTAAAATTTCAATTTTGTCTACTAAGTGGCCATTGTTTTCTAAGGCCTTGATTCGCATATTTACCTGTCGTTCAGCGTCAAATAAGTTCATCTTAGCTCGCATGGCCGCTGGCTCATTAGACAAATAGCTTTTAGGCATATCAGGTTCAGTTGGACAATAGACACATTTTCCCGGACAAACAAAAGGTTTGGTCAAAACAGTAATCACTGAAACACCAGATAAGGTACGAACAGCTCGTTTGGTTAAGAGTTGACTAAATTTTTGGTCTTCTTTGATCTTGCCCTCTTTTACCAATTGACGATAAGTAGAAATTAGGTTAGCTTTAGTGGTAGGCGCGAGCTTGTGTTGAGAAAAGACTTGTCTCAAAGCCTTAATAAATTCCAACTCACTAGCATATTTAGTATTTGCTAGTTCTAAAACAATATTTTCTAATAATTTTTTTTCAATATCCGCCATGTCTGATGATTTAAAAACAATTTATAACCAAATTGCTGAAGAATTTTCTGCTTCCCGAGTTTTTCCCTGGGAAGAATTACAAGTTTTTATACCATACATTCAGGATAATTTCAAGATCTTGGATTTGGGTTGCGGTAATGGTCGTTTATTAAAATCTTTAGAAGAAAGTAGTAAAAATTTTGATTATACTGGTATTGATTTTAGCGAAGGTTTGATCAAGCAAGCTAAAAAGCAGTTTCCAAAATATCCATTTAGCGTTGTTGATATGCGAGAGCTAGATTTTCCCAAAGAAAGTTTTGACATGATTTTTTCTATCGCTGCTTTTCATCACTTAGATAAAAAGAAAGAAAGAGTAGAATTACTTAAAAAAATAAATAACTGGCTTAAACCTGGCGGCTATTTATTTATGACCAATTGGGATTTAAGACAAAAGAAATATTTGAAAAACTTTTTTAGTCAATGGTGGAAAAAACGAGCTTGGAACGATGTCTTTATTTCTTGGCAAAAATATTCTGACAATCAAAAAAAGCTTTGGCGTTATTACCATAGCTTTACGGAAAATGAATTAGAAAAATTATTATTAGACGCTGGATTTAAATTAGAACCAAAAGGTGTTTATAAAACTAAATGGAATATTAATTGTTTTGTCAAAAAGTAATTTGACAAATATTTTTAGTTAGCTTCTTCAATCATTGTTTCTTCAAAAGTTTTTTCTGTCAATTTATCTTCTTCGGTAATTTTTTTATTTTTCCACTTACCACGACGATACCACCAGATAGTAATAATAGTTGAGAGAATATTGGCGATTGGGAAAGCTAGCCACAAGCCAAACTCTGCTAAATCAGTGAATTTACTTAAAATCAAAGCCAATGGAAACTGCAAAACCCAAAAGGAAACAATAGACAAGATCATAGCTGACATAGTGTCTCCAGCGCCACGTAAGGTTCCGGTTAAAATTTGTTGAACAGCCATCAAGCCAAAAGTAAAGGCAATAATCTTAATAAATAAAGCGCTCAAATGAATAACTTCTAGCTCACCAGGGACAAAAATACCACTTAATGGTTTTGCTAGAAAGAACATAATTAAACCGACTAGGCTTAAACTCCAAAAGCCAAACCAAGCGCTCTGCTTAGTGATTTTTTCTGCGCGAGACATTTGGTTGGCGCCAATATTTTGGCTAACCAAAGTAGAGGTAGCCATCGATAGACCAAGTGCGGGAATAATAATAAAGCTAAAAATGCGTCCCCCAATTCCGTAAGCCGCCAAAACAGTTGTACCAAAACTAGCAACCAAAAAAGTCATCACTGCCATGCCAAAAGCTCGCATTGATTGCTCTATCGAAGCTGGTAATCCAATTTTAAAGATTTTCAAAATAGTGTTTTTGCTTGGTTTTAAATTTTTTAATCTCAAATGAATATCATGTTTTCCGGCAAAGAGAATAAATAAGCCAATTATTGTGGCAATCGCTTGTGTGCCAATAGTGGCAATTGCTGCGCCAGTAACACCGAAGCCGGGGATCGGTCCAAAGCCCAAAATAAACAAAGGGTCTAAAAATAAATTTAAGATCACAGTTGATAAAATAATGTACATTGGTGTTTTGACATCACCAACTCCACGGAGTAAAGATTGAAAAACTGCCGTACCAAAAACAAAGACCATTCCTAAGAATGAAATTTGTAAATAAGAAATTGCTTGAGGCATCACTTCGGGAGCGGCGCCCATGATTCTGACTAGGAGAGGAGAAATAAAATAACCAAGCAAACTTAAGACAATAGAAACCATGACTACGATGCTCATAGTTTGTCCAGAAATAAAATCAATCATTTTTTGATTATTTTGCCCCTTGTATTGAGCAGCTAAAATTGTTCCGGCCATCGCTAAACCACCGCCAAAAGAAATTACCAAAAATAGCAATGGAAAACTTAGCGAAACTGCAGCAACTGCTTCGGCGCCAAGACGGCCGACCCAAAATGTATCGGTGATTTGGTAGGCAGTTTGTAAAATATTAGCAAAGATGATTGGAACAGCCAAAGCTAAAAGTGATTTAAAAATGTTTCCAGATAATAAGTTGTTTGTTTTTGTATTTTGCATAATTTAATCCATGTGAGTAATTCGTTTGGCAGAATAAACTTTTTGTTTTCCGCTGATGACAATTCCTAGATTATAATATTTTTTGTCACTGTGTGTATCGACGTCATGCCAACGTTTCATTAGCTCAGAGAATTCCAGATAAGTTTTGATCGTTACCGCTGGATCTTCAAAATAAATTTTTTTTTGATCATAACCAATGGCAATGGCAAAATGTCCGCTAGACCAATGCTTTGACCAATTATGCACTTTTCTCTTTGGCCACGCTTGGAGCATTAAGATCACTGGTTGTTGACGATCAATGTATTTTTTTAAGTCATCGATCGTCATTTTTTTAGCATGATATTTTAAGCCAAAATGTTGAGCTATTTTTTCTAGGCCAGCCAAAGGCGTGCCGTGGTGATCGTTGGTGTCAGCAATTTTGATTAAATCTATTTCATTAACGTCAATTCCATAATAAGCAAGCATAGCGTGCATGGTTTTGGCACCACAATCATAATCAAAAGTTTGTCTAAATTCGGGAAATTCAATGATTTGCATATTTTAATTTATTATTTCTTCTTCCTCTTCTTCAGTAAGATCTTTAATTATTTGGCGATGCTCTAAAATATCAGGATGCGGCGAGCCTTTTATTTTTTTTAGCAAATCTTTTTCTTCTTCATTGATTGCTCGAGGATATAAAATGAGTTCGTTTAACAAGACCAGTGCTTTTTCTTCGTATTCTGTGTGGTCAGAGTGTTTAAAAGGATTTTCTAAATGAAACATAGATTTTTTTAGTTTTTTAATACTAATAGTGTATATTTTCTACCTTGAAAAAGCAATGGTAAATTGCTATTTTTTTTATCTAAAATATGCTAAAATAAAGATAATAATTATTAATTTTTTGACGAAAATGTGGAAAAAATTAGGCTTTTTTACTATTTTTAGCTTCTTATTACTTAGCCCTCTGGCTCTTTTTGCCATTGAAAAAAATGCCGGGGAAGTAGTTTTTGTTGCTAAAGATCAGACTATTAATCAAAATTATTATGCTGCCGGTAAAACGATCGAAATTTACGGTACAATTAATGGCGATTTATTTTTAGCAGGAAACAATGTTGTTATTGATTCAGAAAATATCAATGGCGATATTTTTGTTGCCGCTGAAAGCATTAGCATTAAAAACAAAATTAACGGCAATGTCAGAGTAGTTGGTAAGCAGATAGAGATTTCCGGCTTAGTAACTGGCAACGCTTTTATTGTTGGAGACAATTTATTATTGACTGAAACGGCAGAACTGGCCAAGCATCTGACTTTTTGGGGCTCGTCTGCTAGCTTGCACGGTCAAGTTGGTCAGCACTTAGAAGGTGGCATGGAACAATTATTATTGACAGGCTCTATTGGTCAAGGAGTTGATGTTTATTTGTCACCAAGACAGGAAACTAATTTTCAGATTGCAGATACCGCTCAAATTAGCGGAGGCATCAACTATCAAGCTTTGACCGAAGCCAGCATCTCAGAAAATGCTCAAGTGGATGGTCAAGTGAACTTTCAAAAATGGACTGAACCAGAACATGGCAAAACATTTTCTCAAGTCTTATGGTCTTTGATTATCAAATTTTTTGGTATGTTGATCGTCGGAATGATTTTGGTTTATTTTTGGCCAAAGTTTTTTACAGAAAATTTTTCTAGCCTCAAAGGAAAGCTTTGGCAGACACCTTTGTTTGGGCTCTTATTTTTATTTTTAACACCCTTACTTGCTTTTGCGTTAATGATTACCGTCATCGGCATTCCAATCGCTTTGATTATGCTTACTTTGTGGGCGATCGGCTTATATTTAGCAAAAATTTTAGGAGCTTGGTTGATTGCTAAGTTTATCAAAAATAAATGGCTTACTAAATACAATTGGTCACAATTAAGCATCTTGGCTTTTGGTTTAGCAATCTATTTGATTTTAGGCAAAGTGCCAGTAGTTGGTTGGATTATTATTTTAGTCGCCTATTTAATGGCTTGGGGTTTATTTTGGCAAAAATTAAAGATTAAAAAATAGATAAAAGCATGAACGAAAAAATTTTTAAAGCCTATGACATTAGAGGCGTTTATGAAAAAGACTTTGATCAGGAAGATGTCAGAAAAATAAGTAAGGCTTATTTACAGACACTTGCTAATCTGACAGTTAAACCGGTCAGCCAACTAAAAATTGTGATTGCGCGGGATATTAGGAATTCTTCAGAAAAAATTCATCAGATTTTTATCGAAGAAGTTTTAAAATATGGCGTTCAGATTGATGATTTAGATTTAATTTCAATTGATGCTTTGTATTATATTGTTGGTGCTGATCAATATGACGGAGGAATAATGGTCACCGCTTCTCATAATCCACCAGAATATGGTGGTCTAAAAATGTTGTCTGCTGGCTCAGAAATAATCCGAGGTACAGAATTAAAAGAAGTGGTTTCTAATTTGGAAGAGTTTAAACTTGCTCCAGGAAAATTAAATAAGCTAGATATTTGGTCGCGTTATCTTGATCATGTTTTTTCTTTTGTTGATTTGGATAAAATAAAAAATTTAAAGCTAGTCGCCGATGCTGGTTCTGGTATGGCAGCAATTAATTTGCCAAAAATATTAGATCGTTTGTCACAGATTGATTTTGTGGGATTGTTTATGGAGCCAGATGGAAATTTTCCTCATCGTAATCCAAATCCTTTAGCGCCAAATGCCAGTGATCAGCTAGCGGCAAAAGTTTTGGCTACACAGGCAGATCTTGGCGCTATCTTTGATGCTGATTCGGATCGCATTTTGTTAGTAGATGAAAAAGGAAACTTAATCAAAGGAGACCAGATTTTATTGTTGCTTTCCAAAGCAGTGTTAGCAAAAAAACCTGGCTCGGCTATTGTTTATAATTTGATTTGTTCTCACGCAGTGCCAGAATTGATTACTGCCTGGGGCGGAGTTGCGGTACGCAGTGAGGTTGGTTTTGTAAATATCAAAAAACATGCTCGAGAAAATAATGCTGTAATGGGCGGTGAGGTTTCGGCTCACTTTAGTTTTAAAGATAATTATTTTTCGGATTCAGCTTTTATTGCCTTATTATTGATTTTGGAAATTTTATCTAGCACAGATCAAAAATTATCAGAGTTAGTAAAAGAAAATACTCTTTATTTTAAAGGCGACGAAGTAAATCTAGAAGTTAAGGATGTTCAGGCAGAGTTACAAAAAATTAGAGAAAAATATCAAGGTCAAATCAAAGATGAAATTGATGGTATTACCGTGGAGTTTTCTGATCGTTGGTTTAATGTCCGAGCTTCTAATACCGAGCCTTTACTGAGAGTGACTGTAGAAGGAAATACGGCAGAAATTTTGGCCGCTCAGACCAAAGAATTATTGGAATTAATTAATAATTAAGATAAAATTATGTGGTATTTCATCGGGTTTATTTTATTTATCATAGTGATTTCTGTTCGGCAGGTTAATCAATTTGAGCGGGGCATTACTTTTTTACTTGGTAAGTATACCAAAACCAAACAACCTGGCTGGCGCTTGGTTTTTCCTATTATTCAACAAATGACCAAAGTGGATATCCGAGTGAAAGCAGTCGATGTTCCCGACCAAGACGCTATCACCAAGGACAATGTTTCAGTAAACGTCAACGCAGTATTGTACTATAAGGTAGCGTTAGCAGAGAAAGCAATTTTAGAAGTAGAAAATTTTAATTATGCTGTTTCTCAATTAGCGCAGACTACGATGCGAGATGTAGTCGGAGAAACAACTCTAGACGAATTATTAGCTAATCGTGATGAAATTTCTTCTCGTATTCAACAAATCGTTGATCATGCTACTGACCCTTGGGGCGTCAAAGTTGTTTCGGTTGATTTGAAACACATTGAATTGCCAAAAGATATGCAACGCACGATTGCCAAACAAGCTGAAGCAGAAAGAGAAAAGCGAGCGGTGATTATCAAAGCTGAGGGAGAAGTAATTGCCGCTGAAAACATGGCGAAAGCCGCTGACACTTTGGGTAAATCTGCTGGCGCTTTGCATTTAAGAACCTTGCAGTCCATCAATGATCTTTCTTCAGATCAATCCAATACAGTAATTATTGGCTTGCCTTTAGAAATTTTAAGAGCTTTTGAGGGTTTTAATAAAAAGAAAGAATAGTTTTTAAAATTATTTATGATCGGCATTTTTGATTCTGGTTTTGGAGGCTTGTCAGTTTTGCGGGAGATTGAGCGGGAGTTGTCAGGCTTAAGTTATGTTTATTTGGGTGACAATGCTCGGGCACCTTACGGAGACAAAGATCAAGCGACAATTTATCAATACACCAAAGAAGCAATTGATTATTTATTTTCTAATTATCCTAATTTGAAGTTAATTATTTTAGCTTGCAATACCGCTTCAGCTGAAGCTCTCCGTAAATTACAACAAGAATATCTACCAAAAGCTTACCCGAAACATAATCTTTTAGGAGTAATTCGACCAGTAGCCGAGGAGGCCGTGCTGATTTCTGAGAACAAAAAAATTGCCGTGATTGGCACACAAGCCACTGTTTCCTCGGGGACTTATGTAGAGGAGTTAAAATTACAAAATCCAAACAGCGTGATTTATCAGCAGGCTTGCCCATTGTTAGTTCCCTTGGTTGAGGAGTCTCAAGAAGAGAGTGAAGCAGCAAAGCTTATTTTGGAACAGTACTTAGAAATGATTAAAAAAGAGGATTTTGATACGATCATCTTGGGTTGTACGCATTATTCTTTTTTAAAGAAAAAAATTGACAGTTTTTTCAAGGGGAAGAAAAAAATTGTCGATGGTGCTATAATAGTAGCAAGTAAATTAGCCAAATATCTGACTCGTCATCCAGAGTATTTAGAGCAAGATAATTTGGCTCAGCAAAAAATTTTTTTAACAACAGGCAATCAAAAAAAATTTGAGCAGGCGGCTGAAAAATTTTTAGGTCGCAAGATCAATTGCCAAAATATTAATTTATCATCACGTCTATGATTAAAGAAACAAAAAAACCAGAGCTAGCCTTTTTTGAAACAGAGGCTTGGGAAGTTGAATACTTAAAGAAAAAATTAAAAGGTTTTAAGTTGCGGTTTTTTGATGGAGTTGTTGATAAAAAAGATTTAAAAACCTTGAACAATGTAGGAGTCTTATCTCCCTTCATTTATTCTAAAATTAATAAAGACATTTTAGCTGCTTTACCAAATTTAAAAATGATCACAACTCGTTCTACTGGTTTTGATCATGTTGATTTAAAATTTGCTACTGCTCAAAAAATTAAAGTTTGTAATGTGCCTTTTTATGGAGAAAATACAGTTGCTGAGCATGCCTTTGCTTTGATTTTGGCTTTGTCTCGTAATATTCATCTTTCTCATGAACGAACAATGCGCGGAGATTTTCGTCTTGATTGTTTACAAGGTTTTGATCTTAAGGGCAAGACAATAGGTATTATTGGCGGTGGTCATATTGGACAGCATGTGGCTAGAATTGCTAATGGTTTTGAGATGAATGTTTTAGTTTCGGATCCGTATCGTGATCAAAAACTTGCCAAAAAGTTTAAATTTAAATATGAGACTTTAGAAAATTTATTAAAAAAATCAGATGTAATTACTCTCCATGCTCCTTATAATAAACATACTCATCATTTGATTAATCGTAAGAATATTAAGTTAATTAAGCCAGGAGCAATTTTGGTTAATACTGCCCGCGGCGGCTTGATCGATACTACGGCTTTGGTGGAAGCTTTACGCAAAGGTATTTTGACTGGAATCGGTTTGGATGTTTTGGAGGCAGAGAAATATGTTTTTAAAGAAGAAAGAGAGTTAGTTTGCCCACAGTTTACTGGCAATCCACGTCAAGACAAAGAATGGTTAAAGACTATTGTTGAACAACATGTTTTAATTAATTCTGAGCGGGTCATTGTCACGCCACACAATGCCTTTAATAGTCGGGAAGCCTTGATTAGAATTTTAGACACAACAATTGAAAATATTCTAGACTGGTCAAAAAACAAAAAATTAAAAAATCAGGTTTTGATAAAAAAATAATTCAAATAAAAAATAAGCCCTCAGGTAGGGCTTATTTTTTATTTGTTTAGACTTCGATTACTACCGGTAAAATCATTGGTCGACGTTTTGTTTTTTGTAGGACAAATTGACCAACATCATTTCTTAATTTATCTTTTAAGAAATTTTCTTCAATACTAGTTTTGGTAGTATTACATTCATTGACTACTTTTTTTACTTTAGCTCGAATTTCTTCGACCACTTCTTTGTTTTCTTTCATGTAGATAAAACCACGAGAAATAATATCAGGAGAGCTGACTAATTTGCCGTTTTTACGAGAAATTGTTGCAATCACTACAACCATGCCATCTTCAGCCATCATTTGACGATCGCGTAAAACAACATTGGAAACATCGCCGATACCTAGACCATCAACAAAGACGTAGTCAGTATCTGCTTTTTGTTTAGCAACTTCTAAGCCATTACGATCAAATTCAATGATCATGCCATTTTCTGGCACAGCAATTTGTTTGTTTTTAAAGTTTAGACTCTGAGCAATTTTTGCTGATTCTTTTAGCATATAATGGTAGGCATAAACTGGAATAAAGTAATCCGGCTTGATAGTTTTAAGCATGTGAACAATATCATTTCGATTACCATGACCAGAAACATGAATGTCCATTAATTCGCCGTGAACAACGTTGTCGCATTGACGATATAAACCATCTTTTAACCTTTGGATTGTATTTTCATTACCAGGAATAATTGAAGAAGATAAAACTACAGTATCAGATTTTTTGAGTTTTACTTGACGATGGGCACCAGAAATAATTCTTGATAAAACAGCATTACCTTCGCCTTGAGCTCCGGTGGCAATGATCAATAATTTATCATCAGGATAATTATGAATTTGATCAATCTTGATAATAGTTTCTTTTTTGGTTTTGATATAGCCAAGTTCTTTAGCTAATTCAATATTCATTTTCATGCTGTAGCCATCAAGGGCGATTTTTTTACCCAAAGCTTCAGCTTGAGCGATGATCCAGCCAATTCTCTCAATTTGAGAAGCAAAGGTTCCGATGATTAGACGGCCAGGTGCTTGGGAGATCAATTTGTTTAAATTGTCTTTCATCACCTGATGATTGGCAGATGGCCTGACATCAATTGCGCCTAAACTTTCAAGCATTAAGACACTTGGTCTTTTGATTTTGCTCAAGTGAGCGTAGTCCAAGATTGGTTTACCAGTTTGGTCTCTTTCCAAAGTCCAGTCACCAGGATGAATTATGCTTCCTTGAGGAGTTTCGATGATTACGCCCACGGCATCCATAATCGAATGTTCCATCTGAAAAAATTTGATTGTAAATTGTCCAAATTTAAATTGATCGCTGATGCTTTTGATCAAAAGAGCTTTTAGATTTTTGGAACTATTTTTTTTGTAATCTTCAACTTTGTGTTTGACCATCGCTAAAGTTAGAGGACGACCAACGATCGTTGGATTGCCAAGTTTTTCTAAAAGAATTGGGGCAGCGCCAATATGGTCCAAATGACCATGAGAAAAAATAACTGCTTTAATATTTTTTTCTTTACCTTTTAGGTAAGAAGTATTAGGAATAATATAGTCAATGCCATGCATGTCTTCTTCTGGGAATTGTAATCCCATATCAATAATGACAATGTCATTACCATATTCAAAAACAGTCATATTACGACCAACTTCTTCACAGCCACCCAAAGGAATGATGCGTAGTTTATTTTTAGCAATTGTTCCACCAGGTCTTTTGATCCAAGGTTTAGAATTTGGTTTGTTATTTTGTTTTTTATTGTTAGCGGGCGTTTGTGGCCTGCTATTTTGGCTAGTAACTTTAGTATTTTTGTTTGTACTTTCAGTAGTAGCTTTCTTTCTTTGATTTTGACGATAGTTTTTTGTAGGCCTTTGAGGCTTAGTGTTTGTGGTTTTTGAATTAGAACCACCAGACAACAGACTATCTGTCGTGTCTTGTACTCTTTTCATAACGTTTGTTAAGTTTTTTAGTTTGTTAATTTTAATTAAGTTTTCTCTTGGTTTTGATATACCAGGAGTTAATATTTGAGAACCTATCTGCTGGTAAATTAACAAAATTTAGATTATCCAAACCTTGTAGTTTTTTACCAACGGGATAAGTGTAAGTTGGATTATATAAAAAAATAGCAAAATGTAATTCTAGTAATTTATTTTGAAAAGCTTTAAATAATTTTTCTTTCTCCTCGTCATTTTGACTTTGACGAATGTCTTCTAAATATTTATCAATATCTTTGTTTGATAAAATGCTTAAGTTTAGTCCAGGATTTTTGGTTTGAGAAGAATGCCAAAATGGATATGGTCCAGAATTGATATTGATAATTTCTCCATAAACTAAGACTTCGTAATCTCTGGTTTCGATTACATCGCTACGCATTTTATTTTTTGCAACAATCTGTAATTCGGTTTGAATTCCAATATTTTCCCAAAGTTCTTTGATGATGGAAACAGCTTTGACATTTTCTGGCTGATCAACGGTGGTTAATTTTAAGCTCAGAGTTTTGTCATCTTTTTGGCGAAATTGAGAACCTTCGGTTTTTTTCCAGCCTAGCTCATCTAAGATTTTTTCAGCAGCACTAGGATTAAACTTAATGTCTTCTATTTCAGAATCATAGCCAAAAGACTCTGGTAAAATAGGGGAATGAATTACTTGGCCGTCATTATTGATCGCTTCACTTAAAATTCTATTTTTATCAACGTCTAGAGCTAAAGCGGTTCGGAAGTCCAAGTTCTTTAATAAATCATTTTTTTCAGGGTTGAAAAAAACAGCGGTATATTGTGGTGAGTGCAGGCTTTTGAAAACAACGTCTTTGTTTTTTATTACATCTTTGTAGCTTTTTGGTAGATAGATCAAACCATCGATGTTTTTGTTTTGCAAAGCAGCGGCAGCTACTTCAAAGTCAGGATAAAATTTTAAAGTTAGTTGGTCGATGTAAGCCTGTCCTAGGTGGTAAGCGTCATAAGACTCTAAAACATAGTTTTTAATATTTCCACTAGCTTCTTTGGTCAAAGATTTAAATTTGTAAGGTCCAGATCCAATTGGCTTTTTGTTTAATTCAGCAAGCTGAGCGCCAAAGTCTGGGATGCTGTACCAAAGATGAGCTGGCAAAATACCAACGGTCAAAATAGACAAGAAAGGAGCAAAGGGCTGATCCAAAACAAATTGGACTGTTTTATCGTTGACGCGGTTAACACTGACGCCATTAAAACTGCTTCTTAGTGGACTTTTAAATTCGGGATTTTTTATTTTTTCAATGGTAAAGATAATATCATCAGCAAGTAGTTCTGTACCATCGTGCCAGAAAAGATTGTCTCTTAGCTCAAAGGTATAAACTTTTTGTTCGGCATCAATAGTGTAGCTAGCTGCTAAATCAGGGACTACGTTGCCTTGCTCGTCAAATTTCATTAATCCAGAATAAATCAAACGAACCAAATCACGATCAACATCAGAAGTGGCAAGCAGAGGATTAATCAAGTTTGGTACGCCAATTAAACCTTCGCTGTAAGAGCCACCAAAGTCTGGTGCGGGACTAGAATTTTGCCAATAAAGATTGCTTCCCAAAAAAAAGATGGCTAAAATTAAAATCAGTGTAGTCAGGCCAAAATGAACCTTCTCTTTTTTATTAAGAATTTTTGAAAGTTGTTTAAATTGAGTCCAGCTAGGAACTTTTTTTTGATTGAGCTGAGAGATTAACTGGTGATTAATATCTCGTGGTTCTTTTTCAATCAAGAGAGGCTTAATTTTACTGAACAATTTTTTATTTAATTGCCAAAAAGCAGCCAAGGATTTTTTGGCTATTTTTTGTATGTTAAATAACCAATCTTTTTTTAAATTAAAGGAGAGTTTGATATTTTTTATTTTAATTGTTAAAGCGAAGCTTTTTTAGTAAAAAAGACTTACTAAAGCGGAGAGTAAAAATAGGACACTTAAAACAATAGTTGTGATGAAGATGATTTTTTCTGCTCCACGTTTTGTACGATAGACAGTAGATTCTCCACCAAAGGCAGCGCCTAAACCAGCGCCTTTTTGCTGTAGTAAAATCAAGATGATCAATAAAATAGCCACAACAATTTGCACGATATTTAGAATGTTTTGCATATTCAGATTTTTAGTACTTTTCTTTAAGAACCTTTGTATATTAACAAAAAGAGCACAACTTGTCAACCCTGAGAGAAATTTTACTGATTTTTTGAGTTTTTTAAGTTTCTGCGATGTGCCTGGCGATAATGTTTGATCCCGAATTTATGAGCTTGATTTCGCATATTTTGGATGAATAAAGATAGCTTTGAATTTTGATCAATTTGTAAAGATTGTTTTTTTCCAGGAATAAAGATCTCTTCTTCCCTTTTGGCCAAAGAAATAACTTTTTTTTGCCAAGATTTTTTTAAACTAGGATAAACAGTGTTCAGCTGACCCTTGCCACCATCTAGAATGATCAAATCAGGACTTGGCCACTCAGGGTGTTTTTGTCGGCGCTCGAGAACCTGTTTTAAAGAAGCGAAATCATCTGGTCCTACTATATTTTTGATTTTAAAAATACGATACTGATCGGCTGCAATTTTACCATCAATAAAAACAATCATTGAACCATAAGAAAAGTTTCCTTGAATATTAGAAATATCGTAGACTTCAATTCTCTTCGGTAAATTTTTTAGTTTTAAAGTTTTTTGTAGTTGGATTAAAATTTCTAGTTTAGAATTATTTAGATTTTTTTGTAAATAATCCTCGGTATTTAATTTAAGTAGCTCTAATAATTTTTTATTTTTGCCTTTTTGCGGAACAATATTTTGAATTTGAGAATTTATTAAAATATTTTTTATATCAACTTTAATTGGTGAGATTATTTCTTTTGGCAAATCAGAGCTTTGACTATAAAATTGTTGCAAGGTGCTTTCTAAGATTTCTTTGATTTTTAGATCAAGTTTGTTGTCAACAATGAAATTAAATTTATCACCTACAGTTCCGCGTCTGACTTGCAGTAAGCTGATAATTACTTGTTTTTGGAAAATACTAAAATTAATTAAGTCCTGATTAATGTTTTTGGTACTAACAATTTTTTGTTTTTCTTGTAAACGTTTTAAAGCAAGTATTTGGTTCTTTTTTTTGGCAGCTAGCTCAAATTGTTTTGCCGCGCTAGCCTGAGAAATTTCAGCCAATAGTTTTTTTTCTAAATCTTTAGTTTCGCCTTTGATGATTTTAACTGCTTCTTTGATTAATTTTTGATATTGATTTTCAGAAATAAATTTTTCACAAGGCCCATCGCAAAGTCCTAAGTGATACTGTAGACAAACTTTTCCTTTGGGGACAGTTTTCAAATCTCGAAGGCAAGTTCTTAGTGGTAAAATTCGATGTAATAAACGGACGATATTTTTGGCGGCCAGAGTAGAAGTGTAAGGGCCGAAATGTTGACCTTTTAGCTTTTCGCGACCATGACTGACAACGATTCGAGGAAAAGCCTGTTCTGTGATCACAATATAGCCCCAGTTTTTATCATCTTTTAAAACGATGTTGTATTTTGGTTGATGTTTTTTGATTTGCCCAGCTTCAAGTAGCAAGCTTTCTAATTCGCTATCAACAATCGTGTACTGAATCTTTGTGATTTCAGAGAGCATATTTTGTTTAGCCTCTGTTAGATCATTTACACGTAACCAATACGAATTAACTCTTTTTTTGAGATTTTTGGCTTTGCCAATATAAATAATCTTCCCTGTTTTATTGAGGAAAAAATAAATACCTGGTTTTTCTGGGATATTTTTGATATTGTCAGGAGTCATATAAGTATTATAACGGAAATATAGATTGACATAAATAGGGCAGAGTTTTAGACTTATAAAGGTTAACGGTTCTTCAAATCAGAATCAAATCATGGAGGCCTCAGGTGAAGATACTTGATTGCTTAGTTTTGATTGGCGTAGGCATTTGCCTCGGCTGTCGTTGGCTTTGGTTTCAAGCTAGGTCATTGCTTACCGGTCAGCCTTTTGACATGGAAGATGTCTGGGGCGACTAGAAAGGAGGAGTCTGTCATGTACGTTAGAGAAACATGGTCGGAAAAGTTAGTTGATCGTTTGTGCTTGATCGCAATTCAATTGTTTTGTTACGCTCTGGTTTACGTCATTATTAAGCCCGCATCTTTCATAAGTACGCATAAGAGAAATTATTGAAACAGGAGGTGGCAGATGAAATTGGTAGTGCAAAACATTTGTCCGCACTGTCGTAGATTTGTCTCGGGTGAGTATTGCCCGGGGGAAGTTCACAATTGTCCATATGGAGACTGTGGACAGCAATTTTACGTGGTCTTTTTCGAAGATAACATCGCTTTCGTGATGCAGTACCCAGAAGATTTTCAGCGGTACGCACAGGAATTTTTACCAGGAGTATTCTGATGAAAAGGAGGAATGACATCTGAGATCCGTTAGGCGCCCTAGGGCCTAACGGATTTTTTTATTAATTAAAAAACTTAACTCTTGGTCTAGAGTTAAGTTTTATGTTTGTGGGTTCATATTTGTTTACAGACTATTTAGTGCTGCCCTAGTTTGTGGGCCAACATAACCTAGGGGAGAGATTTTGTTGGCTTTTTGAAAAGCTTTAACCGCAGTTGCAGTAACTGGACCATAATAACCAGTGATACTTGGGTAAGTAAAATATCCTAGAGACTTTAGCTTAGTTTGTAAAGCTCGGACTTCTTCGCTAATGCTACCCAGACTTAAGAAATTTTTAAAAGTATAATTATTTGTATTTTGCGTCTGTTTTATATCTTGACCAGTCACATAAGTTTCACTATCAGGAATAATCTCGACATCTTGCCACCGATACCCCAAAGCAACAAAAGCCTCGCCATCGACAATCCATTGTTTTTGATTATTTTTTAGAAGATAAACTTTAGGGTTGTTAGCGTATTTGATTAGTCTTTCGCTAGAAGCGTGATCAGTATTGTCTAATAAACTAGTCATTGTTATTTCTGCGCGATTGACATAAAGGTCTTCAAATTTAAGATTAACATCTTCAATACCATCTTGGTCTAGGTCAATGTTTTTACTTTCTTCCAAGCGAAGAGTAATGATTTGTCGTTGTGAGTTTAATTCAATAGTAATCAAATTGTGCAATAAATCAAGATCTATGATTTTAAATTTATGTTCTTGAGAGATTGGTCGATTATGATTACTGATTTGTATTGCGAAATCTGCTGAAGAGTCAATATAACCCATGACGTTAGTCCCTCCAGAATCAATGTTGCCAAGGTTGGTATTTTGCCCCATATTAATATTGAGACTATTTTTGCCAATGCCAGTTGGGCCAGGAGAGACAACGCCACCTCCACCTCCATTTACATTTGAAGTGCAATCTCCAGTAGCAATAGTGACTGAATTCGCCCAAGCAGTTTCTGCGCTGTCACCATTGCGAGCTTTCACCCTAAAAGTATAACTAGTGCTACATGTTAAGCCTGTAAATTCTTTAGCGGTATCTGTAACCCAACCAGAATTTGTGCTAGAAGTAATATTTTCTACATAATATTCTGTGCCGCTTGGGTTACTATTAGCGTCCCAAGAAGGAGTAATTGAAGTATTTGTCTGACTACCGCTAGTTAGGTTAGCTGGAACATTAGCCAAAGTATATACTGTATCAGAAGTAGCTGAAGCAGAGCTTTCTCCTCTGGTATTATGGTAAGCATTAACACTAATGCTATAAGCAGTGTTTGGCGTTAAGCCAGTTGCTTGATAAGATTCACTATCCGCGTCTAAATCATCGATATCTGTGCCTTCAGCACTTTCGTAATCAATACGATAAGAATCTTCAAAATTAGCATTATCAGTCCAAGCCCAAGTAATAGCAGTAGAGGAATCAACTGTTGGTGTGCCAATCGTTGGCGCACCTGGAGTAGTGTCGATGGAAGCAGCGGCTTCGGAACCACTGGAGTTGCCAGCGGTATTTTGAGCAATTACTTTGTATTGATATCTTTCATTAGCAGCTGGTGGATTAGCAGCGTTATTAGCAGCATTATCTACAAAACTCGTTGCATCAGCTACTGCTGTGCCGATTTGAGCGTAAGCACTCCAGCCGGATCCAGTATCATCACGTCTTTGAATAATAAAGCCATCTTCATCAGCAGAATTATCTGTCCAAGTGACAGTGATCTGGATATCTGAATTGTACGTAGCAGTTACTGAGCTAGCGTCAGCTGGCGTGTTGTTGATATTTATTTGCGGGTAATTAGTGTAAGTATCCAAAACAGTGCCATCGGATTCTGTCATGCGAAAACAATAATTTGTTTGGTTGCTAAAATTATGTCCTTGCAAAACCCAATCCCATTCGGCGTCTTCGCCAACGGCAATGATGTTTGGATTAGCAACAGAATTATTTTCTTCTTCATAAGTGCCACCAACATCAGAGCCAGATAAAACAAGAGAGCTAATAGTAGCGTTATCAGCTACCGAAGCATTGTCATATCCTCGCCAAGGAGCAGTAGTAGAGGCCATTGCTCCAATATCTTGCCAATTGCTGACAGCAGAACAATCGCCGCCAGTACCGAACTGTAGTTTAAAAGTTTTACTTGCAGCGTCTAATTGAGAGCCGCCAACTTGGACAGACATTCTTAAGCGCACAATATCTTCATCGCTTAATGTATCAACAGTGGTGATATTTGTATTTTCAGCTGCATAGGCTGTTGTGGGAGTGATGGCGTCAATATTTTCATACCAACGAAAAGAATTTTGTGTTAGCGTAGTTGGCACAATCCAACTCACAGTTCCCACAATTGCTTTGGCATAGTTAGAATGAGTAACGTCTTTGTAGCCAATTAAAAAGTTGTTAGCATCAAGTACAGTAACAGAAGGGTATTGAATGTTGCCAGTATCAAAAGCAACAGCAGAATCAAGTAAAGTAATTTCATTGCCACTAATTGTTGCTATATTAGCATTAGCGATATTACTACTATTAGTCCAGACTAAGATCGCATGACTATCATCAATAGCATCAACAGTATTGAAAGTAGAACCAGCAGCAGAAACCACTGCCTTGGTGCCAAAAGTTAAAGTTGAAGCGCCATCATAAGAACCTACTATTGCATTGGAGATGCTAGAATTATCACCATCATTATAGACGACAATAAACTTACTACTATCTAAAGCAGCGGCATCCATATAGCCATAAGCTCGGCCACTTTCAAAAGTAGTTTCAGAAGTTGCCCAACTGATTGTTGTGCCAGAAACAGAGCCGACAATAGCATTGCCATTGTTAGTATCTCCAGTGTCTCTAAAAGTTACGACAAAGTGAGCGCTATCTAAAACAGCTAAACCAATAGCATAAGTACCGCCAGAGTTAAAAGTGGCTTCTGTGCCCCAAGTGATTGTAGATGCTCCAACTGTACCTACTCTAACTTTACCAACATTACCATTAGTGTTGTCAGCGTAGGCATAAACAACATGAGTAGAATCCAAAGTTTTCATTTTAATATATCTTGGCAAAACAGAATTCATATTTTGGTCACCGGCCCAAGTGGTAGGATTAGCAGAAGTATTACCAATGTCTGTTACGGTATTTGGACCAATGGTTGAATTAAAACCAGCAACAACTTTGTTAGTAGACAGATATTCAATCTGTGCTTCGTCATTAGTAGAGGCCACAGTACTTCTAGAATTAGCGGTAATTGTAGAGCCATCGATACTTAAGACTTTGCTATATTTTTCATACATCATGATAGCATGAGTAGTGTCTATGGTATCTGTATCAACGTAGGAGATGTTTAGGGTGTCTACTTGAAATTCGCTGCCAAAGTTGGGGAAAGACAAAGTGTCGACATCAGCAGCTTTGACCCGAGTGTTTAAACTAAAAAAAACAATCATCAAGATTGTAAAAAAAGCAAAAAATTTTATTTTTTCAGGATTTTTGTTTAAAAACATTTTTATATCAATAAGGAGTATTTTTGTATTCTTCATTCTCTAATTAGTTTTATTTGACTACATTATTATAACATGATTTCTTTTTTTCTAGTAATAGATTATGTTTTTTAGTCGTTTGCTTTATTTTTTGAAAAGTAGTAAGTTATTTTTGTTTTCTAAAGCATAAAAAACATTGAGGAGGAAGCAATGTTGAAAGCTTTGCTCTTTATCAAAAAACACTGGCTAATAACTTTATTAGCTGTCTGGAGCTTGGTCTCCAAAATCATCTTTGGGCATTTTTTTTGGGTCTTGTTCCTTTCTTGGCCAACCTGGGTCAAGTGGAGTGTGTTGGTTTGGTTGTTTGGAATTTTTTTGCTTTGCCTATTTATGCATGGTTGCAAAACCGTCACCAAAAATTCATCAATCTCCAATTTCAATCAGGAGGACTTAACTCATGTGGGAACTCATCAGTGCTAACTGGCAGATTGCTTCTGGCAGTCTTCTGATCATCATCCTGTTCATCTGGTACTCTGTGTGGAGAACCTCTGCTCCTGACCGTGAGCGACGAAAAAAGCATTTTGCCAAGAAGGCAAAGCATGGCTAGTCGTCGCTACTCGAGCCTGATCAGGCCCCGTCAACTCCTCAGTGTGGAGCGGACGGGGCTTTTAATTTTCTTGCTGATTTTAAAATTAAGAGCAGAGCTCTTTAGTTATTGACGCTTAGTGTTTTTCGTGTTATCCTTTACAGGATTTATTTATTTTTTACAAAACAATGTCAAAAAATATCGTCATCAAAGGAGCGCGCGTTCATAATCTCAAAAATATCGATGTCAAAATTCCTCGTGATAAATTAGTGGTAATCACTGGACTTTCTGGCTCAGGAAAATCATCACTTGCTTTTGATACTATCTACGCTGAAGGTCAGCGTCGTTATGTAGAATCACTGTCGGCATATGCTCGACAGTTTTTAGGTTTGATGGATAAACCAGACGTTGATCAAATCGAGGGTTTGAGCCCGGCTATTTCCATTGATCAAAAAACTTCTTCTCGAAATCCTCGCTCGACAGTGGGAACAGTGACAGAAGTGTATGATTACTTGCGTTTGTTATATGCCAGAATTGGCAAACCGCATTGTCATCTTTGTGGCCAAGAAGTAGTCAAACAATCTTTGCAACAAATTGCTGAAAAAGTTTGGGGCTTACCAGCGGAAACTGATTTTGTGATTTTATCCGCAGTGATTAGAGATAAAAAAGGGGAACACAAAAAAGTTCTCGAGCACATGCAGCGAGCTGGTTATCGTCGCTTGCGTTTGGACGGTGAGTTAATGACTTTTGAAGATGCGCAAATTGTTGTTTTAGATAAACAAAAAAAACACACAATTGAAGTCGTGATTGATCGTTTACGAAAAGATGGCTCCAAAGAAACTAAATCTCGTTTATTGCAATCATTAGAAACAGCTTTAGATTTAGGAAATGGTTTTATTACAATCAATATCCCTAAGACAGAAGAAAATTTATTTTTCAGCGAACATTTTACTTGTCCGGTGCATAGTGAAGTCAGTTTTCCAGAAATTGAAGCACGTAATTTCTCTTTTAATAGTCCGCACGGAGCTTGTCCTGATTGTACTGGTTTGGGTAATAAATTAATCGTTGATCCAGAATTGGTTATTCCAAATAAAAAACTATCTTTATCCGAAGGAGCAATTCGTCCTTGGTCAAGAACCGCTGCTAATCAGACTTGGTATTTTAGAATTTTAGAAGCAGTAGCTAAAAAGAATAAATTTTCAGTTAATGATCCAGTAGAAAAATTAACTCAAAAACAACTGGACATTATTTTTTATGGCACCGGTGATGAGCGCTACCAAATGGAAATGTCGGGAGATAAATTTAGTGGCGATTATAATACAAGTTTTGAAGGGGTAATTCCAAATCTGCAACGTCGTTATCGAGAGACTGACTCGGATTATATTCGTAGTGAAATTGAGCGCTACATGCGGATCACTCCTTGTGAGACTTGCCAGGGAAAAAGATTAAAAAAAGAAGTTTTAAGCATCACTGTCGGCGAGCAAAATATTTCCGAAGTTGCCGGTTTAAACATTGTTGAAAGTAAGAAATTTTTTGTTGATTTAGAAAAGAAGTTGTCCGAACGAGAGTTGACGATCGTCAAGCAAGTTTTAAAAGAAATCAAAGAACGTTTAACTTTTTTAAATAACGTTGGTTTAAGCTATTTGACTTTAGACAGGTCAGCTAATACTTTGTCTGGCGGCGAAGCACAACGTATTCGTTTGGCTACGCAGATTGGCTCTTCTTTAATGGGTGTTTTGTATATCTTAGATGAGCCTTCGATTGGTTTACACCAAAAAGACAATGCAAAATTAATCGAAACTTTACAAAATTTAAGAGATTTAGGAAACACAGTAATTGTCGTTGAACATGATGAAGAAACTATTTTGGCCGCTGACCATGTGATAGACATCGGACCGGGAGCAGGAAAGCATGGCGGAGAAGTGATTGCTGAAGGTACGCCACAATCAATTAAGAAAAATAAAAAGTCTATTACCGGGAAATATCTTTCTGGTACCTTGTCTATTTCTAGTCCAAAAAAATATCGTCCTGGTAATGGTAAGACTTTGTCGATTATTGGGGCCTCGGCTTTTAATCTCAAAGAGATTGACGTTCATTTTCCTTTGGGTAAATTTATCAGCATCACTGGAGTTTCTGGATCTGGTAAGTCTACCTTGATGACAGAAATTTTAGCCAAAGCCTTGAAGCAACATTTTTATCGAGCCAAAGACAATCCTGCGCAACATAAAATGATCAAAGGTTTAGAGTATATTGATAAAGTAATTGATATTGATCAGTCGCCAATTGGTCGTACGCCTCGTTCTAATCCTGCAACCTACACCGGAGTTTTCACTTATATTCGTGATTTATTTGCCGAATTGCCAGAAGCAAAAATCCGTGGTTATCGAGCTGGTCGCTTTAGTTTCAATGTTAAAGGTGGACGTTGTGAAGCTTGCCAAGGCGATGGTACGGTTAAGATTGAGATGAATTTTTTGCCAAATGTTTATGTGGAGTGTGAAGAATGTCATGGTAAACGCTACAATAATGAGGCCTTAGAAATTCACTACAAAGGCAAGGACATTGCCGAGGTTTTGCAGATGACCGTCGAAGAAGCGATGCACTTTTTTGCTAATATCCCAAATATTTATAATAAATTGAAAACTTTGTATGACGTTGGCTTGGGCTATATTCAGCTTGGTCAATCAGCAACAACACTTTCTGGTGGAGAAGCACAACGTATCAAATTAGCAACTGAGCTTGCTCGCAGGGCTTCTGGTAAGACCTTGTATATTTTGGATGAGCCGACAACTGGTTTGCATTTTGATGATGTCAAAAGATTATTAGAAGTTTTACATCGCCTAGTAGATAAAGGAAACACGGTTTTAGTCATTGAACATAATCTTGATGTGATCAAGAGTTCTGACTGGGTGATTGATCTCGGTCCAGAAGGTGGAGACAAGGGTGGAAATTTAGTTGCTGTGGGCACACCAAAAGATGTCGCAAAAATTAAAACTAGTTTCACTGGGCAATATTTAGCCAAGATGTTTGCTGATCATAAAACTAAAAAATAAAAAATTCCTCTCAAGATTTGAGAGGTTTTTTGTTTGACAGTTAATTTTTGCTGTACTAGTATGCTAGAGGTATTTTGTAAATTCAAAAGTCAATTCAACAGGAGCGAACCAATGTCCAGTCTACCCGTTCTTCATATTGGACATGTCAATTTGTTGAGTGCTTCATTGCTGGCGGTTTCAATTGAGGACTTCAACGAATTTGGGTGTCCCAATTGTGGCTACCACTATGCAGAAACCGGCAATTGGTGTGGACTTGGTGTTTTTGTTAACCGTTGTCCGGAATGTGACAAGGTGTTCATGGTTTCAGATGGCTCACTGCTAGGAGGAGCTAAGCTAGGCGAGCATCCGAGAAAGGGTGTGCCGAAGCACGGCAATCTAGATCGCCGTCCTTTAAATGGAGAATATCTGCACGTTTTTGAAATTCAAGACATTTGGCCTGCGCAGCTGACCTTTTTTTGTGAATTTTGCGAAGCTTGTATTTTTTGCGGAGGAACCCATCTTGTTGACCATCGCCTTTTTGGCTCGGTACATTGTCAGGCAGCGGCCAGAAGGATTATGCTGATGTTCAAGACTGGCGTTACTTTGCTATTCAGGGATTCCAATCCTGATAAGGTGATGGTAGTTTTTTCATCTTGTGACAGGCATCGAGATAGACTTCAGAAATTGCGAGAATCGATTGCTGACAATGGAAATGTAATCCTCGAAGAAATGACTAAATGATCTTGGTGATAAGGCGCTTGTCTATTGCCGTTGATTTGCCCCCTCCGATTCAGCGGACGGGGGCTTTCTTTTATCTGGTTTTTTGTTTAAGATATAGATATTATGCGACAAGTGATCGAACAATCTATTTTAAAAACAATCGCTTTTTTTGATGTTTTTAATTATCCTTTGACTGCGGAAGAGATTTGGAAGTGGCTTTATCGCCCCGGCAGAGAAGTTTCACTTTCAGAGATTAAAGACATTTTAGAGGAGAGTCCTGTCTTGCAAGAAAAGCTTGTTCGCACAGAAGCTTTTTGGTCCTTAAAAGGGCGAGAGTATACTCATATTATTCGTAAGCATCATAATAATTTAGCTGAACGTAAATTTAATCGAGCAATTCGCTTGGTTAAGTTTTATAAATTTTTGCCATTTATTAAAATGATTGCTATTTGCAATACTTTGGCTTATAGCAATACTAACGAGGAAAGTGATATTGATTTTTTTGTAGTTGCTCAAAAGGGTAAAATTTGGTTGGTCAGACTTCTGAGCATTTTAGTGATTCATATTCTTGGTTTACGTCCGACCAAAAAATCTAGTCGCGATGCTTTTTGTTTTAGTTTTTTTATTACCGATGATTTTTTGGATATTCAAAATACGATGATGCAGCGAGATGACATTTATTTGCCTTATTGGATCATGCAAATGTTGCCAGTGTATAATCGACAAAATACTTATCAAAAATTTATTGATAGTAATTCATGGGCCAAAAAACATTTGCCCAATGCCTATCCAAATCAATTTGCCAAAGAAGTGAAAGCTTCTTGGTTTTCTAAATTAGTTTCTCAAATTTTAGCTTTACTTTTTTCACCACCATTTTTTGGCCGAGCTTTTGAATTAGTTTATCGTCGGATTCAAGCTAGAATCATCGGAGAGAATTTGAAAGAAATGATCAATGTCGATACTAGAGTGATTGTTAATGAGCACATGTTAAAATTTCACTCCAATGATCGTCGAGAATTATATTATAAGAAATGGCGAGATCGAATGAGTGATTTAATAGAAAAAGAAAATGAAAATGTCTAAATTTTATAAAATTTTATTTTTTTTGCTGATTCTTATTTTGCCATTTCAAACTCGTTGGATTTTTTTTGATCATTTATTAAATCAACAAGTTTGGGAGTATGGTCGTTTAAGCTTGTATTTAAGCATGCTTTTTTTATTTTTGTTAAGTAGCTTTTATTTTAAAGATTTTGTTAGCAAATTTAAAAAGAATTTTTGGAAAAATAAGAAGCTAGTTAGTTTTCTTTTGTTACTAATTTATCTTTTGTTCATCAGTATTTTTTCTCCACTGCCAGATGTCTCTTTTTATTTAATATCTTTTTTGCTTGGTGCTGCTTTATTTTGGCAAGTCTTGCAAAGAACAGAAAAAAAATTAATTTATACTAGTCTGATTTTTAGTGGAGTTGTCCAAAGCGTCTTGGCCATTTTACAAACTTTGCAGCAAACAGTTTTTGCTAATAAATTTTTAGGAATCGCCGAACATCTACCAGAAACTTTGGGTACTTCTGTTGTGGAATTTGGTTTAGATCGAATTTTGCGTGCTTACGGCTCTTTTCCGCATCCAAATATTTTAGGTGGATTTTTAGTGCTTAGTGTTTTGGCTGGAATTTGGTGGTGGATTTTTATTTATCATCAAGCCAAAGAAGTTTCTTGGCGCGGTCCAAAAATGAAATTTTTGTTGTTAAAATTATTACTAGTTTTGGTTTCTTTATTATTGATAATTTTTGCCTTACTTTTGACTTTTTCTCGTAGTGCGATTCTAGCCTTAGTTTTAGCTTTAGTTTTTATTTTAATTAAAGCTTGGCGACAAAAACAAAGACTCAAGTTTCAAGTAGCTGCCAAAGCAATTATTTTGTTTTTGATTTTAGTTTGGCAAGTTTCTATTTTATTTCCAGGAGTTTGGACGGCACGATTTTTAGGCACTGAACGCTTGGAGCAAAAATCAATCAACGAAAGAATTAGCAGCGTTTCACAAATCGATTGGCGCAATTATTCAGAGTTATTTTTTGGGCAAGGCCTGGGTTTGAACACTTATCGTTATTTAAATTCTGAACAAGCACCTTATGAAGTTCAGCCAATTCATAATTTTTTTCTTTTGGTTTTAGCAGAGATTGGCGTGCTTGGGTTTTTATTATTATTTAATTTAGCTTGGCAATTGTTAGATCGAAATTATTTAAATTTGTTTAATCCTTGGATTTTAGCTTTGTTAGTTTTAGCTTTTTTTGATCATTATCTGTGGACGAGCTGGAGTGGCTGGCTAATGCTTAGTTTATTTTTAACTAAAAAATAAATTTATTATTAAAATAAAAATCATGGGTAAAAAAATGGAATGTGGTTCAGGCGGAGCTATTTATGGCCTGGGTTTAATTGGCGCAGCAGTTTTTTATATTTCTCAAGCTGCTAGTTTTGGCGCCGGGATTCTGGGCTTTTTAAAAGCTTTAGTTTGGCCAGCTTTTTTGGTTTATGATTTACTGATGTTTTTGGCAAAATAAAAGCCTTGTTGTTTAGAACAGAGGATTTGACAAAAGATAATTAGCACTCTATAATGTAGAGTGCTAATTTAATTTCTCTGCTTTGAGCGATTAAGCAGGGAGGTCAGGAGGGATTTGCCCTCCTGGAAAAAATAATTATTAATTTAAGAAAAATATGCAATTAAAACCACTAGGAGACAGAGCGGTGATCAAAGCTTTGCCAAAAGAAGAAACTACCAAGTCAGGAATTATTTTACCGGATAGTTTAAATAAAGATAACAAACAAGAAGGTGAAATTGTAGCTATTGGCAATGGTGAGAAAATCGCTAAGTTAAATTTAAAACCAGGTCAAAAAGTTGTTTTTTCTGAATACGGCGGCAGCGAAGTCAAAATTGACGAGCAAGAATATAAAATTTTGAGTCACGATGAGCTCTTGGCTGTTGTTGAATAATTAATTTAAATTAAATAATCATATGGCGAAACAAATAATTTTTAATGAAGAAGCGCGAGCTAAGATGAAGGCTGGCGTAGATAAGCTAGCTAACTCTGTCAAAGTAACTTTAGGACCAAAAGGACGCAATGTTGTTTTGGACAAAGGTTTTGGCGCCCCAACAATTACCAAGGATGGAGTCTCAGTCGCCAAAGAAATTGAGTTAGAAGATAAATTTGAAAATATTGGTGCAGAGATCGTCAAAGAAGTTGCTTCCAAAACTGCAGACGTTGCTGGCGATGGTACTACTACGGCCACAATTTTGGCTCAAAATATAATCTCCGAAGGTTTAAAAAATGTTACTTCTGGCTCTAGTCCACTTGCTTTGAAAAAAGGCATTGATTTAGCAGTAGAAGCTGTTGTTAAATATTTAAAATCTGTTTCCAAAGAAGTTGCTGATCAAAAAGAAATCGAACAAGTTGCTTCCATTTCTGCTAATGACAAGGAGATTGGAAAAATTATTGCCGAAGCAATGGAAGCGGTTGGTAAAAATGGCGTAATCACCGTTGAAGAATCTCAAAGTTTTGGTGTTGAAAAAGAAGTTGTTGAAGGCATGCAATTTGATAAAGGTTACGTATCTCCTTATATGGTAACTGATGCTGAAAAAATGCAGGCAGTTTTTGCAGAGCCTTTGATTTTGATTACAGATCAAAAAGTTTCTAGCGTTCAAGAACTTTTACCTTTGTTAGAATCACTTGCTCAAAGTGGCAAAAAAGATTTGGTCATTATCGCTGATGAAATTGAAGGTGAAGCCTTGACTACTTTGGTTTTAAATAAAATCCGTGGTGCTTTTAATGCTTTGGCAATTAAGGCTCCGGGTTTTGGTGATCGCAAAAAAGAAATGTTGGCAGATTTAGCTACTTTGACCGGAGCGACAGTTATTTCTGAAGAAATTGGTTTGAAACTATCTACAGCAACAGTTGAAATGCTTGGTTCAGCTCGCAAAGTTGTGGCTACCAAAGATAGTACAACTATTGTTGATGGTAAGGGAGAAGAGAGTAAGATCAAAGAAAGAGTTAAACAAATTGAACAACAAATCAAAGCTTCTGATTCGGACTTTGATCGTGAGAAATTATCAGAGCGTTTAGCAAAATTAACTGGCGGCGTAGCTGTGATTAAAGTTGGTGCTGCTACGGAAACAGAAATGAAAGAAAAGAAAGATCGGATCGAAGATGCTCTTGCTGCTACCAAAGCAGCGGTCGAAGAAGGGGTGATTGTTGGCGGCGGCGTAGCTTATTTAAGGGCGATGCAAAGTATCGATGATTTAAAACTTTCTGGTGAAGAAAAATTGGGCGCTGAAATTTTGAAGAAAGCTTTGCTTTCTCCGATTTATCAAATTGCCGCTAATGCCGGTCAAGACGGCAGCGTAGTTATTGCTGAAGTTTTGAAAGAAAAAGCTAATTTTGGCTATAATGCCAAAGATGATCGTTTTGAAGATTTGTTAAAAGCAGGCGTAATTGATCCGACCAAGGTCACTCGTTCAGCTTTGCAAAATGCTGCTTCAGCTGCAGGAATGTTTTTGACCACAGAAGTAGTAATCACTGATTTGCCAAAGAAAGACACAGAAGAAAGTCATGGTCATGGTATGCCAGGTATGGGTGGCATGGGAATGATGTAAACTAAAGAAAAAATATTTTTTAAGCCTCCAGTTTATGCTGGGGGCTTATTTTGTTTATAGCGGCAAAAAATGCTATAATATAGACATAAATGAGCATGTTTAAAGATTTTGAAAAAGAAGAAGAATTAGATTTCCAGAGTGGCGAAAACTATCCCTGGGAATACGAAGAAAGTCACGAGATTTGGGTGGCTGACTTAAATGTTGCCGAACAAAAAAAATCACTTCGACAAGCCCAGGATCACGAAGTGGTAAAGGAGTCTGAACTTGAGCAATTGGATTTAGCTCAGGATGAGTCAGAAGAATTAGAATTAGCAGAAGAGACTTCTGAGTCTTTCGATGAATCAGAGCTTCAAGATGAAGAAGGACTTGAGGTTACTGATGAAGATTTGGAAATTTCCGAAACAGAAGAAGATTTGATTTTAGAGACAAGAGAGAATTTGGAAGTTAAAAATAAAAAAAGCACTGGGCAAAATGATTTTTCTTGGTTATTTTTTGGCTTATTGTTGTTAGCTATTTTATTTGGTGGAGAAATAGTTTTACTGGCTTTGAAAAATAGTTTTTATTGGACAGATAAAGTTCTTTTTTTACTAGTCTGGCTTTGGCGTTTTGTTTTACTGATTTCTTGGTTATTTTTTTCTTTGGTCAAGAAAAGTTTTTTTAAAGAAAAGATAGTTGCTGCTACTTTAAGCGCCTTTACTTTGGGAGTTTTCTTCTCAGCAATTTGGAAAATTGTTGTGATCAAATCAGTTTGGACTTGGCTTAATTTGTTGATTGAGCCAATTTGGATGTTTTTATTAGCGGCCTTAGTAATCATTTTATTTATTAAAATATTTAAAAAATAATTAAAAAAATATGGAAGAAAGAGTAAGAAATGAAAAAGACATTGAAAACAACAAAGTTATCGCAGCTTTGTCTTATGTTTGGATTTTATGTCTAGTTCCTTTATTTTTAAAGCGCAAATCTGACTTTGCCCAATTTCATGCCAAGCAAGGTTTACTTTTGTTTGTCTTGGAGATTGTGGGTTGGTTAGTTTTTTGGATTCCAATCATCGGTTGGGCTTTATTCATTATGGTGATTTTATTTTCTCTATTGGGAATCAGAAATGCTTTGGATGGTAAATATTGGGTCATGCCTTTTTTGGGAAAATACGTCAATAAGTTGAATTTATAAAATATTGTGCTTAAAAAAACAAAGATTGTCGCTACTATCGGACCAAGTTCTGAGAGTGGTAAAATTTTACTTCAATTAATTAAGTCAGGGATGAATGTCGCCCGGCTTAATTTTTCTCATGGTGATCATCGATCACACGCTCTTTTGATTAAAAATATTCGTAGTGCCGCTTCAAAAGCTAAACAGGAAATAGCAATCATTCAGGATTTGCAGGGCCCAAGGATTAGAGTTGCTAAAATTACTGACCAAGGTTTGGATTTGCAAAATAGAGAAAAGATTATTTTGGTTTCCTCAAATGTTTTACAAGCAGTTAATTTGCTTAGTTTACCACATCGAGTGATTCCGGTTGATTATGATCATTTTGCTGAGAGCCTTGGTTTACGGAGCAGTATTTTGATTTCCGACGGTTTGATTCAATTGGCAGTTGAAAAAATTGAAGATCATTTGGTTTACGCTAAAGTAATCAAAGGAGGTTTAGTTTTGTCTCACAAAGGTATTAATGTTCCTGGTCTAAAATTGAAAACCGCAGTAATCACTGAGAAAGACAAAAAAGATTTAGCCTTTGGTTTAAAACAGGGAGTAGATTTTGTTGCTTTGTCTTTTGTTGGCTCTGCTCAAGATATTTTAGACTTAAAGAAACTTATCAATAAATTAAAGCCAAAACAAAAACCGCAAGTGATCGCAAAAATTGAAAGAATGGAGGCTTTTAAAAATAAAAAAGAAATCATCAAGGCTGCTGATGCAATCATGGTCGCGCGTGGAGATTTGGGAATCGAGGTGCCACAAGCAAAAGTTCCACTGATGCAAAAAGAATTAATTTTTGATTGTTTGGCTGAAAGTAAACCAGTGATTGTGGCGACACAAATGCTTGATTCGATGATTCAAAATCCTAAGCCAACTCGAGCTGAAGTTTCAGATGTTGCTAATGCAGTGATTGATGGCACAGATGCAGTAATGCTTTCTGGAGAAACAGCTTTTGGCAAATATCCAGTAGAGACAGTCAAGGTGATGCAGGATATTATCGTTGCTACTGAAAAATCACCTTATCAAAAAAATATTTCTAGTCATGCCGACAAACAAGACAGTGATATTCAAGCTGTTGCTGATTCGGTTTTTCATTTAGCTAGAAATGCCCATGCCAAATTAATCGTAGCTTTTACTAGATCAGGATTTACGGCCAAAGTGATTGCTCGTTATCGATCAGAAAAAGCGATCGTCGCTATGGTCGTAGAAGAAAACATTGCTCGTCAACTTAATTTAGTCTGGGGAGTAGAAAGTTGTTTGATTAAAGATTGCTCCAATCTAACAGAGCTTATAGAAGTTTCAGAAAAAATTCTTTTGAAAAATAAAAAAGTAAAAATTGGTGATAAAATTGTTTTTGTTTCTGGCCAGCTTTTAGGCCAAACGCACAATATAAATGTGATCCAATTACATACTATAAATAAATAGCTTTAACATGACTTTTTTGTTATAATAAATAAAAATATTGATCTAAAATACTTATGCAGAAAAATAAATTCATCTTGTGGTTTAAAGAAACAGGAATTAAAGATATTCCAAAAGTAGGAGGCAAGAATGCTTCTTTGGGAGAAATGTACAGCAAATTAACTAAGCAAGGAGTTTCAGTGCCAAATGGTTTTGCAGTCACCGCTTTTGCTTATGATTATTTTTTGGCTGCCGCCGGAGTCAAAGATGAAATCAAAGACATTTTAAAAGATCTGGATACTTCGAGTATTAAAAATTTATCTGAGCGTGGTCATAAGGTTAGACAAATAATTTTGAATGCTAAATTTCCTCAAGACTTACAAAGCACAATTATTGAGGCTTATCACAAACTATCCAAAGAATCAAAACAGGTAAACACTGACGTGGCTATTCGTTCTTCGGCAACTGCTGAAGATTTACCAGATGCTTCTTTTGCTGGTCAACAAGAATCGTATTTAAATATCAAAGGCGATAAAGAGGTTTTGGAAGCTTGTAAAAAATGTGTGGCTTCTTTATTTACTGATCGGGCAATTTCTTATCGAGTGGATAAAAAATTCGACCACTTTAGCATTAAACTTTCGATTACTGTGCAAAAAATGGTCAGATCTGACAAAGCTGCTTCAGGGGTGATGTTTTCTATTGATACTGAATCTGGTTTCAAAGACGCGGTTTTGATCAATGCTGCTTATGGTTTAGGAGACTATATTGTTCAAGGCGTAGTTACTCCAGATGAATACTATGTTTTTAAACCAAATCTAAAACCAGGTTTAAATCCAGTGATTAGCAAAGCTTTAGGTTTGAAAAGAAAGAAATTAATTTATAATACTTCAGGTAAGGGCGGATCGCCAATCAAGGGCATTCCAACTACCGAAGAAGAACGTGGTCAATATGTTTTGACGGACAAAGAAATTTTGCAGTTAGCTCGTTGGGCAGTGCAGATTGAAAAGCATTACAAAAAACCGATGGACATGGAGTGGGCCAAAGATGGTTTTACTGGCAAATTGTTTATTGTTCAAGCTCGTCCAGAAACTGTTCGCTCGCAAGCTGATGTCAATGTTTTAGAAGAATATGTTTTAAAAGGTAAAGGAAAATTAATTGCTCAAGGCGCTTCTGTTGGTTCAAAAATTGGCAAAGGTAAAGTTCATGTTATTGAAAACGTTGCTAATATCAGTCAGTTTCAAGCCGGCGAAGTATTAGTGACTGAAATGACTGATCCTGATTGGGAACCAATCATGAAAAAAGCAGCAGCGATCGTCACCAATTCTGGTGGTCGAACTTGTCACGCAGCAATTATTTCTCGTGAACTTGGCATTCCTTGCGTGGTTGGCACCAAGGACGGAACTAAGACAATTAAAAATGGTGTCAATGCGACAGTTTCTTGTGCCGAAGGAGAGAAGGGTCATATTTATGAAGGGCTTTTGGATTTTATTATTCAAAAGACCGATTTGAAAAAAGTTCCTCAGCCAAAAACTAAGATCATGATGAATATTGGCAACCCAGAAATGGCTATGGCGCAAAGTTTTATTCCAAACGAAGGAGTTGGACTTGCTCGTGAAGAATTTGTTATTTCTAATTACATTAGGATTCATCCGCTTGCTTTGATTAATTTTGCAAAATTAAAAGATCAAAAAGTTAAAAAAGAAATCGCTTCTTTAACTACAGCGTATAAGAGTAAGCCACAATTTTTCGTGGATAAATTAGCTGAAGGTATTGCTCGAATCGCAGCTTCATTTTATCCAAAAGATGTGATTGTTAGACTTTCTGACTTTAAATCTAACGAGTATGCAAATTTGATCGGCGGAAAAGAATTTGAACCAACGGAATCAAATCCAATGATCGGTTGGCGTGGAGCAAGTAGATACTATGATCCAAATTATTTGCCAGCTTTTAAACTGGAGTGCAAAGCCTTGATTAAAGTTCGAAAAGAAATGGGCTTAAATAATGTCAAAATTATGATTCCTTTTTGCCGTACCGTTGAAGAAGGAAAGAAGGTTTTGGCGATTATGGCTGAGCACGGCTTGCAACGCGGCAAGGATGGTCTGCAAGTTTATGTGATGTGCGAAATTCCTTCCAATGTAATTCTAGCTGATGAGTTTTCCAAAATTTTCGATGGCTTTTCTATTGGGTCTAATGATTTGACCCAGCTTACTTTGGGAGTTGACCGTGATAGTGAATTGGTTTCCCATGTTTATGATGAAAAAAATCTAGCTGTCAAAACTTTGATTTCTCAAGTGATTGCCAAAGCTAAGAAAAACAAAAGAAAAATTGGTATTTGTGGACAAGCTCCTTCTGATTTTCCAGAGTTTGCTCAATTTCTAGTGGAACAGGGCATTGATTCGATTTCTTTAAACCCAGATACAGTGATTAAAACTATGATTGCGATTAATGAAACAGAAAAAAAGTTAAAACGCAAAAAGAGATAAATTAACTAAAGATTATTAATAAAAAGCCCAGTAAAGTTGGGCTTTTTATGTTAAGTATTGACTATATTTAAATATAATGATTTAATAATATTTGTCTTCAAAAAGACCCAGCTTAATCGAGCTGTGGTCAGCACATTACATTTCATTTATTGCGAAGGGAGAGCCTACATGACTCAGAAACCGCTCGAAGAGACACTGAAAGAAATCAGGAGAATCGTTTCCGGTGAAGTGGAAGCCATTGGCAACAAGACGGTTGTTGTCAGGGTCCGCCTTACGGGAGGCTGGAGTCAGCGGCAGGGAGTTTCCGCCAAGATGAGGAGTGCTCGTCTCTACGGGGTGACTCTGGAGCAGGGGAATCTGGTCATCGCCGGTACCAAGAGCAATATCCTCGAGCGGGTTCGTTCCTGCAAGGAACAGATACTTCTCGAGCGGGCTTCTTGAATCGAATGCCTTTGAACATTACGACCCCCGTTGCGCTTGCGTGGCGGGGGCTTCTTTTTTATCATTGACTTTTTAGCTATAAAAAATTATACTAGACCAGTAAAATTATTTTGGAGAGTTCGCATAGTGGTCTAGTGCGCACGCTTGGAAAGCGTGTGAGGTGTAAAAGCCTCCAAGGGTTCGAATCCCTTACTCTCCGCCATCCGCCTTCGCCAAGGCTTCGGCGAGATGTCGGTAAGTATAGAAAAGCGATTATGTATTACGTTTATATTTTAAAAGAAAAGTCCAAACATCATTTTTATATTGGGTTTACTAATAATTTAGTAAGACGTATAAAAGAGCATGAAAATGATGAAAGTTTATCAACTAGAGGAAGAGAGTGGAAAATATATTGCTATTTCTGTTTTCAAAACAGAAAAACAGCTTCAGATTTTGAGAGTTATTTAAAGACGGGATCTGGTAGAGCATTTGCTAAAAAGCATTTTGAATTTAAAATCGACGAAGCTTTAGCGTAGTCGTTCCCTTACTCTCCGCCACAAATCACCATAAGAGTCAACTGCCTTTAAAGGTGGTTTTTTGTTATAATGAAAGTTATGAAACAAAAACAAGCTCTAGATATTTTAAAGATGGGACATAATGTCTTTTTGACCGGTGCCGCTGGATCTGGTAAAACTCATGTTTTAAGTCAATATATCAAATTGTTAAAACAAGCTGGCATTGGTGTAGCTGTCACAGCTTCCACTGGCATTGCTGCTACACATCTTAATGGTCTGACTATTCACTCTTGGTCAGGAATAGGAATACGAGATGCTTTGTCAAAAGCAGAGATTAAATCTTTACTTGAAAAAGCTTATTTAAAAAAACATTTTGCCAAAACTGATGTTTTGATTATTGACGAGGTATCAATGTTGCCGCCGAATTTACTTGATTTAGTCAATAAAGTCTGCAAGGCATTTAAAGAAAATGAAAAACCGTTTGGTGGAATGCAAGTTATTCTTTCCGGAGATTTATTTCAATTGCCACCTATCAATAGAGATAAAGCTACTACAAAATATTTTACAGATTCAAAAGCTTGGGAGGAGATGGAGGCTTATGTTTGTCATCTTTCAGAACAGTATCGGCATGATGACGATCAATTAAGTGATGTCTTAAATGCTATTCGTTCAAATACAGTTTCTGATAAAACATTAAAATCCTTACATCAAAGATTTGAAGCGCCGATAGATGAAAATATTGTCGCTACAAAATTATACACACATAATGTTGATGTGGATCGTATTAATAATCAAGAATTATTAAAAATTAAAAATCCAATAGAAATTTACAAGATGTCATCGCGTGGCAAAAAACCACTTGTAGAAACATTGGTAAAAAATTGTCTTGCTCCCGAAACGCTTAGTTTAAAAAAAGGTGCTACTGTCATGTTCGTCAAAAACAATTTTGAACTAGGTTATGTCAATGGAACATTAGGGAGTGTCATTGGCTTTGATGATCAAGAAAATTATCCCATAGTAGAGACTTACAGTGGTAAAATCATCAAAGCTTCTCCAGAACGTTGGATCATCGAAGAAGATGATAAGACTTTAGCCGAAATTGACCAGATCCCATTGAGGCTTGCTTGGGCGATCACTGTCCATAAGAGTCAGGGGATGACTTTAGACGCTGCTGAAATTGATCTTTCTAAGTCATTTGTTTCAGGTATGGGTTACGTGGCGCTTTCTCGTGTACGCTCACTCTCTGGTTTACGGCTTCTTGGTTTAAATGAACTTGCTTTGATTAGCGATGAGCAGGTTATTGAAATTGATAGATTATTAAGAATCAAATCCCAAGAAGCGGTTAATTTTGTTGAAACTCTTAATGATGCTGATAAAAAAAAGCGTCAACAATTATTTATTAAGACTTCGGCCAAAGAACAGGTAGCTGAAGAAAGAATATCAAGTATTGATAAAACAAGGTTGTTGCTTGAACAAAAAAAATCAACCCAAGAGATGGCAGAGGAAAGAAATATTAGTACTGGGACTATCATTGGTCACATTGAGCAGCTGAAAGCGCGAGGTGATCAACTGGATATTGATTATTTAAAACCAAAAAAAGATCGTTTTATGATCATCGCCAAAGCTTTTCAGGATTCTGGAGATACGATGCTTTCGCCAGTAAAAGAAATGCTCGGACCTGGTTATTCATATGATGAGCTAAAATTAACGCGCTTATTTTTATGATATAATTTAGATATGAAAAATAAACAAGAAAATAAAAATGGTATAGCCCTTGGGCTTGTGTTTGGCATAACTTTTGGAATTATTTTTGGACCAATGCTTTTTGGTGACAATGGCTCTAGTACGGGAATTGGCCTTGGGATCGCTTTGGGAATTTCCATTGGTTCCGCGTATGATTATAAGTATCATAAAGTTAAATAAAATTAGCGTTTTTAAGCTAGCTTAATTTATGAAAAAAGAAAACGAACCACTCAGTAGCCTTAGTCATTTTCTTGGTCTCGCCCTGTCTATTGCAGGTTTAGTTTTATTGATAGTTTTTGCGCACGTTTATGCCAAGGCTCAGCACGTAGTTGGGGTGAGTATTTTTGGGGCCAGTTTAATTTTACTTTATTTATCTAGTGGAATTTATCATTGGATAGCAGTCAGTTCTAGGCACAAAAATATTTGGCGAAAAATTGATCACGCCATGATTTATGTCTTGATTGCTGGTAGCTACACCCCGATATGTTTGGTGGTACCACAACGCGCTTGGGCTTGGTCAGCTTTTGGTGTGATTTGGGGCTTAGCTTTATTGGGAGTTTTGTTAAAAATAAAATGGAATACTTTTCCAAGGATTTTATCAACGATCATTTATTTATTAATGGGCTGGTCTTTACTGATTTTTTATCCAATTTTAGCTAGCGTACCAAAAATGGGATTACTCTGGTTATTTCTTGGTGGTGTGTTTTATAGTTTAGGAACGATATTTTATGGTTTAGATAAAATAGTTAAACGTAGTCGCTGGTGGGGGATGCATGAGATTTTTCATTTATTCGTTTTAGCTGGTAGCTTTGCGCATTGGTGGTTTGTTTTTAAGTATTTACTTTATGTTTAAAATTAAAATTTAATGCTATACTAAGAATAGTTTTATTGTTAAATTCATTAAAATATGGGACAAATAATTAAGAAAAATACCTGGCTAATAGTTTTGGCTGGCATTATTTTAGGATTTTTAATACCAAAAGTTGGTTTATTTTTACAGTCAAGCGTAGTTTATCTTTTGATGTTAATGATGCTTTTTTCAGTCTTAGACATGAGTTACCGCAAAGTTTGGGAGCAGCTACATGATTATAAAAAAACTTTAGCAGCATTATCGATCGTGCATTTAGCAGGGCCTTTAGTAGTTTTATTGTTCAAGCCATTTGTACCAGAAGAGATATTTTTGGGTTTAATTATTGCCACAGTTATCAATGCCGGGGTAAGCATTGTTTTTTTATCACAGCTTTATGGCGGACTTCCTTCTAAGGCCTTGGTGATTACAGCTATTTCTCATATTTTTAGCCCCGTCTTGGTGCCATTTTTGGTAGTACTTTTTGCTAGGACCAGTATCGAGATTGATCCGGTTAGTATTTCTTGGACAATTATTAAACTCGTGATTCTTCCGATTGTTTTGTCAATGTTAGTTAGACGTAGCCGTCTTTATCAGCCAATGAAAAAAAATGGTGCTTGGATAAATATTGTTTTATTGTTTTTAATCATTATGGGCATTATTGCGCCAATTAGAGAAATTATTTTAAATAATATTTCTCGAGCAATTTTTGTTGGTTTGATTGTTATGCTAGTTGTCATCATTGATTTTGCTTTAGGTTTTGCTCTGGGTAAAAACAAAGCGGAAAGAGTTACTTATGGTGTTTCTACTAGCTATAAAAATTATGTTTTAGCCAATGTCGTGACTTTGTCTTTATTTGGACCAGTCGTTGCTTTGCCAGCAGCAATGTATGCAGTAGCTAATAATGTTTTGTTAGTGCCTTTGCAATTTTTATGCTGCCGTGCTAAAAGTAAAAAATAATAAAGTAAAAATAATGTGGAAATTTTTATTAGTTATCTTATTATTAATTTCTGGTTGTGGAATTTTGAGTGAGCCAAATCAGGTAGAGCAAGCTATTAATGATGTGGAGCCAATTATTCAAAATAAAGATTTTTGCGGGACATCTACTTTTGGTTTTTGTCAGCAAGAAGCTGATTGTATTGTCGCTGGTTGTTCTGGTCAAATCTGTGGTAGTCGTTTCGAAGAAAAAATGTCTAGCGATTGCCAATGGAAAGAATGCTATGATAAAACAGATTATGGTTTGGTCTGCGGATGCTTAAAACAAAAATGTCAGTGGTATAAATAAAAATATGAGTAAAGCACAAATTGATTTTTTGGTAAGATTGAAAAGAAAAAAATATCGTGACCAACACGGGAAATTTATCATTGAAAATCCCAAGGTAATTTTTGAGCAATATGAAAATCCTTTGTTAGATTCGGTTTACGTCACTGATAATTATTTTAGAGAAAATGAAGATGAATTAGTCTTCCCTCATTTAGAACGTCTTTCAGAAAAAGATTTTCAAAGAGTTTCTAGTCTAGTAAGTCCGCCGGGGATTTTGGCTATTTTTAACATGCCAAAGCTCAAAGATTTTAATTTTAAAGCCAAACAAGTTATCTTATTAGACGAAATTCAAGATCCAGGAAACATGGGAACGATTTTAAGAACTGCTGATTGGTTTGGTTTCAAGGATATTTTTTTAAGCAAAAATTGCGTTGAAGTTTATAATCCAAAAGTTATTTCTAGTACGATGGGTTCAATTTTTAATCTAAATATTTATTCAGAATTAGATCTTCAAGAACTAGCTGGAACTTTTCAACAAGAAAAATATTCCTTGGTAGTCTCTGATTTAGCTGGCTCAAAAGCAAATTTTAATTCTCAACAAAAAATTGCTTTAGTGATTGGTAACGAAAGCAAGGGAGTCAACCAAGAATTAAAAGACCTAGCTGATCAAAAAATTAAAATTTTAAAATTTGGTCAAGCAGAATCTTTGAATGCTGCCGTGGCCGCTGGGATCTTGATGTACGAGTTAAAAAAATAATTTTATGAGTATAGAAAATCCAAATATTCATCAAGAACAAGAATTCGATGAAGTTTGTCAATTTTGCGGAAAGCCCACTGGAACCAAAACAAGCATTGAACATAGTCATGGCACTTGCCCTGAATGTTTGCCAAAGTATTTAAAAGAATTAGAGGATTTTAAAGAACAGCGTCGTTTAGAAAAAGAGGATTAATTTTGACTAAATTTACTAATTAAACTAAGATAGCTTTGATGAACCCAATCGAAGAAATCAAAGCCAAACTAGATATTATTGATATTGTTTCTGGTTATATTGCTTTAAATCCAGCTGGAGACAATTACCGTGCTCGTTGTCCTTTTCATAACGAAAAGACACCGAGTTTTATGGTTTCTAAGTCCAAACAAATTTGGCATTGCTTTGGTTGCTCAAAAGGCGGAGATTTGATTTCTTTTGTTCAAGAATACGAAGGTTTGAGTTTTGGAGAAACTTTAAAATTATTGGCCCAGCGAGCAAATATTGTTTTGCCAGACAAGTATGCTGTCAAAGAGCAAAAAGACGTTTCTGCTTTAGCTGAGCTAAATAAATTAGCTGTAAATTTTTATCAAGAGAAGTTACATTCTGACGATCCTGTTGCTACTAAAGTTTTGGCTTATCTTAAAAATCGTGGGTTAAGTATTGAGACAATTAAAAATTGGAAGCTTGGTCTGTCTGGTGAAAATTGGGATGAGCTTTTAAATTTTCTTAAGGCTAAGAATTTTTCGGAAGATGATATTTTTAAAGCAGGTTTGAGCTTAAAGAAAAAATCTGGCTCAGGCTACGTTGATCGTTTTCGTAAGCGTTTGATGTTTCCGATTTGGGACAATATGGGTCAAGAAGTTGCTTTTACTTCTCGAACTTTATCTGGAATTGCTTATGACGAAGCGGAGCTTGGAGGAAAATATGTAAATAGTCCCCAGACTGAGCTTTATGATAAAAGTAAAACGCTTTATGGTTGGCACAAAGCTAAAGAAGAAATTAGAAGACAAAAATATTTAATTGTCGTTGAAGGAAATATGGACGTCATTGCTACTCATCAAGCTGGGACGCAAAATGTTGTTGCTGTTTCAGGAACAGCTTTGACCGAAGACCATATTCGTTTGATCAAGCGTTATACTGACAATGTCATTTTAGCTTTTGATGGTGACGCCGCTGGTTCGGCTGCTTCCTTGAGAAGCATTGCTTTGGGCTGGCAACATGAATTAAATCAAAAAATATTATTATTAAAAGACGCTAAAGATCCAGCAGACTTGGTCAAAGAAAACCCGGTGCTATGGAAAACAGCAATTAAGAAATCAATTCCAGTGATGGATTATTATTTCCAGAGAGTTCTTTCGGCTGTCGATCTGACTCGTTCTGACCACAAAAAACTTGCAGTTAACAAACTTTTGCCAATTGTTAAGTTTTTAAAAAGTAATATTGAACAAACTCACTATTTACAGATTTTGTCCGATAAACTAAATTTGCCGATCGAGGTTTTACAAAAAGATTTACAAAAAACAGAATCATTTTTAGCCGGACAAGAGCAAAATAAACAGAGTTTAAAAACAGAACTTAGAGAACCCTCTAATCGCTTATTAAATTTAAGCACCCAGCTTCTAAGTTTAGCTTTTTTTCAGGATCAATATTTGGAAAAAGTGATCTCAGAAATAGAGCCAGAGATGCTTGAGGCTACTTTACAAGGCCTTTACAAGCAAGTGATAATTTATTATACTAAGCAGCGATCTTTAAAATCTTTTTTAGATTTTGAATCTTTGACTGAGCTAGAGCGTAGTATGTGGCGGAAGCTCGCTATGCAGGCCGAAAAAGACTATAATGAAACTACTAGCAAAGAGCTAAACCAACACTTTCAAGACATTCTTGATAACTTCAAAAAACAGCATTTAGCCTTTCGTTTGCAACAATTGATTCAGGATTTGAGACAAGCTGAATTAGTTCAAGACACGGAAAAACAGGATCAATTGACTCATGAAATAAATTTGTTAAATAAAGAAGTTTATAAATTACAATAATGCCAAAAAAGAGCAAGCCAAAGTCTGGCAGCACAATTAAAGCCAAAGTGGCAAAAGTAAAAAAAACGGCTTCCACCGGAAGGCGTCAAAGCAAAGCTAAAAAGCTAAGTAAGGTTGTTGTTAAAAAAACAGCACCAAAGAAAAAGGCTGTTAAAAAAACAGCACCAAAGAAAACAACGGCTAAAATAAAAAAAGTCGTTACTAAAAAAACAACGGGAACTAAAAACAAAGCCTTACGTTCTCGTCACAAAGCAATTGTTCGCGCTCCTAAAGCGGATTTTAACCAAGAAGCGGTCGACAATTTATTGCAAAAAGGAAGGTCTCGTGGCTTTATCACTGAAGGTGAATTGGTCAGAGCTTTTTGTGATCTAGAAGATTATGTCACTCGCTTTGAAGACTTTTTGGATATTTTAGATGAAGCAGCAGTGCAATTAGTCACTACTGAAGGAGGGATTTTAGATCAAAAATTAACCACTTCAGAATTATTGACTAAATCTGGTGTGCAAAATGATGAGAAGCGTGGTGACCTGACTGATATTGCTGCTGACAGCATCCAGATGTATTTGCGCGAAATTGGTAAAGTTTCGCTACTGACCAATGAAGAAGAAATCATGTATGCCAAGCGCAAAGAAAAAGGCGACTTGGAAGCAAAGAAAAGATTAGTAGAAGCTAACCTTCGTTTGGTTGTTTCAATCGCTAAAAAATTTACCGGCCGATCTTTGTCTTTATTAGATTTAATTCAAGAAGGAAACATTGGTTTGTTTCGGGCGGTAGAAAAATTTGATTATCGTAAAGGTTATAAATTTTCGACTTATGCTACTTGGTGGATCAGACAAGCGATCACTCGAGCGCTAGCTGATCAGTCAAGAACGATTCGTATTCCAGTTCACATGGTAGAGACGATTAATCGTTTTAACCAAATTGAAAGACGTTTAGTCCAAGATCTTGGCCGTGATCCAATGCCAGAAGAAATAGCAGCTGAAATGGGAGAGGATATCGATAAGGTTCGACAGATTATCAAAATTTCTCAAGAAACGGTTTCTTTGGAAGCTTCGGTTGGTGAAGATGATGAAGATAGTACTTTGGGGGATTTTATTGAAGATGAAAAAACGATTACCCCAGATAGGGTCGCTGCTCTAAAACTTTTATCTGATCACGTCAAAGCAATTATTTCTGATTTGACTCCTCGGGAACAAAAGATTTTGGAAATGCGTTTTGGTTTAGCTGATGGTGTAGCTCATACGCTAGAAGAAGTTGGTCAAGAATTTGGTGTGACTCGTGAGCGTATTCGTCAGATCGAAGCTAAGGCTTTGGAAAAAATTCAAAAGCACGATCAGATGAGAAAATTACAAGATTATTGATAGAAAGAAATGGCCTCGGGTTTAGCCCGGGGCTTTTTGTTATTTTGAAGGTTTTTTGCTATAATCAAATTAATTTTATGTTTTTAACCACTCATACTTCAGCTGCTATTTTGATCGCCACTAAAGTTTCTAATCCAATTTTAGTGGTAATTTTAGGATTTTTTTCGCATTTTGTTTTGGATTTTATTCCGCATGGTGAGGGCGATTTATTTAATGATCCTAGTAAGACGCATCAGCAAAAATTATTAAGCATGGCTAAGATTGCTTTATTGGATTTAGCCCTAGCTTTGTTATTTTTGTTTAGTTTTTTATATTTAAAAAAACCAGACAATGTCTTGATTTTTATCTGGGTTAGTTTAGCTTCTTGGCTCCCGGATTTTGCTTGGGGGACAATTGAGTTGTTTAAAATTAAATTTCTTTGGTGGTTTTATTTATTGCATCATCGAATACATGATCTCTTAGATATTGTTTATCCGCTTAAATACGGTTTGTTGTTTCAGTTTAGTTTTATTATTTTGATGCTGTATTTAACTTTCAATTTTTAGATTTTCTAAGTATTCTTTCAAAATTTTTCGATGGCACTTGTTTTCCAAGCGGCTAAGGCCAAGTAGGGTAATATCTTTTTCCAGACTTTCTTGTTTTAATTCTTTGAGAATCATTTGTAAACGTGGTTTTTCTAGCATCTTCAAATAGTATGTTTCAAAGTCTTCCCAAGTCATCCTAGTCTTTGGCCAATTTTCTACCAACTCCCAGGGATGACCAAGCTCTTTGAGCCAAGAATTAATATTTTTGCGATCATAATTTTTTGGCCAAGCATAAGTAATCAAAATTCTGCGTCCATCATTTGCTTCTAAACTTTCAAAAATTGATTTAGTTTTGATCATAAATCTATCATAACATATGAAGTTTTCTTTTGCCAAATTTAAAAATTATCAAATCTTTTTGGTTTTTTTGTTACTCAGTTTGGTGGTTTTTGCTAGTAGTTTAAAAATTGGTTTTTTGTCAGATGACTGGCATTGGCTTTGGCTCGCTAAAAATACTACTTGGTCTTGGCAGATTTTTTTAAGTAATTATGAGGGGGGAAATTTTGGTGGTTCTTACAATCCTGTTTTATTGCTTTTATTTAAAATTAGCTATTTACTTTTCGGCCAGAATGCATTTTTTTATCATTTTTTAAGTTTGATAGTCCATAGTTTTAATGCTTTATTAGTTTATTTATTAGCTACTAAGTTTTTTGTTTTATTAAAGATCAAAGATTTTAAAAAATTTAGTATTTTGAGTGCTTTATTATTTTTGCTTTGGCCTAGTCAAGTAGAA